>NZ_JAYROR010000145.1:0-37103 GCF_041911615.1 Zoogloea sp. | reverse complement strand
TGAAAGTAGGTCATCGTCAGACTCACCATACAACACCCCCTCAGGCACATGCCTCAGGGGGTGTTACGCTTTGGGGGAAAAAAGAGTCATCCGGCCGGTGTCGTGGCACGAATGGAATGGCAAGTTGATGCTGGCATTCAGTGGTCAGCACCTCGGGGGCGTTCAGGTCGGCAACGGGCTTGCCGCCGATCCACGGGAACACGTCCCGCTCGAAGCGCTTGATGATCTTGTCGGCGTGGTCGGACGTCCAGGTGGGCAGCATCTTGCTGTACCACTCGCGGGCGACAGCCTCGAAGCTGTTGCGACCGCATCGGCGCGGGCGTGCTTGTGGGCCTTGCGGTGTTCGCCTGGATCGACTCCATCCGCCAGCAGTCGGCGGGCTTCATCGCGGCGCTCGCGGGCCAGCTTGAGGCCAACGTCGGGATAGACGCCCAAGCTAATCCGCTTGTCCTTGCCCTCGATGCGGTATTTGAGACGCCACCACTTGCCCCCACTGGGGGCAACTTCAAGGTAGAGGCCTTTCTCGTCCGACAGCTTGAAGGCTTTCTCGCTGGGCTTGGCGGTGCGGATCGCAGCATCGGTGAGGGGCATTTGGGGGCAACTCCGGCGGGTGGGGTGATAGTTGCCCCCACTTGCCCCCGAAATGCAATGGCCCTGTTTTCGGACTACTATGGACGTAAAAAAGGCCGAGAGTCCTGATTTTGCTAGGTTTCTCGGCCTTCTCCGGATCACTCCGGACTCGATTTTGGTGGAGCTGGGGGGAATCGAACCCCCGTCCGCAAGTCCTCTACAGTCAGTTCTACATACTTAGCCGACCTATTTGGGTTTAACCCGGGGTTTAGCCAGCCGGCAAGCCGACCACGGGCGAGTCACCTAATATTTCGCGCGGGATCAAGTAACCCGATCCTCTGCTAGTTCCTGTAAATGACGCTGCACTGGGTTTTACCCCATCTGACCCAGGAACGAATCAGTACAGCGGCTTAGGCCTTAAGCGGCCAGAGCGAAACGCTCGTCGTTGGCGTTTGTAGTTTTCCAGTTGATTTACGAGGTGACTGGTCCTCGGTATGCCCTGATCTGCTTTGCAACCCACGTCGAAGCCAGGTCAGCCCCTAGTGTCACTACTTTAGTTTTGGCTCACGCCGAAAAGTTCCAAATCATACCACGTCATTTGTTGTACTCGATGAAGGAAAGAGCGTCCATCGGATGGTCGACGATGTGATGAGCGCCCCGGGTGTCGATGGAGGTTCGTCGGCCCAGATAACCGTATCGCGCTGCCAGGGGGGGCATTCCAGCTGCTTGGCCAGCATGGATGTCCCGAAGTTCATCGCTAACGTAAATAGCGCGCTCCGGTTCGATTCGGGTGAGCGTGCGCGTGTAACAAAAAGTCCGGAAAGGGCTTGGCCCGTGGGGTTGTGTCGCCACCGACCACGCATGCGCAGCGGCCTGCCAGACCGAGGGCGTCTACGAGGGGCCGCGCGAGGTGGTCAGGTTCTTTGGTGACGATGCCCCAGATTATTCCGCGTTCCTCCAGAGGCTTCAGCAGTGTTGCCATGCCATCGAAAGGGAGTGTCCGTAATTTTGTGTTTAAGGCGAGTGTTGAGTGATCCCGGCCTTGGCCGGGATCACTCGGAGGTTTTCATTTTGTCACCGCCGGGATGAAACGCTCGCCTTATAGGATGGCGAACTGGTTCATGGCGGCTTTCCAGTATGTGATTGCATTCTTCCAGTCGGCGGTGATGTTGCGCAGCGCCAGCCAGATCAACTTGGTGGCGGCCTCGTCCGTCGGGAAGTGGCTCCGCGTCTTGATGACCTTGCGCACCCGGGCGTTGAGGCTTTCGATAGCATTGGTGGTGTAGATCACCCGCCGTACTTCCGGTGGAAAGGCAAAGAACGGGGTCACTTCCTCCCACGCCCGGCGCCATGCGGCAGCCACCGTCGGGACGCGCCGGCCGCATTCACCTTCGCTGAAGTCCGCCAGCGCCGCCTCGGCCATGCCCTTCAGGCCGTCGGTGACGGCGATCAGGATGTCCTGGCAGCCGCGCAGCTTCAGGTCATTGAAGACCTTGAGCCAGAACTTGGCCCCTTCGGTCTGCTCGATCCACCGCCCGAGCACGTCCCAGCAGCCATCGGCCCGCACCCCGAGCGCCAGATACACGGCCTTGTTGCGCACCACGCCGTCCTCGCGGATCTTGACCCGCAGCGCATCGAAGAACACCACCGGATAAACGGCCTCGAGCGGCCGGCCCTGCCACTCGCGCACTTCGTCCAGCACCGCGTCGGTGACCTGGCTGATGAAGTCCGGCGAGGCCTCCGCGTGGTACATCTGCAGCAGAAACGCCTGAATCTCCCGCACGCTCATCCCGCGGGCGTACATGGCGATGATCCGGTCGTCGAAGCCCGTGAAGCGTCGTTCGTGCTTGCCGATCAGCTGGGGCTCGAACTGTCCGGCCCGGTCCCGCGGCACGTCGATGCGCAGCGGCCCGTCGTCGGTGAGCACGGTCTTGCCACTCGTGCCGTTCCTTTGGTTGGTGCTCGCTTCGGGCTTGGCCTCACCCTCGGCGTAGCCTAGGTGATGACTGAGCTCCGCCTGCAGCACCCGCACGATCAAGGCCTTCTTGATTCTGCGCATCACATCCTCGACCGCTCAGGCCGTCATCGGCCCCGTCACGACCTGATCGAGCCACTGCTGGGCACCTTCCGGCAACGCCGCTACCGGCGGCAGCGGCAACTTCGGTTTCTTCCTTGGCATAACACGTCCTTTCAGGTTTCACGTTATGCCTCAAACACAAAAATCGGACAGGCTCCATCGAAAAGCCGGGTCTTGCCGCACAGGTGACTGGCATAAAGTGCAATAAAGCGTCAGGAGAGTGCGAGGCAGTAGGGAGCATCGGGAGTCAGGCCGAAGCTGGCGTCGAGCATGCCTCGCACACCCCGGGAGACTTCGGTACGAATCGTTGCTAACGGGGTCGGCGGGATGCCATGCTCCGTTTGCAGGTGAGGCAGGACGTCGGCAAAGTCCGGAGCGGTGTCGGTCAGCGTTCTGTCGAGGTCGAAGAAAACGGCATCAGGCATGCCGGGTGGTGTGCATCAGATAATTGACGTCCGTGTCGCGCCCGAGAGCATAGTGCTTGTTGAACGGGTTATAGCTCATCCCGATCAGTTCCTGGACTTCGAGACCGGCATTTCGGACGTAGCGGGAGAGTTCGGATGGTTTGATGAACTTGGCGTATTCGTGCGTGCCCATGGGGAGCAGCTTGAGGATGTATTCTGCCCCTACAACCGCCATCAGGTATGACTTGAGGTTGCGATTGAGGGTCGAGAAGAAAACATGTCCGCCGGGTTTGACGAGGCTTGCACATGCGCGGATCGTGCTTGCCGGATCGGGGACGTGCTCGAGCATCTCCATGCATGTGACGATATCGAAGCTGCCGGGGGCTTCGTGGGCGAGATCTTCTGCTGCAATGTGCCGGTAGTCGACGGTCTGACCGCTTTCGAAGAGATGGAGGCGGGCCACGCCGAGTGCTTTTTCGGACAGATCGACGCCCGTGACTTGGGCGCCGCGGGTGGCCATGGATTCGGCGAGAATGCCGCCGCCGCAGCCGATATCGACGACTTTCTTGCCGGCAAGGCTTGCCTTGGCGTCGATCCAGTCTAAGCGCAGTGGGTTGATCTGATGCAGTGGCTTGAATTCGGATTCGGGATCCCACCATCTATGGGCGAGGTCGCTGAATTTCTGCAGTTCTGCGGGATCGGCGTTCATGGTGAAGTGTCTGCTGCGGATGGATGACAGAATGGAATTGTATTGCGACAAGGCTTTAAAACAAAAAGCCCTGCAGGGCAGGGCTTTTTGAGCACGACGTGAAATCGGACTGTCGGCGGATTACTTGGTGCCGATGACTTCGATTTCGACGCGACGGTCCGGCTGCAGGCACTCGACCAGCTTCTTGTTGCGGCCGTTTTCCTTGCCGAGGTTCTTGCACTTGTCGCCGGTGACGGGCTGCTTCTCGCCCTTGCCTTCGGTGTAGACGCGGTTAGCTTCGACGCCCTTGCCGACCAGATAGGTCTTGACGGCGGCAGCACGCTTCTCGGAAAGCTTCTGGTTATAGCTGTCGCTACCGATGCGGTCGGTATGGCCGACGGCCAGGATGACTTCCAGCTTCACGTCCTTGGCCTTGGCGGCCAGGTCGTCAAGCTTGGCCTTACCGGCGGGCAGCAGAACGGCCTTGTCGAATTCGAAGAGGGCATCAGCGGCCAGCTTGACCTTTTCGGCGACCGGAGCAACGCCAGCGGGAGCGGCGGCCTTGGCGCCAGCAGCCGGGGCGGCACCGACGACGCACTTGTCAGCCGGGACGACATCCTTGTCGCACTCGCAGCCAACCGGAACTTGACCGGCCATGGTGTTTGCAGCGGCGGCGGGGGTCCAGTAGCCAGTGCGCCAGCACAGGTCGAAACCGCTACGGGCGACGACGTTGCGGCCATCGATCACGTAAGGCACTTCGCCTTTCGTATCAACGACGACGTCTTTGGCGAAGCTGGCGGAGGCGGACAGGCCGAGAGCGGCAAGTGCGGCGGCCATCAGCAGTTGTTTTTTGGCTTGTTTGATCATCGTTTTCCTCGTCGCAAGGCAAAGGGGTAGAACCGGAAAATTCATCCATGTCGCCGGAGAGCACTATGAACTCAGGCAGCATATCCAATTCATTGGCGGAGCTTATTCTGCCATAGGCGAGCAATGCCCAATAGCTCCGTGTTGGTTATTTGCAACAGTTTCCCACGCTTGAGGCGCTGTTGTCCACCGACCCAGACGTCAGAGACGCAGCGGCGATCGAGGACATGTAGCAGGTGGGAAACCGGATGGTAGCAGGGGAAGGCGTCGGGTTCATCGATCCGGACTGCGGTGATGTCGGCGGACTTGCCGGCGACGAGGGAGCCGATCTGCCCATCGAGCCCGAGCGCGCGGGCGCCGTCGAGGGTGGCCATGCGCAGGGCGCGGTGGGCGGGCAGGGCTGACGCGTCGCCGCTGTCGAGCTTGGCGAGCAGGCTGGCCTGGCGCATTTCGCGGAACAGGTCGAGGCGGTTGTTGCTGGCTGCGCCATCGGTGCCGAGGCCGACCGAAAGACCGCGGTGGACGAGTCGGGTGATCGGGGCGGTGCCGCTGGCGAGCTTCATGTTGGAAGTGGGGCAGTGGGCGACGGCGCACTGGTGCAGGGCGAGCCGGTCGATGTCTTCCGGGGCGAGGTGAACGGCGTGGACGCCGATCAGATTGGGGCCGAGCAGGCCGAGAGCTTCCAGGCGGGTGATTGGACGCTGGCCGAAGTCGCGCAGGCTGTCCGCGATCTCGCCGGCGGTTTCGTGGAGGTGGATGTGGATCGGGATCTCGAGTTCGGCGGCGAGGGCGCCGACGCGTTCGAATGTCTTGTCGGAGACGGTATAGGGCGCGTGGGGGGCCAGCGCGAAGCCGATCAGCGGGTGATCTCGCCAGGCGTCGCGAGCGGCGAGCCCTTTACGCAGGAAATCGTCGGCGTCGGTGGCGTACTGGCACGGAAAGTCGAGCACGGTGATCCCGAGGGTCGCGCGCAGGCCGAGTCGGTCGAACGCTTCGGCGGTCGCTTCGGGGAAAAAATACATGTCGTTGCAGGTGGTGATGCCGCCTTGCAGCATCTCTGCCGCGGCCAGCAGGCTACCGTCTCGCACGAAGGCGTGGGAGGCGTGGCGTGCTTCGGTCGGCCAGATGGCTTCCTGTAGCCAGCGCATCAGGGGGAGGTCGTCGGCGAGGCCGCGCATGAGGGTCATGGCGGCGTGGCAGTGCAGATTGACGAGACCGGGAATCAGGATGTGATCCGGCAGGGGCACGGTCTCGGCGGCGTCGAAGCGGGTGCGCGCCTCGCCGATGGGCAGGACGGCGACGATGCGTTCGTCCTTGATGGCAACGGCGTGGTGTTCGAGCGTGGTGTCGGCGGGCTCGACCGGGATGATCCAGCGTGCTTCGATGAGCAGGTCGATGGGCGTCATGGCGGTTCTCGGTGGATATAAAACAAACCCCGCATTGCGCGGGGTTTGTCGGAAGTGGCGTGGGGCGGCCTTATTGTTGTCTGGCGGGGCCTTTGACGTCGATGGTGACGCGGCGGTTCGGGGTCAGGCAGTCGATGAGCTTCTTGCGGCCGAGTGTGTCGTCGCAGCGCTTGATCGGCTGGGTCTTGCCGGCGCCCATTGTGTCGATGTTGGCAGCCTTCAGGCCCTTGCCGACGAGATAGGCCTGAACGGCGTCGGCGCGCTTCTCGGAGAGCTTCTGGTTATAAGACTGGGTGCCGAGGCGGTCGGTGTGGCCGGTGACGATCACCGAGCTGACTTCGGCGCAGGCGCTCAGCTTGCCGAGCACGGCGCTGTCGAGGGCGGCACGGGCGGACGGGGTGAGCGCCGATTTGTTGAAGGCAAATGCGCTGTCGGCGGGCAGGGCGTAGCTGAAGTCGCAGCGGGCTGGCGCGCTTGCTGCCACGGTGGGTGCTGCGGCAGGGGCCGGAGCCGCGCCACGGGCTGCGGCAGGGGCGCATTTTTCGGTGCCGACGACGTCCTTGTCGCATTCGCAGCCGACCGGGACTTCGCCGGCCTTGGTCTCGGCCGCCGCGCCGGGCGTCCAATAGCCGGTGCGCCAGCACAGGTCGGTGCCGCTCTTGACGACCGCGTTGCGCTGGTCGATGGCGTAGGGTACTTCGCCCTTCGGGTCGACGACGATGTCCTTCGACTGAGCGTTCGCGGTCAGGCTGGCAAGCAGCAGCGTGGCGGCGCACGTCAGGCGGAGCGGGGCTGTGGTCATGGGTTTCCTCCTCGAAATAGGTGGGGCGCTCGTGGCGTCCGTCTTGTGATGAATTAGCCGCCCGATTAGAGCATACGATGGCGGCGGCTCACAACGCGGGGGTGCAGCGGGTCGGGAGTGGGCTGGTCCGGCGTGCTAAACTTGCACCTTTTCGTCTTTTCGACGAATCGTCGATTCTTCGCGGTGCCATGATCCCGTTCGCCAAAGAAACCTTACCCATCAGTCTCGAAGACGAGATGCGTCACGCCTACCTGGATTACGCGATGAGCGTGATTGTCGGGCGGGCCTTGCCGGATGTGCGCGACGGCCTCAAGCCGGTGCATCGGCGCGTGCTGTTTGCGATGCACGAGCTGGGCAACGACTGGAATAAGGCTTACAAGAAATCCGCCCGTATCGTCGGCGACGTGATCGGTAAATATCATCCGCACGGCGATCAGTCGGTCTACGACACCATTGTGCGGATGGCTCAGGATTTCTCGCTGCGCTACATGCTGGTCGACGGTCAGGGCAACTTCGGCTCGGTGGACGGCGACAGCGCGGCGGCGATGCGTTACACCGAAATCCGCATGGCCAAGATCGGCCACGAACTGCTGGCCGACATCGACAAGGAAACCATCGACTTCGGCCCCAACTACGATGGCTCGGAGAAAGAGCCGCTGGTGCTGCCCGCGCGCATCCCGAACCTGCTCATCAATGGTTCGGGCGGCATCGCGGTGGGCATGGCGACCAACATCCCGCCCCACAACCTCACCGAGATCGTCGACGCCTGCCTCAGGCTGCTGCAGGATCCGGCGACGACGATCGACGAGCTCATCAAGATCGTGCCCGCGCCGGACTTTCCGACCGCCGGCCTGATCTACGGCCTGTCGGGCGTCCACGAGGGCTACCGCACCGGCCGCGGCCGCGTCGTGATGCGCGCGCGCACCCACTTCGAGGACATCGGCAAGGGCGACCGCCAGGCGATCATCGTCGACGAGCTGCCCTATCAGGTAAACAAGAAGACCCTGCTCGAGAAGATCGCCGAGCTGGTCAACGACAAGAAGATCGAGGGCATCAGCGAGCTGCGCGACGAGTCGGACAAGTCCGGCATGCGCATGGTCATCGAGCTCAAGCGCAACGAGATGCCCGACGTGGTGCTGAACAACCTGTTCAAGCAGACCCAGCTGCAGGACACCTTCGGCATGAACATGGTGGCGCTGGTGGACGGCAAGCCGCGTCTGCTCAACCTGCTGCAGATGCTCGAGTGCTTCCTCGCCCACCGGCGCGAGGTGGTTACCCGTCGCACCATCTTCGAACTACGCAAGGCCCGCGAGCGTGGCCACATCCTCGAAGGCCTCGCCGTCGCGCTGTCGAACGTGGACGAGATCATCGCCCTCATCAAGGCCGCGCCGACGCCGCCCGAGGCCAAGAAGGCGCTGATGGGCCGCCAGTGGCGCTCCACCCTCGTTGAAGAGATGCTCCAGCGCGCCGCCGCCGACAGCTTCCGTCCCGAAGGGCTGGCGCCCGAGTTCGGCCTGTCGGCGCAGGGTTACCGCCTCTCCGACGCCCAGGCCCAGGCCATCCTCGAACTGCGCCTGCAGCGCCTCACTGGTCTCGAGCAGGACAAGATCGTCGCGGAATACCGCGAGGTGATGGACACCATCGCCGACCTGCTGGACATCCTGGCCCGGCCCGAGCGGATCACTGCGATCATTGGCGATGAGCTGGCGCTCATCAAGCAGCAGTTCGGCGACCCGCGCCGCTCCGAGGTGGTGATGAACACCGCCGACATCAACATCGAAGACCTGATCGCGCCGCAGGACATGGTCGTGACCCTGTCCCACACCGGCTACTTCAAGCGTCAGCCGCTCACCGACTACCGCGCCCAGAAGCGTGGCGGGCGTGGCAAGCAGGCCGCGGCGGTGAAGGACGACGATTTCGTCGATCAGCTGTTCGTGGCCAACACCCACGACCACATCCTGTGCTTCTCGAACCGGGGCCGCCTGTACTGGCTCAAGGTGTATGAGGTGCCGGAAGGCAATCGCAACGCCCGTGGCAAGCCCATCGTCAACCTCTTCCCGCTGCTCGAAGGCGAGAAGATCACTGCGGTGCTGCCGGTCAAGGAGTTCGACGAGGGGCACTTCATCTTCATGGCCACCGCCCAGGGTACGGTCAAGAAGACGCCGCTCACCGACTTCTCCAACCCGCGCAAGGCCGGCATCATCGCCGTGGGCCTGGACGAGGGCGATTACCTCGTCGGCGTGGCGATCACCGACGGCGCCCACGACGTGATGATGTTCTCCGATGCCGGCAAGGCCGTGCGCTTCTCAGAGAACGACGTACGCCCGATGGGCCGCACCGCCCGTGGTGTGCGCGGCATGATGCTCGAGGACGGCCAGACCGTCATCGCGATGCTGGTGGCCAGCGACGAGGCCCAGAGCGTGCTCACCGCCACCGAGAACGGCTTCGGCAAACGCACTCCGATCGCCGAGTACACCCGTCACGGCCGCGGTACCAAGGGCATGATCGCGATCCAGACCTCCGACCGCAACGGCAAGGTCGTCGCCGCGACGCTGGTGACCGAGAAGGATCAGATCATGCTGATCACCACCGGTGGCGTGCTGGTGCGTACCCGTGTCTCCGAGATTCGCGAGATGGGCCGCGCCACCCAGGGCGTCACGCTGATCTCGGTGGACGAGGGCAGCACGCTCTCCGGCGTGCAGAAGATCCTCGAAGGTGAGGAAGAAGAGCAGGACGGCGTCCACGAGGCGGACGGCGACGATCTCGCGCCCGCGGCGGATGCCTGATCGACACGACGGAAGGATTCAGACGATGCGTATCTTCAATTTCTCGGCGGGCCCGGCGGTTTTGCCCGAGGCAGTGCTCGAAGCCGCCCGCGACGAACTCCTCGACTGGCACGGGTGCGGCATGGGCATCATGGAGATGTCCCACCGCGGCAAGGATTTCACCGGCGTCATCGAGGCGGC
Organism: Zoogloea sp.; assembly: GCF_041911615.1. Taxonomy (GTDB): domain Bacteria; phylum Pseudomonadota; class Gammaproteobacteria; order Burkholderiales; family Rhodocyclaceae; genus Zoogloea. The sequence continues at coordinate 27,326 of NZ_JAYROR010000145.1, read as the reverse complement.
GGAGGCCGACCTGCGTGCCCTGATGGGCATTCCGGCCAACTACAAGGTGCTGTTCCTGCAGGGGGGGGCGACGCTGCAGTTCGCGCAGATCCCGATGAACCTGCTGGCCGGCGGCTCGGCCGATTACGTCGTCACCGGCTCGTGGTCGAAGAAGGCCTTCAAGGAGGCCCAGCGGTACGGCGCCGTGCGTCTGGCCGGCACCACCGAGGCAGGCAAGTTCACCGCGCTGCCCGCGGCGGCTGATCTGAGCTTCGACCCGTCAGCCGCCTACGCTCACATTTGCACCAACGAGACCATCCATGGTGTCGAGATGTTCGACCTGCCGGCGGTGCCCGCCGGGGTGCCGATCGTGGCGGACATGAGCTCCCACATCCTGTCGCGCCCGATGGATGTCTCGAAGTACGGCCTGATCTACGCCGGCGCCCAGAAGAACATCGGTCCGGCCGGCCTGGTCATCGTCATCGTACGCGAGGATCTGCTCGGCAAAGCCGCGCCGACCACGCCGTCGGTGCTCGACTACGCGGTGATGGCCGAGAACGGTTCGATGCTCAACACACCGCCGACCTTCGGCATCTACCTGGCCGGCCTGATCTTCAAGCACCTGCTGGCTCAGGGTGGCCTGGCGGCGGTCGAACAGGCCAACATCGCCAAGGCCCGGTTGCTCTACGACGCCATCGACGGGTCCGGCGGTTTCTACCGCAACCCGGTCGACGTGGCCTGTCGATCGCGCATGAACGTGCCCTTCACCCTGGCCGACGGCGCACTCGATGCCGCCTTTCTGGCCGAGGCCGCCGAGCGCAGGCTGTCGGGCCTCAAAGGCCACAAGTCGGTGGGCGGAATGCGCGCCTCGATCTACAACGCCATGTCCATCGACGGCGTGCGTGCGCTGGTCGAGCTGATGCAGGATTTTGCCGCGCGCAAGGCGTGAGCGCGGATTTTCGGGAGAACCCATGAACGAGGAGATGCTCAAGGAGCTGGGCGTGGTGCGCGGCCAGATCGATGCCATCGACGCGCAGATGCTGGCGCTGCTCAACGAGCGCGCGCGGTGTGCCCAGCACGTGGGCGAGATCAAGGCCAAGTACGGCGAATTCGGGCAGGTCTACCGCCCCGAGCGCGAGGCGCAGGTGCTCCGGCGCATCCAGGATCTCAATGCCGGGCCGCTGCCCGACGAGAGCGTCACGTTCTTCTTCCGCGAGGTGATGTCGGCCTGCCTGTCCCTCGAGAACCCGCTCGGTGTTGCCTTCCTCGGCCCGCTGGGCACGTTTTCGGAGAGCGCTGCCGTCAAGCACTTTGGCCACGCGGCGCGGCTCGCGCCCCAGGGCAGCATCGACGACGTGTTCCGTGAGGTCGAGGCGGGCCACGTTCAGTATGGTGTGGTGCCGGTCGAGAACTCCACCGAGGGCGCCGTCGGTCGCACCCTCGACCTGCTCTTCGGTACGCCCCTCAAGATCTGCGGCGAAGTGGTCGTGCGCATCCATCAGCACCTGATGAGCCGCGAGCAGCACCTCGGCGACATCCGCAAGGTGTATTCCCACGCCCAGTCGCTGGCCCAGTGCCACGAATGGCTCAACCGCACGCTGCCGGGCGTACCGCGGATTCCCGTCGGCAGCAACGCCGAGGCCGCGCGGCTGGCGTCGCTGGAGCCGGGTACCGCGGCCATCGCGGGCGAGGCGGCGTCCGAACGCTACGACCTGCCGCGACTCGTCGAGAACATCGAGGACGAGCCCAACAACACCACCCGTTTCCTGGTGATCAGCCGCCACGACGCCGGTCGCTCCGGTGCCGACAAGACCTCCCTGATCATGTCGGCCACCAATCGCCCCGGCGCGATGTACGAACTTCTCGCCCCGCTGGCCGATTCCGGGGTGTCGATGAGCCGTCTCGAATCCCGCCCGGCCCGTTCGGCCCTGTGGGAATACGTCTTCTACGTGGATATCGAGGGGCACCGGGACGATCCGGCCCTCAAGCTCGCCCTCGACGCCCTTGCATCCCGTGCCGCTTACCTCAAGGTGCTGGGGTCCTATCCCCAGGCCGTGTACTGATTTCTCCTGGAGTTTCCGATGCGTTTGTGTGACCTGGCGCCCGCCCACATCCGGGCGATTTCCCCGTATCAACCCGGCAAGCCCATCTCCGAACTGGCCCGCGAGATGGGGCTGGCCAAGGCGTCCATCGTCAAGCTCGCCTCCAACGAGAACCCGCTCGGCGTCGGCGAGAAGACCCGTGCTGCGATGCTGGCCGCGCTGGCCGACATCGCGCGCTACCCGGACGGCAACGGCTTCGAGTTGAAGGACGCGCTGTGCCGCCGCTACGGCGTGGCGATGGACGAGATCGTCCTGGGCAACGGTTCCAACGACATCCTCGAGATGGTCGCCGGTGCTTTCCTGGGCCCCGATCGCGACGCGATCTTCGCCCGCCACGCCTTCGCCGTGTATCCCCTCGCGACCCAGGCGGCCGGCGCGCGCGGCATTGAAGTGCCGGCGAAGAATTTCGGGCATGACCTCGACGCGATGCTCGCCGCGATCACTCCGGCCACGCGCGTGATCTTCATTGCCAACCCCAACAATCCGACCGGTACCTTCATTCCCGGCCCGGAGCTCGAGGCCTTCCTCGCCCGCGTGCCCGCCGAGGTCCTGGTGGTGCTCGACGAGGCCTACACCGAGTACCTCGCGCCGGCGCAGCGCTACGACGCCGTGGCCTGGATCGGTCGCTTTCCCAATCTGCTGGTGAGCCGCACCTTCTCCAAGGCTTACGGCCTTGCCGGCCTGCGCGTCGGTTACGGGCTTGGCAACCCGGCGGTCATCGACCTGCTGAACCGCGTGCGCCAGCCCTTCAATGTCTGCAGCGTGGGCCTTGCCGCGGCGGCGGCGGCGCTGTTCGACGATGACTTCCTGCAGCGCAGCTACGAACTCAACCGCGATGGCATGAAGCAACTGTGCGACGGCTTCCAGCGCCTCGGCCTCGACTGGATTCCGTCCGCCGGCAACTTCGTCACCTTCAAGGTCGGCGACGGCGCAGGTGTCAACCAGCGTCTGCTGCGCCAGGGTGTCATCGTCCGGCCCATTTCAGGCTACGGCATGCCCGAGTGGCTGCGCGTCTCCATCGGTCTCGAAAGCGAGAACGCGCGCTTCCTCGACGCCCTGCCCGACGCCCTCGCCTGAGCGGTGCCGGCGTGAAGAAGATCGACAAGCTGGTCGTCTGTGGCGTCGGCCTGATCGGCGGCTCCTTCGCCCTCGCGCTGCGCCGCGCTGGTGTGGTCGGGCGCATCGTCGGCGTCGGACGGCGCCCCGAACCGCTGGCGGCCGCGAAGCAGCTGGGCATCATCGACGAGATCTCCACCGATTGGGCCGAAGCCCTCGTCGACGCCGACTTGGTGCTGCTGGCGATGCCGGTCGGGCAGATGGATGCCGTCGCCGCCGCCATCGCGCCGCACCTCGGTCCCAACACCGTCGTCACCGACGCGGGCAGCACCAAGCGCGACGTCATCGAGGCGATCTACCGTCACCTCGGCGCGCATCTGGCCAACGTTGTTCCGGCCCATCCGATCGCCGGCGCCGAAAAGAGCGGCCCCACGGCCGCAACCGCCGAGCTTTACCAGCGCCGCAAGGTGGTGGTCACGCCGCTGCCCGAGAACGCCCCGGCCGCCGTCGCCCGGGTGCGCGAGGCCTGGGCCGCCTGCGGGGCCGTCCTCCACGAGATGAGCCCGCAGGAGCACGACCGCGTCTTCGCCGCTGTCAGCCACCTGCCGCATCTGCTCGCCTTCGGCCTGGTGCACGATCTCGCCGGCCGCGCCAATGCCGAACAGCTCTTCAGCTACGCGGCCAGTGGCTTTCGCGATTTCACCCGCGTCGCCGGCAGTCATCCCGAAATGTGGCGCGACATCTGCGTCGCCAACCGTCACTCGCTGCTCGCCGAACTCGACGCCTATCTCGCCGAGCTGGCCTACCTGCGGGCGCTGCTCGTCGAAGGTGACGGGCCGGCCCTCGAAGCCGTCTTCGACGAAGCCAGCCGCGCACGCAACACCTGGGCCGACAAGGCTTTCCCCGCCGCGCCCTCGGGCGAATAAGGCGCCGTACCCGTCCGCGTCGCGGCCGCCCGTCGTGCCGCGGCGCCCCTGAACGAGGAATCAAAATGAACCTGGAATTCATCGATCTGCCGCCGATGCGCAGTGCCGCCGGCACCGTGCGCCTGCCCGGTTCGAAGAGCATCTCCAATCGCGTGTTGCTGCTGGCGGCCCTCGCCGAAGGCGACACCCTCGTCGAGGCGCTGCTCGATTCCGACGACACCCGCGTGATGCGCAACGCCATCGTCGCGCTTGGTGTCGCGGTGGCGGAGGAGGGCGATGCGCTGCGCGTCAGTGGCTGCGGCGGGCGCTTTCCGCAATTGAAGGCCGACCTCTTCGTCGGCAATTCCGGCCTCAGCATCCGCACCCTCGTCCCGGCGATCGTCGCCAGCCTTTCGGGGTGCGACGATCAGACCGCCGAAGTGCGTCTTGCCGGCGTGCCTCGGATGCACGAGCGGCCCATCGGCGATCTGGTGGACGGTCTCAAGCAGCTCGGCGCCGCGGTCGAGTGGCTCGGGCAGGAGGGTTACCCGCCGCTCGCCCTCAAGCCCGCCAGGCTCGGCGCCGAGCGTGTGAGCGTGCGCGGCAACGTGTCCAGCCAGTTCCTCACCGGGCTGCTCCAGGCGGCGCCGCTGGTGGCGCGCGACAAGCCGCTGGTGATCGAGGTGGAAGGCGAGCTCATCAGCCGACCTTATGTCGAGATCACCCTCAACCTGATGGCGCGCTTCGGGGTCGTCGTCGAGCGCGACGGCTGGCGTCGCTTCGTCGTGCCGGCCGGCCAACGCTATCGTTCGCCGGGGCGTATCGCCGTCGAGGGCGATGCCTCCACCGCGAGCTACTTCCTTGCCGCGGGCGCCCTCGGTGGCGGTCCGGTGCGAGTCGTCGGCGCCGGTCGCCAGAGCATCCAGGGCGACGTCAAGTTCGCCGACGCACTGGCCGCGATGGGCGCGCAGATCACCTGGGGCGACGACTGGATCGAAGCCCGTGCCCCCGCATCCGGCAAGCTCAAGGCCATCGATCTCGACCTCAATCACATCCCCGACGCCGCGATGACGCTCGCCGTCGCGGCGCTCTTCGCCGATGGCCCGAGCACGCTGCGCAACATCGGCAGCTGGCGGGTCAAGGAGACCGACCGCATCGCCGCGATGGCCACCGAGTTGCGCAAGCTCGGCGCGACGGTCGAGGAGTACCCGGAAAGCATCACCGTGGTGCCGCCGGCCGAGCTGCACCGCGGTGTCATCGACACTTATGAGGATCACCGGGTCGCGATGTGCTTCTCGCTCGCCACCCTGGGCGGCCCGTACGTGCGGATCAACGACCCGAAGTGCGTCAACAAGACGTTCCCGGAATATTTCGCCACCTTTGCCGGCATCGCCACCCCGGTTCCGGTGGTCGGCATCGACGGACCGTCGGCTTCCGGCAAGGGCACCGTGGGCGCCCGGGCGGCAGCGGCGCTGGGTTTCGATCACCTGGACAGCGGCTCGCTGTACCGCCTGGTCGCGCTCGCCGGCCAGCGTCAGGGCGTCACCCTCGACGACGAAGCCGCCCTCGCGCGGATCGCCAACGCGCTGCCGGCGCGTTTCGACGGCGACCGGATCTTTCTCGACGGGGACGACGTCACCGATGCGATCCGCAGCGAGGCCTGCTCCGTCGGCGCCTCGAAAGTCGCGGTCTTGCCGGCGGTTCGGGAAGCCCTGTTCTGGCGCCAGCGCGCCTACCGTCGTGGTCGTGGCCTGGTGGCTGAGGGGCGCGACATCGGGTCGGTGATTTTTCCCGACGCCCAGGTCAAGATTTTCCTCACGGCCTCCGTCGAGGCACGGGCGGATCGTCGATATAAGCAGTTGATCAGTAAAGGAATGCCTGCTAACATGGACGATCTACTCAGTGATTTGCGCGAACGCGACGCCCGGGATTCCCAGCGTGCTGTCGCGCCGCTGAAGAAAAGCGAGGACGCGGCGCTGCTCGATACCTCCGAAATGACCATCCAACAGGCGGTCGATTTCGTGCTCGACAAGGCCGGCCGGCTTCGCTGCTGACGTCTTCCACCGCTCGCCCGGGCGGGGAAGTTTTTTCAACCAACCGCCGTCTCACCACGGTTGTAAGGTTCTTTTTTCTTATGTCCACTGCCACCCCCGCTTCCTTCGAGGAAAGCTTTGCCGCCCTTTTCGAGGAATCCCTCAATCGCCAGGAAATGCGCGCCGGTGAAGTCATCACCGCCGAAGTCGTGCGTATCGACCAGAACTTCGTGGTCGTCAACGCCGGCCTGAAGTCCGAGAGCTACATCCCCCTCGACGAATTCCGCAGCGACCGCGGCGAAGTTACTGCCCAAGTCGGCGACTACGTCCAGGTTGCCATCGAGCAGCTCGAAGACGGCTACGGCGAGACCCGCCTTTCCCGCGACAAGGCCAAGCGCATCGCCGCCTGGAACGACCTCGACAAGGCCCTGAATGACGCGATCCTCGTCAAGGGCATGATCACCGGTAAGGTGAAGGGTGGCCTGACCGTCATGGTCAACGGCATCCGCGCCTTCCTCCCGGGTTCGCTGGTGGACATGCGTCCGGTCAAGGACACCACCCCGTTCGAAGGCAAGGAATTCGAATTCCGCGTCATCAAGCTCGACCGCAAGCGCAACAACGTCGTTGTTTCCCGCCGCGCCGTGCTCGAGGCCTCCATGGGTGAAGAGCGTCAGAAGCTCCTTGAAACCCTCAAGGAAGGCACCGTCGTCAAGGGTATCGTCAAGAACATCACCGATTACGGCGCGTTCGTGGATCTGGGTGGCATCGACGGCCTGCTGCACATCACCGATCTGGCCTGGCGCCGTGTGCGTCACCCGTCGGAAGTCCTGTCCGTGGGCGACGAACTCGAAGCCAAGGTGCTCAAGTTCGACCAGGAGAAGAACCGCGTCTCCCTGGGCCTCAAGCAGCTGGGCGAAGATCCGTGGGTCGGCATCTCCCGTCGTTACCCGCAGGGCACCCGTCTGTTCGGCAAGGTCACCAACATCACCGACTACGGTGCGTTCGTTGAAGTCGAGCAGGGCATCGAAGGCCTGGTTCACGTGTCCGAAATGGACTGGACCAACAAGAACATCCACCCGACCAAGGTTGTGCAGCTGGGCGACGAGGTCGAAGTGATGATCCTCGAGATCGACGAAGACCGTCGCCGTATCTCCCTGGGCATGAAGCAGTGCATGTCCAACCCGTGGGACGATTTCGCGATCAACCACAAGAAGGGCGACAAGGTCCGTGGTCAGATCAAGTCCCTGACCGACTTCGGCGTGTTCATCGGCCTGGAAGGCGGCATCGACGGTCTGGTTCACCTGTCCGACCTGTCGTGGTCCCTGTCTGGCGAAGAAGCTGTCCGCCAGTACAAGAAGGGCGACGAAGTCGAGGCCGTGGTGCTCAACATCGACGTCGAGAAAGAGCGCATCTCCCTCGGCATCAAGCAGCTCGACGGGGATCCGTTCACCAACTTCATCGCCACCCACGACAAGAACACCCTCGTGACCGGCACCGTGAAGACCGTGGATGCCCGTGGCGCCGTGATCGCCCTGAACAGCGATGTCGAAGGCTACCTGCGTGCGTCCGAGTTCTCCCGCGATCGCGTGGACGATCTTTCCACCCTGCTGAAGGTGGGTGATTCGGTCGAAGCCCTGATCGTCAACGTTGACCGCAAGACCCGCGGCATCAACCTGTCGATCCGCGCCAAGGATCAGGTCGAGCAGAACGAAGCGATGAGCAAGCTGGCGTCTGACAGCGGCTCCGCTGCCAGCGGCACCACCAACCTCGGTGCGCTGCTGAAGGCCAAGCTCAACGAGCAGAAGTAAGCGGCTCGGGCATGACCAAGTCGGAGCTCATCGCCCGGCTGGCGGAGCGTTTTCCCCAGCTGGTAGCGAAGGACGCCGAGTTCGCGGTAAAGATGATCCTCGATGCGATGACCGAAGCCCTTTCGCGGGGCGATCGCATCGAGATCCGCGGCTTTGGCAGCTTTGCCTTGAACTACCGCCCCCCCCGCGTCGGGCGTAATCCCAAGTCGGGTGAGAAGGTGCAGGTGCCGGAAAAATACGTTCCGCATTTCAAGGCCGGCAAGGAACTGCGGGAGCGCGTCGACATGATGGGGTGACCCGTCGTGCGCTTCCGGCGTCGAGGCCTGTGGTGTCTCGCGCTCGATCACGAAGGCGGCGAAAGCCGCCTTCTTTTTTTTGTCCGTGTCAGGGATAATTTCGCGATGCGCGCTCTGATCTGGATTTTCCGTTTATTTCTGTTCCTCCTGCTGTTCGGCTTCGCCGTCAAGAACGACGACGTGGTCGTGCTGCGCTTCTTCTTCGGTGCGCAGTGGCATATGCCGCTGGTGCTGGTGATCCTGCTGTTCGTCGTCGTCGGCGTGCTGATTGGCGTGACCGCCACGGTTGCGACCCTGTATCGTCAGCATCGGGAAATCGGTCATCTGCGTGGTCAGAAGCGGGATGCCGCGTCGCCCGGCCCGCGTGGCACGCTGCCCCTGGCCCACGGTCCCGACCTCCCGGAAAGCTACTGACCCCATGGAATTCGAACTCTGGTGGCTGCTGGCGTTTCCGCTGTTCTTCGCGCTCGGCTGGCTGGCCGCGCGGATCGACATCAAGCATCTGGTCAAGGAGTCCCGCGCGCTCCCGCGCACCTACCTGACCGGTCTCAACTTCCTGCTCAACGAACAGCCCGACAAGGCCATCGATGCGTTTATCGAGGCGGTCAAGATCGACAACCAGACCGTCGAGTTGCACTTCGCGCTCGGTAGCCTGTTCCGTCGCCGCGGCGAGACCGATCGGGCGATCCGTATGCACCAGAATCTCGTCGATCGCGACGACCTGTCGGACGAACAACGTCAGCAGGCGCTCTCCGAGCTTGGGCTGGATTTTCTCAAGGCAGGCCTGCTGGACCGTGCCGAAGCCGTTTTCGTGAAGTTGCGCGATACGCGCCTGAACGATTTTGCGCTGAAGAATCTCCTCGACATTTACCAGCAGGAGAAGGACTGGCGCAAGGCCATCGAGATCGCCGAGGCCCTGCCTCATGAGGGCGTCCTGTGGGAAAAGGAAGTCTCCAACTTCCACTGCGAGCTGGCGAGCACCGCGATTGCCAATTCCCGCTTCGACGAAGCGCTCGAGAGTCTAGGGCGGGCCCTCGAAATGAACCGCAAGTCGGTGCGTGCGAGCATGCTGCTCGGTGACCTCCACGCCGCGCGAGGCGACGACGAAGCGGCCCTCGAGGCCTGGAAGAGGGTCGAAAGCCAGAATCCGGTTTACCTCGCGCTGGTGGCCGAGCGGTTGATGGACGGTTATCGACGGCTCGGCCGGCTCGATCAGGGGATCCAGCTGCTGCGCAGCTATCTCGATCAGTATCCGTCCCTCGATCTCCTCGACGCCCTGTTCCAGTGGGAACTGCAAAAGGAAGGGCCGCAGGCGGCGTATCAGCTAGTGCGCGACGAACTGCGCCGCAATCCGACCCTGCTCGGTCTCGACAAGCTGCTGGAGGCCGCACTGCTGACGGCGCCAGTCGAGCAGCGCACCGATATCGAGCTGGTGAAGGGACTCGTACATGGGCATACCCGCCGGGTCGCGCGCTATCGCTGCGACGCCTGCGGTTTCAAGGCGCGCCAGTTCTACTGGCGTTGTCCTGCGTGCGGCGGTTGGGAGACCTATCCGCCGAAGCGCACCGAAGAATTCGATCTTTCGCCCTAGCCGCGTCGGCGGGGCTCAAGGCGAGCGCGCGGGCGTTCGTCCAGTGCCAGTTTCTGGCTCGCTTATCTAGATTCGTCTCGGGAAACAACATATGAAAATCACCGTGGTCGGTACGGGTTACGTGGGGCTGGTGTCCGGGGCCTGTCTCGCTGAGATGGGCAACGACGTCCTGTGTCTTGACCTGGATCCGGAGAAGATCCGCATCCTCAAGGAGGGCGGTATTCCGATCCACGAGCCGGGTCTCGAGGGCGTCGTGGCGCGCAACGTGGCTGCGGGCCGTCTGCACTTCACGACTGATGTGGAGGAAGCGGTACATTTCGGCACGATCCAGTTCATCGCCGTCGGCACGCCGCCGGACGAGGACGGCTCGGCCGACCTCAAGTACGTGCTGTCGGCCGCCAAAGCCATCGGGCGCTACATGACCGATTACAAGGTGATCGTCGACAAGAGCACGGTGCCGGTCGGCACCGCCGACAAGGTCAAGGCAGCGGTCCGCGCCGAACTCGACGCCCGGGGCGAGGCGATCCCGTACAGTGTCGTGTCGAACCCCGAGTTCCTGAAGGAGGGTGCCGCGGTCGACGACTTCATGCGCCCGGATCGCATCGTCGTAGGGGCTGAGGACGATCAGGCGATCTTCCTGATGAAAGCGCTCTACGCGCCTTTCCAGCGCAACCACGAAAAACTGCTGATCATGGATCTGCGCAGCGCCGAGCTGACCAAGTACGCCGCCAACGCCATGCTCGCGACGCGCATCAGTTTCATGAACGAGCTCGCCCTGCTGGCCGAGCGCCTGGGGGCGGACATCGAGCTGGTGCGGCAGGGCATCGGTAGTGATCCGCGCATTGGCTATCACTTCCTGTATGCCGGCTGCGGGTATGGTGGCTCATGCTTCCCCAAGGACGTGAAGGCCTTGATCAAGACCGGCAGTGATGCCGGCCACGCGCTGCATGTGCTGAATGCGGTCGAGGAGGCCAACGACGCCCAGAAGCAGGTGTTGGTGAACAAGATCGTCGCCCATTTCGGCGAGGATCTGAGCGGCCGGCGATTCGCCCTCTGGGGTCTGGCCTTCAAGCCCAACACCGACGACATGCGCGAGGCGCCGAGCCGCGTGATCATCGCCGAACTGTTCCGCCGTGGGGCGACCGTCACCGCCTACGATCCGGTTGCGATGCCGGAAAGCCGTCGCATCTTCGGCGACGAGCCGCGTCTGGCCTATGCCGATCGCCCGATGCAGGCCCTGGACGGCGCCGATGCCTTGGTGATCGTCACCGAATGGAAGGAATTCCGTAGCCCGGATTTCGATGCGATCAAGGCCAAGCTCAAGAGTCCAGTGATCTTCGACGGGCGCAACATGTTCGATCCGGTCCTGCCGCGTCAGGCAGGGCTCGCCTACCTCAGCATCGGTCGCCCGTAAGCACCGCGCACGACCGCCAGCGCACCCCGGGGGCTTCCACTGGAAGCCCCTTTTCCATCGGAACGGGCGGCGCGGGCAGGCAGTGCCGGACGACCGCATTCGGTATCATCCTTTCACCCCGACATCGGATTGAAGCGAATCATGGAATTCAAGACGCTCGAAGACTACGTGGGACAGACCCCGCTGGTCCGGCTCAAACGCATCACAGCAGGACGCAACAACGTCATCCTCGCCAAGCTCGAGGGCAACAATCCCGCAGGCTCGGTCAAGGACCGGCCGGCCTTGTCGATGATCCTGCGCGCCGAGGCGCGTGGTGAAATCCGCCCCGGCCATACCTTGATCGAAGCAACCAGCGGCAATACCGGCATCGCCTTGGCGATGGCGGCGGCGATCCGCGGGTATGGCATGATCCTCGTGATGCCCGAGAACCAGAGCATCGAGCGGCGCCAGACGATGCGCGCCTTTGGTGCCGAACTGGTGCTGACGCCGAAGGAGGGGGGCATGGAGCTGGCTCGCGATGTGGCCGAGCGGATGCGCGACGAGGGGCGCGGTGTGATCCTCGATCAGTTCGCCAATCCCGACAATCCCCAGGCCCACATCGATGGCACCGGGCCGGAGATCTGGACTCAGACCGGCGGCACGATCACCCATTTCATCAGCAGCATGGGCACCACCGGCACCATCATGGGCGTCTCGTCCTACCTCAAGTCGCAGAATCCGGCGGTGCGTATCGTCGGCTGCCAGCCCGCCGAGGGCGCGCAGATTCCGGGCATCCGGAAGTGGCCGGAGGCCTACCTGCCGCGCATCTACGACAAGGCGAAGGTGGATCAGCTCGAATATGTTTCCCAGGCCGACGCCGAGGACATGACCCGGCGCCTGGCGCGCGAGGAGGGGATCTTTGCCGGCATCTCGTCGGGCGGCGCGATGGCGGTGGCCCTGCGCCTGGCCGCGCAGCTCGAGAACGCGGTGATCGTTTCCATCGTCTGCGACCGCGGCGACCGCTATCTTTCCACCGGCGTTTTCCCCGCCTGACCGTCATGGCCAGCACGCTCGTTTTCGACATCGAGACCATCCCCGACGTGGCGGGCATCCGCCTGCTTCATGGTTTGCCGGCCGAACTCGGCGACGATGAGGTTGCCGAATTCGCCTTCCAGCAGCGTCGTGCGGCGGGCGGCAGCGACTTCCTGCCGCATCATCTGCAGCGCGTCGTGACGATTTCCTGCGCCTTGCGCGACATGAGCCAGTTCCGGGTGTTCTCCCTGTCGGAGCCCGATTGTGGCGAAGGGGAGATCATCCAGCGCTTCTTCGACGGCATCGAAAGGTTTACGCCGCAGATCGTCTCGTGGAACGGCGGCGGCTTCGATCTGCCGGTGCTGCACTACCGCGGCATGCTTCACGGTGTGGCCGCGCCGCGTTACTGGGATTTGGGCGACGGCGATTACCAGGATTCCCGCGACTTCAAGTGGAACAACTACATCAGCCGTTACCACACCCGTCACCTGGATCTGATGGATCTGCTGGCGCTCTACCAGCCGCGAGCCAACGCGCCGCTCGACGATCTGGCGAAGCTGATGGGCTTTCCCGGTAAGCTCGGCATGGATGGATCGGCGGTATGGCAGGGTTACCGGGAAGGGCGACTCGCCGAAATCCGCGACTACTGCGAGACCGATGTGGTGAACACGTATCTGGTGTTTCTGCGTTTCCAGCTCATGCGGGGCGTCCTTGACAAGGCGCAGTACGAAGCCGAAGTGGCCTTCGTCCGAGAAGCGCTTGGCCGGCTCGAGGCGACCCATTGGGCGCACTTCCTGGTGGCGTGGCCCGAGGCAAAATAAATCGCCGAAGTTGTTGACAACTTTCTGGGCTCGTCTATAATGCGGGCTTCTTAGGCGCGTAGCTCAGCTGGTTAGAGCACCACCTTGACATGGTGGGGGTCGTTGGTTCGAGTCCAATCGCGCCTACCAAACACCTAAGAAGGAAAACGAATGTCTCGAACTTGCAGCAAGCAGGACTAAGTTACACCGAGTCTGCTGTAAGGCGTTTTCCAGAAAAAGAAAAGTGCGGCTCGTCCGCACTTTTTTTTTGCCCTGAATTTTCCCGGAGCGAGCCATCATGCCCAACATCACCTTGCCCGACGGTTCCGTACGCAGTTTCGAGCAGCCCGTGACGATTGCCCAGGTTGCCGCCTCCATTGGCGCCGGTCTGGCCCGCGCCGCACTGGCCGGCAAGGTCGAAGGCAAGCTCGTCGATACGTCTCACCTGATCGATCGGGATGTGGCCCTTGCCATCGTTACTGACAAGGATGTCGATGGTCTCGAGATCATCCGACACTCCACTGCTCACCTGCTGGCCTATGCGGTGAAGGAGTTGTTTCCCGATGCCCAGGTCACGATCGGGCCGGTTATCGAGAACGGCTTTTACTACGACTTCTCCTACAAGCGCCCGTTTACTCCCGAAGATCTGGAAAAGATCGAGGTGCGCATGGCTGAGCTCGCGAAGCGCGACATTCCGGTCGAGCGCAGTGTGCTGCCGCGCGACGAGGCGGTGGCTTACTTCAAGTCGATCGGCGAGCACTACAAGGCCGAGATCATCGCCTCGATCCCGCAGGATCAGGATGTCTCGTTGTATCGGGAGGGGGCGTTCACCGATCTGTGTCGTGGCCCGCACGTGCCGTCCACGGGCAAGCTGAAGGTCTTCAAGCTGATGAAGGTTGCGGGCGCCTATTGGCGTGGCGACTCGAAGAACGAGATGCTGCAGCGCATCTACGGCACCGCCTGGGCCAGGAAGGAAGATCAGGAGGCCTACCTGCACATGCTGGAGGAGGCGGAGAAGCGCGATCATCGTCGCCTGGGCAAGCAGCTCGACCTGTTCCACCTGCAGGAAGAGGCGCCGGGGCTGGTGTTCTGGCATCCCAACGGCTGGACCGTATGGCAGCAGGTCGAGCAGTACATGCGTGCGGTGTATCGCGATAATGGCTATCAGGAGGTCCGCTGTCCGCAGATTCTCGATCGCGCACTCTGGGAAAAGTCGGGCCACTGGGAGCATTACAAGGCCAACATGTTCACCACGGAATCCGAGAGTCGCGATTACGCGGTGAAGCCGATGAACTGTCCGGGTCACATCCAGATCTTCAATTCCGATCTGCGTTCGTATCGCGAGCTGCCGCTTCGTTACGGCGAATTCGGTGCCTGTCACCGCAATGAGCCTTCCGGTGCGCTTCACGGGATCATGCGCGTGCGGGGTTTCACCCAGGACGACGGCCATGTTTTCTGCACCGAAGACCAGATCGAGTCCGAGGTGACCGCCTTCAACGCGCTGGTCCGCAAGGTATATGCCGATTTCGGCTTTGCCGAGGTGGCGGTCAAGCTGGCGCTACGTCCGGAGAGTCGCGTCGGCTCGGACGAGGTGTGGGACAAGGCCGAGGAGGGGTTGCGCGCCGCGTTGCGGGCGAGCGGTCTCGAGTGGGAGGAGCTGCCCGGCGAAGGCGCCTTCTACGGTCCGAAGATCGAATTTCACATCAAGGATGCGATTGGTCGGTCGTGGCAGTGCGGCACCGTTCAGGTGGATTTCTCGATGCCGAGCCGCCTGGGGGCGGAGTACGTGGGTGAGGATAACGGCCGCCATACGCCAGTGATGTTGCATCGCGCAATCCTGGGTTCGCTGGAGCGCTTCATCGGCATTCTCATCGAAAACCACGCCGGGGCGCTGCCCTTGTGGCTGGCGCCGGTGCAGGCGGTGGTCCTCAATATTTCCGAATCGCAGGCCGATTACGTCACGGAAGTTGTTAAAACCTTGCGCGCTCGCGGCTTTCGGGTCGAGGCCGATTTGCGCAACGAGAAAATTACTTATAAAATACGCGAACATAGCGTACGAAAGCTGCCTTACCTGCTCGTCGTAGGCGACAAGGAAAAGGCGGCAAACGTAGTTGCCGTGCGCGCCCGGGGCAATCAAGACCTCGGTCAAATGTCCATCGATACGGTTGTCGAGCGTTGGCAAAACGAGGTTTCCACCTTTGCCGGCTCGGCCTGATTTTTTTGTTTTTTGGAGAGTTCAACCATCGCTCAGGAAAAGAAGCTGCGCGTCAATGGCGAAATCAATGCGCCTGAGGTGCGTCTGACGGGTGAGGACGGTGAGCAGATTGGCATCGTTTCTCTGCGTGCTGCGCTTGAGGCAGCGGATGAAGCAGGTGTCGATCTCGTCGAGATCGCGCCGATGGCCAAGCCGCCCGTGTGCCGCTTGATGGACTTCGGCAAGTACAAGTACGAAGAAGCCAAGCGTGCCCACGAAGCCAAGCAAAAGCAGAAGCAGATTCAGGTCAAGGAAGTCAAGCTTCGTCCCGGTACGGACGAGAACGACTACCAGATTAAGCTGCGTAACCTCATCAAGTTCCTGAACGAAGGCGACAAGGCTAAGGTGACGCTCCGTTTCCGCGGTCGCGAAATGGCGCACCAGGAGTTCGGCATGCGCCAGCTTGAGCGTATCAAGGCCGATCTGGACGAAGTCGGTCAGGTCGAGCAGATGCCCAAGATGGAAGGGCGTCAGATGATCATGGTCATCGCGCCGAAAAAGAAGCACTGAACGGCTTCAAGGGATTCCCGGTGCCGTGAGGTGCCGGAAATACGGCGGGCAGCATAGCCTGTCGGATACAAGTGGTGACGGGTTGTTGAAGCGTTTCCGGAAGTCGGAAGCCACCCGGGGCCATGTCATAAGCTGGAGTTATCTTCATGCCCAAGATGAAGACCAAGAGCGGGGCCGCCAAGCGGTTCAAGGTCCGCGCTAGCGGTAGCATCAAGCGTTCGCAGGCGTTCAAGCGCCACATCCTGACCAAGAAGACCACCAAGAGCAAGCGCCAGCTGCGCGGCATGACTGCCGTGCACGCTTCGGACGAAAAGTCCATCCGCGCCATGATGCCCTACGCCTGATCTAGGAGAACGCAATGCCCCGAGTTAAGCGCGGTGTAACCGCACGTGCCCGTCACAAGAAAGTCCTCGATCAAGCCAAGGGCTATCGTGGTCGTCGCAAGAACGTATACCGGATCGCCAAGCAGGCGGTGATGAAAGCGGGCCAGTACGCCTACCGTGACCGTCGTCAGCGCAAGCGTCAGTTCCGTGCCCTGTGGATCGCCCGTATCAACGCCGCCGCGCGTGAAGTCGGTCTGACCTACAGCCGCTTCATGAACGGCCTGAAGAAGGCCTCCATCGAAGTGGATCGCAAGGTCCTGGCCGATCTGGCCGTGTTCGACAAGCCCGCTTTTGCGGCGCTCGCCGAACAAGCCAAGGCCAAGCTCGCTGCGTAAGTTTTCGCAGCACGAAAAAAGGAGGCCTGGCCTCCTTTTTTTTGTCCTGAACCCGGGATAAGACATCAAAATGGATCAACTCGATCAACTCGTCGAAGAGGCGGGAGCCGCTTTTGCCGCCGCCGCGGACAGCGCCTCCCTCGAAGCCGCCAAGGCGCGCTACTTCGGCAAGGGTGGTTCGCTCACCGAACTCCTGAAAGGCCTCGGCAAACTCGATCCGGAAGCGCGCAAGACCGCGGGCGCCGAGATCAACAAGGCCAAATCCGCCATCGAGGCGCTGCTGACGGCCCGTCGCGATGCGCTGCAGAACGCGGCCCTCGAGGCGCAGCTCGCCGCCGAAGCGCTGGACGTTACCTTGCCGGGGCGTGGTGCCGGGATCGGCGGCCTGCATCCGGTGGTGCGGACCCTCGACCGGGTCGAGCAGCTGTTCCGCTCGATCGGCTTCGACGTGGCCGAAGGCCCTGAGATCGAGACCGATTTCTACAATTTCACTGCACTGAACACCCCGGCCAACCACCCGGCGCGTTCGATGCACGACACCTTCTATCTGGAAAACGGTGAGGGCGTGCTGTTGCGCACCCACACCAGCCCGGTCCAGATCCGCGCGATGCAGGCCCACGTCGAGGCTTACAAGGATCGCGAGACGATGCCCGAGCTGCGCGTCATCGCGCCGGGCCGCGTCTATCGCGTCGATTCCGACGCCACGCACTCGCCGATGTTTCACCAGATCGAAGGCCTGTGGGTCGGCGAGACGGTCAGCTTCGCCGACCTGAAGGGCGTGGTCGCCGACTTCCTGCGCAGCTTCTTCGAGAGCGACGACCTGCAGGTGCGTTTCCGTCCGTCTTTCTTCCCGTTCACCGAGCCGTCCGCTGAGATCGACGTGGCTTTCATGAGCGGCGCGATGAAAGGCCGCTGGCTGGAGATCGCCGGTTGCGGCATGGTCCATCCCAACGTGCTGCGTTACGGTGGCATCGACCCCGAGCGCTACACCGGCTTCGCCTTCGGCATGGGACCGGACCGTCTCACGATGCTGCGGTACGGCGTCAATGACCTGCGCCTTTTCTTCGAAGGCGATCTTCGTTTCCTCGGTCAATTCAGGTAAGCCATGCAATTCTCAGAACTCTGGTTGCGTAGTTTCGTCAGTCCGGATCTGGATTCGGACCAGCTTGGGCATCTGCTCACGATGGCGGGGCTGGAAGTGGAAGAGCAGGATGGCGTTGCCTCCGCGTTTTCCAAAGTGGTCGTGGCGCAGATCGTCGAGGCCGAAAAGCACCCCAACGCCGACAAGCTGCGCGTCTGCAAGGTGGACGCCGGTCAGGGCGAGCTGCTGCAGATCGTCTGCGGAGCGCCCAATGCCGCCGCCGGCATCAAGATTCCGTGCGCGCTGGTGGGCGCCGACCTGGCCGGTTTCGGCATCAAGGCGGCCAAGCTGCGTGGCGTCGAGTCTTTCGGCATGCTGTGCTCGGCCAAGGAGCTGGGGATTTCCGAGGAAAGCAGCGGCCTGCTGGTGCTGCCCGAGGACGCGCCGGTCGGCACCGATCTGCGTGACTACCTGGCCCTGAACGACACCCTGTTCACCATCAAGCTCACCCCGAATCGTGCCGATTGCCTGAGCCTCACCGGTATTGCCCGCGAAGTGGCGGGCCTGACCGGCAGCCCGCTCAGCCTGCCGGCGTGCGCGCCCGTCGCGCCGACCATCGACGCCCGCCGCGAGATCGTGCTCGACGCGCCGGATGCATGCCCGCGTTACTGCGGCCGCCTGATCCGCGGGGTGAACGCCAAGGCGCCGACGCCCGAGTGGATGCAGCAGCGCCTTGCGCGCAGTGGCATCCGTTCGATCAGCGCACTGGTGGATGTCACCAACTACGTGATGCTCGAGCTCGGCCAGCCCCTGCACGCCTTCGACGACGCCAAGCTGGAAGGCGCCATTCATGCCCGTCTGCCCAGGGCCGGCGAGCAGTTGCTGCTGCTCAACGAACAGACCGTCACGCTCGCCGCCGACACCCTGCTGATCGCCGATGACGCCCGTGCCCTGGCGCTGGCTGGCATCATGGGCGGTGAGGAGTCCGGCATCACCCTCGAGACGACCGATCTGTTCCTCGAGAGCGCCTTCTTCGCGCCCGACGCCATCGCCGGCCGCGCCCGCGCCTATGGCTTCTCGTCCGATGCCTCCTATCGCTTCGAGCGCGGGGTCGATTTCGAACTCGCGCCGAAAGCCATCGAGCGCGCCACGCGCCTGATCCTCGACATCTGCGGCGGCGAGCCGGGCCCGGTGGTCGAGGCCGTCGTCGCCGACAAGCTGCCCGCGCGCAAGCCGATCCGCCTGCGCGCCGCGCGGGTGCGCCGCGTGCTGGGCATCGCGCTGACCGCCGATGCGGTGGCGGAGATGTTCCAGCGACTCGAACTCTCCGTCGTGCGTGATGGCGACGACTTCATCGTCACGCCGCCGTCCTACCGCTTCGACGTGGAGATCGAGGAAGATCTGATCGAGGAAATCGCCCGCCTTCACGGCTACGACAACATCCCGACCACCGCCCCGCGTGGCCCGATCACGATGCTGCCGCGCCCCGAGGCCCGGCGCGACACGATGGCGGTACGCCGCCTGGTCGCCGGCCGCGCTTACCAGGAGGTCATCAACTTCGCCTTCGTCGAAGAGGCCTGGGAGAAGGACTTCGCCGGCAATGCCGACCCCGTTCGCCTCGCCAACCCGATCGCCAGCCAGATGAGCGTGATGCGCTCCAGCCTGATCGGCGGCCTCGTCGCCAACGTCGTCACCAACCGCAAGCGTCAGACCAACCGCGTCCGCGTCTTCGAGATCGGTCGCTGCTTCAGCCGCGATCCCGCCGGCAAGCCGGTGGACGGGTTCCATCAGCCGGTTCGTCTCGCGGCACTGGCTGCCGGTTTCGCGAAGCCCGAGCAGTGGGGCGAGAGCAACCGCAACGTGGACTTCTTCGACGTCAAGGCCGACCTCGAGGCATTGCTGCTGCCGCGCGTTGCGCAATTCGAGCGGGCCAGCCATCCGGCCCTGCATCCCGGGCGGTCAGCCCGCGTGGTGCTGGACGGTCGTGCCATCGGCTTCATTGGCGAACTGCACCCGGTATGGGTTCAGCGCTATGAACTCGGCACTGCGCCGGTGGTCTTCGAGGTGGAACTCGACGCGTTGCTCGACACCGTGACCCCGGCCTACCGCGAGGTGTCGCGCTTCCCGGCGGTCACCCGCGATCTGGCGCTGGTGGTCGATCAGGGCGCGGCCTCGGCCGCGCTGCTGAAAGGGCTCAGCGCGGTGGCGCCCGCCATCGTCCAGCGCATCGAGCTGTTCGACCAGTACCAGGGCAAGGGCATCGAGCCGAACCGGAAGAGTCTTGCCTTCCGGGTGGTGATGCAAGAAACTCAACGCACGCTGGAGGATGCGGAAGTGGATGCCGCGATGACCGTTCTGACCCGCCATGCCGAGGAACAGCTCGGCGCGAAGCTGAGGGCCTGAGCATCATGGCGGTAACCCTGACCAAGGCGGAACTCGCCGACATGCTGTTCGAGCAGGTGGGCCTCAACAAGCGCGAAGCCAAGGACATGGTGGAATGCTTCTTCGAGGAAATCCGCCTCGCCCTCGAACGGGGCGATTGCGTTAAGCTCTCGGGTTTCGGCAACTTCCAGTTGCGCGAAAAACCCCAGCGTCCCGGTCGCAATCCCAAGACCGGCGAAGAGATTCCGATCACGGCCCGGCGCGTGGTGACTTTCCATGCCAGCCAGAAGCTCAAGGCCAATGTGGAGCAACTGAGCGATGTCGCAAAGTGATGTACCGGCAGCGACCGAGCTGCCGCCGATTCCCGCCAAGCGCTACTTCACCATCGGTGAGGTGAGCGAGCTGTGCGGGGTTAAACCCCATGTGCTGCGTTACTGGGAGCAGGAATTCACCCAGTTGCGGCCGGTCAAGCGCGGTGGTAACCGCCGCTACTACCAGCACCACGAGGTGCTGCTGATCCGGCGCATCCGCGAATTGCTGTACCAGGACGGCTTCACCATCTCGGGGGCGCGCAACCGCCTCGACGAGATGGCGGCGCGCAAGCGCGAGGACGCGGAAGAGTCGCTCGGGCTGCGTGAGCAGCTGGGCGCCATCCGCGCCGAGATCAAGTCGATCCTGCAGGATCTGCAGGCCTGACGGTGGCGCGGGCCGCCTCCGTGCCCGCTTTGCCCTCCTTGTCGCCGGCGTGGGTTTGCGCCCGGCCGCGCGGCATGGCGCATCCCTTGTTCATCCCGTTTCCCCGAGGTTTTCCATGACCTACTGTGTCAGCATGCTGCTCGACGCGGGTATGGTGTTCCTGTCGGATTCCCGTACCAACGCCGGCGTCGACCATATCAACACCTTCCGCAAGACCAACATCTTCCAGCGGCCGGGGGAGCGGGTGCTGGTGCTGATGAGCTCCGGCAACCTGGCGATCACCCAGCAGCTCGTGTCGATGCTCCGTGAAGCGATGGCGGCCCAGGATGGGCGAGAGAATCTCTGGTCGGTGCCCAACATGTTCGAAGCGGCCCGTCATGTGGGCGAAATGCTCCGCGAGGTGCATCGTCGCGACGCCGACGCGCTGAAGAGCTTTGGCATCGATTTCACCGCGGCGCTGATCCTCGGCGGACAGATCGGCAGCGAGCAGCCGCGGTTGTTCAACATCTACGCGGCAGGCAATTTCATCGAGGCGACGCCGGACACGCCGTATTTCCAGATCGGCGAGTCCAAGTACGGCAAGCCGATCATCGATCGGGTGGTCAAGCGCCACACCACGCTCGACGAGGCGGCCAAGCTCGCGCTGATCTCGATGGACTCGACGATACGCTCGAACCTCTCGGTAGGTCTGCCGCTGGATCTGACGATTCTCGAGACCGACCGTCTGCAGGTGTCGTCTCACATCAGCATCGACGCCCAGAACGAATACTTCGCGATGATCCGCAGCCGTTGGAGTCAGGCGCTAGGGAGTGCCTTCGAGGCGCTGCCGAGCCCCGACTGGATCGGCGCGGGCGAAGTCGGCGACGCCTGAACGGCTACCAGCCCTGCGCCTGGCGTCGGGCCTGTTCGCATTCGGCCCGGAACTGTAGGAACTGACGCAGCCGGCGAGGATCGATCCGGCCTGCCTCGGCGCCCTCGCGTAGCGCGCAGCCGGGCTCGGCATCGTGCCGGCAGTCGCGGAAGCGACACTGGCCGGCGTAAGGCCGGAATTCCCTGAAGCTGGTTTCCAGCGCCTCCGCATCCAGGTGCGCGAGGCCGAAGGTCTGCATCCCCGGGCTGTCGATGATGCCGCCGCCTTCCGGCAGCGGGTAGAGTCGCGCGAAGGTGGTGGTGTGCTTCCCGGTATCGAGCACCTCGGAGATTTCGCGGGTCTCGGCGCGTGCTTCGGGAATCAGCGCGTTGGTGAGCGTCGACTTGCCCATGCCTGACTGCCCGACCAGCAGGCTGGTTTCGCCCACCAGACGCGCCCGCAGCGCATCCACCGAATCGAGTGCCGAGAGTTCGAGGATCGGGTAGCCGAGGGCTGCGAAAATGGCCAACTGCTGGCGGGCACCGGCGAGCCCTGCGGTGATGTCGGTCTTGTTCAGCACGATCAACACCTTGAGATGCTGGCTTTCGGCCGCGCACAGGCAGCGCGACAGGAACTCGTCCGAAAAGCTGGGCTCGGTGGCCACCACCAGCACCACCTGCGTTGCGTTGGCGGCGATCAGCTTCTGGCGCCAGGCGTCGGAGCGATACAGCAGACTGGTGCGCTCGACCAGCTTTTCGATGACGCCCTGGCCGGGCCCCGTGTCGGCCACCTGCACCCGGTCGCCGCAGGCGAACAGGCTCTTCTTGCCGCGTGGCACGCACAGCAGGATCTCGCCCGCGTCGCTGCGGACTTCGTATTGCCGCCCGAAGGCGGCGATCAGGGTGCCGAAGGTTTTCATCGTCCGATGGCCTGCAGGCGTGCGATGCGGATCGCCGCGGGCGGGTGGGAGTCGTAGACGCTGGAGTACAACGGGTCGGGCGTCAGCGTCGAGGCGTTGTCGCGGTACAGCTTGACCAGCGCGCTCACCAGTTCCTGCCCCGACGCCTGGCGGGCGGCGTAGGCGTCGGCCTCGAATTCGTGCTTGCGCGACCACATGCTCATCAGCGGCGTGAGGGGGAAGGTGAACACCGGCAATACCAGCGCGAACAGTACGAGGGTTGCCGCGGTGCTGCCAGCCTGAATCCCCAGCCCGTCGAAGAACCATGCCTGCCCGGCCAGATGGCCCAGGAGCGCGAAGAAGGCCAGACTGCCCGCGCCGATCACCGCGAGGCGCTTCCAGAGGTGATGGTGGTGGTAGTGGCCGAGCTCGTGGGCCAGCACGGCTTCGACTTCGGTGGGCGCCAGCTTGTCGAGCAGCGTGTCAAAGAAGACGATCCGCTTGGCCGCGCCGAAGCCGGTGAAGTACGCGTTGCCGTGGGCCGAGCGCTTGGAGCCGTCCATCACGAACAGGCCCGACAGGCGAAAGCCGCAGCGGGTCAGGAGACCCTCGATGCGCTGCTTGAGTTCGCCGTCTTCCAGTGGCTTGAACTTGTTGAACAGCGGTGCGATCACGGTCGGATAGACGAGCAGGATCAACACGTTGAACACCAGCCAGAAGGCCCACACGTACAGCCACCACTGCGCGCCCATGGCTGCCATCAGCCACAGCACGAAGGCGATCAGCGGCAGGCCGATGACGGCTGCGAGCACCGCGCCCTTGGCCGCGTCGGCGACGAAGAGGCCCGGGGTGAGGCGGTTGAAGCCGAAGCGCGCCTCGAGCCCGAAGCTGCGGTAGAGCGTCAGCGGCAGGTCGACGCACCACGACACCACGGCAACCAGCGCGACGAACGCGACGCCGTGGACGAGGCCGCCCGGCGCGCCCGCGTGGCCGGCCAGATCGTGGAGGACCTGCAACCCGCCGCCCACGGTGAGCGCCAGCAGCAGTGCGGCCGAGATCAGCAGATCGACGATGCCCAGGCGAACCCGCGCGATGGTGTAGTCGGCGGCTTTCCGGTGGGCGTCGAGTCCGATGCTGGCCGCGAATGCCGGCGGCACGGCGCCCCGGTGGGCAGCCACGTGGGCGATCTGGCGGCGCGCCAGCCACAGACGGACGGCAAGACCGGCGCCGAGGGCGACGAGGAACAGGGCGGTGAAGCTGCTGGAGGTCATCGGGCGTGGAGGGGGATCGGGAATGAGCGTGAAGCGGCGCCCGGCGCGCGGCCGGGACGGCGGAAACGGGGCGGCGTCGCGTAGAATCGCGCCTTTACCGATAAAGCGAGCCGATTATGGCACAGGACCAGAATCACCTCATCTGGCTGGACATGGAAATGACCGGCCTCGAACCCGACCGCGACCGCATCATCGAAATGGCGATGATCGTCACCAACAGCAACCTCGACGTGATTGCCGAGGGGCCTGTGATCGCGGTGCATCAGCCGGACGCGGTGCTCGACGGCATGGACGACTGGAACAAGAACACCCACGGCCGTTCCGGCCTGATCGAGCGGGTCAAGGCCTCGGCCATCGACGAAGCCGCCGCCGAGGCGATCTACCTGGAGTTCATGAAGCAGTACGTGCCGTCGCGCACTTCGCCGATGTGCGGCAACTCCATCGGCCAGGATCGTCGCTTCATGGCCCGCTACATGCCCACCCTGGAAAATTACTTCCACTACCGCAACCTGGACGTCTCCACCCTCAAGGAGCTGTGCCGCCGCTGGCGCCCGGACGTTTACAAGGGCTTCGAGAAGAAGGGCGTTCATAAGGCGCTGGACGACATCCTCGAGTCCATCGCCGAGCTGCGCTACTACCGGGAGCATTTCCTCAAGGTGTGAGATGCGACTGTCCGACCTGCGCGCATGGTGGCGACGCCATCGCCGCCTGTTGATCGTGCTGCTCCTCGTCTGCGGATTCTTCTTCGTGCTCGGTCGCTTCAGCCAGACGACGGTGTCGCCGCTGATGTGCAAGATCTACGGCTGACGCGCCGTGCCGGTGGCGTCGGCCCCCTGGGGGCGCAGCGCGGCGGGGCGGGGGAGGCGGTAGAGGGCGTGCCGGCGCAGCGGGCTGTCCATCGCCAGCTGGGGATGATCGAAGGTGCCGGCCGCGTGCATCCCGAGCCGTTCCATCACCGCGCGCGAGCGTGCGTCGCCGACGGCCGTGAAAGCGACGATCTCCGCGAGGCCGAGGGTGGCGAAACCCACCTGCAGCGCGCCCCGCGCCGCCTCCGAGGCCAGCCCCTGGCCCCAGTGGGCGAAAGCCAGCCGCCAGCCGATTTCCACGCACGGCGAAAACGGCAGTTCTGCGGCGGGCGTATGCAGACCCACGAAGCCGACGAAGGTGCCGCCAGCCTTGAGTTCCGCCGCCCAGAAGCCCCAGCCGCGTGCCGCGATCAAGGCGGCGCAGCGTTCGGCGAGCGCATCGCTCTCCGCCCGGGTGAGGGGCGCCGGGAAGTGCGCCATCACCCGCGGATCGGCGTTGAGCGCCGCAAACGGGGCGAGGTCGTCCGGGCGCCACTGTCGCAGGCGCAGACGCCCGGTTTCGAATTCGATCGGCGCGGTCATGGGGCGGCCGAGACGCTTGCTTCGCCTCGCCCGATCCGGCGCCATTGCTCCTTGAAGCTCGGCTGGTCGTAGGCGGTGGGTTGCAGCCAGAACGACACGCGCTCGTCCCGCACGCCGCGGTGCGCGAGCGCCTTCACTTCGTCCGGCGCCAGGATGAACGCGCAAGGGCTTGCCGACGTTACCTTGTTGACGATCACCCAGAAATCGCCCATGACCTTGTCGAGGCTGGCGCCCAGGGGCACCGGGTTGCGCTTGCTGAGGGCCTTGACCTGAATGGCGAGCTTCCGGGTGGCGTCCTGGTTGTAGGCGATGATGTCCACGCCGCGGGCGTTGCGGGCTGTCGGCATCACGTTCCAGCCCAGCAGCGAAAGGTGGTAACAGGTGTAGTACAGGCCGGCGTTGCCGGTGAGTTGCGGATCGAGCGTCATGACTGGGGCGAGCTGAAGAAGGCGGCGCGAGCTGCCGGGCAGGCGACATTGTCGGCAATCCGCCGCGCTCATGCCAATGGAAATTTTCGGGCCGCCCACGGCCTGTCTGGCGGGCCGGCCGGGTTTGTCCGCCACCCCCTATTCTGCTAGGCTACCCCCATGGCTGAATCCCCCCGGCGCGGATTCGGCCATTTTCATTTTTTCCGGCGATGCCGCCGCTGCGCCGATCCTCAACCCATTCCGGAGAAATCCATGAAACCCGAAATCACCGTATCCGCTGCCGACCTGGAACGCCTGGAGGCGCTGCTTGCGATGCCGCCGAACCGTGGCCGCCGCGACCTGGACGGCCTGCGCGACGAACTCGAACGCGCCAACGTCGTCGATGGGGCGGTGCCGGACGGCATCATCGCCCTCGACCGCCGCGCCCGCTTCCGCGAGGAAACCTCGGGCCGCGAATATGAACTCACCCTTGCCTGGCCCCACGACGCAAACGCCGCCGACGGCCGCGTGTCGATCTTCTCCCCGGCCGGCAGCGCCCTGCTCGGTCTCGCGATCGGCCAGCAGATCGACTGGCAGACGCCCGAAGGGCACGCGATCCGCCTGACGGTGCTCGCCGTCACCCCAGCCGGCTGAGGCCGGCGCTCCGCATCGCGGAGACGTTCCCATGGGCCGCCAAGCTGCGGCCCACCCCTCCCGGCTTTTCCCCCTGCCGCCGCTTCGCCTCGCTTTTCGCGTTGGGGCTGTCTAGACTGCAAGCATTATCGAACGGGCATTTTCCCGTCGCAGCCGGGGCCGGACCAGGGAGGGCGCCATGAATCGCGCAGCCGTTTTGATTGGCGTGAATAAGGTTAAGGGGCGCAACCAGTCCCTGCCGATGCTCAACGACGCGGTGCGCGGCGCGCAGGCGATGCGCGACTGGGCGCTGGACCAGGGCTTCGATCAAGCGCTGGTGAAATGTTTCGTCGACGACAACGGCCCGGTTCGGATCGCGCAGATTCAGGACGCGGTTGGCGAGCTGCTCGACCCCATGGCCGGCGTGGGGCAGCTGTTGATCTACTTTGCCGGCCACGGCATCAATCTCTGCGGCACCGAACGCTGGCTGCTCAGCAAGGCACTGGACAATGCCGCCGAGGCGGTCGATCTGGAAACCAGTGCGCTCCACGCCCGCCAGGGCAGCGTGCCCCACGTGGTGTTCATCTCCGACGCCTGTCGTACGGCGGCGGCGGGGATTGCCCAGCAGAACATTGTCGGCGCGTCGATCTTTCCGGTGCCCCTCGGCAGCGGGACGGCCAAGGCGGTGGACCGCTTCTACGCCTGCGCGCTGGGCGATCCGTCCCACGAGGTCAGCGTGCCGGTCGGGGGCGATGCACGGTTCGCTTTCCGCGCGCTGTACACCGATGCCCTGCTGCCGCTGCTGCGCGGGGAGGCGCCGGACATCGTCGAAGCGGTCGCCGACGGTCTCTCGCCGGCCGGCGTGATCCGTCCGTGGCCGCTGCAGGACGAACTCGAGAAGACCTTCGCGCGGGAGCTCGCCGGGCTCAAGCTGACCACGCCCCTGTCCCAGACGCCCGACGCGATCATCATGTCGCGGCCGGGGCGAACCTGGATTGCCCGCGTCGACCCGGATGGTCCGGTGCCGGTTTTCCGTGGCACCGACAGCGTGCTGAGCGCTCGCCCGGCTGCGCCGCCGCCCGCCCCGACGCTGCGCGGCTGGGTCGATGACGCGCTGGGACGGGCCCTCGGGCAGCAGGCCGGCCCGACCGAAGGCGATGCCGCCGGGGCCATGCTGGTCAAGCCCGGGCCGGAACCTTCGCCCGGCATGTCGTGGCGCACCGGCCCGCCGGCGGACGACGCG
>NZ_JAYROR010000144.1:0-58296 GCF_041911615.1 Zoogloea sp. | reverse complement strand
GCCGAAGGGCGCTGACCCGCCGCCGGGCCCACCCGGCACCGCGCCGGACCCGGGCACCACGAGACGGCTTGCGCCGCATCGTGGCGCGCCGCACAATAGGCCGTCATTTTGCCCGGCCACCCCGTTCCGATGCCCGCGCCCGAAGCGCATCCCCGCCTGCCCGCCGCGCCGATCGCCTGCCACGAGTGCGATCTGCTGCAGTCCGAGCCGCCCCTCGCCCCTGGCGAGACGGCCCGGTGCGCCCGTTGTGGCGCGCTGCTGGCACGCAACCCGCCCGACAGCCTGGACCGCAGCCTGGCCCTGTCATGCACCGCCGCGATCCTCTACGTGATCGCCAACGTCTATCCGCTGGTCGGCCTCGAGATGCAGGGTCAGCGGGTGGACGTGACCCTGCTCGGCGCGCTGCGCATCCTGTGGCATGACGGCATGGGCCCGGTGGCCGCGCTGGTGGGCGTCACCACGCTGCTGTTTCCGCTGCTCGAACTGGCGATGATCCTCGTCGTGCTGGTGCCGCTGCGCACCGGCCGGGTATCGCCGCGGCTCGCGCCGTTCTTCCGGCTGGTGCGCTCGGTGCGGCCGTGGGGCATGGTCGAGGTCTTCCTGCTGGGCATGCTGGTGTCGCTGGTCAAGCTGTCGCACCTGGCCACCGTGATCCTCGGCACCGCTTTCTGGGCGATGGCGGCGCTGATCGTCGTGCTGACCCTCGCCGGACGCGCCTTCGACAGCCGCCTGGTGTGGCAGACGCCATGCGCCGGAACCCGCCCGTGAGCCCCGCGCCGCGCCCCCTCACCGCCCGCGAGGCCGGTCTGATGAGCTGCCACGTGTGCGGCCAGCTCGCCCGCCCGCCCGCCGGCCACGGCCTGGTGCGTTGCCCGCGCTGCCGCGCCCCGCTGCACATGCGCAAGCCCGCCAGCCTCGCCGCCACCTGGGCGCTGGTGATCGCCGCGGCCATCCTCTACGTGCCCGCCAACCTGCTGCCGATGATGCGCACCGCCTCGCTGCTGGGCAGCCAGGACGACACCATCCTGAGCGGGGTGATCTTCCTGTGGCAGTCCGGCTCGTGGCCGCTGGCCGCGGTGGTGTTCTTCGCCAGCGTGATGGTGCCGCTGCTCAAGATCATCGCGCTGTTCTACCTCGCCGCGTCGGTGCAGCGCCGTTCGCGCAAGAACATGCTGCAACGCACCCGGCTGTACCGGATGGTGGAGTTCGTCGGCCGCTGGTCGATGCTCGACATCTACGTCATCACCCTGCTGGTGGCGCTGGTGCAGTTCCACGGCCTCGCCACCATCCAGGCCGGGCCGGCGGCGGTGGCCTTCGGCGCGGTAGTGGTGCTGACGATGTTCGCCGCGATGTGCTTCGACCCCCGCCTGATCTGGGACCCCCTCGCCGACCCGGCGCCCGCCTCCGACCCCGCTCCTTCCGCCGCCGACCATGCCTGATCCGATCTCCCCCCCGCCGGACGCCGCGCCGCTGCCCACCGCCCACGTCGAGGCGCCTCACCGCTTCCGCATTCCGCTGGTGTGGATCATTCCGCTGGTGGCGCTGCTGATCGGCCTGTTCCTCGCCGCCCGCAGCTACTACGAGCAGGGCCCGACGATCACCATCGCCTTCAAGACCGGCGAAGGCCTCGAGCCGGGCAAGACGCGCATCAAGTACAAGGACGTGGAGGTGGGCCAGATCAGCGCCGTGGCGCTCTCGGACGACGGCACCCACGTGGTCGCCACCGCGCTGATGGCCCGCGAGGCCGCCCGCCTGCTCAAGGACGACACCCGCTTCTGGGTGGTCAGCGCACGGGTCTCGGGCAGCTCCGTGTCGGGCCTGGGCACGCTGCTGTCGGGCGCCTACGTGGGCCTCGACGTCGGCAAGTCCGACGAGGACCGGCGCGATTTCGTCGCCCTCGACGCCGCGCCGGCGGTCACCTTCGACGTGCCCGGCCAGTCCTTCGTGCTGCAGGCCGAGACCCTCGGCTCCATCGCCGCCGGCACGCCGATCTACTTCCGGCGCATCGAGGCCGGCCAGGTCACCGGCTTCAAGCTCGACGAGACCGGCAAGCGGCTCGACGTGCAGATCTTCATCAAATCGCCCTACGACCGCTTCGTCACCACCAACAGCCGCTTCTGGAACGCCGGCGGCGTGGACGTCAAGATCGGCGCCGACGGCGTGCAGGTGAACACCGAATCCTTCGCGGCGATCATGGCCGGCGGCATCGCCTTCCAGACGCCCGACGACGGCCCCGACCAGCCCGCGCCGCGCGGCCAGGCCTTCCGCCTGTTCGCCACCCGCGCCGAAGCCCTCAAGCAGCCTCACACCGAGGTGCTCACCGTCGCGCTGCGCTTCACCGAGTCGGTGCGCGGGCTGTCGGTGGGGGCGCCGGTGGATTTCCGCGGCATCCAGATCGGCGAAGTCAGCGCCATCACGCCCGACTTCCACCCCCGGAGCACCGACCTCGGGCTGATCGTCGAGGCCCAGATCTACCCCGGCCGCATGCGCGCCCACGCCTCGCCCGACAACACCACCTATTTCGGCAAGGACGTCCACGACAAGAACTTCCGCGCCTTCGTCGATCAGCTCATCGGCAACGGTCTGCGCGGCCAGCTGCGCAGCGGCAACCTCGTCACCGGCCAGCTCTACGTGGCCCTCGACTTCTTCCCCGGCACCAAGCCCGCCCGCGCCGACTGGAGCCAGCAGCCGCCCCAGCTGCCCACCCAGCGTGGCAGCCTCGACGAACTGCAGACCACCCTGCTGCGCATCGTCAACCGCCTCGACAAACTGCCCCTCGAGGACATCGGACGCGACACCCACAAGGCCATCGCCGGCCTCGGCCGCACCGTCGACGAAGCCGAGCGCCTGCTCAAGCGCCTCGACGGTCTGGCCGGCGGCGAAGTACGCGACACCGTCAGCGAAGCGCGGGTCGCCATCGCCGACGCCCGCAAACTGCTTGCCAGCGACGCACCGCTGCAGCAGGACCTGCGCGCCAGCCTGCAGGAACTCGCCCGGGCCGCCCAGGCCCTGCGCCACCTCGCCGACACCCTCGACCGCAACCCCGAGGCGCTGCTGCGCGGCAAGCCCGAGGAGAAACCATGACCGCCGCCATCCCCTTGCGCCACCTCGCCGCCCTGCTGGCGCTGGCCGCCCCACCCCTCGCCCATCCGGCCGAGGCCGAAATCCGCCCCGGCCTGTGGGAGTTCCGCTCGACGCGCCTCAACGTCGCGGGCCTGCCCGACCTGTCGGGGCAGATGGCGCGGCTCCAGCAACAACTCGGCAACCTGCCCCCCGACACCCAGCGCATGCTGCGCCAGCAAATGGCCGCGCGCGGCCTGCAGCTCGGCAGCGACGGCACGGTGCGCAGTTGCGTCACCCCCGAGATGGCCCGGCAGGACGCCGTCTACGCCGGCCGGACCGACGGCCACTGCGTGCTCGCCAGCGTCGAGCGCAGCGCCAACACCGTGCGCGGCCGGCTCGACTGCAGCCAGCCCCGCGGCAGCGCCGACTTCGACACCCAGGTCCACAGCCCCGAGCACATGACCACCCGGGTCCAGATGCACGCTGCCCAGGGCGAGGTACAGATGGAAACCGACGCCCGCTGGATTGCCGCCCAGTGCCCCGCCCCCCGCCCGCAACCATGACCGCCATGAAACCCGCTCTCGTCCTCGCCCTGTCCGTGGCCCTCGTCGCCGGTCTCGGCGCCTGCAGCTCGCCGCCGATCCGTTATTACAGCCTCGGCCCGCTGGCGCCGCCGCCGGCCATGCCGGCAACGACCGCCGCCGGGGCCAGCCTGGTGGTCGGCCCGGTGGGCATGCCCGCCACCGTCGACCGCCTGTATCTGGTGCGCCTGCAAGACGGCGCCCGCGCCGAGGTGTCGGAATCCCACCGCTGGGCGGCGCCCCTCAAGACCGAGCTGGCCCGCCGGGTCGCCGTCGAGCTGGCCCGCCGCACGCCTTATGTCCGCGCCGTGGCGTGGCCGCAGGCGAGCATCGCCGAACCGGCGCTGACCCTGCCGATCGACGTGCAGCGTTTCGAGGCGGAAGGTTTCGAGCGGGTCACCCTCGAAGCGGTGTGGACCTTGCGCCAGGCCGGCCGCGACGTGACGAGCCGGCGCTTCGTGGCCAGCGAGGCGGTCACCGAACCGGGCTGGGACGGCCTCGCCGCCGCCCACGGCCGTCTGGTGGACGCCCTGGCGGCCGACATCGCGGCACGGCTACCGGCGCCCTGAGCCCGGCCCGCGCCCCGGGGTCAGCGCAGGTAGTCCAGCGGATCTTCCGCCAGCGCCGGCTGGCGACCGCCCTGCTCCACGAAGATGCGATGCCAGATCGCGAAATGGAGCAGGCCCCAGATGTGCTCGGTGTGGGCGTTCGTTCGGGCGTGGGCGGCGAACATCGCACGGATGCCCGCCGGGTCGAACCACTGGGCCATCGCCGGGCTGGCGGCCAGCAGCGGACCGAGACGGGCCAGGAAATCCGCCGACAGCATCGTGCCGATGGGCACGTGAAAGCCCTTCTTCACCTGGAACAGGTGGTCGTGGGGCACGTACTGCAGGCCCCACTGACGCAGGAAATGCTTGCCGATCTTGCCGCGCACCTTGAGCGCGTCGGGCAACGCCAGCCCGAATTCGACGATGCGGTGATCCAGATACGGCACCCGGCCTTCCACGCCGAAGGCCATCAGGCTGCGGTCCACCTTGACCAGCAGGTTGTCGGGCAGCGCGGTGACGAGATCGTTGTGCTGGGCTTTCTGCAGTGCGCTCCAGCTGCGCGGGGCGGCGCGCCAGGCGTCGATCTGGGGCTGGCGGAAGCCGCCGGCGGCGGCCCTGAGCGCCGGCGCGAAGACCTGCCGGATCAGCCCGCGCGGCCAGCGCCCCTGGGTGCGGAATCCGCCGGAGCCCGGCGCCACCAGGTTGGCCGCCCAGCGCTGGATGGCCAGCTTGCGGTAGCGCGCGTAGCCGGCGAACACCTCGTCGCCGCCCTCGCCGGTGAACACCACTTTCAGCGACTGGCGGGTGCGCTCGGCGAGCATCGAGGTGGGCAGCACGGCGTAGTCGCGCATCAGCTCGTCGGTGCTCCAGATGGCGTGGGGAATGCGCGCCAGCAGCGCCTCGGGGGTGATCTCCAGCGACGTGTGACGGGTGCCGAAGCGCCGGGCGATCGTTTGCGCGGCATCGAGCTCGTTGCGCTGGCGATCCACCGAATACCCCACCGAGAAGCTCTCGATGGCCTGGCCGTGCATCCGGGTGAGCAGCGCGCACAGCAGGCTCGAATCCACGCCGCCCGACAGGAACAGGCCGAAGGGCACGTCGGCGCGCATGTGCTCGGTCATCACTTGTTCCATCAGCGCCGAGAAGCGCCGTTCGGCCTCGGGCTGGTCCATCTTCTCCGGCTGGACGTCGGTGAGCGACCACCAGCGCTGGCGGGTGATCGTCAGATCGTAGTCGATGCTGAGCGCGACGCCCGGCGGCACCCGGCGGATGCCCGCGAAGGCGGTGTCCTCGCCGCCCTGGAATTCGTGCTCGAGAAACTGCGCCACCGCGTCCGGATTGACCGCCGGCACCGCGTCGAGCAACGCCAGCACGGCCTTGAGTTCCGAGCCGAAAGCCACGAAACCGGGCTGAACGCTGTAGTAGAGCGGCTTGATGCCGAGCCGGTCGCGAGCCAGGACGACCCGCCGCCGCCCCGGCTCGTGGATCGCCAGGGCGAACATGCCGTTGAGACGCTTGAAGCCGTCGATGCCTTCCGCGAATAAAACCTGCAACGCGGATTCCGAATCGGAATGGGTGAGCGGGGTGTAGCCGTTGCGGGCGATGAAGGGATCGCGCAGCTCGACGTAGTTGTAGATCTCGCCATTGACCACGCCCGAGAGGCGGCCGTCGGGGGTGGCGATCGGCTGATGGCCGCCGGCCAGATCGATGATCGACAGGCGGGTATGCACGAAGCCGACCTGGCCTTCGAGGGCGATGCCGGCGTCGTCCGGGCCCCGGTGGTGCAGCGCGGCGGCGGCGGCGTCGAGGCGCGCGCGCTGGAGCGGCGTGAGGGGAGCGGAGGCGATGATTCCGGCAATGCCGCACATGGGCTGGTCCTATCGGGCGAAAACGGCGAGGCCGGAGTATACGCCGCGCCGCCGCCGGCTGGCCGTCAGGCGTGGCGGCGGAACTGGATGCCCCGCGCCAGGATCAACCCCAGCACGCAGGCGAGCCCGGTCACCGCCCAGGTCCACTGCCAGCCGCCCACCGCGCCGGCCACCCAGGCCACCAGCGGCGGACCGACGAAGGAGCCGGTGGACGAGCACTGCTGCATCCAGCCGACGGTGGTGGACACCGTGCGCTCGCTGGGCGCCACGTGCACCGCCACCGAGAACAGGGTGGCCGGAATCAGCCCGCCGAGCGCCGAGAACATCAGCACCGCGAGGTAGCGCAGCACCGGCGCGTCCTCGCTGACGGGACCGAAGGCCAGCGCGGCACCGACGGCCATCGCGACGAAGCCGGCGTAGATCAGGTGGCGGGCGCAGACGCCCCGGTGGAGCAGGCGACCGGCGGCGATGTTGCCGGTGACGTTGGCCAGCGAGGCCAGCGCGGTGAGCGCGCCGGCGAGCTGGCCACCGAGCCCGGCCTGGGCGTAGATCGACGGCAGGAAGCCGATCACCGCCAGCCACTGGCCGGCGTAGAGCAGGAAGATCAGCGCGACCCGCCACGGGCCGGCGCAGGACAGGGTGAGGCGCAGGCGCTGCCACCAGGTGTCCGGCGCGGCAGCGGCCGGCGCGCCCGTCCGGCGGTCGGCGGGCACGGCGACGGCGATCCACGCGGCCATCAGCGCCGAGACGCCCGCGAGCAGCATCCACCAGCCCGGCCAGCCGAGGGCCGCGATCACCGCCGGGCCGGCCAGCAGCGCGACCGAGGTTCCGCTGGCCATGTAGGTGCCCCAGAAGCCCAGGTATACCGCCAGCCGGGCCGGCGGCACGAGCTGGCGGATCAAACTCGGCGCCGACAGGGCGACGAGCAGGAAGCCGAGCCCTTCGAGGCCGCGCAAGGCGAGCAGCTCGGCCGGCGCACGGGCCCACGCGCCAGCCAGGCTGGCGAGCGCCAGCAACAGCTGCCCGCCGAGCATCGCGCGCCGAAAACCGAGGCCGTCGGCCGCCACGCCGATCAGCACGCCCAGCGACATGCCGGCGAGCTGGACCAGCGACAGCAGGAAGCCCGCTTCGAGCAGGGTGACGCCGAGGGCGCCGCGCAACACCGGAATGGCGGGGGGCATCTTGCCGATGTGAAGGGCGGCGACCATGCCCGAGAGGATCACAACGGCCGCGGCGGTCACACGGGGAGCGTTCATGGCGGGTCTCCCGCCCGGGGGCGGACGCATTGGGGAGCGCCGAGTTTACGTGATTTTTGTAGTAATGCGCGGCACCGAAAAATGCCGTCGCGCTGCGCGGAGGGCCCGCTTCAGGGCAGGAAGACCGGATCGGACAGCACCAGGGTGCCGTCGGGGCGCATCATCAGGTTGTGGGGGTTGAGGATGTCCGGCTGGATCGGGTATTCCTCGATGAAGTCGGACAGCGCCGAGATGGCCTCGACGAGGCTGGCGGGCAGGCCCGGCGGCGGGTCCTGGGCGATGTGGTAAAGCGCCAGGCGGCCCCGGTTCACACCCAGGTTGGCCCATTTCTCGCAGCCTTCCCAGTAGGCGTGGGACAGACTGCGGGCCAGCGCCTCGGCTTCGCCGGACACCGGCAGCAGGCGCTCGATCTCGAGCAGGCGGAACGAATAGCCGTTGCTGGCCTTGCCGACCACGCCATGATCGGCGAACAGCCGTGGAAAGTGGATGCCGGTGGGACGGTCGTCGGCGGCGAGGTAGAAGTAATCGGCCGGCGAACTGACGACCTTGAAGACGCGGTCGCCGCGCCCGCCGTCGAGGACGATGGAAGATTCCCCCCGCCCGATCTCGATGCAGCCGGCGAGCAGGGGGTGGGCCGGTACCGGATCGGGGAGGCAGGCGACTTCCGTCACCTGTTCCGGCGAGGCGGCGGGCGGGTCGATCATCGCGGATCGACGGGGGTCATCCGATGATGTTGTAGCCAGCATCCACGAAGTGTACGCCGCCGGACATGTTCCGGCCAGCGTCGGAGATCAGGAACGCGGCCAGCGCGCCCACGTCTTCCGGGGTGACCAGACGGTGCAGCGGCGAGCGGTCGACCGCGGCGGCCATCAGGCCGTCGAAACCGGCGATGCCGGAGGCGGCGCGGGTCATCAGCGGGCCCGGGGAGATGGCGTTGACGCGGATGTTCTTGGCGCCGAGCTCGAAGGCCATGTAACGGGTGGCGGCTTCGAGGGCGGCCTTGCACAGGCCCATCACGCCGTAGTTGGCGATGACCTTCTCGCTGCCCAGGTAAGTCATGGTGATCAGCGAACCGCCGCCGGCCTTCTCGAGCAGCGGCTCGGCCTTGCGGGCGAGGCGCACGAAGGAGTGGGTGGAGACGTCCATCGCCAGGGCGAAGCCGTCGGCGGAGGTGTCCACCACGCGGCCGTGGAGGTCGTCGCGCTTGGCGAAGGCCATGGAGTGGATCGCGAAGTCGAGCTTGCCGTACTTGGCGTCGATCCGGGCGAAGACTTCATCCATGGTCTCGGGCTTGGTGACGTCGAGCAGCAGCACGTCGTCGATGCCCAGACGGCTGACGATGGGCTCGATGAAGGCCAGGGTCTTCTCGTTCTGGTAGGTGATGACGACCTTGGCGCCGGCCTCGATACAGGCTTCGGCGACGCCGGTCGAGATGGACTTTTCATTGGCGATGCCGGTGATCAGACCTACCTTGCCTTCGAGATTGATGATCGGTTTCATAGGAGACTCCATGGGGTCGATAAAAAATTACTGCACTGCAACAATCACAAACCGTAGAATGATCCACGCTGACTGTTACGTATACTTTTTTCTTAACGGTAAGTTTCCGGAATTCCTCAATCGATAATGTTGCGATGCATCAAAAAACAGCCGAAAACCCACCAGGCTCGGGTGTGATCCCGGTCTACGTGTTCCTCGATTTCGACGGGGTGACCCACCCGTGGCGCGAGGCGGAGGATTTTCGCTGTCTGCCGGTCCTGGAAGCGGTGCTGCGCGACTACCCGGAGACGCGGGTGGTGATCGCCTCGGACTGGCGCACGCTGTTCTCGCTGCCCAAGCTGCGGGCGCGGTTCTCCGAGGACATCCAGCCGCGGGTGATCGACACCACGCCGGCGATCTTCCCGCGCAACCCCAACGAGCTGTACGGCCTGCGCGAGCGCGAGGCGCGCCAGTGGCTGGCGGCCAAGGCGCCGGGCGCCGAGTGGCTGGCCATCGACGACGCGCCGGGCAACTGGCCGACGCGTCCACGGCTGGTGCTGACCGATTTCAAACAGGGTTTCACCGACGAGGACGCCGGACGCATGCGCCGTCTGCTCGACGCCTTTCGCGCCGGCGACCGCGTGGCGCCGGAGGCCGAGCCGGCCGCCTGATCCCCGCCGCGTCGCGCTTTCCGCCCGGGGCGACGTGCAGTCGCCCCGTTTGCATTGGGCGGCGCCTCAGAACTGCCGCGCGAGCGGCGATTCGTCCATCAGCGCGATCTGCTCGCGCAGGGCCAGGATCATGTCCTGCCAGTAGCGCGGGCTGTCGAACCAGCCGAAAGCCGCCGGAAAAGCCGGGTCGTCCCAGCGCCGGGCAATCCACCCGGCGTAGTGGATGAGGCGCAGGGTGCGCAGGGCTTCCACCAGATGCAGGCTGGCCGGGTTGAACTCGGCGAACTGCTCGTAGCCTTCCAGCACGTGATCGAGCTGACGGGCCATCGCCGGGGCGTCGCCGGAGAGCAGCATCCACAGATCCTGCACCGCCGGGCCGCTGCGGGCATCGTCGAAATCCACGAAATGCGGGCCGGCGTCGGTCCACAGCACGTTGCCGCCGTGCACGTCGCCGTGCAGTCGGATCGACGGTTGATCGCCGGCGCGCGAGAAGCAGCGGCGCACGCCGTCCAGCGCCTGATCCACCACCGAGCGCCAGGTCTCGCGGAGCTCGGGCGGGATGAAGGCGCTGGCGAGGAGCTCATCACGCGGTTCTTCGCCGAAGCTGTGGATCGTCAGCGACGGGCGATGCACGAAGGGCGTCTTCGCGCCGATGGCGTGGATGCGGCCGAGGAAGCGGCCGAGCCAGCCGAGCACCGCCGGGTCGTCGAGCTCCGGCGCGCGGCCGCCGCGGCGCGGAAACAGCGCGATCCGGAAGCCTTCGTGGTGGTGCAGCGTCCGCCCGCCCACCGCCACCGCCGGCACCGCGGGGATCTCGGCCTCGGCCAGTTCGGCGAGGAAGGCGTGCTCCTCGAGGATCGCCGCGTCGCTCCACCGGCCGGGGCGATAGAACTTGGCGATCAGCGGCTGGGCGTCGTCGATGCCGACCTGATAGACGCGGTTCTCGTAGCTGTTGAGGGTGAGCAGGCGGCCGTCGCAGACGAGCCCGGTGGACTCGACCGCCGACAGCACGAAATCCGGCGTCAGCGGCCCGAAGGGCGCCGTCACCGCTTGCCACCCTCGCGCACGTAGGGCTCGTGGAGCTTGACCGGCGCGGTCTTGGCGGCATGGCGGCTGCGCATGCGCAGGTTGAGCATCTCGACCAGCACCGAGAAGGCCATCGCCGAGTAGATGTAGCCCTTGGGCACGTGGTGGCCGAAGGCGTCGGCCATCAGCACCACGCCGATCACCATCAGGAACGAAAGGGCCAGCATCTTCACGGTGGGGTGTCGCGACACGAAGTCGCCGATGGGGCCGGAGGCAACCATCATCAGGCCCACCGAGGCGACCACCGCGGCCATCATGACCGGCAGGTTATTGACCATGCCGATGGCGGTGATGATCGAATCGAGCGAGAACACGATGTCGATCAGGATGATCTGCACGATCACCGCGCCGAAGGTGGCCTTGACGGCGCTGGAGGCCTCGCCCTCCTCGCCTTCCATCAGCTGGTGCACCTCCTGGGTGCTCTTCCACACCAGGAACAGGCCGCCGCCCAGCAGGATCAGGTCGCGGCCGGAGAAGCCGTGGCCCAGCACGGTGACGAGAGGCTCGGTCATGCCGGCCATCCACGACAGCGCCGCCAGCAGCGCGAGGCGCATGAACATCGCCAGGAACAGGCCGAGCCGGCGGGCGAAGGCGCGCTTCTCGGCGGGCAGCTTGTCCACCAGGATGGAGATGAAGATCACGTTGTCGATGCCCAGCACCAGCTCGAGGGCGGTGAGGGTGAAGAAGGCGATCAGCAGTTGCGGGTCGGTCAGGAATTCCATGTTTGCTTCGAGGGTTATGACGGGATGCGCGCCCGCCTCGGCGGCCACGCGGAACGCATGGTCGCACGAAACGGGGCGGATTGCGGACGCGGGCGCGGTGCTACGGCGCCCGCCGGGCGCGGATTTTGCGTTCCGTCACCCGGGCGGCGGCGGAACGCAACTGGCCGGGGCTCAGTGGCGGGTGGCGTAGGCGCGCATCCAGCGCTGCATGCGCGCGGCGGGCATCGGGCGGGCGATGCCGTGGCCCTGCACCAGATGACAGCCCAGCTTGAGCAGGGCCTGGCGGTGACGGGGCGTCTCGACGCCCTCGGCGATCACCTCGCGGCGGAAGGCGGTGGCGAGGCCGATCATGCCCTGCACGGTGGCGAGGTCGTCCTCGTCGTCGAGCATGTTGTGGATGATCGAGCGGTCGATCTTGATGCTGCGCACCGGCAGCTTGCGCAGGCTGCTCATGGCGCCGAAACCGGTACCGAAGTCGTCGATCGCGAAGCTGACGCCCAGGTCGTTGCAGGTGGCCATGATGCGGGCGATGCCGGAGACGTCCTCGAGGGTGGCCGCTTCGAGCACCTCGAGCTGCAGCAGGCCGGGGTCGAGCGCCGGATGGGCGACGAGCACGGCGCGCAGGTGAGGCACGAAATCGGGGTGCATCAGGTGGCGGGCCGAAATGTTGACGCTCATCCGCGTGGCAAGCCCGGCGGCGCGCCAGGCTTCGAGCTGGGCGACGGCGGTGGACAGCACCCACTTGCCAAGCTCGATCTCGAAGCGCGACTCGCTCACCGTGGGCAGGAACTCGCCCGGCAGGCGCAGGCCGAGCTCGGGGTGCTTCCAGCGGATCAGCGCCTCGACGCCGGACAGCTGGTTGGTGAGGGCGTCCACCTTGGGCTGGTAATGCAGTTCCAGCTCGCCGTGGTAGAGCGCGGACTCGACGCGGGTCTGGGCGTCGCGCTGGGCGCGCATCCTGCGGTCACGCTCCGGGTCGAAGAGATGGAAGCCGTTGCGGCCGGATTGCTTGGCGAGATACATGGCCTGGTCGGCGTGGGCGAGCAGGGTGTCCGGGTCGGACCCGTCGAGGGGGCACAGGGTCACGCCGATGCTGGCAGTGACGCGGATCTCGTGGCCGTCGACGAAGGCCGGTTCGGCGATGCTGGCGAGCAGGCGGTTGAACACCTGCTGACATTCGTCGGCGTGTTCGAGACCGTTGTAGATCAGCGCGAACTCGTCGCCGCCCATCCGCGCGACGGTGTCGCCGGCGCGGGTGGAGGCCTGCAGACGCCGCGCCACTTCCACCAGCAGGCGGTCGCCGACGTGGTGGCCGAGGCGGTCGTTCACCGGCTTGAAGCCGTCCAGGTCGAGGTAGGCGACGGCAGCCAGGGTGCCGTTGCGTTCGGCCTGGGCCAGCGCCATGCGCATCCGGTCGGCCAGCAGGCTGCGGTTGGGCAGCTGGGTGAGGGCGTCGTGGTAGGCCAGGTGTTCGAGCCGGCGCTGGTTTTCCTTGAGGTCGGTGATGTCGGAGAACAGGCCGACGTAATGGGTGGTCTTGCCGGCCTCGTTGCGCACCGCCGAGATGTTGCCGAGCTGGGCGTAGAACTCGCCGTTCTTCTTGCGGCTCCAGGTCTCGCCCTGCCAGACGCCGTCGCGCAAGAGCGCGGCCCACATTTTCTCGTAGTAGGCCGGCTCGTGCAGGCCGGAGCGCAGCAGGCGGCTGTGCTGGCCGATGACTTCGTCGCGGGTGTAGCCGGTGAGGGCGCAGAAGCTGTCGTTGACCTCGAGGATGCGCGCCTCCGGGTCGGTGATGATGATGCTCTCGTGGGCGTGGCGGAAGACGCTGGCGGTCAGGCGCAGGTAGTCCTCGGCGGCGACCCGGCTGGTGACGTCGTTGAGGGTGCCGGAGGTGCCGATCAGCGCGTTGTCGGCATCGACGATGGCGCGGGCGAACAGGTCGACCCAGCGGTAGCTGCCGTCGCGGCAGCGCACGCGCAGGGTGGCGCTGCAGTGGTCGCGGGTGCGCTCGACCAGCGGCATCAGCGCCTCGCGGCGGGCGGACACGTCGTCGGGGTGAAGGAACTCGAGGAAGCTGTGGCCGATGGATTCGTCCACCGGGTGGCCGGTGATCTCGCTCCAGGCCGGGTTGAGGAGCTGCCAGCGGCCGCGGGCGTCGGTCTGGAAGATGACCTCGCGGACGCTGTCGAAGACCTGCTGGTATCGGATCTGGCTTTCGAGCAGGGCCTGGGTGGTGGTGCGCATCGCGCTGATGTCGGCGATGCTGCCGACCATCCGCCGCGGGCGGCCGTCCTGGTCGTAGTCCACCACGTCGCCACGGTCGCGCACCCACATGTAGTGGCCGTCGGCGTGGCGCAGACGGTATTCGCAGACGTAGGTGCCGTGGCCGTCGAGGCAGGCGTCGAGGGCGGCACTGACGCGGTCGCGGTCCTCCTCGTGGATCAGGGCCAGCAGCGCGTCGGAGGCGTGGTTGAGCCACAGGTCGTCGAGGCCCAGCATCGCGCACCAGTGGCGGTTGTGGCTGATCCGCTCGCTGACGAGGTTGCGGTCCCAGATGCCTTCGCCGATGGTGGCCAGCACGTCGGCGAGCTTCTTGCGGCTGCGCTGGGCGGCGCGCTGCTCGCGCATCCGTTCGGTGACGTCGCAGGTCACCCCGACGGTGCCGACGATCTCGCCGTGGCGACCGCGGGCCGGTGCGGTGTAGGTCTCGAGCCAGATCGCGTCGGCGCCCTCGCCGCGCTGCTCGATCCAGGTGCGCGGCTGCCCGGCGACGATCACCGCGGCGTCTTCGGCGCGATGGGCGTCGGCCCGCTCGCGGGGCCACAGGTCGAGGTCGGTGCGGCCGATCACGTCCTGCGGCGAAGCGCGGCCGCAGGCCTCGGCGAAGCTGCGATTGACGACGAGATAGACGCCGTCGCTGCGCTTCAACCACATGCGCAGCGGCAGGCCGTCGATCAGGATGTCGGCGCCGACCGCGCTGGCCGCGTCGGGCGCCTCGCTGTCCAGCTCGAGCGCCGAGATCGGCGTGGCGGCGGGCAGCCCGGCCTGCCAGGCCTTGAGCAGCGTGGCCGCGCCGAGGAACTTGGGCGCCGGCCCGGCATCGTCGATAGCCACCGCGGCGAGTCCACCGGTGAGCAGACAGGAAAGGGCGTCGATCAACGTGCTGTCCGGCGACAGGCGCTGGCTGGCGGGCTCCGGCAGGGCCGGCGTGGGCTTGGCTGGCATCATCCTGATATATCAGTACTTGCTGTTTTCCCCATGGTGCATGGGAAGCGGGGGATTGCAAAGGAAGGATGTCCTGTCGCCGGGCGACGAAAGTCACGCTCCGCCCCGGAACGGGGGGCGGAGGGTGACAAATCACCGCAGTCGGGTGGCGCTCAGCCGGGACGGCCGTCGGCGCGGCGGGCCAGGTAAATCGGCACCAGCCGCGCCATCCACGGCGCGAACACGGCCAGCCAGCCGAGCGCCGCGATCGCCAGCAGCGCGGTCTGCGCCGCCGGCAGCAGATCGGCCAGCACCCGCGCGGCGGCCACCCCGTGCAGACCCAGGGCGAGCCGCCAGGTGAGCCCGTCGGCCACCAGCGGTCGACCGGAATGGCCGAGGGTGACGCGGGACACCATCGCCACCGTCATCGTGGCGAAGTAGCCCACCGCCAGCGCGTGCAGCGGCGCCAGCCCGAACGCCTCGACACCGGCGACGTGGCACAGCCCCTGCAGCGCCGCCAGCAGCCAGGCGATGCCGAGCCACAGGAAGCCCAGGTGGAGCATCGCCAGCAGGCGCACCGCGAAACTGCGCCGCAGCTGCCACTTCCAGCTCAACCACAGGGCGGTGGCGGCCGCCGCCAGATCGGTGGGCCAGGCCCACGCCTCGTGGCCCGCCATCGCCGCGAGGCCGTGGGCCACGCTGGCGCCGAGCAGCACCCGCAGCGCCCAGTCGGGGCGGACTGGCTCGTAACGGGGCAAGGCGGAGCTGGAAAAGAACGGAATCATGCGGTGGCTGACCACCATGAACAGCGGCGCCAGCAGCCACCACACGCCGGCCGTCAGGCCGATCCGCGCAGCCAGCGGCGCCCCGGCGAGATCGAAGACCAGCCACGCCACCAGCCCCGCCGCGCCGGCCGCCAGCGCCAGCCACGCCGCGCCCGAATGCAGCCATGGCTTGCCGGCCCGGAAGGCGACCGGGAACAGCACCCGCAAACCGCCCAGCCAACCCGCCAGAACCAGCGCGAGCCCCAGCCCCCGCAGCGTCGCCGAAGCGGCGACGAGCCCCAGGTCGAACACCAGCCAGCCGGCGACCAGCGCCGCCCACGGGGCGCGTGCCGCGTCGCCGGCGGTGTCGGACATGCCTTGCCAGCGGGGCATCGCCGTCATCAGGAAACCGAACACGAAGAACGGGAAGATGCCGTAGGCCGCCCACAGCCCATGCACCCAGGCCGGCGGCCACGGCCACGCGGGGCCGGCGAAGGCGCCGGCACGGGCCAGCAGTTCCCAGGCCCAGGGCGCGAAGGCGAGCACCGTCTGGACCACCCCGGCGAGGAACATCGGGCGATGCGGTGCGGCGAACAGGATCGCCCCCCGCGACGGCGGCGGCGCGTCGGGCGCGGGGCGCCGGGGCTCGGTGGGCTGGAGCGGGCGGGTCTGGAGCGGGATCGGCTTTTCCATGATGCCTTGGGGGTTATCGGCCATTCGGGGCGGGGATCGCTGCGGGGCGCCCGCCCGGGGTTAGAATCGGGGACGGGCACGTTGCCCGCGTTGAAAGACCTGCCGATGACCACCGACAAGATCGACATTCCCGGCCTGCTGAGCCGTATGCCCCTGTTCGGCGCCCTGGCGCCCGAAGACCTTGCCCAGATCGCCGCCGCCACCCGCGAGAAGCGCCTCCAGAAAGGCGAGCGGCTGTTCCAGCGGGGCGAGCATCCGAAGGGCTTCTTCCTCGTCGTGTGGGGGCAGATCAAGCTGGCGTTCACGTCGGCCCAGGGCAACGAGAAGGTCGTCGAGATCCTCGGGCCGTTGCAGAGCTTCGGCGAGGCGGTGATGTTCCTCGATCAGCCCTATCCGGTGCTGGGCGAGGCGCTGGCCGACACGCTGCTGCTGCACATCGGCTCGGCGGCGGTGTTCGAGCAGATCGA
Source organism: Zoogloea sp. (assembly GCF_041911615.1). Classification (GTDB taxonomy): domain Bacteria; phylum Pseudomonadota; class Gammaproteobacteria; order Burkholderiales; family Rhodocyclaceae; genus Zoogloea. Next base: position 41,894 of record NZ_JAYROR010000144.1, on the reverse strand, counting down.
GCAGGACCCGCGCTTCGCCCGCAAGCTGCTGGCGGGCATGTCGATCCGCCTGCACTCGATGGTGCGCGACGTGGAATCCTATGCGCTGCGTTCGTCCACCCAGCGGGTCATCGGCTACCTGCTGCAACTGGCCGAGAGCGCGCCCTGCGCGCCCGGCGGTCGCCACGAGGTCGAACTGCCGACCAGCAAGCAGGTGATCGCCTCGCGCCTGAGCCTGACGCCCGAGACCCTGTCGCGAATCTTCCACGAACTCTCCGATGCGGGCCTGATCTCGGTCCAGGGCAAGCACATCGTGATCCACGATGCGGCCCGCCTGTCCGATCACGACTGAACGCCGGGCCGTCTCAGGCGGCCGCCGCGTGGCGGATGTGAACGTGAAATTCGCCATCGCCGGTGGTTTCGGTGCGATGGGTGAAGCCGTTGCGGCGCAGGATGTCGTAGAGCGGCCCGGGCTCGCGGTAGAGCTTCAGGATCACCTCACCGCCGGGCGGCAGGATGTCGAGGGCTTCGAGGGTCAGGTTGAGCGGCTCGGGCGGCATCAGGCCGCGGGCGTCGACGATCACGGGGTTGGGACTGGCGGTCATGGGTTCTCTCTCCGGGTGGGGCACAAAGTCGTCGTACGAACGGCAGATTGGCCCATGTGCCGGCGGTTCACCTTGAGCGCGGTCAAGGGCGCGAACGGCTGGCGTGCGGCAGGTCTCATGCGGCAGCCCGGATTGGGTGATAAATTCGCGCCCATGCCGAATGAGATCCAATCGTGAAGGAAGGCTCCGCCCTGCTCGCCGCCCTGTTCCTGGCGGCTGGAATCGCCTATTGGTCGGACCACTTCCGCCTGTCCGACGGGCAGGCGACGCCGCCGACGGAGGGCCCGTTTCCCTACCAGCACCCGCTCGCCCACGCCCAGAGCCCGGCCGCAGCGCCAGCCGCGCCCGAGCGCCTCGAGGTTCACGCCGCGGCCGACGCCACCGACAAGGCCGCGCTGTGCACCGAACTGCTCGAGGTGATCCAGGACGTGGACGCCGCGCTGCTCCACCCCCAGTCGCCCGCGTCGGCCGAACAACTGGTCACGCGCCGCCGCGCCTACGTCGAGAAGCGGATGGCACTGGGGTGCTGAGGCCGTGCCCCGCGCTCAGTGGCTGGTGCCTTCCGAGCGCTGGATCTTGTTGAAGAGGTTGTACTTGCCGATGGGCTTGCTCGCCGGCAGGCGCTTGATCTCCTTGAAGGTGTTGGCGTCGAGGAAGATCAGCGCGCCGTCCTTCTCCATCAGGCTGGCGATCACGTAGCGGCCGTAGCGGTCGAACTCGATGTGGGCGAAGGTCTTGCCCGGCTCCGGACGGATCTGCGCCACCACCTTGAGCTGCTGCTTGTCGATGACCTGCAGGGTGTCCTTCGCCGTCGGGCTCATCATCGAATCGACCCAGGCGTGGGGGCTGTTCTCGTGGCTGCGCAGGAAGAAGCCCGGGCCCAGCGTGGGGATCGTCGCCAGCGTCTGCCAGTTCTGCATGTCGATCACGCTCACCTGGGCGTCCTTGAGGTTGGTGCTGGCCACCACCCGGCGGCCGTCGCGCAGCCAGGAGATGCCCGAGCCCAGGTGCGGCATACCGGGCAGGTCCAGCGCGGCGATGGGGCGGCGCACGTCCAGGTTGACCACTTGCCCGCGCCCCTCGCGGCTGGCACCCACCACGTTGGCGTAGTCCTGGGTGAAGAAGAAGTCGTCCAGCGGCATCTCCAGCACGGTGCGGCGCGGGTTGAGGTAGCCTGGCGTGGCGATGGATTCGCCCATCTTGTAGTCGTGCACATAGCCGTCGTGGAAGGGCTTCGCAGCCGGGTCGTAGGACACTTCCCAGATTTCCGGGAGATCCTTCAGGCCCACCACGAAGCTCTTCCTCGGCGCGGCGTCATACACCGCCGAGATGCGCGAGCTGGCGTCGCCTTTGAGATTGCGGCCGTCGATCAGCTTGAGCAGCTTGAGGTCCGCGTCGAAGATCGCCAGGTTGCCCGGCAGGTAGTTGGCCACCGCCACGAAGCGGCCGTCGCTCGACACCGCGGCGTTGCGGGTGTTTAGGCCGGCGCGCACCTCGGCGACGACCTTCAGGTTCCAGATGTCGAACTTGGTCACCCAGCCGTCCCGCGAGGCGAAGAACACGTAGCGGCCGTCCGGCGTGAACTTCGGCCCGCCGTGCAGCGCGTAGCGCGACGGGAAGCGGAAGATGCGCTCCATGCGGTCGCCGTCGAGCACGCTGACGTGATGGTCGCCGGCCTCGACGACGATGAAGAGGTTCATCGGGTCGGCCTTGGCCACGTCGCCCTGGCGGGCATCCGGCAGGCTGCCCGGCGGATAGGGCTCGACGCGGGAGGCGCGGATGTCGGCCTCGCTCCAGCTGGGCGCGGGGCTCACCGGCGAGTAGATCCAGCCCGCCAGCGCCTCGATCTCGTCGGGCTTGAGGGTCTGGCCGAAGGCCGGCATCTGGGTGGCGGCGCGGCCTTCGCGGATGGTGGCGACGGCGTCCTTGCGCTTGAGGCGTTCGAGGCTCTCGGGCAGCAGCGCCGGGCCCATCGCGCCGAGGCGGCCGACGCCGTGGCAGGCGAGGCAGTGCTGGGTGTACAGCGCCGGGGCGTCGGCAGCGAGCCCGTCACCGCAGGCGAGCGCGCCGAGGGCGGCCAGGGCCAAAGTCGAAATCAGGCGTTTCATCGCGATTCCTTGCGGGGGCGAATCCGGTCGCCCACCAGGCGTTGAATGTCGGGGCCGGATCAGGCGGCCGGTTGCAGGCGCACCCAGGGCTTCACTTCCAGCCGCGCCGCGTCGTCGGCGACGCCGATCTCGGCGTTGTCCAGGTAGCAGCCCGGGTCTTCCTGCCACGGGTCGCCGGTGAGCTGCTGGGCGCGCACGCGGGTGTTGCCGTTGCAGATGGCGAGGTAGCGGCAGTCGGCGCAGCGGCCGGTCACCGGGCGCGGCGACTGCTTGAGGCCGGCCATCAGCGGGTCGGACACGTCGGTCCAGATGTCGCCGAACGTGCGCTCGCGCACGTTGCCCAGGGTGTGGTGCCACCACATGGTGTCGGGGTGGACGTTGCCCAGGTTGTCGATGTTGGCGACGTTCACGCCGCTCGAGTTGCCGCCCCACTGCATTAGCTTCGCCTCGATGTGGGCGGCGTGCTCGGGGAAACGGCGGCGCACCCACTGCAGGAAGTACGGGCCGTCGGCGTCGTTGTTGCCGGTGGTGAAATCGCGGGTCAGGCCGCGCGCCTCGTAGTTCCAGGCGGTGTCGAAGAGCAGCTCCATCGCGTCCCGCGTGAGGCGGTGGCGGGCGTCGTCGGCGCGGTTCTTGTTGCCGCGACCGGCGTAGTTGAGGTGCGAGAAGTAGAAGCGGTCGATGCCCTCGTCCTCGACCAGCTGCAGCACGCCGGGCAGGTCGGACGCGTTGTCCTGGGTCATGGTGTAGCGCACGCCCACCTTGACGCCCAGTTCGCGGCAGCGGCGCAGGCCGGCCAGTGAACGGTCGAAGGCACCGTCGAGGCGGCGGAATTTGTCGTGGGTCTCGCGGATGCCGTCGAGGCTGATGCCCACGTAGTCGAAGTCGGCCTCGGCGATGCGGTCGATGTTGGTCTCGTCGATCAGCGTGCCGTTGGACGACAGGCCCACGTAGAAGCCCATCGCCTTGGCGCGGCCGGCGATCTCGAAGATGTCGGGGCGGAGCAGCGGCTCGCCGCCGGAGAGGATCAGCACCGGCACCCGGAAGGCCTTGAGGTCGTCCATGGTCCGGAAGACCTCGTCGGTGGACAGCTCTCCGGCGAATTCCTTGTCGGCGGAAATCGAGTAGCAGTGCTTGCAGGTGAGGTTGCAGCGGCGGATCAGGTTCCAGATCACCACCGGGCCGGGCGGATTGCGCTTGGGCCCGAGGGGCGTGGGCGCGGCGATTTCGCGAAGATAGGCGGATATGCGGAACATGATGGGGTCTCCCGGTGGGCTCGCGCCATTGTCACCGCCCGCGGGGCCGGCAAACCTTGACGGGTATCAACGGGGCGGAACAGTCGCCGCGGCACCCCATTCGTCGACAAACTGGGCGCGAAAATCCCGCAGCCATTGCAGCCGCGCTTCGCCCAGGCGACGGGCGGCGGCGGTATTCATGGTGGCCGGCAGGGTGGAGAGCTTGACCTCGATGTGGTCGAGGGCGAAGGCCTTGTCGTGGAGCGGCCGCCCGGCCCCCAGCGGATCGGCGCTGTGGGCGCGCTGCAGGTGCTGAAGGTCGTGGGCTGCGTCGGTGGTGGAGGTGGCGGCGGCCAGCGCGGCGAGGCGGCTCGGCCAGGGGCTGTCGGAAGCGGTCATGGGCGTCGAAGCAGGCGAAGGGCAGGCGTCGGACGGCGCGACAGGCGCAAGTCTGGAGCAAGGAAAACGCCAAGTCGATGACAGTCTCGCTCGCTAGGATTCGCGACTTTCGCCGAGGAGTCGCCCGCGAGGGCGAGCGTGTCATGAAGGAATTCAAGGAAATCGCCGAGTGGATCGAAGCGCGGGGCGCCGTGCATGAGATTCCGCGGGTCGAGTCGCTGCCCCAGCCGGGCTTCCGGATGGACGGCGCGGACCACGTTTCGTTCAGCACCAACAATTACCTGGGCTTGTCGAGCCACCCGCGGATGATCGCCGCGGCGCGCACCGGGCTCGAACGCTACGGCGTCGGTAACTGCGAGTCGCGGCTACTCGGCGGCGACCTGGACATCTACGACCAGCTCGAGCAGAAGCTCGCCGCGATGAAGGGCAAGGACACCGCGCTGCTGTTCGCCACCGGCTACCTCACCAACCTCGGCGTGCTCTCGTCGCTGGTCAAGGCGGGCCAGTTCGCGCGCATCTACGGCTACCGCGCGCGCAACCGCCACAGCTACGCCTTTTTCACCGACGAGTACAACCACGTGAGCATCCGCGAGGGCATCCGCCTCTCCGGCGCCGACCGCCTCACCTACCGCCACCTTGACCTCGACCACCTGGACAGCCTGCTCGCCGGCTCGTCCGCCACCAGCAAGGTGATCGTCACCGACGGCGTCTTCAGCCAGGACGGCGACATCGCGCCGCTGCCCGACCTGCTGGCCGTGGCCGAGCGCCACGACGCGATGGTCTACGTGGACGACGCCCACGGCACCGGCGTGCTGGGCGCCAGCGGCGGCGGCATCACCGAGCACTTCGGTCTGCACGACGAACGGCTCATCTGCATGGGCACGCTCAGCAAGGCCTACGGCGCGATCGGCGGCTTCGTCGCCACCGACCGCCACATCGGCGAGCTGCTGCGCCTCACCTGCTCGGCCTACGGTTTCACCTCCACGCTGCCGCCCGACCAGGTGTACGCGGTAAGCGAGGCCATCGACATCGTCGCCGACGAGCCGGCCCGTCGCCAGCGCCTGTGGGACAACCAGCGCTACTTCGTCGCGGCGATGCGCGACCTGCCCTACCGCCTGGTCTCCACCACCACCCCCATCGTGCCGGTGCTGATCGGCGACGAGGCGCGCACCGACCACCTCTCGGCGCTGCTGCGCGAGGCCGGGCTGCACGTGGACAGCGTCAAGTTCCCGGCGGTGGCGCGCAATCAGGGCCGCCTGCGGGTGATCCTCAATGCCGGCCACACCCGCGCGCAGATCGACCGGCTGGTCGGCGTGTTCCGCGACAACCAGGATCGCTTCCTGGCCGCCGCCTGAAGCGCGAGGGCGCCGCTCAGCGCCCGCCCCACGGCATGATCGGCACCGTCGAGATGCTGTTGGCCGGCGCGCCGTCGATCAGCTTGCGGCTGATCGCGACATAGACCAGCGTGTTGTTGGCCTTGTCGAACATGCGCACGATGCGCGTCTCCTTGAACACCAGCGAGGTGTCCTCCGAGAACACCACCTCGTTGTCGGGCAGCTTGGCCGGCAGGGTGATCGGCCCGGTCTGACGGCAGGCCAGCGAGAACTGCGACGGGTCCTGGGCCAGACCCAGGCTGCCCGATACGCCGCCGGTGCGGGCCTGGCTCACATGGCAGGTCACGCCGGGCACCTTGGCGTCGTGAAAGGCTTCGACGCAGACCTTGTGGTTGGCGCCGATCAGCTTCCAGGTGGTGGTCACGCAGCCCACCTCGTCGGCGGTGGCGGGCAGGGGGTGGAGAACGGCGCCGGCAGCGAGGGCGGCGACAAGCAGGTGGGTACGCATCGGGGGCTTCCTTTCTGACAGAATGGGGCATCCGGTTGCCCGGACGTCATCCGGGCCACGCTACCACAATCCGCCCCGCGATTCCCCATGGCCATCGTTCACCCCGCAGGCTGGCGCGAGCTGGCCGCCACCGGCGCCGCCCAGCGCGAGATCGAAACCCTCGCCCAGCTGGCCGACGGCCTGCCCGACAGCTACACCGTGTTCCACGGCGTGCACTGGACACGGGTGCAGCAGGGCAGCCTCGCCATCGTCGGCGAGATCGACTTCGCGGTGGTCGGCCCCACCGGACGGCTGATGCTGATCGAACAGAAATCCGGCCTGCTCGCCGAGACCGCCGCCGGGCTCACCCTGCGCGGCAAGAAGGAAACCCGGGTCGCGGTGCAGCTCGCCCAGGCCCGCGACGCCCTCGCCGCGCGCCTGCAGGCCGCCTGCGGCGAGGCCCCGGTCGAGGTGGACGCGCTGCTGTTCTGCCCCGACTACACCGTGCGCTCGCCGGGCACCGCCGGACTCGATCCGGCGCGCATCGTCGATGCGCCGCAACGGGCCCGGCTGGCCGCCGTGGTGCGCGGCATCCTGCCCGCCGACGGCCCGCGGCTGGCCAGCCGCGCCCGCGTCGAACGCTTTCTCGGCGACGTGCTGGAACTGGTGCCGGAGGTGCAGGCAGTGGTCGGCGAGGCCCACGCGCTGTACACCCGCCTCTCCGGCGGGCTGGCCGAATGGGCCCGGCGCATCGACTTCGCGCCCTTCCGCCTGCGGGTGATCGGCACCGCCGGCTCGGGCAAGACCCAGCTGGCGATGGCCGCCTACCGCGACGCCCTCGCCGCCGGCCGCCAGCCGCTGTACGTCTGCTACAACCGCCCGCTGGCCGACCACATCGCGCTGATCGCTCCGCCCGGCGGCAGCGTGCTCACCTACCACCAGCTCGCCGACCGGGTGAGCCGCGCCCAGGGCGACAAGCCCGACTTCCGCCGCCCGGACGCCTTCGCCCACCTCGAGGCCGCCCTCGACGCCCACACGCCCAGGGATGCGGAGCGGGTGGACGAACTCATCATCGACGAAGGCCAGGATTTCGAGCCCGGCTGGGCCCGCAACCTCCTGCGCCTCCTGCGCCCCGGCGGCCGCGTCTGGTGGCTCGAAGACCCGCTGCAGAACCTCTACGGCCGCGCCCCGGTCGAGCTGCCCGGCTGGGTCAACCTCCACGCCGACACCAACTACCGCAGCCCGCGCGACATCCTCGACGGCCTGCGCAGGCTGCTGCCGGGGCAACCGGTCGAGGCCGGCAGCCCGCTCACCGGCAGCGGCGTCGAGCTGTTCAGCTATCGCGGCCCGGACGCGCTCGCCAGCGCCAGTCTGCACGCCCTCACCCGCGCCGTCGGACTCGGCTTCAAGCGCAACCACATTGCCCTGATCACCTTTCGCGGCCGCGAGCACTCGGCGCTCACCCCGCTCACCCGGCTCGGCCCCTTTCCGCTGCGCGCGCCCACCGGCCGCTACGATCTGCTCGGCAACCCGGAACTCACCGACGGCGACATCCTCATCGACTCGGTACACCGCTTCAAAGGCCGCGCCGCGCCCTGCGTGGTGCTCACCGAGATCGACTTCGCCGAGCTGGACGAGCGCACCGTGCGCCGCCTCTTCGTCGGCGCCACCCGCGCCACCCTCAAGCTGATCCTCGTCGCCAGCGAACGCGCCGCCGCGGTGCTGCGCGAACGCCTCGACCTGCCCGTCTGACCCTCACCGCCCGGAGCCCGCCATGCCCGATCACTGCTTCACCTACGGCTCGCTGATGTGCGCGGACATCATGCACCGCGTCTGCGCTGCCCGCCCGTCCGCACAACCGGCCCGCCTCGACGGCTACCGCCGCCACCCGGTCGTCGGCGAGGCCTATCCGGGCATGGTGCCGGCCCCCGACGCCCAGGTGGACGGCATGCTCTACCTCGACCTGCCCGCCGCCGCGTGGCCCCGCCTCGACGCCTTCGAGGGCAGCGAATACACCCGCGAGACGGTCGAGGTGACCCTCGCCGACGGCCGCCGCGTCGCCGCCTGGACTTACGTCTTCAAGCCCGCCTGCGTGGCGCGCCTGGGGCCCGGCGAATGGGATTTCGCGCGCTTCCTGGCCACCGGCAAGGCCCGCTTCACCGGCCAGTACCTCGGCTTCGGGCAACTCGACGCACCATGAAAAACGGCGGCCCGCAGGCCGCCGCGCCATCCGGGCGAATCCCTCGCCCCGTCAGGCCTTGCGCCGACGGGCACCGAGGGCGCCCAGACCAGCCACCAGCAGCGCCAGCGAACCCGGCTCCGGCACCGTGCCGGTACCCGGATTGGTGGGGTCGACCACCGGGTTGTAGCTGCCGTCGAACACCCAGCGGCGGATGTCGTGGTCGGCCGTCGCGGCCCCGGTGCCGGACGTGAAGCCGATGAAGGCGTCGGTGGTGCCCAGTAACTGCACCAGATCGACCGAATAGGTCATCAAGGCGGTGGCCGGACGGGTGTCGTTGAGCGCCAGGCGAACCTCGAGGGTGTCGGTGGCGCCGTTGTAATCCACCCAGGCGTGGAAGATCGAACCGCTGTCGAGCTGGGCCGGCAAGGTGTCGGCGCGCACCACCGAACAGACGCTGCCGCTCAGGTCGATACCGGCGTGGTTGTCGTTGTTGCCGTCGCAGCTGCCGTTGTTCCAGTTGTCGAACTCCACGCCGATGCTCGGGGCAAGGCCGTCGTAGCCGATCCCGCCGCCCCCGCCGCCGGCGGTGTTCGCAACCGTCTGCACCGTGAACACGATGCCGTCGGCGCCGCCACCGCCCTGGTTGGTGAACTGGAACTCGAAGTAGCTGCTGAACGACGCGTCGGAAGCCAGCGAAAAGGGATTGGTCAGGAAGGCGCTGCCCGACTGGCCGTAGTCGTTGGTGAGGCGCAGCACCCGCTGGTCGCCGACGTTCGGGCCGATGACGCCCGCGCCGCCGGTGTTGATGGTCTTGGTGACGCCGTTGAGGGTGAAGTCGGCGAGGCTGTTGAAGTTCTGCATGTTCACCAGCGCCGCCTGGGCCGGGGCGGCGGCGCAGACAAGACCGGCGACGGCCAGCGCGGCGAACGGACGACGCAGGCCGATACGGGACTGCGGATTGCGGATCGTGCTTGACATGATAGTGCTCCCCTGATGAATCCCCGCGCGCGTCCGGCGGTGGTCGTCATGGAGGTAAGCACAAGGCGTGCCGTCGCCAGAAATATGGCTATGTCCTTGATCGGGCGGAATTTGCCCAGAATGGCCGGGATCGTTGCAGGATGCCGTTTCCCGATTTTTCAAAGTCGGACTTCCCGAAATGGGTTTTCAACAAAAACAATAATTTGTCAAAAATCCGCCACGCCGTCGGCACGACCACCGGAAGGGTGCCGACGCGTGACATCCGGCACGCAGTGTAAAAAAATCCGACGTGCCGCCGCCCTCCAGGACGGCGGCACCGCCCGCGCGTCGATCAGATCACCGCGGCCTTGTCCTCGCCGCCGAGCACCGCCAGCAGCGCCGGGATCAGGCGCGACAGCTCGCCGCTCATCAGCGCGAAGTCGGCCTCCATCTGCATGTCGGCGGCGTCGGCCTGCTTCTCCGCTTCTTCCTTGATGACGTCGAGGAAGGCGACGCGCTTGATCTCCATCTTCTCGGTCAGCACGAAGCTGATCCGGTCGTCGAAGGTCAGCGCCAGACGGGTCGGCAGCTTGCCGGCGGCCAGGTGATCCTGCACGTCCTTGCCGTCCAGCGCGTGGCGCACGTAGCGCACGGCGGCCTTCTCGTCGGTGACCGCGCGCAGCTCGCAGTCCAGGTCGATCGTGAAGTTGCCACTGGCCTCGTTGGCCGCCAGCCAGCCGGTCATCACCGACACCGGCGACAGCAGGGTCTTGACCATCTTCACCGGCAGTTCGTCGAGGGTGTCGCGCAGGGCCTCGAGGACTTCCTCGGCGCGGGCCGGGCTCGACGCGTCGATGACCAGCCAGCCGCCCACCGGGTCGATCCACGCGAACACGCGGCGACGACGGGTGAAGGCGCGCGGCAGCAGCTCCTGCAGCACCGCTTCCTTGATTTCCTTCATCTGCTTGCGGCCGGGCTTGTAGCCCTGCTGGGCCTCGATCGCCTCGGCCTTGTCGGCGGCCACCTCATTGACGACCGACGAGGGCAGCAGCTTCTGTTCCACTGCCAGCGAGATCAGGAAATGGCCCTTCACCGCCAGCACGAAACGGTCGTCCTTGGTGGGCGAGCTCCAGCCGCGGCTCGCCATGTCCTGGCTGCCGCAGGGCTGGAAGGGGCGCGCGGAGAGCTTGTCCTGCAGCGTGTCGGCGGTGAGCGCCCAGTTTTCGGGGAGACGGTAGATCTGGAGATTGCGGAACCACATGGCGGGGTACATCCGTGCTGATGGAAAAGAGGCGGCATTGTAGCGGTGTCGTGGCGGCGCGCACGAGGGGACGGCGGCCCGTGCGGCAACGGCGCAGTTGACACTCTGAATTTCAGAGCCATAAACTCTGAATAACAGAGTTAATCCTCACGAAATAAACCGCCATGGCCGACCCGATCTCCCGCCAGCTCGACAGCATCCAGTCCATGCTCATCCGCGGCCAGCGCAACCTGCGCATGGAGCGTCACAGCCTGGTGCTGTGGGGCCTCGCCGGCGGCGGGCTGTTCGCCCTGAGCGACCTGATCCTCACCGCCGAACAGATCCCCGATTCGACCCGACGCGCCATCGCCTGGCTGCTGCTCATCGGCGCGATCCTCGGCGGCACCGGCTACGCCGACTGGCAGCTCACCCGCCGCGTCAAGGCCGCCCGGGACGAAACCTGGTCCTTCATCCACCGCCAGGTGCTCAAGCTGCAATGGCTGCTGATGGGCATCGGCGCCTTATTCACTTTCGGCACCTTCTTCTTCGGCGGCGCTTACATGCTGTGCACCGTCTGGCTGGTGATGATCGGCCTGTCGCTCTACGTGCACGGCCTGTTCTCCGAGGAAGTGCTGGAATGGGCCGGCGGCATCATCATCGCCATCGGCGTTGCCGGGCTCGCCGCGCAATTACCCTTCGAGACGATGAAGTGGATCGCCGCGGCGGTGTTCGGCCTCGGCCTGCCACTGCTCTCGCTGCTCCTCGACCACGGCCGCCAGCGCAGCTTCGCCCTGCGGCTCGGGCAGGCCGCCGGGTGGACCGCCGTCGTGCTGGCCGCGCCCCTCGGCGCCCACCGGATCGCCGCCGCGCAGGTGCCGCCGCCGATGCCGACGGTTGCCCTGGCGGATTTCCAGGCCGGTCGCGGCAGCGCCGGCGCAGCCATCGTGCGCCTGCCGGCAGGCACGCCGGTACCGGTGCGGGTCGAGGTGTCCGGCGACCTGTTCCGTCCCGATCCCACCACGGTGCTGCCCCTGATCCTCGACCAGCCGGTCGAGCTGCTGCTCCACGACGGCGTGCCCACCGGCGACCTGCGCCTGCCCGACGGCAGCTGGCGGCTCGCCCGCGAGACCCGCTGGATCTCGATCCCCTGGCTGCGCGCCCACCTCGACCCGGCGCGCGGCCCGTGGGTGGAATCGGCGCTGGTGGTCAATCTGACCGGCCGTCCACGCCCCTGAACCCCCGCAACCGGCTTTCCCCTCACCCAGGAGTCCCACCATGATCGCCCGTACCCTCTGCCTCCTCGGCGCCTGCGCCCTCACCGCCTGCGCCGGCCTCCCGCCGTCCGGCGAAGACATGGCCCGCCTGCCGGTCGTGCGCTTCGGCGACACCCCGCCGGCCGACCAGCCCTTCATCCTGCTCTACCCGGCCGGCGCGCCGCTGCCGGTCGAAACGCGCATCCACGGCAGCCTGCTGCAGGACGAAGCACGCGGCCTGCTCACCGTGCGCACGGTGCGCGACCTGTACACTTACAAGCACTGGGCCAGCTTCGACGGCAAGACCTGGCAACCCAGCCAGGCGCTGGTGGGCGGCCAATTCGAGATCCGCGTACCGGGCGAGCGCGACGGTCGCAACCCGGGCGCCCTGCGCGCAGAATTCAACCTCAAGTAAGCCAACCGACGCCCGCCCCCGCGGCGGGCCGCCCCATGGACATTCTCGACCCGCTCCTCCACCAGCCCCTGCGCACCCAGCTCGCCGCCTTCCTGGCCGGCGCCGGCGAGGCGAGCTTTTCCGAGCTCAAGCGCAACCTGCAGGTTTCCGACGGCAACCTCGACTCCCACCTCAAGAAACTGATCGCCGCCGACTACGTGGGCCTGCGCCGCCACGACGGCCCCGGCCGCGCCCAGACCTGCTACAGCCTCACCCCCACCGGCCTCGACGCCCTCAACCGCTACGTGCAGGCCCTGCACCGGCTGCTGCCCCTCGACGCGGGCGCGTCGGCAGCCCCCGCCGACGGCGTGCTGGCGCGCTGACCCATGTCCCGGGCCGCCATCCTGCTGCGCATCGCCGGGCTGCCGCTGGTCGTCCTGGCGGGTTTCGTGCTTTACGGGCAGGCGGTGATCGCGGCGGGCTGGCTGATGCCCCTGCCCGCCCGTGGCGACCTCGTCCTCCCGGTGCTGATCAGCCAGGGCTTCCTCGCCGCGACGTTCAACGCCGCCGTGGTCTGCATACCGCTGGCCCGGCTTTATGGCCGCGCGGCGCTGGCCGTGGCAACACTGATCGCCCTGCCGGTGCTGGCGGTCTCGCTGCATGGCGCCGGCGGCGGCCGATCGCTCGCCACGTGGCTCCATGCGTGGGAACTGTTCAGTTACGTGGCCCTGACCCTCGGCGCCACCTGGCTCGCCCAACGGCGCCGGGCGGGCCGTTCAGCCTGCTGAGGCGGCGTCCGCCTCGGCCTGCCAGGCATTCTCGAAGAGCACCGCCTCCAGCGGCTTGCGCGTCGCCCATTCGTGGATCTCGAGCATCGGCTTGGGGTAGAACACCTCCACGTGGCCGATGCACAGCACCGCCACCGGCCGCGCCCCCGCCGGCATCGCCAGCAGCGCGGCGAGCTTGTCCGGATCGAAGATCGACACCCAGCCCAGCCCGATGCCCTCGGCCCGCGCCGCCAGCCACATGTTCTGGATCGCGCAGGCCACCGACGCGAGGTCCATCTCGGGCAGCGTGCGGCGGCCGAACACATGCTTCTCGCGCCCGTCCGCCAGGGCCACGACGATCACTTCCGCGGCCTCCAGCAAGCCCTCCACCTTGAGGCGCATGAAATCCTCCTCGCGCTCGCCCAGGGCCCGGGCGGTGGCGCGGCGCTCCTCCTCCACCAACCCATGCATTCGCTCGCGCAGGGCCCGGTCGGTGATGCGCACGAAACGCCACGGCTGCATGTAGCCCACGCTGGGCGCCAGGTGGGCGGCCCACAGCAGGCGTTCGAGCAGTTGCGGCGCCACCGGGTCGGGCAGGAAATGGCGCATGTCGCGCCGCTCGGCAATGGCCCGATAGACGGCGGCGACATCGGCATCCGGGTAGCGGTGGGGGTTGGAGTCGGCCATGGGGGAGGATCGCAACGGACGGAGGACGCAGTTTACCCCTCGTCGGGCCGCTCCCGCGCAACCGCCACCGCGAGCGCCCTCGACGGACATCCCGCGCGCCGCCCCGTCCGCGCCGCCGCCCCGGAAACCCGCCCGACCGGCCCCGCAGCGCACATGCATGTGCCGCTACGGGGGCGACGGCCGACGGGTTTAAGCTAACGGTCCCGTCATCGCCCTTGCCCGTCACCGCCATGCACCGCATCGTCTCCATCGAAGCCGGCGCCCTCCGCGCCCGGCTTCGCCGACCCGCTTTCGACCATGCCTGGGTCGAGTTCGACGCCACCGCCCAGGAGCAGGTGGCCGAACGCCTCGCCGACGCCACCATCGCGGTGGTCAACAAGCGCCTGCTCGGCGCCGACGTGATCGCCGCCCTGCCCCGCCTGCAAATGGTCGCCATCGCCGCCACCGGCTACAACAACGTCGATCTCGACGCCTGCCGGGCGCGCGGTATCGTCGTCTCCAACGTGCGCGGCTATGCCCGCGAGACGGTGCCCGAGCACGTCTTCGCGCTGCTCCTGGCGCTGGCACGACAGATCGCGCCCTTCCACCGCTCGGTGGCGGACGGGCGCTGGCAGCAAAGCGAACAGTTCTGCTATTTCGACTACCCGATCCGCGACCTCGCCGGGCAGACCCTCGGCATTCTCGGCGGCGGCACCCTGGGGCAGGGCGTCGCGCGCATCGCCGCGGCGTTCGGGATGCGGGTGATCCTCGGCGAGCACAAGGGCGCCGCCCACTGCCGCGACGGCTACGTACCCTTCGATACCCTGATCCGCGAGGCCGACGCGATCAGCCTGCACTGCCCGCTCAACGACGCCACCCGCCACCTCATCGGCGCGGCCGAGCTGGCGGCGATGAAACCCGGCGCCCTGCTCATCAACACCGCCCGCGGCGGGCTGGTGGACGAACAGGCCCTGGCCGACGCCCTGCGCGCCCGGCGCATCGGCGGCGCCGGCTTCGACGTGCTCACCGTCGAGCCGCCGGTGGACAACCCGCTCCTCGCCCCCGACCTGCTCGAGGCCGGCAACTTCATTCTCACCCCCCATGTGGCCTGGTCGAGCCGCGAGGCCATGCAGACCCTCGCCGACCAGCTCATCGACAACATCGAGGCTTTCGCCCGCGGCGAAGCCGTCAATCGCGTGGCCTGAGCCCGCACCGGAGACCCCACCATGACCCACGACCCCTTCGCCCACAAGGCCGACAGCTTCGACACCAACCCCGTCCGCGTGGACAACGTGGCGAGCATCGCCGACGCCATCCGCGCCGCGATCCCCCTCGACCCGACGATGCACCTGGTCGATTTCGGCTCGGGCACCGGCCTGCTGCTCGAACGCATCGCGCCCTACGTCGGGCGCATCACCGCGGTGGACGTCTCGCCGTCGATGAACGCCCAGCTCGAGGCCAAGTTCGGCCAGCTCGCCTGCCCGGTCGAACTGCACGCCATCGACCTCGTCGCCACCGATCTGCCGGGCCGCTACGACGGGGTGATCTCGTCGATGACGATGCACCACATCGCCGACGTGGCCGCCCTGTTCGGCAAGTTCCGGGCGATGCTCAAGCCCGGAGGCTTCATCGCCATCGCCGACCTGGACGCCGAGGACGGCAGCTTCCATAGTGAAGACACCGGCGTCTTCCACAACGGCTTCGAACGCGAGGCCATCGCCGCCCTGGCCGCCGCGGCGGGCTTTGCCGACGTGGCGGTGCGTGCCGCCAGCGTGGTGCGCAAGCCCCAGCGCGACTACCCGGTATTCCTGCTCACCGCGCGGGCCTGACGGACCGGCCCGCCCCCTGCCCGGAGGTGTCCCGACCATGAATCCCCTCGATCTCAGCGGCCAGCGCGTACTGGTCACCCAGGCCCAGGATTTCATGGGCCCCGCCCTGTGCCGCACCCTCGCCGAGCTGGGTGCAACGGTGGTGGCCGACACCACCGAGCTCAGCGCGCCCGGTGCGGCCGAAGCCCTCGTCGAACGTGCCGGCGCGCTCGACGCTGTGGTCGTCAACCTCGCCCTGCCGGCCCCCGCCACCGCCGCCGAGGCGGTGAGCGACGACGAATGGCGGCAGGTCTTCGACGTGCTGGTGCATCCCATGCAGCGCCTCGTCCGCGCGGTGCTGCCGCAGATGCAGGCACGCCGTGCCGGCCGCATCGTGCTGATGGGCAGCGCCGCGGCCCTCAAGGGCATGGCACGCCGCTCCAGCTACGCGGCGGCGCGGGGCGCCCAGCTCGCCTACATCCAGGCCCTCGGGGTGGAGGTGGCGCCCCAGGGCATCCGCGTCAATGCCGTCGCGCAGAACTTCGTCGACAACCCCACCTACTTTCCACCCGAGGTGCAGGCCAACCCGGCCTTCCGGGCGCGTCTCAAGTGGCAGGTGCCGCTGGGCCGGCTGGTGAGCGCCGAGGAAGACACCCGCTTCGTCGCCTACCTGCTGAGCGGTGCGGCGGACTGCTTCGTGGGGCAGGTGTTCCCGATCTGCGGCGGCTGGGTGACCCGCTAGGGCGCCCGTCCGCCTCGCCGCGGGGCGGAACTTCCGCCGCCGCCGGCGCTCCATCGGCCACCCCCTGCCGATCCCGCCTCCGTCCATGCCCTTCCTGCCCCGCGCCCGCCCGTTCGACCTGCTGCGGGCACGCCACGGCGCGCGCTACAACTGGATCGTGCTGTTCATCGTCGGCCTCGGCACCGTCGCCGGAGTGTTGTGCACCTCCAGCTTCAACGTCGCCGTGCCGGCACTCACCCGCCACTTCGGGCTCGGGCAGGACCAGGTGCAATGGACGATGACCGGCTTCATGGCCGCCATGACCGTGGCGATGCTGCCCACCGCCTGGCTGATCGACCGCTTCGGGCTGCGCACGGTGTTCCTCCTCGCCCTGGCGGTGCTCACCGCCGCCAGCGTGGCGGGCTTCTTTGCCCCCGGCTTCACCCTGGTGGTGGCCGCCCGCGTCCTGCAGGGCATGGCGGCGGGCGTGCTGCAACCCCTCGGGGTGCTCGCGCTGATGCGCCTGTTTCCCGCCGAGACGCGCGGCCGCGCCGCCGGCATCCTCACCGTCAGCATCGCCTTCACCCCGGCGGTGGCGCCGGCCCTGGCCGGCCTGCTGCTCGACCGTTTCGGCTGGCAGGCGATCTTCCTGCTCGGGGTGCCCTTCGGCATCGTGGCCAGCGCGGCGGCCCTGTGGCTGCTGCCGGCACCTCGCCAGATCGTGCGCCGGCGTTTCGACTGGGCCGGCCTGGGCTGGCTCACCGTCGCCACCCTGGCCCTCATCGAAGGCGTGGCGAGCCTGCACCACAGCGGCCTGCGCTCGCCGTGGACGTGGGGCCAGGCCGTGCTGGCCCTCGTCGCCACCGCGCTGTTCGTGCGCCACGCGGCGCGCACCGCCGAACCGCTGATCCACCTCGGCCTGTTTGGCGAACGCACCTTCGCGATGGGCACCCTGGTGTCGTTCTCGTACGGCTTCGGGCTGTATGCCTCCACCTACCTGGTGCCGGTGTTCCTGCAGAACGCCCTGTCCTTCGGTGCCGGCAGCGCCGGCATGGCGCTGATGCCCGCCGGCATCGCCCTGATCCTCACCCTGCCGGTGGCGGGACGCCTGGCCGACCGCTTTGCGCCCAAATGGGTCACCCTGGCCGGTCTCGCGGCCTTCGGCCTGTCCTTCGTGCTGTTCGGGCTCGAAGCCGGGCACATCGGCTACACCGGGATCATCGTCGCCACCGTGGTGGGGCGCATCGGCCTGGGCCTGATCCTGCCGGCCCTCAACCTGGCCACCCTGCACCACCTCGAACCCCATCAGCTCGGGCAATCGTCGGTGGTCATCAGCTATGCCCGCCAGCTCGGCGGGGTGATGGGCGTCGCCATCGTGGCGGTGTTCGTCGAATGGCGCGAGCGCATCCACGGCAGCACGCCGCCGGGCATCTTCGACGCCTATGCGCAGAGCTTCCTGCTCCTGGCCGGGGTGTTCGCCCTCGCCATCGTCGCCGCGGCCCGGATGCGCAGCGCGCGGGCCTGATGCCCGGCCGCGCCGCCCCCCGCGCGCGCCATCGACGCATCGGCGTCTCCCTTCCAAGGCATCGCCCGCCACCGCCGCGTCCCCGCTGGGCCGTGGCCCCGGTCTCGGGGCGCGAAACCGTCTTTCAGCGCGTGAATCGAGGTTTCCCGGCACCGAAACGTCGTTTCGCCGGCTGAAAGTACGTTTCCACTGCCCGCAACGGTGTTTCTGGCCCCGCAACACGGTTTCAGGCGATGAAACTGCGTTTCGCGGCCCGGGGATTGCGTTTCAGCGGCCGAAACCGTGTTTCTCCCCGCTCGGTGCGCCCCGCCCGCCACACCGGTCATCGCGTCTGCGTTGCGGCCAGTGTCAGGCGGATGCCGGCAAGGCCGTCCGGCGCGGCCTCATCCACCCGCGCCCACAGCAAAGACATATGGATATAAAATTGTTATTTGCATAATCATGGACAGCGGCATAACATCGCCTGACTGAACATCCATTCAGCCCAATCAAAGTCCCAGGAGCCCACCATGTCCAACATCAAGCCCGACACCCGGGTCACCGCCCAGGAAGCCGACGCCGACATCGACGCCTACCTCGCCCTCAAGGCGATTCCCGGCTACACGCCCCACAACCCCGCCCACAGCGTCGAGGCCGCCACCGCCGCCTACAACGAACTGCTGGCCGCCGAGGAAGACGTGCTGCTGGCCGAGAACGCCCTCGCCGCCGCCCGCGACGCGGTGATGGACGGCCGCCGCGCCCTGCGCAACGTCATCATCGGCGCCAAGAACGAAGTTCGCGTCATCTACGGCCTCAGCTCCAACGAACTGGCCTCGCTGGGCATCAAGAAAAAGTCCGACTACGCCCGTCACAGCAGCCCCGCCCGCAAGAGCGAGGCCGACACCGGCACCACGCCCACGGCCGGCTGACTCCGTTCCGGCCCGTGGCCCCCACTCCTTGGCGACGGGTCGGTCTTGTTTGCGGCGGCCACAGTGCCGCCGTCTTTTTTCAACTTCCCGGCACCGCACGAACCCCCGCGGGCACCCCGTAACCGCTACCGGACGCAGGCCCCATGTCCCGATCCAAGCCCATAAAACGGCTCACCGCCAAGCAACTACAAGAGGACGTCGACTTCTATCACGCGCTCGCGGCGATGCCCCCCGACCAACGCGCCCGGCTCGCACCCGACTTCGACGCCATCACCGAGGCCCACGAAGCCGTGCTGGCCGCCGAGGTGGCGGAGCGCGCTGCCCTCGAAGCCCTCACCGCCGCCCGGGAAGCGGTGCACGCGGCGCATCTTGCCGTATGCGAGGCGCGAATCGCCGATCTCTGCGGCGAGCCCCCCGTCACCGCCGCCGACGACACTGCCGACGACGACGGATCGCCGCCCGTACACTGAGCGCGCGCCGGCCCCGACACGTCCCCGGGCCGCTCCCCATTCCCCTTACAATGCGCCGCTCAGGCAGCGCCCGCCCGCGGCGCCGCATTCGCATGGCAGCGGGCCGCACGGCCCCGGAAGAGAGACCGATGACGCCCCTGCAACACGGTTGGAAGGCCGGAACCCGGGCCGCCGGCCTCGCCCTGCTGCTCGCCGCGGCCCCGGCGACGGCCGACGACCCCGCCGCCGGCAAGGCCAAGCTCGGCATCGAGTACGAACTCGAGAACGGCGCCCGCAACGCCTGGCACAGCCGTAGCGTGACGCTGGTGCCCGGGCTCCGGCTCGACAACCGCTGGATTCACATGGTGGAAGTGCAGTTCGAGGGCGCCCACGAACACGAGAACGACACCGGCGAGCGCAGCATCGAACGCAAGCTCGGGCTGCGCCTGCGCCACGATCTCGCGCTCACCGACCAGACCCGCGTCGTCCTGCGCGGCCTCGTCGGCCACGCCTGGCAAGGCGACGAGAAGTACGTTTATTACTACCTGGAACCCAGCTACCGCCATGCCATCGGCCCGGTCGAACTGATGCTCGGCTACCGCTATCACCGCGCCATCGACGCCGGCAAGGATCACGACCTGCACAAGCTGCGCCTGGGGCCGAGCTTCGAACTGTCGGACCACAGCGAGATCGAGCTGCGCTGGGCACGCAGCTGGAACATGCACACCGGGGCGCACGTGAGCGACGCCTACATCGTGGAAGGCACGTGGCGGTTTTGACGAGGGCCTGAGCCCGGCGCGCCGGCCGGGCGCCGGTGGCGCCGAATCAGCGCTTTGCCGGCCGGCCGCGCCGCTTCACGTCGGCCGCGCCCTTCTCGGGCAGCGGCGCGAGTAGCGCCTTGATGTCGTCCTCGCCGAATTTCACCGTGCCTTCGTGATCCTCGGCGAGGATGCCGGCGGCGAGTTCGGCCTTTTTCTCCTGCAGCGCGAGGATCTTCTCTTCGATGGAGCCCGCCACCACCAGCTTGTAGACGAACACCGCCTTGGTCTGGCCGAGACGGTGGGCGCGGTCGGTGGCCTGGTTTTCGACGGCCGGGTTCCACCACGGGTCGTAGTGGATCACCGTGTCGGCGGCGGTGAGGTTGAGGCCGACGCCGCCGGCCTTGAGGCTGATGAGGAAGACCGGCACCGGGCCGTCCTGGAACTGCCGCACCGGCGTCTCGCGGTCCGCGGTGTCGCCGGTGAGCGTCACGTAGGGAATCCTGCGCGCATCGAGCTCGGCGGCGATGAGCCCGAGCATGGTGGTGAACTGCGAGAACAGCAGCAGCTTGCGGCCTTCCTCGACGAGACCGGGGAGCATGTCCATCAGCAGGTCGAGCTTGGCGCGCTCCTTCACCTTGGCGGCCGCTTCGGTGGGGATCAGGCGCGGATCGCAGCACACCTGGCGCAGCTTGAGCAGCGCGTCGAGGATGACGATCTGGCTGCGGGCGTAGCCGCGGGCGGCGATCTCGTCGCGGATGCGCGCGTCCATGGTGGCGCGCACGGTCTCGTACAGGTCGCGCTGGCGGCCTTCGAGTTCGACGCTGCGCACGACGATGGTTTTGGGCGGCAGTTCCGTCGCGACTTCGTCCTTGCGGCGGCGCAGGATGAAGGGGGCGATGCGCCGGGCGAGGATGTCGCGGCGCACCGTGTCACCGCGCTTCTCGATAGGCGCCCGCCAGCGGGCGGCAAAATCCTTGGCGTCGCCGAGAAAACCCGGCAGCAGGAAATCGAACTGGCTCCACAGCTCGCCGAGGTGGTTTTCGAGCGGCGTGCCGGTGAGGCACAGGCGGTGCTCGGCCCGCAGGGTGCGCACCACCTGGGCGGCTTGGCTGGCGGCGTTCTTGACCGTCTGGGCTTCGTCGAGGATCAGCGCGTGGTAGGCGTGGGCGGCGAGCGATTCGCGGTCGCGCCACAGGAGCGGGTAGGTGGTGAGGCAGACGTCGTGCTCGGGAATGCGCTCGAAGTTGCCGGCCCGGCCGGCACCGCGCAGGTTGAGCACGCGAAGCGCCGGGGCGAAGCGTTCGGCCTCGCGCTGCCAGTTGAAGACCAGCGAGGTGGGCAGCACCACCAAAGCGGGCTTGTCGAGACGGCCGGCGTGCTTCTCGGTAAGCAGGTGGGCGAGGGTCTGGGCGGTCTTGCCGAGACCCATGTCGTCGGCGAGGATGCCGCCGAAGCCGTGGGCGCGCAGGTGCTGCAGCCAGGCCAGGCCTTCGAGCTGGTAGGGGCGCAGTTCGAGGGCGAAGCCGGCGGGCGCCGCCACGGGCGCGATGCGACCGGCGCCGCGGATGCGTTCGATCCAGCCGTCGAGACGCGCCTTGGCGTCGCCCTGCCAGTGCTCGCCGAGGGCTTCGGCGAGGCTCTGGGCCAGGCGCGGCGCGTCGAAGCGCGACACCTTGAGGGTTGCCGAGGGCAAATCGAAGAGGTCGACGAGGGTGCGGGCAATGGGCTTGATGCGCCCGGCGGGCAGGGCGACGCGGTCGCCTTCGTCGAGCTGCACGATGACCCGGGCCTCGTCGGGAATGGCTTCGAGCTGTTTGCGGTCGAGCCAGCGCGCGTCCTTGCGGAAGACGGCGTGGAGCATCGGCGCGAGGTCGACCCGGCGGCCCTCGACCTCGATGCCGAGCGAGACCTCGAACCAGCCGCTGCCTTCGCCCTCGTCGGTGTCGGCATCGGCGATGTCCACGTGCCAGTCGGTGGCGACGAGCAGGCGATGGCGGAAATCCTTCGGGCAGTCGATCTGCCAGCCCGCCTCGCGCAGCGGCGCCACGACGACGGTGAAGAAGTGCGTCCAGTGGGCTTCGCTCTCGAGGCCGAAGATGCCTTCCGGGCGCGGCCCGGCGGTGACCAGCCAGGCGGGCTTGACGGGCTGGAAACCGACGCCGAGAAAACTGCGCCAGGCGGCCTCCTCGGCGGCCAGATCGCGCTGGACGCGGACCGTGCGGCCGTCGGGCAGGGTTGCCACGTCGATCGTCGAGCCGGGCTCGAAGCGCGCCTCGCCGTAGGCGAAGACGGGGATCGCCACGTCGTATTCGCTGCCGGCGAAATCGACCGGGTAGCCGCGGTGCTTGCGCCAGCTCCAGCAGCGCAGGGTCTGCAGGCCGAGCAGCGGGCGCAGCGGGGCATCGAGGCGCGGCAACGCGGCGCTGGCGGCATCCTGGGGCGCCGGCAGGTCGGGCGCGACCTGGGCCAGGGCGGCGGCCACCACCGGCAGTTCGACCGGCGACAGGGGCGGCAGTGCGAGCACCTCGGCAATCGCCGCGCCGGCCTCGATGGCCACCCGCCCGGCCTCGCCGCGCTGGTCGTCCAGGTACATCGGCGGATCGGTGCGGATGACCAGCCGGGCGGCGGGCTCGACCACCAGCCGGGCCTTGAGGCCGCCATCCAGCGGCGCCCATTCGAGGCGGCCCGGACGCGGCGCGGCGGCGCGCAGCGGCGACAGCCGGCCGCTGTCGTCGAGGGTGAGACAGGTGCGCCCGGTGGCGAGCGCGGCCTCGAGCAGCGCGCAGCCCTCCGGGCCACGCAGCACCGGACGACCGTAACCGCCGCCGCGCCGGCTCGTCTCGCGCAGTTGGCGGAACACCTGCATGTCCTCGTCGCGCACGAAGGACGGCGGCTTGAGCAGCGCCTGCTCGTAGTTGTACCAGTCGCCGATGGCGCCCACCGGCTCGCCCGCCGGGCCGAGGCGGGCCTTGAGCAGGCTGAACTCGGCATCGTCGCCGCTCTGCCAGGCGGAGCACAGGTAGAAGATGCCTTCCTTGGCGGGCATCGCGCGGCGCGGCGCGGTGGCCTTGTCGATGCGCTCGCGCAGCGTGCGCGCCCAAGCCATGATCTCGGCACGGGGCTTGTCCACCACCACGCCGGGACGGCGCGCGGCGAGGATCACCGCGGCGGCGTGCTTGCAGCGATTGCCCACCGGGCAGGTGCAGCGGGTGGTGAGTTCGATGCTGGTCTTGCCGAAGAACTCGCGCCGCTCGACCTTGACCGACACCCGGTAGGGCACGGTTTCGGTGCCCTGCACGAGCGCCTGGAGCTGGTTGCCGGCGGTCTCGAGTTGGCGCACCCGTCCGACATAGCCGCGGGCCCGGGTCAGCGCATTGGCCGAGAACAGCTCGCCGAGCAGCGTATCGTCGATCTGGGCGAGGAGGCGATTGAGTTCCAAGGCGGCGCGGGCGGGACGAAAGCGCCGATTCTAGGCGCTCGCGGCGGCGGGCGAAACCTCAGCCGGCGGCGTCCCGGCCGCTGTCGAGACTGAAGCCGGCGGCATCGAGCAGGGCCGGCAGCACCTCGGCGGCGCGCAGCCGGAAACGGTGGCGCACCCGCTCGCTGATCGGCGTGTGACCGGGATTGATCTCGATGGTCGGGATGCCGTTCTCGATGGCCCACAGCATCGGCCCGGCGATGTACGGAAAGGAGCTGCCGGTGCCCACCGAGAGGATCAGCCCGGGCCCGGCGGCCATCACCTGTTCGAAGCGATGCACCGCGGCGTCGGGCAGGTTCTCGCCGAATAGCACCACGTCGGGGCGGATGATGCCGCCGCAGTGCGGGCATTCGGGCGGAATCGTCAGGCCGGCGTAGTTGTCCACCTGGCGCGCCCGCCCGCAGTCGACGCAGCGCAGGCGGCGCAGCGTGCCATGCATCTCGATGACGTCCCGCGAGCCGGCGGCGAGGTGAAAGCCGTCGACGTTCTGGGTGAGCACCGTGACGTCGCCGCGCAGCGCCTCCAGCCGCGCGATGGCGTAGTGGCCGGCGTTGGGATGGGCGCCGCGGCAGCTCGATTCGATCTGCGACAGGTAGCGCCACGCGATGTCGGGCCGCTGCGCGAACATCGCCCCCGACAGCGCCTGCTCGATGGGCAGACCGATGTCGGTGAGGGTGCCTTCGTAAAGCCCGCCGACGCCCCGGTAGGTGGGCAGGCCGGAATCGGCGGAGAGCCCCGCGCCGGTGATGAAAAGGATGCGCCGTGCGGTTGAAAGCAGGCGACCCGCGGCAGCGATTTCCGCCGCCTGGTCGGTTAAGGTATGGCTTGTCATTCTGTACCCGTTGGTTTGACGACGCTAACGGCAGGCCGGCATCCGGAATTTAGGCACAATTCCGGTCTCACCGCCAACGTGGTCAAGGCCCAACCGATAACGACGAGTTTTTCTTCCATGTGCCAGCTTCTCGGAATGAACTGCAACACGCCGACGGACATCTGCTTCTCGTTCGCCGGCTTCCAGGCCCGCGGCGGCCTCACCGACGTCCACGGCGACGGCTGGGGCATCGCCTTCTTCGAGGGCCGCGGGGTGCGCCTGTTCCTCGACCCCCAGGCAAGCAGCGGGTCGAAGGTCGCCGAACTGGTGCGCCAGTACCC
Organism: Zoogloea sp.; assembly: GCF_041911615.1. GTDB lineage: Bacteria > Pseudomonadota > Gammaproteobacteria > Burkholderiales > Rhodocyclaceae > Zoogloea. The sequence continues at coordinate 17,486 of NZ_JAYROR010000144.1, read as the reverse complement.
GATCCACTCCCTCAACGTCATCGCCCACATCCGCAAGGCGACGCAGGGCATCGTCAATCTCGAGAACACCCATCCGTTCCAGCGCGAGCTGTGGGGGCGCTACTGGGTATTTGCCCACAATGGGAACCTCAAGGGCTTCGACCCGGCCTTGCGCGGCGACTTCCGCCCGGTCGGCCAGACCGATTCCGAACTGGCCTTCTGCCATCTGATGGAAACCCTGCGTCAGCGCTTCCCCGACGGCGAGCCCCCGCGCGAGGCGCTGTTCGCGCTGGTGCGGGAGGTCGCCACCGAAATCAGCCGCTTCGGCGAATTCAACTTCCTGCTCTCCAACGGCACCTGCCTGTTCGCCCATTGCGCCACGCGGCTCGCCTACATCGTACGCCAGGCGCCGTTTGCCCGCGCGCACCTCAAGGATCAGGACATCACCGTCGATTTCAGCGAGCACACCACCCCCGGCGACCGGGTCGCGGTGGTCGCCACCACGCCGCTGACCGACAACGAGGCCTGGACTCCGATCGCCCCCGGCACCCTGCTGCTGTTCGTCGACGGCAGCCCGGTGGATGCCGGCCCGGCGACGACTTCCTTCAGCGAGGCCGACCAACCGGCAACGACTTGAGGCGATAATGTCAGCATTGGTAAAAAATACATTTTTAACAGATAACATCGCGTCGAATCGCCGATGATCTTTTGTGATCCATCCGGGCTAGAATCGCCGGATATTTTGTAACACGCCGGGCCGAAACCACCCATGCCGACAAGCGCCCCGAAAGACTGCCCCCTGTGCTTCCCCGAGCGGGAAAACGTGCTCTGGCGCGACGCCAGTTGCCGCGTGATCCGCGTCGACGATCCGGACTACCCCGGCTACTGCCGCCTCATCTGGAACGAGCACGTCGCCGAGATGAGCGACCTGTCGCCCGCCGACCAGCGGCATTGCTTCAACATCCTGATGGCGGTCGAAGTGGCGCTGCGCGAGTGCTTCAGCCCCGACAAGATCAATCTGGCCAGCTTTGGCAACGTGGTGCCGCACCTGCACTGGCACCTCATCCCGCGCTACCTGGACGACCGCCACTTCCCGCAGCCCGTGTGGGGTGCGGCCCAGCGCAAGGGCGGCAGCTCGCCGGCCCCGGAAGTCGACGACGCGCGCCTCGCCCTGGCGGTGCGCAACGCCATTGCCGAGCATCTTGCCGGCTGAATCCGGAGACTCCTTCCATGGCGGACAGCCCCCAAAACTATCCCGACCTGCGTAGCGTCGAGCAGTACCGCAAGCTTCTGCGCAACCTGCACACGCTCAACGCCAACGAAAGCCACGCCACCCTGGTGCGGATGCTCGAAGGCCTCCTGGCCAGCCCGCTGGGGCCGGAAGAACAGCTCGAAGTCCTCGAATCGGCTCGTCAGACGATCACCTTCGTCCAGAACGAGATGTCGTCGCGCTACGCCGCCCACCCGCTGCCCCCCGACAGCCAGGAAGACGCCACCCTGCGCCAGGTCGTGCGCCTGTGGACGGCCCTCAGCACCGCCTACGCGCGACTCTCCGAAAGCGGCAGCGGCAGCGACGAGTTCCGCGCCCAGTGGCCGCTGCTGGCCCAGCGCCGCATCCAGTACCTTGGCCAGGTCATCATCGAATATTTCCGCGCCCACCGCGCCGAGCCGCCGGGTGCCTGGAAAGCCGTCCACGCCGCCTTCCTCGAGGCCGAACGGGCCGGCATCACCCACAGCCGGGTGATCGACCCCCTCAACAACACCTGGAAGGCGCAAAGCCCCGACGAAGCCTACATCGCCCTGCTACTGGTCGATCTCACCAACCCCTACGGCCGCAACCAGCGCGAGCTGAACTGGATCTGCCGCTGGGCGCAACGCTTCGCCCCCTACTGCATCATGCAGACCAGCTGGGAAAAAGACGATGCCCGGGCTTACGGCCTGGATCTCACCGAAGATCACGGCCTGCGGCCGATCGCGCTGATCGGCGCCCGCCCGGGCATGCGCCGCTTCGACGGCCACCGGCTGGCGGCCCAGATCAAGGCCATGCTCGCCGAGTTCAAGCAGGGCACCACGCCGGCCTCGCTGGGCCTGGGCGACGACTGCTCGCAACCCGCCTGCGCCCGTCTGCTGGTGTCGCTGTATCGCCCGTGGGGCATGTCGGCCGCCGGTCGCCGCTTCCCACGCCGCAACAAGAAGGGCAGCAACAAGATCTGCACCGACTGGGACGCCATCGGGCTGCTCGTTTCGGGTAAGGAATTCACGCCACCGAACCGCCGCCAGACGTTGGGCAGCCGCTACGACATCAACGTCATCACCTTCGGTGCCCGGGTGGACGACGAGGTGCCCGACGTCATCAACCCCGAAGCGGAAGTCCTGCGCCGCGGCTTCACCATCGACGATTGGCAGACCGTCGACCACTCGGTCTCGGGCTTCCGCGTCCAGCGCAAGCACCCCGGCCAGCGCATCGAGCACCACCAGATCGTCGGCATCAAGCCGAGCGACGGCAGCCAGTACCTGCTCGGGCAGGTCAGCTGGCTGATGTACGAACCCGACGGCACGCTGATGGCCGGCATCCACCTGCTCGCCGGCCTGCCGACGGCGGTGGCAGTTCGCTCGACGGGGCTGAACACCAGCCCCAATGAACCCTACACCCAGGCTTTCCTGCTGCCCGAGATCGCCGCAATGCGCGCACCGGCCACGGTGGTCCTGCCGGGCGGCTGGTTCCACGCCGACCGGGTGATCGAACTGCATCAGGGCGAGCCCCGCCAGATCCGCCTGAGCAGCCTGATTGCCCGCGGTACCAACTTCGACCAGGCAACCTACGAGTTCATCGCCGCGTAAGCCAGGCCGACAGCCACCAAACAAAAAGGGGTGAGCCGATGCTCACCCCTTTTTACTTGGTGCTGGACTCATTCCACCAGGCGCCGCGCGGGAAAACTCGCCGTGAAGCGACTGCCACGCCCCGGCTCGCTATCGATCAGCAGATCGCCCTGGTGGCGGCTCAGCACGTGTTTGACGATCGCCAGTCCGAGGCCGGTGCCGCCCGTCTCGCGCGAACGCCCGCGGTCGACCCGGTAGAAGCGCTCGGTCAGCCGCGGAATGTGCTCGGCGGCGATCCCGATGCCGTCGTCCTCGACGCTGTAATCCACCACCGCGCCGCGGCGGCGCCAGCCGATACGGATATGGCCGCCGGCCGGCGTGTAGCGCACTGCGTTGATCGCCAGGTTGGCGAACACGCTGTAGAGTTCCTTCGGATTGCCCAGAAGATGGGCACGGGTCTGGCAATCAAGATCGATGGTGTGGCGGCCGGCCGACACCACCTCGGCCTCCTGACGCACCTCCTCGAGCAGCGCGGCCACATCGACCGGCTCCTCGTGGGGCACCGGCGAGCCGGTCTCGAGGGCCGACAGGGTCAGCAGATCCTGGATCAGGCGCTGCATCCGCACGGCCTGCTCGGCGGCAAGGCCAAGATAGTGGCGGATGTCGTCCTTCTCGAGATCGTCCAGGCCATCGATCACCGTCTCGAGAAAACCCGAGACGACCGTCAACGGCGTGCGCATCTCGTGGGACACGTTGGCGACGAAATCGCGCCGCATCGCCTCCACCCGCTGGCCCTGGGTGATGTCCTCGGACATCAGCAGATGCATGTCCTCGCTGAACGGCACCACGTGGACCATCAACGTGCGGCCCACCGGGCGACCGATGGTGAAGGTGAGGGGCTCCGTGTAGTCGCCCTCCTTCAGGTAGCGCACGAAATCGGGCTGGCGCACGATATTGGTGACCGGCGCCCCTTGGTCGCGGGCCCGGTCGAGGCCGAACTGCTGCTCGCCCTGGCGATTCACCCATTCGATGGTGTTGGTCTGGGACAGGAACATCAGCCCATGGGGCATTGCCTGGCTGGCTTCGCGAAAGCGGTCGAGCGCCGCAGAGAGACGCTCCTGGCGGTGAGTCGCGGTACGGGAGCGGTGATTCACCTCGGCGAAGACGTCATCCCACAGACCGAAGGCGCGCGGCAGCGGCGCCGATTGCTCGACCGGCGTACGCAGCCAGCGCACCAGCTTGAACAGGTTGCTGACGTGGTAAACACCGGCGAGCAGCAACAACCCGACAAAGACAACCAGCCCCGCCACCACGCCGAAGAAGAAGGCGACCGCCCCCGCGAGAATCGCGAAGACGACCAGAACGGTGATGACCGCCGCCTGGATATACGTGATCGGCCGCGTCGCGGCCACCCCCTGGGTGAGTTCTTCTGTCACCGGCTAGCGCACCGAGGCGGATTCCTGTTGGGTGGAGAAGCGGTAGCCGCTGCCACGCACGGTCTGCACCAGACCGTCGTGGCCACTCGGCTCGAGGGCACAGCGCAGGCGACGGATGTGCACGTCCACCGTGCGCTCTTCGACGAAGACGTGGTCGCCCCACACCTGATCGAGCAACTGGGCACGGGAATGCACGCGCTCCGGATGAGTCATCAGGAAATGCAGCAGGCGGAACTCGGTCGGACCGAGCGTCACCGGGGTACCGCCGGCAGCCAGGCGATGCGTCGCCGGATCGAGCCGCAGCCCGCCCAGATCGACCGGGTCCTCGGTGGTCTCCGGCGCCCGGCGACGCAGCACCGCCTTGATCCGCGCGACCAGCTCGCGAGGCGAGAACGGCTTGGTGATGTAATCGTCGGCGCCGGCCTCGAGGCCCATCACCTTGTCCTGCTCCTCGCCGCGGGCGGTCAGCATGATCAGCGGGATGCTGCGGGTACGCTCCTCGGCGCGCAGGCGGCGGGCGAACTCCACGCCCGACATGCCGGGCAGCATCCAGTCGAGGAGGATCAGGTCCGGCAAGGCATCGCGGACGATGCGCTGGGCCGTTTCCGCATCCCCGGCCCGCACCACGTGGTGGCCGGCGCGCATCAGGTTGGCGGCAATCAGTTCCTGAATGGCGGGCTCGTCTTCGACGAGGAGGATCGTGGCAGGCATCAAAACCTCGGCAGGGGTCACAAAACGCCGGCAGTGTATTGCAGCTATTTTACCCTTTGATGACAGGTCATCTGCCTGCAACGCGTTCGGGCACGGCACCCGCACGGGCGGAGCGGCCGCCTTCGAGTATCATTGGGAGGTTGAACACCAGACGACGGAAACCCGCATGGCCGGCCTTCGCAAGGACGATCCCGTTCCCACCGAGATCAAGCTTCACCAACGTTCGCGCATCATGGAAGTCGCCTTCGACGACGGCCAGCGCTTCGAATTCACGTACGAATTCCTGCGGGTCCATTCACCGTCCGCTGAAGTCCGCGGCCACGGCGAAGGGCAGGAAGTCCTGCAGCTCGGTAAGCGCGATGTGGACATCACGCGCATCGAACCCGTCGGCAACTACGCCGTCCGCCCGATCTTCTCGGATGGCCACGACAGTGGACTGTATTCCTGGGACTACCTCTACGACCTGGGCGAGCGCCACGACGCACTGTGGCAAACCTACCTGCTACGCCTCGAAACCGAAGGCGGCAGCCGCGATCCGGCTGATCTGGCGGCGCCCGCTCCGAAGACCGGTGGCTGTGGCCACCACCACTGAACAACCGATTTCCGATCCGATCATGAACGACAAGACCACCCATTTCGGCTTCCAGCAGGTTGCCGAATCCGAAAAGGCGAGCAAGGTCCGCGGCGTGTTTTCGTCCGTCGCCAGCAGCTACGACGTGATGAACGATCTCATGTCCTTCGGTCTGCACCGACTCTGGAAAGCCTTCACCGTGCAGATCGCCGGCGTGCGCGCCGGTGACCGCGTGCTGGACGTGGCGGGCGGCACCGCCGACCTCTCCCTCGCCTTCGCCAGGAAGGTCGGCCCCACCGGGCAAGTGTGGCTCACCGACATCAACCACGCCATGCTGTCGGTCGGCCGCGACCGGGTGGTGGACAAGGGCTTCCTGCTGCCCGTCGCCCAGTGCGACGCCGAGAAGCTGCCCTTCCCCGACAATCACTTCGACGTGGTCACGGTGGCGTTCGGCCTGCGCAACATGACCCACAAGGACGCTGCGATTGCCGAAATGCGCCGCGTGCTCAAGCCCGGCGGACGCCTGCTGGTGCTCGAATTCTCGAAGGTCTGGAAGCCCCTCGCGCCCGCCTACGATTTCTACTCCTTCAAGCTGCTGCCGCTGATGGGTGAAAAGGTCGCCCACGACGCCGACAGCTACCGCTATCTCGCCGAGAGCATTCGCATGCACCCCGACCAGGAATCGTTGAAGAGCCTGATGGAACAGGCCGGCCTCGCCCGCGTCGAGTACTTCAACATGACCGCCGGTGTCGTCGCGCTGCATCGCGGCTACAAGCTCTGACATTCACTCACCGATTCGCTGCAGGATCCGCAATGCTTGCCTCATCCGCCATCGCCGGCCTCAACCACCTGCTCGTGGATGCGCCGTGGGCTCGGGAGCGCCTGGCGCCCTTTGCCGGACGCACCGCGGTGTTTCGCCTGCCGCCCCTGGAACTCGGCCTTGGCATCGACAACGAAGGCAGCTTCACCGAAGCCGCTACCCCAGATCCCGACGTGACCCTCGAGCTCCCGCTGGGGTCACTGCCCAAAGCCATCGGCGGTACCGATGCGCTGATGGCCGACATCCGCATCAGCGGTAACGCAGATTTCGCCGATGCTCTCGGCTTCGTGTTACGGCAACTCCGCTGGGACGGCGAGGAAGCACTGGCGCGATTAATCGGCGACATCGCCGCCCATCGCGCTGTCGGCACCGCACGCGCTGTGGCCACCTGGCACCGTCAAACGGCCCGCAACGTCGTTGAGAATCTTGCCGAATATTTCGGCGAGGAGCAGCCCCTGGTCGTCAAACGAAACGCCCTGGACGATCTATCCCGCTCGATCAGCGGCCTGCGCGACGATCTGGCCCGCCTCGAAAAACGCCTGTCCAAGCTGGACACTCGCTAAGCCCGTTCGGACGGCGTCCAGAAACAAAAAAGCCAACCTCGAAAGGTTGGCTTTTTTGCTGACTGCGTTTCGTCGCTATCAGTGACCGCGCTTCTTCAGGCGGTTGATCGCAGCGATCTGAGCCAGAGCGGACGCCAGCTCGGACTGGGCCTTGGCATACTCCAGGGCAGAACCCTGGTTCTGCAAGGCTTCCTCGGCCAGACGCTTGGCTTCCAGCGCCTTGGCTTCGTCCAGATCCTTGCCCCGGATGGCGGTGTCCGCCAACACGGTAACCAGGTTCGGCTGAACTTCGAGCAAACCGCCGGCCACGAAAATCAGTTCTTCTTCGGACTGATTCTGGACCTTGACGCGTACGGCACCCGGTTTGACGCGGGTCATCAGCGGCATGTGACCGGGCAGGATGCCCAGCTCGCCCGCTTCGCCAGGGAGCGCCACGAACTCGGCCAGACCGGAGAAGATCTGCTCTTCCGCACTGACGATATCGACGTGAATGGTCATTGCCATAGCTATTTCCTCCTCAAACCGGCGGTCTCGTCAGAGCGCCGCCGGGCGATGGTCGCATTGATCAGAGGGTCTTCGCTTTTTCGAAGACTTCTTCGATCGGGCCGACCATGTAGAAGGCCTGCTCGGGCAGGTGATCCACTTCACCGCTGAGAATCGTCTTGAAGCCCTTGATGGTCTCCTTCAGCGGGACGTATTTGCCGGGCGAGCCGGTAAACACTTCCGCCACGAAGAACGGCTGGGACAGAAAACGCTGGATCTTACGGGCGCGGGCGACAAGCAGCTTGTCTTCCGGAGCCAGTTCGTCCATACCCAGAATCGCGATGATGTCGCGCAGTTCCTTGTAACGCTGAAGGGTCTGCTGAACGCCGCGAGCGGTGTTGTAGTGCTCTTCACCGACAACCAGCGGATCGAGCTGACGGGAGGTGGAGTCGAGCGGATCCACGGCCGGGTAGATACCCAGCGCGGCGATGTCACGCGACAGCACGACGGTCGAGTCGAGGTGCAGGAAGGTGGTGGCAGGCGACGGGTCGGTCAAGTCATCCGCAGGCACATACACGGCCTGGATGGAGGTGATCGAGCCCACCTTGGTGGAGGTAATACGTTCCTGCAGACGGCCCATTTCTTCGGCCAGCGTCGGCTGGTAACCCACCGCAGACGGCATACGACCCAGCAGCGCGGACACTTCGGTACCGGCCAGGGTGTAACGGTAGATGTTATCCACGAAGAACAGGATGTCACGACCTTCGTCACGGAAGCGCTCGGCCATGGTCAGGCCGGTCAGCGCCACACGCAGACGGTTGCCGGGGGGTTCGTTCATCTGACCGAACACCATCGCAACCTTGTCGAGAACGTTGGAGTCCTTCATTTCGTGGTAGAAGTCGTTCCCTTCACGGGTACGCTCGCCCACGCCGGCGAACACCGACAGACCGCTGTGCTGCTTGGCGATGTTGTTGATGAGCTCCATCATGTTGACGGTCTTGCCCACGCCCGCACCACCGAACAGACCGACCTTACCGCCCTTGGCGAACGGGCAGATCAGATCGATAACCTTGATACCGGTTTCGAGCAGATCCACGGAAGGCGACAGCTCGTCGAACTTCGGAGCCTTCTGGTGAATGACCCGGCGCTCGTCACATTCGATCGGGCCAGCTTCGTCGATCGGACGACCCAGCACATCCATGATCCGGCCCAGCGTGCCGTGACCAACCGGCACTGCAATACCCTTGCCGGTGTTCGAAACTACCATGCCACGACGCAGGCCGTCCGAAGACCCCAGCGCAATGGTACGAACCACGCCATCACCCAGCTGCTGCTGAACTTCGAGAACCAGCTCAGCACCTTCCAGGGTAAGGGCGTCGTAAACCTTGGGCATCGCGTCGCGCGGGAACTGCACATCCACCACGGCGCCGATGCATTGAACGATCGTTCCTTGACTCATCGTCGTTTCCCCAAACTTGTTAAACCGTTACACCGCGGCTGCGCCGCCGACAATTTCAGACAGTTCCTTCGTGATCGCGGCCTGGCGGGTCTTGTTATAGACCAGCTGCAGTTCGCCAATCACGTTACCTGCGTTGTCGGAGGCTGCCTTCATCGCCACCATCCGGGCACTCTGTTCGGATGCCATGTTCTCGGCGACTGCCTGGTACACCAGCGCTTCGACGTAGCGCACCAGGAGTTCGTCGATCACCACCTGCGCATCCGGCTCGTAGAGGTAGTCCCAGTTCCCTTCCGGGGTACCGAGACGCTCGCCGGTCAGCGGGAGAAGCTGCTCAAGCTGGGGTTCCTGCTTCATCGTGTTGATGAAGCGGGAATAAACAATGTGCACCTCGTCCAGCTCGCCATTCTGGAACGCGTCGATCATGACCTTCACCGGCCCGATCAGCTTTTCCAGGTGGGGGGTATCCCCGAGCTGGGTGACATGCGACACCACCTTGGCACCAAGGCGCTGCATGAAACCGAGCCCCTTGTTGCCGATGGCGGTCACACGCATGTCGGTGACACCACTGCTTTCCCAATTCTTGAGCGCATTCAACCCGACACGCAAGGTGTTGGTGTTGAGGCCGCCGCACAGACCCTTGTCGGTCGTGACGACGATCAGCCCCACACGCTTGACATCGTTCTTCTTGATCAGGAACGGATGCTTGTAGTCGGTGATGTTGGCAGCAGACAAATTCGCGGCGAGACGGCGGATCTTCTCGGCGTAGGGACGGGCAGCCCGCATGCGGTCTTGAGCCTTCCGCATCTTCGAAGCTGCCACCATCTCCATGGCTTTGGTGATCTTCTTAGTGTTCTGGACACTCTTGATCTTGTTACGGATCTCTTTACCGCTAGCCATATTGCTCTCCGTAAGCCCGCGTTAAGCCCAGCTCTTCTTGAACTCTTCGATGACGGCGGCGAGTTGCTTGGTGCCTTCGGCGTCGAGGTCCTTGGTCGTCTCGATCTTGGTGACGAGATCGGCAGCCTTGGTCTTCACGTACTGGTGCATCGCGGCTTCGCAGGCCAGGGCGCGCTTCACTTCGACGTCGTCGAAGTAGCCCTTGTCGACCGCGAACAGCGTGATCGCCATTTCCGAGACCTTGAGCGGCGCGTACTGCGGCTGCTTCATCAGTTCGGTCACGAGACGACCGCGCTCGAGCTGCTTGCGGGTCGCTTCGTCCAGATCGGAAGCGAACTGCGCGAAGGCAGCCAGTTCACGATACTGGGCGAGAGCCAGACGGACACCGCCGCCGAGCTTCTTGATGACCTTGGTCTGGGCGGCACCACCAACGCGGGACACCGAAATACCGGCGTTGATCGCGGGACGGATACCAGCGTTGAAGAGGTCGGTTTCCAGGAAGATCTGGCCGTCGGTAATCGAGATCACGTTGGTCGGAACGAACGCGGAAACGTCGCCGGCCTGGGTTTCGATCACGGGCAGTGCGGTCAGCGAACCGGTCTTGCCCTTGACTTCACCCTTCGTGTATTGCTCGACGTACTCTTCGGACACGCGGGCAGCGCGCTCGAGCAGACGGGAGTGCAGGTAGAACACGTCGCCGGGATAGGCTTCACGGCCAGGCGGACGACGCAGCAGCAGGGAAACCTGACGGTAGGCCCAGGCTTGCTTGGTCAGATCGTCATAAATGATCAGGGCGTCTTGACCGCGGTCGCGGAAGTACTCGCCCATCGTGCAACCGGAGTACGGAGCGATGTACTGCATCGCGGCGGACTCGGAGGCGGTCGCGGCGACGACGATGGTGTATTCCATCGCGCCGTTTTCTTCGAGCTTGCGCACCACGTTCGCGATGGTCGAAGCTTTCTGACCGACCGCAACGTAGATACACACCATGTTTTCGCCCTTTTGGTTGATGATCGCATCAACCGCAACGGCAGTCTTACCGGTCTGACGGTCGCCGATGATCAGCTCGCGCTGGCCACGACCGACGGGGACCATGGCGTCCACCGACTTCAGGCCGGTCTGCACCGGCTGGGACACCGACTTACGCCAGATGACGCCCGGAGCGACCTTCTCGATCGGCTCGGACAGTTTGGCGTTGATCGGGCCCTTGCCATCGATCGGCTGACCCAGGGAGTTAACGACGCGACCGATCAGCTCGGGGCCGACCGGGACTTCCAGAATGCGACCGGTACACTTGACGGTATCACCTTCGGAGATACCTTCGTATTCGCCCAGCACCACGGCGCCGACGGAGTCGCGCTCGAGGTTCATGGCGAGACCGAAGACGTTGCCGGGGAATTCCAGCATTTCGCCCTGCATGGCATCGGACAGGCCGTGGATACGGCAGATACCGTCAGTCACCGAAACCACGGTACCTTCGGTACGGGCATTCGCGGACAGTTGCAGGTTCTGAATCCGACTCTTGATCAGGTCACTGATTTCAGAGGGGTTAAGTTGCATAGCTTATGCTCCTAGTTCTTTAGCGCGGCGGCCATGTTCGCGAGCTTGCCGCGGACCGAGGCGTCGATGACTTCATCCCCAACGGCGATCTTGACCCCACCGATCAATTCGGGGTCGACGCTGACGGTCACGTTGAGCTTGGCCTTGAAACGGGCTTCCAAGTCAGCGATCAGCGCTTTCAGCGTTGCATCGTCCATCGGGAAGGCGGAGGCGATGTTGGCCTCCTTGACACCTTCGTGTTCGTTCTTGAGGGCAACGAACAGGTCACGGATCTCGGGAAGCACTTGCAAACGCTCGTTGTCGACGAGAACACGGACGTAATTCTGCTGTTCGGCAGTCAGTCCGGCACCGGCGACATCGAGGAAAAGACCAGCCAGCTGCTGCGGCTGGAGCTTGGGATCGGCAATGCAATCCCGCATCTGCGGATCGGCGGCGACGACCGCCAGCCGATCAAGTGCTTCCGACCAAGGCCCCAGCGCGTTGCCCGCGGAAGCGAGCTGAAAGGCTGCTTCAGCATAGGGGCGTGCGATGGTGACGTTCTCGGCCATGGCTTATTGAAGTTCCTGTTTCAGGTTGGCCAGCAGGTCGGCATGGGCCTGAGCATTGATCTCCTTGCGGAGGATCTTCTCGGCACCGGCGACAGCCAGTTGGGCGACCTGATCGCGCAGGGCTTCCTTGGCACGCTGGGCAGCGACGCCGGCTTCGGCTTCGGCGGCTTCACGGGCCTGGGCAATGATTCGGGCGGCTTCGGCGCGCGCTTCGTCGAGGAAAACGGCAGCCTGCTTTTCAGCAGCGGCGCGGACGTCCGTGGCGGACTCGCGCGCCTTGCGCATTTCTTCGACGACCTTCTTCTCGGCATGTGCGAGATCGCTCTTCGCCTTGTCCGCAGCCGCCAGCCCGTCGGCGATCTTCTTCGCGCGCTCGTCGAGTGCCTTCACGATGGGGGGCCACACGAACTTCATCGTGACCCACGCCAGAATGAAGAACACAACGAGCTGGGCTACCAGGGTTGCGTTCAGATTCACGGTACTCTTCCTTTAGTCAGGTTGAACCGCGAAACTTAGATCTTGAACGGGTTGGCGAACGCAAACATCATGGCGATACCGACGCCGATCAGGAACGCGGCGTCGATCAGACCGGCCAGCAGGAACATCTTGGTCTGCAGGGCGTTCATCAGCTCGGGTTGGCGAGCGGAAGCTTCCAGGTACTTGCTACCCATGATGCCGATACCGATACAGGCACCGATAGCACCCAGACCGATGATCAGACCGGCGGCCAGAGCAACAAAACCGAGAACGTGTTCCATGACTACTCCTTTAGTTGAGATGATTTAAATAGAAACCGAAACGACTGCTTGAAACTGAAACTTAGTGGCTTTCGTGGGCCTGACCAATGTACACCAGGGTCAGCATCATGAAGATGAAGGCCTGCAGGGCGACGATCAGGATGTGGAAGACGGCCCAGATGGAACCTGCAACGACATGACCCAGGAAGCCGAAGACGGTGGCGGTACCGCCCATCAGGGCGATCAGCATGAACACCAGCTCGCCAGCGTACATATTGCCGAACAGTCGCATGCCGTGGGAGACGGTCTTGGCCAGGAATTCGATCATCTGCATCAGGAAGTTGACCGGATACAGCAGCGGATGGGAGCCAAAGGGGGCGGTGAAGAGTTCATGCACCCAGCCACCGATACCCTTGATCTTGATGTTGTAGTACAGGCAAATCAGCAGCACGCCGATGGACATGCCGAGGGTGCCGTTGAGGTCGGCGGTCGGAACGACGCGCAGATAGGCATGCTCATTGCCGGAGATGAGCGCCCAGATCTTGGGAAGCAGATCGACCGGCAGGAAGTCCATGGAGTTCATCAGGAAGATCCAGAAGAACACCGTGAGGGCGACAGGTGCAACGAACTTGCGGGACTCGGCGCTATGCACGATACCCTTGGCTTGGTCGGCAACCATCTCGACGAGGATTTCGATGGCGGCCTGGAAACGCCCAGGAACACCGGAAGTGGCCTTGCTGGCGCACTTGATCAGGATCAGCAGCGTGACGATGCCGAGACCGATCGAGAAGAAGAGGGTGTCGAGGTTCCACACGCTCCAGTCGATGATCGCGGTTTGCGCGTGACCGGTGGAGTTGAGGTGGGTCAGGTGGTGGACGATGTATTCGCCAGCTGTGGGTGCGTGTGCTTCGTGGCCAGTGCTCATGGTCAGGTCTTCACCAAAAATGCAAATAAATTCGCCTTCAGCGCAACGATCGACCCGATCACCATCGCCAACCAATGGACGTCTGGATACACGAGCGGAACGGTCGCCAACAATCCTACGGTTGACGCGATCTTAAAGAACTCGCCAACAAAAAACTCAAGCGGGTACGACGCAGCCGGACGCTTGGATACCGCGTAGAGGCGCAGGGCGAAAAGCAAATTGGGAAGAACACAGGCTGCGCCTCCCAACGCCGCCGACAACGCACCGCGCACCCCTGTAATCGCTCCAGCGATCATTGTCGCCAGAATTGTCGCGCCTATCTGCAGGAATACCGCTTTGAACATGGCTCTCTGCGTGGCACGCCGGGTGTTGCGCCGTCCGCCGTACGAAAAACGTGCGAATTCTAGGGGTTAACCGTGACAAAGTCAATTACTGCGGCGGCGCAGCAAGCGTGCGGGAAGGCGAAAACACCGGTCATCGCGATCCCCCGGGTTGACAGATACGATAAACATATCGATCATCATCGACATGAACAAGGACTACTCACGGGCAATCCCCGAAACCTGGCGTGACATTTCGACGATCTTCGCCGCACTGGGCGACGAGCATCGACAACGCATCCTGCTCACCTTCGAACCTGGCGAACGCCTCAACGTCGGTCAGATCGCCGATGTCTCGACGCTGGCGCGTTCGACCGTCTCCCACCACCTCAAGGTGCTGCGGGAAGCCGGCGTGCTCATCGCCGAGCGCGAAGGCAAGGAGATCTACTTTCACGTGAACAAGACTTTCCTCCAGGACGCTTTCGGCAAGGTCGTCAGCTACCTGGCCACCGACCTCTGACCCTCTCATGCGCTCACTCATCAAAGCCCTGTTGCGGCAGATCGCCGCCCTTCTGTTCCGGGTTCGCGTCGAAGGCGCGCTGCCGGCAACCCACGAACGCCTGCTGGTAGTGGCCAACCACGAGTCCTTCCTCGACGGCCTGCTGCTCGGGCTGTTCCTGCCCCTCGACCCGGTGTTCGTGGTTCACACCGGGGTGGCGCGCAACCCGCTGTTCAGATTGCTGCTGAGCTTGGTGGATTACCTCGCGGTCGATCCCACCAGTCCGATGGCGATGAAAAAGGTCATACGTCTTATAGAAGAAGGTAGACCTGTCGTGATCTTCCCGGAAGGCCGCATCACCACCACCGGCAGCCTGATGAAGACCTACGACGGCCCCGCTTTCGTTGCCGCCAAGACCGGCGCGACGATTCTGCCGGTGCGCATCGACGGCGCCTCGCGCAGCTATTTCTCGCGCCTTGCCGCCCACGTTCCACGCAAGCTTCTGCCGCAGATCAGCCTGTTCCTGCGTCCGACCACCGCGATTTCGATGCCCGTCGCCTCGACTGCCCGCCAGCGTCGCCGCAAGGCCGGTGAGGCCATGCGGCGACTGATGCAGGACATGATCTTCGCCACCCGGCCGACCCAGACGCTGTTCGAGGCGCTGCGGGACGCCGCGGCGATCCACGGCCCCGGCCACACGCTGGTCGAAGACCTAAAGCAGATCGAGTACACCTATCGCGACCTGCTCAAGATGGCGCTGGCCCTCGGTCGCGTCGTCGCCCGCGAGAGCGTGCCGGACGAGCGGGTCGGTCTGCTGCTGCCCAACCTCGCGCCGACACTCGGCCTGATCTTCGGGCTCACCGCCCACCGGCGCGCAGTGGCGATGCTCAACTACACCGCCGGAATCGACGGCATGCAGGCGGCGTGCACGGCAGCGCAACTGCGTACCGTGATCAGCTCGCGCGCCTTCGTCGAGCAGGCCAAGCTGGGCGACAAGCTGGCCGCGCTCGACGGTGTGCGCGTCCTGTGGCTCGAAGACCTGCGCGACCGCCTCACCCTCGCCGACAAACTGTGGCTGCTGGCCTGGGCGCTGCCCT
Source organism: Zoogloea sp. (assembly GCF_041911615.1). Taxonomy (GTDB): domain Bacteria; phylum Pseudomonadota; class Gammaproteobacteria; order Burkholderiales; family Rhodocyclaceae; genus Zoogloea. The sequence continues at coordinate 2,061 of NZ_JAYROR010000144.1, read as the reverse complement.
TCCCCCGCGCCGCGCTGCCCGCCGGCTCGCCGGAAGACGCCGCAGTGGTGCTGTTTACCTCCGGCTCCGAAGGAAAGCCGAAGGGGGTCGTGCTGTCGCACCGGGCGCTGCTCGCCAACATCGCGCAGATCCGTGCGGTGGTGGATTTCTCCGTCGACGACAAAATCCTCAACGCCCTGCCGCTGTTCCACTCGTTCGGCCTCACCGCCGGCGGGCTGCTGCCGGTGCTCAGCGGCGCCAAGGTCTTCCTGTATCCGTCGCCGCTGCACTACCGGGTGATCCCCGAGCTCGCTTACGACCGCAACTGCACGGTACTGCTAGGCACCAGCACCTTCCTCGGCAACTACGCCAAGTTCGCCCACCCCTACGACTTTTACCGCCTGCGTTACGTGATCGCCGGCGCCGAGAAGCTCTCCACCTCGGTGCGCGACCTGTGGTTCGAGAAGTTCGGCATCCGCATCTTCGAAGGCTACGGCGCCACCGAGACCGCGCCGGTGCTGGCCGTCAATACGCCGATGGCCTTCCGCAGCGGCACCGTCGGCCAGTTCCTGCCGGGCATCGCCGCGCGGCTGGTGCCGGTGCCCGGCATCCCGGGCGGCGGCATGCTGCACGTGAGTGGCCCCAACTTGATGTCGGGTTATCTGCGCGTCGGCGCCCCCGGCGTGCTCGAAGCACCCACCTCGTCGGAAGGCGAAGGCTGGTATGAGACCGGCGACGTGGTCGAACTGGACGACGACGGCTTCGTGAAGATCGTCGGCCGGGTCAAACGCTTCGCCAAGGTCGCCGGCGAGATGGTCTCGCTGGAAGCCGTGGAGAAGCTGGCCACCGCCGCGTCGGCGGGCGCCGCCCACGCCGCCTCGACCCAGCCCGACCCGGCCCGTGGCGAGACCATCGTGCTGTTTTCCACCGACCCGACGCTCACCCGCGAACGCCTGCAGGCCGCCGCCCGCGACGGCGGCTGGCCCGAGATCGCCGTCCCGCGCAAGCTCGTCCTGCTCGACGCCCTGCCGTTGCTGGGCACCGGCAAGATCGACTACGTCACCCTCAAGCAACTGGCCGAGAACGCATGATGAACGCAAGACACCTCCCGCATCGCAGCGGTCTCGCCGCCGCCGCGCTGGCCGCCCTCCTCGCCACCGGCTGCGCCACCTGGTTCGATCCGGGCAATCACACCCAGCGCGCCAGTGTCGTCGATTACCTGTATCCGAAAGGCGAATCGCCGACGCTCAAGCCCGCGACACCCGAGCTGCAGCTTCCGTTGCGGGTCGGCATCGCCTTCGTGCCCGGCGAGCACCAGGCCAACCTGCCCGAAGTCGAGCGCGACCGCCTGCTGCGCCGGGTGAAGGATGCCTTCGCGAGCCGGCCCTACATCTCGGCCATCGAGATCGTCCCGACCCCCTACCTGCGCCCCCGCGGCGGCTTCGACAACCTGCAGCAGGTGGCGCGGATGTTCAACGTCGACGTCGTCGCGCTGCTCTCCTACGACCAGTTGCAGTTCAGCGACAGCAATCGCCTGTCGGTCTTTTACTGGACCATCGTCGGCGGCTACTTCGTCAATGGCAGCCAGTACGACGTCAATACCCTCGTCGACGCGTCGGTGTTCGACGTGAAGAGCCGCCAGCTCCTGTTCCGCGCCCCGGGCACCAGCCAGATCCGCGGCAGCTCGCCGCTGGTGAAGTTCGGCGAAGCCTCCCGCGAAGCCCGCACCGAAGGCTATCGACAGGCCATCGACAGCCTGCTCCCGCAGCTCGACGCGCAACTGGAAGCCTTCAAGCTGCGGGTGAAGGAGGAACAGGTGGCCAAGGTGGTGAACAAACCCGGCTACAGCGGGGGCGGTGCCGCGGATGCCGGCGGCCTCGGACTGCTGGGCGCCGCGGCCGCCCTGGCCGCATGGCGACGTCGCCATGGCGGCTGAACGCCCGCTGCTCGCGGCGCTCGGAGCCCTCGTCGCCATCGGCGGCGCGCTGCCCGGCGACGATGTCGAATGGCGCCGCGACGCCCTCGCCCAAGGCGAGCTGTGGCGGCTGTGGACCGGCCAGTTCTGTCACTGGTCGCCCCTTC
>NZ_JAYROR010000143.1:0-24923 GCF_041911615.1 Zoogloea sp. | reverse complement strand
TCAACCATCATCGGCTGCTCGCGCCTATTGGCTACATGCCGCCCGCTGAAGCTGAGGCAAACTATTACCGCAGTCAAACCGGTCAGGCTGTCATGGCCTGACTTAAACCAAATAGCCTCCGCGAAAGTCGGGGCGGTTCAGAGAGATGACCGCGCTGCGGCTCAAGCACGGCGATCGCGTGGAGCTCGAGGTTCGAGTCGACCGTTCTGACTTGGGGTGCATCATGGTCCAGTCGCCCGATGGCCGAGAGACGTTCCGAGTCCCCTGCCTGAACACTGAGTACGCGACGGGTTTGTCCGCGTGGCAGCACGAGGTGATCAAGAAGTACGCACGTCGGCATCTCAACTCGTACACCTCGGACGGATGGCTGAAAGCGAAAGCTGCCATCCGCGAGATCATCGAAACAGACTTTCTACACCGGAAGAAGATCAAGACGAGCTCGAAGATCGCGCGGTTCTCGAATCACGATGCCAAACCCGCCGAACCGGCGCCTGCAAAGGTACTCGATGAGCGACTCGCGTCGCTGCCCGTGGCTACGGCACCCCAGCCGCCCCTCGCGAAAGAAATTCCGCTGACACCAGCGAACCTCCCGAGTGCTCCAGCACCGCGCACTCGGAAACTCAAGCCGGTACTGACTGACCGGCAATCAACTTGGAACCAAGACTAAACCAACCGGAGATCTACATGCTTGACCCGAGAACCATCGTTGCACGAACTCTCATACCACACCACGCGTTCGAAGAGGCTACGCGAAGGCTCGACCAGTGCTTTGAGTACGCTCAGTGCGAAGACGAGCCGGTCTGTATCGCGCTGGTAGGCGAGTCTCGAACCGGAAAGAGCCGGGCGATCGAAGGATGTCTCATGCGGCACCCTATACAGCGCACCCCAGAAGGACTCGTTGTTCCGATACTGCGGGTGAAAATCCCATCAAAGCCGACCGTCAAGGCGCTTGCCGAGTTGCTGCTCGCAGGCCTACAGGACCCCTTGTACGACAAGGGCACTGAAAACGCGAAGACGATCAGGCTGCGCAAGCTGATCACTTCCTCCGGAGTGGTGATGGTCGCTCTCGACGAGTTCCAACACTTCGTCGACAAGGGCTCGCTCAAAGTCATGCATCACGTCGCTGATTGGCTCAAGGTGCTCGTTGATGATTGTGGAGTCGCGCTGATTGTGGCCGGACTCCCAAGCTGCCAGGCGGTGCTGGAGCAAAACGAACAACTTGCGGGGCGCTTCATGTCTCCGATTATCATGCCCCGCTTCGATTGGCTCAATCCGGGGCAGCGCGAAGAGTTCGTGGATATCCTGGGTGCGTTTCACGAGTCTCTGAGCACGCACTTCGATCTGCCCGCGCTCGACGCACCTGAGCTCGCGTTCCGGTGCTACTGCGCGACCGGCGGCCTGATCGGCTATCTGACGAAGTTTCTTCGACAGGCGGTCCGGAATGCGCTGGATACACAGTCGAAAACGATTTCGTTGGAGGAGCTGGCTGCGGCGCACCAAGACGCAGTCTGGCGGAAGGACGGGATTGCTGGCATGCCGAACCCGTTCAGTCGCGAGTTCAGTGCGGAGCCGACCATCGCACTCATCCAACGCGTTCACGAACTGGGCCAGGCGATCGAGCCGCCACCTGTCGCACGAGCTCGGCGCCCGAAAATGGAAAAGATGGGTGTGCGGGAGCTGCTGAGCGCATCATGACCGCACTACTTGTCCGGACTCCGGCACCAGATCGGAACGAGAGCCTGCCTGGCTACGTGCTGCGGCTCTCTGAAGCTAACGGATACGACACGCCTTGGCACCTGCTGAGCTTTGTCGGTATCGCACCCAGCGAGTTGAAGCTTGCCAGCTTTCCCGCTGAGGAACTCGCTGCGTTAGGCGTACCTCGGGAAGCGCTGAGCCGCGTTGCTTACCATCGCGAAGCCGAGGGCAAGCACCAGTACTCGCTACTCGGACACAACCTTGGTGATGGGCTGAGCTACACCCCGCTACGCATCTCTGCGCCAGCTATCTGTCCCGACTGTGCCGCGGAGCAAGGGTTCATCGAAGCTTTCTTTGATCTCAACATAGCAACCGCCTGCCCTGTCCATCGCCGCGCGGTGGTCACGCACTGCCCTTCATGCGCTGAGCCTCTGTCTCATTTTCGTCCCGGATTACTAACGTGTAGATGCGGTGCATCACTCGCAGACGCCCCGCCCGTGGAAGTCAGCGATCAGGTGGTAAGCCTGATGTCGATACTGAGGTCCGTGCTCACCGGAGAAGAATACTGCAATCCAGGCGGCTTACCTGCCGAGCAGCTTCTCAGGACATCGTTACGAATGCTGCTGGTCCATCTGCCCAGCTTTGCCCGACTCAGCCGCCCGGAAGCCAGCGAGGAGATGCAGGTTGTCGTCGAGGGCATCGCTGAAGTGTTGGCCGACTGGCCAACGGGATTTCATCGGCTGCTGCGCCAGATCGACGCCGCGCAGCCAGAGCACGTCGTCGCTTTCCACAAGAGGTTCAAGGTACTCTGCGGGCTGTTCTTCAACGTGCCAGCGACCCGAGACGCCTTCGATTGGCTTCATGAAGAGTTCCTGCGGTACGGCTGTGAGGTCTCCAGCAACGCGACCGTGCATCCTCGCATGCTGAGAGCCGTTGAAGTGGATCGACGGTTCGTATCACTGAAGGAGTGGGCAGAACGTGTGGGTGTGATGCCCTCCACTGCTGGTGATTGGGCAAGAAAGGGCCTGATCGCGGCGAAGGTCATCGAGACCGCGACCGGACCTCGATATGTGGTCGACTCAACGAAGGTAGAGACGCCATTGGAAGCTGCCGAGGGCCGAGTGTTGAACGCGCGTGAAGCAGCTGCACACCTCGGCCTGACAGTCAGCGCCCTGGCCAGCCTGAAACAGTCGGAGCACTTTCAATGCAAGCATCGCCTCACGATAAAAGGTGGCTATCACACAGCAGATCTTGATAACTTTCTTAACCGACTGCTGGAGTTGAGTCCGCGGATCGAAGACACGGTAGCAACCGACGACACGGTCAGCTTAAAACACGCTCTGCAAAGCTACCGCATGCACTGCGACGACCGCAAAGCTGGGCTTGTTGCAGCGTATCTTGACGGCGATCTTCGGTCTGTTGGCAGAACGGGGGAGACGACCACCGACATACTTTTCCGACGTGAGGACCTAGAGGCACTCGTTTTGTCCAGTCGGCGGGACGCAGCCGGAGGAGCTCTCACGCAACGGGAGGCTGCTAAGCTGCTTGGGAGCGACTCCACCGTTATCCCAGGGCTTCTTGCCGCGGGCTGGCTTGAAGCATTCGAAGCTCGCGAGAGCACTCGTGTTACAGCGGTGTCAGTGGAGCGGTTCGCGAGGCACTACATCGCTATCAGTCGGCTGGCCAAGGAGGTTGCGACAAGCTCCAGACGCCTGATGGGGCTTTGCGAAAAGAACGGCATTCCTGTGCTTTCCATCTCTCGAGAGACAGGCAGCATCGCGCCGTTCATCGAGCGGCAACACGTCGAAGCGCTGACGAGGCTCTCGGAAGCAAACCCCACACGAGAGGATCTCGCGGCTGCACGTGCCGAGGGCGGGCATCCTGCGGTTGAAGCCCTGCGCGCCTACCTTGAAGGTCTCAAGGCCTGCGGTGAGCAGCTCCCCCTACGCGGTGGCAAGCCGAACAAAGTCGCGATCGCACGTGCCTGCGGCTTCGCTCGAGACGTGCTGTACGACAACGAGTGCGCGATTGAGCTGCTCAATGCTCACCTGAGAGGCGCAGAAGGCGAGAGCGTCTGACACGAGGTTTGAGTTCGCGGACACTGCACAAACTAGCTTCCACGCGTCGAAAGATCCTTCTGATTACATTTCTACAGATTACAGATTACTTTTCGCCTGAAAATTTTTTATTCTCATAATCAATGACTTGCATCATTATTTTGCGGCCAAGCGTGTTGGCAGGTCAAGTGAAACGTGTTGAGAGGTCAAGCGAAATGTGTTGAGAGGTCAAGCGAAGTGTGTTGGCAGGTCAAGTAGCGCCGCCATGTAGGCTGTAGTCCCTTTTTACGATTTTCGCGTGTTGGCGCTATACCTCTGTCCAGGTCCGAGTGGGCCGTTCCAGGGGTAGTCAAGTGAAAGATCGAGCAACTGAAGTCCGGCAACAAGCGTCAGCGGTGCGCCGCGCCGCGGAGCTGTCTGGCGATACCACGCTAAAAGCCGCCGCCCGAACGCTCGATCGCGCGGCCGATGGACATGAGAAGCGCGCATCGCTGAGTGCGATTCCAGACCTGTCGGGCGCCTCGGTCTCGCAGGTGCGAGCGACCCGCCGCCGGCGCGCCGTAAGAATTCACGAGCAGGTGTTCTTGCCCTCGTGGAAGGAGTCCGCCTACGGGCTTCCTAACGCCCTGCTCCGGTCTGCGTTGTTCGGTGTCGCAACATTGGATGGCGACGAGCGCAGGGACGCGGTGTTTGATCTGCCTATCCTCGCACAAGGTGATGTTGTTCTGAAGCTCACTGGCTTGCGGCTGATCGACTACGATCGACAAGTGCTCGCCGCTGTTCTGATGGCGTACCGGGATCTTCCGTTGTCGAAAAACGCTGAAAGCGGCTGGGTTCGTTTGAGTTTCTGGCAGTTCGCCGGCCTGATGGGTGCGTCGTACGGGCTCAAAGTGCACATCGCCATCCGGGATAGTCTGATCCGACTCAACGCCGCGCATCTGAGGTTACGCGTCAACCGGCGCGACGTACCGCTCCCCCGACTTGTAGAGGTTGCCTTCGATGACGGCTACGAAGAGCTTGCGACCGACCCGCGCAACCTGAAAGGCAGCGACATGATCGCCCTGAGGGTGCCGGAAGGCATGGCGGACCTCTTCGGCCCTGCATGCTGGACCGCGGTTCCTCAGGTCGCACTCAGTGAGTATGCGGGTCTCGTGCGCTGGCTGACAAGCTTCTATAGCACTCACTCCGGACCACGCGCTTTAGAAATCAAGGATCTGTGCGGCTTGAGCGGCTCCGACTGCGAACTGCGGGAGTTCCGTCGGCGACTGAAGAATGCACTGGCACGGCTTGAGGAACCGGGCACCCCTCCAGAGATCCGTGTGGCTGCCAGCGTATTCGACAAGAAGGCAGACACCGTCGAGGTGTTCCTTGAGCGGTGGAATCAGGCCTAGAGCGCAACTCCTCGCTCCCTCCGGGTCGCACTTTGTCCGCTGTCCGGCGATGCGCCTGGCGCTCACCTAGGCGCATCGCCGCAACCTCCTGGCCAGCCTGCTTTGCCCACTAGCGCCCTACCCTAGAATCCCGCCACACATAGCCCGCTGATGCGGGCTTTTTCTCCTGTAACGCCAAGCCCCGCCGTAGTAGACAGAGCCCGCCTAGCGGGCTCTTGTTTTGCTTGCCCTGCCCCGCACTCCCGCCTCGCAGATCAGCGCACAAAACAGAAAAATCTACCCTTTAAAATCAATGGCTTAGCATCCTGCACAAGCAAAATCCCCAAAAATCCGGCGAAACTTGCACGATATGCGTAAATTGATGGTGGAACTTGCAGGATATGGGGGCTTTTGCTTGCAGGATATGGTGTACTGTCGAAGTCTAAGCTATTGATTCTTATAGGTGGTGACTTGCACGAAATGCGTCAACCCACAGCTTGTGTGGGTTGACGCATATCGTGCAAGTTTGGACCCCATAACTTGCAAGTCGACAGGCCAGCTTGCCGGTAAGCCGTAAAAACTCAACGCCCACCCTCACCGGTGGGCGTTTTTTTGTCTGGCGGCACGGCAGCACAAAGTGAATCGCCCCGGATTTCCTGGACGTTCCCACTCCTCAAAAGATACCGCCGTTCGTACTCGATCGGTGACTGACGTACTCGGCTTTGTTCTAGACAGCCCGTCCGCCGCGCTGCCCATGTGCAACGCACTGCTCGATACAGTCGCTGTTGTATCCGGTTTCATGCAGCAGTGTGCTCACCGGCCCGTAGGTTCCCAGTGTCAGGGTCTCCCGCCGCCCATTGAATCGGTAGTCGAACCGGAACGACACTACCCCGCTCGGCAGCACCGCGAAGTACATCCCGTCCCGGTCGGCAACCTTGTACAGCTTCTCGGCAGGCTTGAGCACCAGAAGCTTCATCTCGTTGAGCATCACACCTCTCCGTATCCCGCGCCAGCGCTGATCGCAACCTCATCGGCCCATGTCACCGCCGACACTCGGGGCCTGACGGTATCCATCGAGCCCCATCGATGCGCCCCGCCGCATACCGTCAGATCCATCCGACGCACCCCGAATTAAAACGAAAGCCCCAGAAAACAAAAACCCCGGCAGTGCCGGGGTTCTCGCTGTTCATCTGATCGCGCCCAAAAGGCCGCAACCCGGGAAAATTCATTCCCACTCGATCATTTCCGATGGCTGTAAACCCGCGTAAACCCTGGTTTTTCGTTTGACCATAAGAACGTCTACCGTCATGTCTACCGTCAGAGAACGAGTGCTTGTGCGAGATGGTCGCTCCAGCCCGCGGAGGACTGTTATCAATGCGATCCGGGCCGAGGGGCTGCAGGGGGCGGTTGAAGCCTCAGAGCGCGTCGAACACCTTGATTATATAAGCGACTGCCGCTCATGCCGATGTGCGTGAGTCCGTACAGGATGTCAGACGCACTATCTTTAACTATGCCGCCAGTCTGACAGCACACCGCCCTCGCCTCCCGGCCACCAGCTACCCCCAGGAACGCCCGCAGGTTGCTCTTAGCGAATATTAGGCACCTGACAGGTCGTCAGGGCCCAGGTAAGTGAGGTCGATCCTGCCGACGTGCTGAGACACCTGCGCGCGCATTAGCCCCGCTCTACCGGGATTAAGCGCGGCCTGCACTGTGCCCAGCGGCGTGCCGTCAGCCGAGAGAACGCATGCCTGACCGTCCCAGTGATGGACTTGGACGGGCGTGTCCGGCGGCGGTGGTGCGCAGAGCCACGCCACGTTCGCCCAGTACCGCCGGTCGGCCCAGGTGCGGTTCTCGCGCGGGGTGAAACTTTGCGCGAACTCCATCCACATCGCCTTCGTCTCAGCGGTCGGCCAATCGGGCTGGGCGCTGTAGGCGGCGACAGCTTCCGAATTGAGCCATTGTCGAAGCTCCTGGCCCGTCTGGAAAATCGCGCCGGTGTCGGCCACGGCCTTGATGGCAGCAAGCCTCGAGTTGAACCCCGCCTGGATGAGGATCGAGGCCGAACGGTTTAGCGTCCCGGTTTCGACAGCTGGGACGGCCAGGCCAAGCTCATAGTTATCGAGCAGGAAGCCGCCGATGGTGTCGCCGTTGGCAGCCGCACGAACGCGGATGGCCTCCATCGCCCAAGGCAGGCGATAGACGAGTCCCCCTTCGATGAACTGCAGCGTCTCCGACTCCTGACCGGCGGCGATGTCAGCAAGAGGCTGGCCGAGAAGCCAGGTACGCAGGATGTCGCGCCAGTTGGTGGGCATGGGGTCGGGCGTGAAGGGATAGAAACCGAAGACGCGCTCGGCAATGCTCGTGATCGCCACGATCGCCGCCTCGGCATCACCGTCGAGAATGCCGCCATTAGCCTGAACCAGGAGAAGGTTGGCGTCCGCAGCGATGGCGTCGAGTGCATTCCCGGTCGTCAACCCGACGCCGGCGAGAAAATAGCCCCGTCGGCGCGCTGCGGTCGACTGGTTCCAGATGAGTCGGCTGCGTGAGACGAGGCCCGCCTTGAGGACCTGCTGCACCTGCTCGTTCTGCCGTAGCAGGCGGCGGTGCCAGAGAGAGGACTGCAGGATGTCATCCAGCGCGGCCTCGACCTCCTCGTCCGGGATGTCGTTCTCGCCAATGAGGCTGAGGATCGCCGTGTCGAGCGTCGCCACGTGCTGCTCCCAGTCGGTCAGGGCACGCTCGCGAACCTCCGGCTTCTCGTTCGCGACCTCGGGAAAGGTCCACGCTGCCGCGTTGTTGACCACATACTCGACGAGCTGATTCAGGTCGCCGCCGATGCGGGCGCGCATACGGGACAGCAGCGCCGCAACCAGCTGCACCAGCCCGCTCTCCATATTGCGCGCGCCGAGATCGTTGATGAGAGCTTCCCAGTTGCGCCGCTTCTTCGCGATGTCGTCGAACATGGGGAAGAGTACGATGCCTTCGACGTCGACATAGGCCCGTCCGGCTCGCCCGATAACGTTCTTGAACTCGGAGATCTCGATCCGTTCACCGAAGCGATGGAGCGAGTGCATGACCACGGCCGTGGCCGATAGGTTGAGCCCCTGCGCGAGCGTCGGCGACGAGATGGTGACCTTGAGGACGTTGTCGCGCAGCAGGCGCTCGACCTCCTTGCGATAGGCAGTTGGCAAGGCGCCATGGTGCAATGCGACACCGAGGCGCAGGCATTTGAGGATGGCGCTGTCCGGCCCGAGCCATTCCTCGCCGAGGGTGATCGCGGTGCTGAGGACGGCAGCGTCGGCCTCGAGCAACGAACGAAGCGCGCCTCGCTCATAGAGATCGACGATTACGTCTGCGAACGGCTCGACGCTGCGCCGCTCGGGGCAGAAGATGAGGACGGTCTGCCCATCCTCGACCAGCCGCCAAGCCGTCGCGAGGCAGAGCTCACGCTGATCGCATGGGAAGAGCTTGGTTCGACGACGCTTTGGCGGCACCCAGTTCGGAGGCGCGGCGCCTACGAGGAACCGCTGGACCCATGGCCGCTCGTCGCCAACGCGCAGGTTCAGGCGCGCGCTGGGCGTTGACCAGACGACGTCGCCGTACCGCAGTCGGGTCGGCCGCCAATCGTGCTTGATCAAGCCGCCTGGGTGATCCCGCCGCAGCCATCCGGCGAAGTCATCAAGCTGATCCCCATCGGGCAAGATCGCCGAGAGGCACACGATCCGACGTTCGTGCGCGTCCGCGCGACGAAGCAGTCGCTGGATCTGTACCTCGTAGCGAACCTCGCGCTCGTTGAGGCCGATCATGTGACCTTCGTCGAAGACGAGCAAGCCGACGTCATCGAGGAGGGACGGATCGTTGCGGAGCGCGAAGTCGAGCTTCTCCGGCGTCGCGACAACGATGTCACGTTCCCGAATCGCGTCCTCATCGAAGCCGCTCACTCCGACGCTGCCGTAGAGCGCCGAGATCGTCTTCCCCAGCGGACCGAAGGTCCTCTGCAGGGTCGTCTCGGTCTGCGCCGACAGTGCGCGCAGCGGCGTGATGAAGACCACCCGTTTGCCGCCAGCCAGGCAGCGCAAGATACACAGTTCGGCAATGCGTGTCTTGCCGGCGCTGGTGGGCAGCGAAACCACAAGGTCATCGGATTGGTCGGCCGCGCGAGTCGCCGCTTCGATCTGGGACGGCCACAGATCCACTTCGGCCTTCGGGCGTCGTTGCAGCAGTGCGATGAACAGCTCGCGAAGCCGGGGCCAGTCGGCCGCTTCGCCACCAGCCGGCTGGAGCGGCACCTTCTCGTGGAAGGTGTTCGACCAGAGGTCCGACAAGAGGTGGATCGCTATGCGATGCGACCACCATTGCGGCAGCATGTTCAACTCACTGCAGATGGAGAGACCTGTCCGAAGCCGCTCCAGCGCCTGGTCGAGCAGTGGCTGCTCGCCGCGTTCCAGCGCAAGAAGGAACAGGGACATGGCCGCCATGAAGGCGTCGTTCAGCGCCGTGTCGATGCTGTCGAAAAGGAACTCGTCGCCGCCATCGGGCAAGTCCGCCGCCTCGGCGTGGTCAAGCTTGGTCTGGATGTCGGCTGCTATTCGGGCATCGCTGCCTTCGCCGGAAGCCCGATAGTCGAGCACGTTCGCGCGAAGGACGCGGAAGTTCCGCCGCATCAACAGGGCGAGGACCCGTTCCGTAGGCGCGAAATTCTCGTCTGCTTCGACAATCGCGAGCAGCGAGTAGGCGCGGGCGGAGAGATGAGCAAGATGATAGCTCGCCGCCGCCATGATGAAGTGAAAGTCGCGATCGACCTCCTGGCGATTGCCTTTGGCGATCACGGCCTCTAGGGCGGTGGCGGCCTGCTCGAAGGCAGTACGTGCCTGTGCGCCGTCGCCGCCGAGCTCACGCAGGCGAAGGCCGAGCCCGAGAAGGGCGTAACCATAGGAGTGCAGGTCGTAGCTGAGCTGCGACGCAAAGGCCGGCGCGTCGGGCGGAAGCTCGCCGTCGCGCCAGATGATCGCGCGCGCCTGGCCGCGCGCGATGAGACGGCCACGAAAGCCGGCCGTCGCTGCTTCTGCGATATCGGCCGCGATTGCTTCAGGCGTTGTTGGCATCGGCGATCACTCGATCATAGACCGCGCCGATGAAGGCGGCGTGTCCCTCTACACGCAGGCCAATCCCCCACTGATTGATTGGTCCCGGGTAGGCTTGGAGAGAGGCAGTTAGCAGGGCATCCGGCGCGTTGCCGGAAAAGGTGAAGAGCAGATGCCGGACGTTCTGCGCCGGGATCCCGTGCTTGAGCAGCGCATCATCGATCGCGTCGGCGAGCGGCAAATTGTCCAGCTCGAGAAGGCGCGCCGAGATAAAGGACAGCGCGTGGGCGGACGGCAGTCCGCCATCCTTGTCCAGGCCGGCCCGGGCTTCGGTGAGGACTTGAGCGGTCAGCGTGGCGCGGCTCTTCGCCTCCGTCTTCAGGAACTGTAGGCGCTGGGTCTGAGCGTCTTGGAGGATGCCGATCACGTCGTCGCCGCGCATCGCCATGTTGCGATGGTCTTTCCAGCGCAGCCGCTTGATCGGAGCGCGATAACCGCCGCTGTGCGCATCGATCCATTCCGTCGCGTAGATCTCGCCCAGATCGCCCGAGCGGATTGCCTTTGTGGTCGGGAGCTTGCCTTGGATGAGCGCGGCCGCGGCCGGCTTGCCGAGACGGGCGAGCGCGCGCGCCACCTGTTCTTCCGACGCATAGTGCCCAGGCACGATGGCCGCCGTCGCCTGAATCCCCGTCGGAAGGCTTGCAGCCTGCCCGGTCATTACCCTACGGAAGTGCGGCCCGACTGGCTCGTCGTCCGAAAGGCACCAATCGTTGAAATGCGCCACGTTCTTCCTCCCGTCAGTGAGGAAAGTCTTCGCGAACACGAATGAAAGTCGAGCCGGTTTCACCGGCTCGGCGAACCTTGCGTTCGAGGACTTGGGTGGTCGCTGACAGTTTCTGAGATGGCATGGTCTTCGGCCGACACTCCCTAGAACTTCTTCTCCGCGCCGGAGATCGGATGCACATAGATGAGCCCTTTGGTTTGTGCCGCCTTGACCTTCCGATCGATCATCTCCCGCAAGCTCAGGTGCCCCTCGAGCACCAGGATCAGATCCTCCCCGTCGATAAACAGCGTCTGAATCTCTTTCCCCAGGACGAGGCTGCGAATGACCTCGGGACTGAAGCCATTCACTGAAATGAACAGGCCGCGTCCGTACAGCTTGCCCGCCACCTTGCCGGCGAACTGATAGACCGGCTCGTTGCTCGCGGACCTTTCCTGCCACTTGGCCTCGATAAGGTAGTGCTCTCCGTCGAACTTCACTGCACCATCGACCTGCTCCCCGTTCACGCGGAACGCTTCCGTGGTTTCCAGACCCGAAAGACGGGAAAGCTCGGCAAGGATGCGTTCCAGCGCGTACCCACGCTGCTGCCGTGAAGTCTTGTTGGCGAGCAGATCGAGGTATTCGCCACGCAACTGCTCAAGCGACGCCGTGGGTTGCTGGCGCACGGCTTCCTGGGTGGCTCGGCGCTCGCGATCCGCCCTGATCTTGGCATCCCGAATCTCCTGCAATTGGCGGAGATGCTCGAGGCTCTTGTTGGCTGCGGCGCGATCCAGCTTGCCGAGCTTGTCGAAGTAGTACGGGTCGAAATGCGACCAGGTCAATAGCGATTGCAGCATCGTGCGAAACGGACCGAGACCGTTGTCGGGGCGTGCCGCGAGCGCTTTGAACAGCGCATCGACGACTTCATGACGTTTGAGCGCGTTCTCGCCTTCGACCTGCAGAGGAGCGATTTCGGCCTTGGTGCATCCGTGCTTCTCGAAGAAACCGACGATGTCCTTGCGAGGCCAGAACAGCGACAGGATGCAGTCCTTCATGCAGCCTTTGATGTCGGCGGGAAAACTCATGCCGTGTCCTCCCCGTCAACCGATCCGGCCAAGGAGTTGCGCGATCACGTCGCTGGCCTCGCGCTGGCGCAACGCCCTGGCCTCCCGTTGCTCCGGCTCATCGCCCTCACCCAGCTCGAACTTGGCGACCGAAACGGGGCCATCCTTGCGGTAGCCTTCAGTCTTCTCGTCGTCCGCGAAGCGTCCGCGCAGGATCGCCAGCGACGCCTCGACGACCGCGCCATACTTGCCACTACGCTCCTTGCGGAAGGCCTCAGCCACGGCATCCAGGCCTTCGGATGCATGCTCGATGCAATAGATCAGGTCGTGCGCATCCTTGCGTTCGAAGCGCTGGTCGAACGCGAAGGACTTCAGGCAGGTGAAGCTGACGAGGTTGGCATGCTTGATCTTTTCGGTCGCAATCCCGTTGCCGCCCAACAGCTCGGCCTGGATTTCAGTGACCTGGTGCAAGTCGAACACAATCGACGAATGCGGGATGTTCAGGGCTGAGATCGTGCCTTCCGTCGGCAGCGGCTGAACCTTGCCGCCGGCGATGTCCGGTGCGTCCGCCAAGAGTTCCAGCACCATCAGCGCACCATGTTCAGTGCGGGTTTGCCATCGCCAGGATAGCTTCTGCTGCTTCTCGTTCTCCGCGCGCTCGAAGCCCATCTTCTTGAGGTTGTCCTCCAGCGTGTGGTACGCGTCCGTGTCGGCCAGGATTTGCAGGTCGATCACGATGTCCACGTCCAGAGTGCCGGCATGCGCCGGAACCGCGGGCGGCCGCGCGGCGACGAGATATCGCGGTGTAAGTCCGCCGACCAGGTAGACCGAATCCTTCCAGGGCCCCAAGCCGCGAAGCAGCGTGACGAGGACGCGTTCGCAGTCCACCGTGTACTGGTCGCTGTAGCCGTCGAGCGTTGCAGGCTTGGCCATCAGAAGCCGATCCTTTCTTTGCGAAAATGCTCGGCCATTTCTTTGGAGCGGCCTTCGCCGCGCAACAGGTCGAGATAAATCTGAATCGGGCTGGCCAGCCACAGGCCGCCGACCTTCTCGCGAAACAACAGTTCGCCCGGTGACTCGACTTCGATGATCGCCAGATTGGCGCCTTCGTTGACGAACCGTGCGCCCAAGTCGCCGATCGCGGCGTCGGCATCGGCGCCGATCAACATCCGTGTGCGTACCTGGGAGACATTGGAAAGGAACGGCGCATAGCGCTGCGCGGCGGCCTCGTGGCTGACCGCATACTGGACGCCATGCGCGTCGAAGGCCTCGGCGATCCGCATCGGCAACGTGTCCGCCTTCGTGGCCGGCACGTAGTACCGCTTCAGGGTCGGCGGCCGGATAGAAGTGAGCTGCTTGGCCCATGCATCCAACAAGGCGGCGGGCTCGCGAAGGTGGCGCTCCTTGCTCGGCCCTTGCCCGCGCGACTCCAGCCAGTCGAAACGCTCAAGCTCGGTCAGCACCTGCGAGGCGGTAGCTGGCGATACCATCGCCTGTTGCGCCAATTCCTTGACGCCGAACCAGTCCTGGTGCCGTACCAGCAGGGCGTGCAGCACCTGCGCGCGCCGTCCGGAAAACAACGCGCGAACCGACTTCGCTAGGGTCTTGGGTGGTGGCTTGTCGATGTAGAGGTATGCGCCTGGCGCCGGCAGGAACAGGCTGCCGCCGCTGTCGTAGTAGCCGACGCGCTCGCTTCTGAGCAGTTCCTTTGCCCCGGGGGAGATGGATTCGGCGACCAAAAGCGACAAGGTCTCTTCCCCCTGTCCTCGGGACCGTCCGCCGCTTGCTTCCCGAAACTGCCAGATCACCTGACGGACATCCCGGGGAAAGACAGCTTTCTTGGCTTCGATGAGCAGGACGAAGGACTTGCCTGCGACGTGCAGGTCGACCTGGGCGTCATGGCCGCGGTCGCCGTGCTTGCCTGCCTCCCAATGCTCGACGTCGGCATCCACCTCCGGAAGCTCCCGCAGGGCATCGACGAAGCGGGCAATCAACTGTCTTTCGGTCAAGGGGGATTCAAGCATTACGGCGCCGAGATCTCGTTTGCTGTCCAGTAAATATGGCCATCGTAGCGAATATTCGGAGTAATCGCAATATTTACTGCACAGCAAATAATATCCTTGGGGCGCTAGCTAGCCTTCGCGCTGGGTGATCATCTTCTCTGGACGTCTCGGCGTGCCGCCGCCCGGCTCGCGGGCTACCGCTGCTTCTGCCGAATCGCGGCCACCGAAGCCTGCGCGCTGCGCTTTCCTACTGGGGATTCGCTCTTCCGGTGGGGTCAGCGCGAAGACCTGGGGCGGCCTCATTGCCACCGTCTTTCCTGAATTCACCGCCCGCGACAGTCAGGAGCGCGCGGACGGGCGGCATCGAGGAGCTAAGCGCCGGGTTGGTACGGCCCGCAGCGCAGCGAGGACACCCGATCTCACTGCACTACCCTGGCGTCCGGCCATTAAGAATTCGCACTCAATATAGCGGAGACCACATATGGAGAGTTCATGTCGAGCTCCCTCAAACACCGGATGGTCGCATTGCGCTCGAAACATGCACGTCAGGCACGCCTTCTGAGAGTATGACGAGCGCGGCAAGGCCCGGCCTGCAAAAATGTCTTCCCGCCGCTTGACCAAGGCAACCACTTGCTCGTCAGTCATCAATTGGACACGATGCGCGATCGGCAAGTCGCGCCCAATCGGCGCCTTCACCATTATATACGCGTAGCATGCCACGATCTGCTTTGTCTGCCCCATCACCGCCACCCTCTGTGCGGATAACTGGATCACGTCCGACAGGGATGGCTGGTTAGCCCATCGGGTTTTGAGTTCCACCAACACGAGCAGACCCACGGGCATGCGGTATGCCCGGTCAATTTTCGCCACTAGCCCAACGGGCTCGGAAGTCCGGAACAGTCTTTCCATGTAGACCAGCTCGGCATCCCGCAACGCGTCCGGTCGCGAGGCTCGCTCAGCTCGTGCAGCATCAGTTTCAACCGACCGCTGCCACGCTATGACCAGCGCGAGGCATACGACGACAATGCCGCCAAGAAAACCCCATCCTAGCGCCGACACTTGCCGCCTCCGCCCAAGCCTGGCCACCATCGAAGGCACGCCGCTATCGCACCCAAGACCACGCGTACCGGAGCCTGCAAAGCGGGCCATCGGCGCAGGCATTTGCAGATGCCGGGCGCCAGCCGGTAGTAGGACCAAACCAGGCGACGCCCCCAAACGTTCGGACGCAGCGCCACGTCCCGGAATTGGCGCAGCACCTGAGTCTGCCAGGCCTCGCCGAACACGCAGGTGGCGATGAAGCAGCACCCCTTCCGGGCAGCCTGCGAGGAAGCCGCTAGGCCCTCCCGATAGAAGCGCTCATGTTCGACCACTCCGCGTTCTCGGGCTCGCTGCTGCTGGGCAGTGCGACGGCGGCCATGCAGATGTTCGAACACCACCAACCGTTCGCAGCGGCCCATCTGGGCCAGGTCCGAAGCAGTGACCATCCGGCCGTCCTCTGACCGGCGCGATCGCTTTCCCATGGCCGCCTCACCCGTCGATCGCTGGCGCGAAGATATCATTGGTGACCTCGCCACTGCCCTCCTGCGCGCCACTTCCGGAAGGCTGAAGAGGCAAGTCTCGCCTCATCCCGGCGAACACGCCGCTCTGCGCCAGCAAGCCGTCGTAGGCCAGCACCCGTAGGCGGTTGACCCGCTTGGTGCCCTTGTGGAAGCGGATCAGGTCGTCGTACAGGCGCGGATGGTCGGCCCGCGCCAGTTCGAAGACGAGACGTATGGGTTGGGGATCCTTCATGATGTCGGTGCTCATTCGGCTTCTCCCGATCCGCCCTGCCGCTGCTCCCTCCCGGTCGCGGCCATCACGCTGCGCGCGTGGTTCTGCCCCGCCAGTTGAAAGCCCCGCACATTGGCGAACATCGGTTCCTTCACCTCATGGATGCGGTGCTTGGGGAATGCCGCCTTCACCGCCTTGCGGAACAGGAAGGCCCCGCCGCCGACCAGGATGATGTTCTGCAGGCTGTGCGGTGCCTCAATCCACTGCTTCATCGTCGAGACCGCCTGCTCGGCGACGATCTCCGCCAGGGGCAGCAGGCGCTTCATGTCGTAGGGTTTCTGGAAGATCACCGGCTGCTTGCCGGTGCGGAGCGCCAGGTCGATGGCGTCGTAGTCGCGGTAGGGCGTGCCAATGTCCTTCGTGATCTCGGCCGCCAGCAGCCGCAGCACATCGGACATGCCGCGGTTGAACGAGTAGCTCTGCTTCTGCACGAGCCGCATGCCCCGGGCCACCAGCCAGTCGAAGGTGCGCGAGCCCGGATCGATGATCAGGCTCTGCTCGTGGCCGATCTCCGCCATCTTCTGGTGCTCGGAGGCGTAGTGCACCAGCGCCCCCTGCGGCTGGGCCACGGCCAGGGCCTTGCCCACCGTCACGGCCTTGCCGCCGCCGATGTCGTGCCGACCGATCATGGCCTTCTCCAGTGCCGCCTTCTTGACCGCGAAGAGCGCCACCGGCAGGCCGACCACAAGCAAGTCGATGCGGCTCACCTTCATCATGGAGAGCGCCCCACGGAGCAGCGCCATGTATTCGGGCGTCTCGGTGTATTCGTCGTGCAGTTGCTTGGCACGAAAGGTGTCGGCGGCGAGGCTCACGTCCGGCCCGACCTCGTAGAACAGCGGGCCGATGGGGATGCACACCGTCTTCTTGCGCTCGCTCGCCGGCCACGACGGCGAGTCGTCGCTCGACGGATAGGCGACGGAGGGGAAGCTGGCGCAGCGGATATCGGGTCCGGCTGCCGCCGTGACGAACTTGGTGTTGCCCGATCCGACATCCACCGCTCTGACGATCAATTCCATGGCAAGGCTCCGAGGTAGGGTTGAGGTCGATCAGCATCGACACGGCGATCTGATCCCGCCACACGGAATCCCCACTCAATGACCCCGATTTCGGCATCGGGGCCGGCTCGCTGTCAGCGAACCGATGATGCACAGACGTTTCGCTGACACCTGAAAGCGCCATCGCCCGGCAGGGCTGCGTGTGTGTCACTACGGTCTCATTCAAACCACGGATATCAACCCCGTGTGCTGAACGGGCTGCGGGTGCCCGCCAGCGCTGGACGGGTCCCGGTCGGCCCCAGAGGCCAAAGATTTGCTCGTCAAGGGCAGGCCGCGCCAGGTTGTCGTCTTCACCCGAAAAATAAGCGACCCTCAGACCCCGATTTCAAGTGCCACCCGCAAGCCCCCGGAAATCGATGGGCGTGCGGTCGTCGGCCGTTGACGCCCTCGATGGCGAGGAGTCAACTGTGGGCTCCCGTGGCCTCCTGGCCAGCTCCATCGCGGAGCAAAAGGCGTTGCGGTCGTTACCCGCCCTTCAAGAGCCCCGACCTGTCGAGTCGGGGCGGCTGTGGCCTTCAAGGCCTCGCCCCCGAGGAAGTTCACTTCGTAGTGCCTGCACCGGCTTGCCAGCTCTGTCCGCTGGGCGTTCCCTCGAGGACGCGCCGATGTCTTGAGCAAATAGTCCGGACGGCACCCGATGCCGTCCCGCTGTTCCCGTCATCCTTCGAGCCTGCGCATCCTGCGCCGCACACGGCCGTGCTTGCCCCTGATGGGCTCCCCGTGTGTCTTCGCTCGTCAACCTGGCACCGCCCTGGACTTTCGGTCAGGGGCGGACCCATGCAGGTGGATGACGTTACGAATCGAGGACTGATCCACCGATAGCACCCGGCTCGACCGGCGTGCCGATGTCGTGCCATGCCCCAGAGGCGCGGCGGCATCCCCAAGCCCGCGAGCGCAGAAATGCGTGAGTGGGACGGATCACCGTTTCATTTTTAAGACCGACCGAGCCGATGCCTGCGCTTGACAGCCATCGGCAAATCCTTGGGTAGGTGCAGCGCTGTCCGTGGTCAGGCGCTGCGCTGAACGGCTGCAACCACGGGCGGGCCAGATGACGGAATCCGTCTCGCCCGCCATGCCGGATTCCATCCATTGTCGTGCTGTGCGCCGCCGGGACGGCCGCACGGCGTTCATTCGAAGGAAATGCCATGTCCACTGCCAATCCCACACCATCCACCCATCGCCGCGTTCAAGGCACTGCCGGGCTGGGCCGGGCCGCGCCGCTGCAGCCCGCGCGCGACCAGGCCCAGGCCAATCTGCCGCCTGCGGCTATCCTCGCTCGCTGCAAGCCCGGCAAGGCCGACCCCACGAAGGTGCTCGAGGTGCTGCTCGGGCTCTTCAACAGCCTGCACACCTCGCTCGACAAGACGGTCTCGCACAAGACCCGGCAGGAGCGCGCCGACTTCCTGCGCCGCTTCTTCCGCGATCTCAAAACGAAGGCCGGCTTCAAGACCCTGCCCGACCCACGCAACCTCGGCGAACGGCACATCCGGGCGATGGTGAAGATCTGGCAGGCGGAGAAGCTCGCGCCGGCCACCATCCAGACCTACCTCAGCTTCCTGCGCGGCCTGGCGATGTGGTTGGGCAAGCCCGGCTTTATCCACAAACCGGCCGATTACGGGCTGAGTACCGAGGAATACCAGCGGCACGAGTATGCGCAGCGCGACAAGAGCTGGTCGGGCCAAGGTGTCGACATCGATGCGCTGGTCGAGCAGGTCTGCGCCTACGACCGCTATGTCGGTGCCTCGCTGCGCCTGATCCACGCCTTCGGACTGCGGCGCAAGGAATCGGTGATGATCCGGCCGCACCGTTGTGTCGTGCCCTTTGAGGCCACAGGCCTGTCGCCTGACGAGCGGCGGGCGGACCACTACGTGCGGATCAAGGAGGGTAGCAAGGGGGGACGATTGCGGTTTGTGGCGCTAGACAGTGCAGCCGGCATGGCCGCCCTCGACTACGCCCGTGCCGTGGCCGAAGGTGAGGACGCGCACCTGGGCGATCCTCGGCATGACTTGAAGCGCAACCTGCGTCGTTTTGACTATGTGATGGAAAAATTCGGCATCACGTCGAGCGAGCGCGGGATCACCGCCCATGGGCTGCGCCACGAAGCGTTGATCCGGCGCTTTGGCGATGAAACCGGTGGCGAGGCCCCGCCGGTGCGCGGTGGAGGCCCCCTCCCCCCCGACCTAGACCAGGCTGCGCGTCAGGCTGTCGCCGAAATGGCAGGCCACGGGAGGATCAGGGCGTCTGGCGCGTATTTGGGAGCCAGCCCGTCGCGTCACACACCCGCGACGACGGATGAAGGCCTTGCGGCCGCCTCCCCTCACGAAGCCACCGACGCGCCGCCCAGCACCGCTTAGCCACCCCCGCCGCCGCCCAGGGTCATGCATGGGCGCGGCACTTTCGTGCCCATGCGTTCACCAGTTGCCGCAAAGCCGCTTTTGCGTCGTAGCGTGCAAGCAAACAGTAGGGTCGGTCTACGAGCGAGTTAGAAACTATGGTCGCTGCGTGTGGCCCACACCGGTGGTGTCCTGCCGGCACCGGCCGTGATGATGAGGGTGTCGGCCTGGGCGACCAATCCGGCGGCGCGCCGCACGGCGGTATTCATTGGCCACGCCTCATGCGAAGTGCAATGCGCGCCTCCACCAGCTCCCAGATGTCCGCTGGCAAGATCTCGAGCTCGGCGAGCTGGGCGGCGGCGTTGCGGATGCGACGCTCGGCTTTTTCCCTGGCACTGCGCATCTTGGTGCCCAAGCCGGCCCCCCTCAATTCGGCCCGGGCAACAGTCCGCTCCAATGCCAGGAGATCAAGAAGGCCCGGATTCGAAACATTGTGCAGGAAAGCCTCGCTGACCACATTCCACTGGCAAGGAATGGTCATGGTCCCGATCAGCAGATGGCCGTTGGCATAGGCAACAGGAATCGGATCGCCGGGTGGCTGCACGGTTGCTAGAGCGCGCAGGATTTCGGCCGAGAAGATGGCACGGCCGTGCCACTCGCCCTCGGCGTGCATCACGGCCGTCGCCTCGCCCGACTCAATAGACAGGAATCCTCCTTCGAACGCCAGCAGGGCCGGACCTAACTTGATCCGCTTGCGAGCGAATACCTTGGTGGCACTCCTGAATTCCCCCAGCGATATCCGAAGGAAGTTATTGGCGAGGCTCTGGGTCATGAGTTGGAACTCGCAGCCACGCGTGGAGGATCGTATCCCTGATCGAGGGCTTCCAGGAAAGCGAAGGTGGCGGCATAGATGCCGGGGCGCTTGCTCTCGCGCGGGCCGGCGACATTCAACACATGGACTCCATGCAGTCGCAGCCAGGCGGTCGCCCCGCGGGCCAACGGGTCTGTCGCGCCCAGGTCAAGCTGTACGACGTGGAAGGGCTTCTTCAGCCTTTCGGCGAAGCGCTTCGTCTCCAGCGTGCCGCCGTCCAGCTGGTCGAGGTTCAGGATGAGGGTGCCGTCGCTGTGCGCTACGTTCAAACGGGTCCTGCGCCGGTAGCCACCGCCAATGGCCTCGTTGAGCTGATACTGCGGGCCGATTGCCCCATCCTCCGCCGCGCGACCCGAGGGACACCAGCCGCCGTGGGGGACACCATGGGAAATGGCCCAGTCGAGCGCTGCGCGGTCGGCCCCCGTCTGCCCGCCCGAAACGATCTTGACGACGAGCCGGGAGAGGCGCACGCGATAGACGTCCTCGCGCCTTGGCAGCGGCAGCAGGGAGCCGTCGGAAAGCACCTCGCGCCGCTCGTCTTGCTCCCGGTCCGGATCTTCGAAGGGCTTCTCGTAGATGATCCGCGCCCTGTCGCCGATCTCTTTCTTGAGCTTGCGGGCCAGATCGATCCCCGTCGCGTGGAAATTATCCCAGCCCAATTCGATGGTGCCGTTATCCAGCATCGGCGCCGCTTCGAACAGGTCTTGCCAACGCGCGAACGCCTCGTGCAGATCACGGGAGATGGGATGCTCGCCGTACCAGCCCGAAGTGTCGGCGTGATTGGGGCCGACGCCCTGGCTCTCATCGCCATCGGCAATGACCCATCCATAGGCGCCGGCGTAGTCCGGCATGATGGTGTAGATGATCGGTTGATCAGCCATATCGTGCTCGGCCCGTCATGCGGCAACCATCCATGGGTGGTTCAGCACTCGATCCCTGGTCTGCACGTAGCTCTCGTCAGCCTCCTCGTCGTCCCAGTGATTCGGGTCGAACTCGGAAGAGAAGAACCGGCGAAGCTCGGCCTTCAGGGCTGCAGCCAGGGCCACCCGCGACACGATCCCTTCCAACTGGATATCGTCCGCATATTTCTCGGCAACACGAAAGAGCACCCGGTTCGAATCATCAGTGCGCAGAACGGTCAGCACCTTCTCCGTTCCCTCCTCGTCGATCTCCATCTGAACGGGTATATCGCCCTCTTCGATCTTTCGGCCCCAGGCCACCAGTTCGTCGAAAGGATCGAAGACCTGCGACAGCCAGATCTTGACTGCTGTGGCGCCGAGAATGAGATGCAGGTAGGCCCATCCGTACTCACCCATCTCCAACCTGACGCCAACTTCGGCATTTTGCAAATCAGGGCGGATCACGAACCACTTGGACGGATCCTCCGCGGGGGCAGTCAGACGACCATGGGCCCATCGATCCGTGCAGTACCGGGTCAGCGCCGCCGTGTTGCCGAAGACGAAGAAAGGCACGAAGGGAGTCCACGCATTGCCGTACCTATCGCCCAGTCCGTGATACCACTCCAGAAGCTCGCCATGGGAACGCCATTGGAATCGGGAGGATCCCGTGACGCGAACGGCACCGGCCGGGTTGTCGATCACCTCGGTCACGTAATCGCACTCCTCGTGGAGTTGCTGGAAGAGTCCTCGGCGAGGCTCAAGCGCGAAGAACCCATCGAGTCGCTCCTTGTCGGAGACCGTCAAATTCCCGCCGAAAGCCGCATCCAGCTTCGACTGCACGAGGCGGCGTTCATCCGCCAGCATGAGGGGGTCCTGGCTGCCGATCAACGGCGCAATCTCCAGGAGGGCTGCTCGCGTCTTCTCGTTGCGGCAAAGGCGCAGGGGAAGAATCAGACCAACTCGCGGGGCGATCCCGGGCCGGTCACCCTGTGTCTGTTCGCCGACGGCAAACAGCCCCGGATGCGAAACCGTCCTCTGGGCACGGAGTGCCCTTCCGGGAGCGCCGTACTGCGCGACATAGAGAAATGGCAGAAGCTCGTCGAGACGCCCGAGCAGCTGCCCGCAGTTGCGCGGTATCTCGCGTCCCTTTGGTCGCTCCGGCCCGTCGTTCTTGCTCCAGATCAGCGACATTCTGTCTCTCCTGCACTCGTGCGACGGACATGAACATGGAGTTCGTGCTCCTGGCGATGAATCAGGTGGCCGCACTCGCCCCACCATTCAGCGGTCCACCATGACCAGAAGCCAGCGCGTCGCTCGTCGAGCCGCCTCATGTCGAGCACGGCTGAAACATGTCCGCATTCCCCGCAGACAGCCTTAGCCACTCCGTTCGTGAGGAAATCCTGGACGTAAGCATCCAATACGGAAATGAAGGGCGCTGGGGGATAGCCCGGCCCCTGATCGTTCGGGTCGGCACCGCGCAGCCAGATCGGCAAGGCCCGCCGCGCGGCCTGCTCCTCCGGGCGGCAACTCCATACTGCATTGGCATGATGCTCGGCCCAGGGGAGCAAGGCCCGGGCGTCGGCCAGCACCTCGCCCCGGTAGTGCATGCTGTCGTACCTTGGGCTCGCCACGACAATCCGCGCCGGACAGCGAGGCATCTCCAGCAGGTATCTGCCAACGGCCCCCTCCAGGCCGAACGGGGCAGGCTCGTTTCGACGCACCAACTGCCTGATCCAGTTCATCATGACTTGTCTTCCCCGTCACGCTTGGGGCGCAGTGCGCGCCTCCACCCAGTTTGCGGCCTCGAAAATCGCGTAAGCGCTGACCGCGTTGATATCCTCGTCGGACGCGAGGCTAGACAAGTATTCTTGCGAGCGCGGGCTAGCCCCGGTGCGGTGGCAGACCAGCCAGGCCACCGCCTCGGCCTCCAACTCCCGCTGGGCGTACGTCAAGCCAACGCGGGCTGGCCAGCGGCCCTTTGGGTCGGCTCCCAGGTGTCCGCAGAAGACGTGACCCAGTTCGTGTGCCAGCGTGGCAAAGCGCGTTGGTAGGTCGTGCTTCGCATTGACGCGAACTCGGTATCTCGCGGCTTCCTTTGTCTTCGGCGTCAAGGCTTCCGGAAGTAGTTTGATGGCGGCTGCGGTCCCCGCCAACAGCGTACCGTAGTTGTCAGTTTCGGCCACCTCGACACCATATTTTGCCGCCGCCAGCTTGGTGCGGTTGTATTGCTCCTCTGGTACATGGCCATCGGCAAACAGAGAGCTCATGCGCTCGCCCGGTACCTCCCGGCCTTCCGTGTCGCCGATCTCGAAAACGAAGCGCACCGGACCGAAGGGCTGCAGCACGACGATCGGCACCGCATCCGGTTTGACGGTGCGCCCGTATCCGGCCCACTGCCTGCGGCTACCTACCGCGGCGGCGCCAGGCCTCTGTACCCGCACCAACATGGCGTTGTAGACGGACAGGTTGTTGAACCGCGCCATGAAGCCAAGGAATTCGTCGAAGGCAGCTGGCCCTTTTGCTTCGAGCGCCTGAGCAAAGAGCTGATTGATGGCGGCGGCGCAGTCCTCGAAAAGCGCCAGACGGCCCTGGGCCGCGCCGGTGAGTTCTTCTTCGAACAAGCTTGCCTGCGGCGACTTCTCTCTAGCTGAGGCGTCCTGCATCTCTCTCCCCCTTGGACTGCATTTCAAAGTACGGGCTCGCCGCGGGCGACACCACTACCAGCTCGATGATCCCGTAGGGCTGAGGCGTGCTGGGGCGCAATTCCTCACCGAGGGCATTCCATAGTTGTACGCATTCAACTACCGCCTGGTCGTGCAACCATTGCCGCTTGTCGTTCGCCAATGCGTCTAGCAAGCCGGCGCGGCGCATTTCAGAGGCGCATTGGCGCACAGGAACCGTGGCCTCCAGCATGCGGTCGATCTGCGGCAGTTCCTGACGGCAGATGTTCCAGAATGCCTGCAGCCGCGCTGCGGCTTGCCACTGGCCAGAGAACTCGGGGTACTGCGACAGGCGAATGCAGGCTTGGGCGAGCGCCGCGAGCATGTCGTAGTCGTCCCACTCAGGGAAGCCGACATCGGAAGCGTCCCAGTCTTCGTCCTGCGCTGGATGGCATTCGGCGTCCCACCACGCGACCAGCAGGCGGGTAAGAGGATCGTCCGCCTCGCGCAGCTTCGCCTGGCCCGCTCTTACGGTGTCGAGCCATTCGCGCAGCACCGGCACGCAGCGGCCTGCAAGGAAGTCGCGGAAGGCGGCCCTGTCCTCCTCGCTCCAGCCGACGGCGTGCTGCTCCCATTCCGACAGCCTGTAGCCGGCCGGAACGAACGCCATCTGGGGAGGCACCGGCAGCGAATCGGCGTGCAGGTCCAGCACGCCCTCCTGGCTGCCCACTTCGCGCTCCGGCGCCAAGTAGAGAACATCAACATAGCGGGCGAGATCGTCCTCGTTCTTGATCGCCAGCACCTTGTGGATGTTGCCGAAATGGCGCCCCTCCTTGAGCAGGTTGTCGAGGGGAGTCGGCATGAGTGCGATTTGGCGTCCGCTGGGCAGTTGCGGCATGGGTCACGCTCCCCTGCGGCCGTAGGCATCGCAAAGCCCGTCGAAGACGCGCTCCAAGACTGGATGAACGCCTCGCAACCCTTCCACCACTTGGCGCGCCCAGGCGTAGTACTCGACCTTGCGCGCTTCTGTCCAGTCCGCCGGCGGCGAGGCGTCGATGTCGCGCTGAACCGCCCCGACTTTCGCGGAGGCTATTTGGTTTAAGTCAGGCCATGACAGCCTGACCGGTTTGACTACGGTAATAGTTTGCCTCAGCTTCAGCGGGCGGCATGTAGCCAATAGGCGCGAGCAGCCGATGATGGTTGAACCAGGCCACCCACTCAAGGGTTGCCAGTTCCACCGCT
>NZ_JAYROR010000142.1:0-22313 GCF_041911615.1 Zoogloea sp. | reverse complement strand
GTCGAGGGCGAGTCCGCTGGCGGCGAGGCCGAGGATGTCCTGGGCGGCGTAGTTGTCGGCGCTGCGTTCGATCAGTTGCGCGGCCCGTTCGGCGGCGCCGGCGAAGGCGTCGCGCGCGTCCCCGGGGGCGCCCCGGCGCAGCGCGACGAGGCCGCGGATCGCCTGGACCTGCGGGTTGGAGAGCGGGTAGTCGAAGCGACTGGCCTGTTCGATGGCGTCGTGCGCGCCGGTGGGGTCGTCGTCGAGCAGGCGGGTGAGGGCCAGGCCGATGCGGCCGAGCTGGGACATCTCGGCGCTGCCGAGCGCGTCGCCGGTTTCGATGGCGAGGGCGAAGTGGTCGAGCGCGGCGCCCCATTGGCGCGCGTCGAGGGCAAGCTCGCCCAGGCACAGGTTGGCGCCGCCTTCGACGAGCCGGAAGCCGATTCCCGCGGCGATCTTCAGCCCGGCGATGTAGGCGTCGTGGGCGGCGGCGTGCTGACCCAGTTCGCGCCGGCGGTTGCCGATGTTGCACAGGTCGGAGGCCTCGCCGGCCAGGCTCGCGCACTCGCGGTCGAGGGCGAGGGCCTGCTCGTGCAGCGCGATGGCCCGATCGATCTGCCCGATGTGGGCAGACTGGTTGCCCAGATTGCCCAGGTCGTTGGCTTCGCCCTGCCGGTCGCCGACCTCGCGGTGGATCGTCAGGGCGTGTTCGATGTGCGCGATGGCGTCGGCGAAGCGGCCGAGGCCCGAGACGCACACCGACAGGTTGCCGAGGGCCGTGCCTTCGGCCCAGCGGATGCCGTGGTCGCGGGCCAGCGCGAGGGCGCGCTCGTAGCAGGTGGTGGCTTTGTCGAGCAGCCCCATGCGGTTGTAGGCGGCACCCAGGTTGCCGACGCTGCCGAGCGCGAGGGTGGGGTCGGCGATGTGGCCCTGGAGGCGTTCGTGGAGTTCGGCCATCAGGCGGTAGTGGCCCCACAGGAAGAGGTGGTCGAAGTCGAATTCGGCGAGCAGGGCGGTGGCGGTTTCGTAGTCCTCGCCTTCGCAGCGCAGGTCGAACTCGGCCAGCTGGGCGGCCAGATCGTCGAGGCTTTTCCAGGCGTCGCGCGGCTTGCGGGACAGCTTGAACCACTCGGCGGCGCGGTGGCGCAGGCCGAAGCGGGTGAGCGGCGGGGGCTCGCCGGCGCGGTCGGCGGCGCTGCCGGGGGCGAGGCGCTCGAGGGCGTAGTCCCGGTCTACCTGATGGAGGTGGTAGCGGCCGGCGTCCCGTCGCACGAACTGCATGTTGTAGAGCCGGGCGAGCACCGGTGCGCTGTCGATGCCGGGCACGTGGGGGTGCAGCAGGTAGTCGATGGCGGCCGGCGGCACCGGGTAGCGGCAGCTGGCGAGCGCCTGCATGACTTGCTGGGCGAGGGCGTCGAGGCGGCCGAAGGCTTCGCCCACCAGCACGGTGACGACCTGCTCGGGCAGGTAGCGGCGGGTCTTGTCGAGGATGTCCTGCAGGCGGGTGTCGCGGTCGGCGGAGAGGATGCCGAACAGGTGTTCAAGGGCGCGCGGGTAGCCGAGGGTGCGCACGCGGGCCTCGGCCAGCAGCGCGTCGGGCGCGTCGCGCAGGCCGACCTTGCCGTCGGCGTCCATGGCCCGCAGGATGTTTTCGGCGTAGGGGTGCGCGAGGCCGGTGTCGAGGTCGAGGCGGCGGAACAGGCCGGGCTGCACCTGCGCCAGTGGGCCCGGCGCCCGGCGGGTGGTGAGGATCAGCTTGAGGCCGTGGGGCGGGGCGAGGAGCAGGGCGCGCAGGGTTTCGTCGAGTTCGGCGTCCAGGACGGCGCCGTCGGCCATGTCGAGGAGGTCTTCGAAGTTGTCGAGGAGCACCACCGTGCGTCCGTCGGGGAAGGCGGCGGCAAGGGCTTCGGCCATCGCGCCGGGTGAGGTCTGGGGAGCCTTGTAGAGGGCGTCGAGGGGGCGTCCTATGTCGTCGGGCAGGAGCCGGCGCAGGCCCTCGTAGAGGTCGGGCAGGCAGGGGCGGTGGCAGGCGCGGGCGGCGCTGAGATAGACGATGCCGTCCACCGCCAGAGGGCCGCCGTCGTCGGGCAGCCGGCCGCTTTCGAGGGCGCGCAAGAGCCGGCAGACCAGCGCCGACTTGCCGATGCCGCCGCGGCCAACGACGCACATCATGCGCAGGGCGTCGTCGGCCAGGAAATCGGCGATCTGGCGGGTCTCGGCCTGGCGGTTCTGGAACCAGCCGGGGGCGATCAGGGGCGGTGGGTTGATGAACTTTCCGGGGCGGGTGCCGTGGGGCGGCGTGGTGGGGCGGCGTTCGTTCTCGAGGCCGGCGTCGATGCTGCGCTGTACGCGCTGGCGGGCACCTTCCGGGTCGGCGACGACGGCTTGCTGACTGGCGATCTGGCGGCGCAGCTCGGCGATGTCGGCGTCCACCAGGGCGCGGCGCTCGGCGGGCACGCGGGGGCGCTGGCGCTCGGCGTCTTCGAGGCGGTGCTGGAGTGCGCGCAGGTGGCCTTCGGGCGAGTCCATCCAGGCGAGGTGCTTGCGCAGCCGCGCCAGGGCCGCGTCGAAGTCGCCGCTGAAGTCGATGTATTCGCGGGCGTTGAGGCGCAGCGGGATGGGGGCGTCGGCGTGCAGGCGCAGCGGGATGATCGGCTTCTTGTAACCGAGGGCGCTGCCCCATTCGTTCTTGCAGACGGAGCCGGTGCGCACGCTGTCGGCGGTGATGACGAAGAGCAGGCCTTTGCTGCCCATGATGGCCTGGTCGAGCTGGTCGTCCCAGTCGCCGTCGGCGGCGTTGAGGCGGCGCTTGTCGAACCAGACCGGGATCGCAGGCGGGCCGGATTCGAGTTCGGTGGTGAGCTTGAGGGCGAAGGGCCCGCCGTCGGCGGCCGAGTAACTGATGAAAAAGTGGGTCATGCCATGCCTCCCGTCATGCGACACGATGATCGCCGAATCGGGCGGCCGGCGCCATGGGCGCACGCTCAGGGGTTGAGCGCGCTGAAGCTCTGGCGGTAGAGGGCGGCCATCTCGTGGGCAGTGTGACGGCGCTGGGCGGGATCGGTGGCGAGGGCGCGGGCGAGGCTGCCGGCGATATCGGCCACATGTACCGCGCCGGGGTGGCCGGGCGGCTCCCAGGTGGCGGCGAAGGCGGCCTGTTTGGTGGGATGGCCGGCCTGGCGGGGATGGAGCAGGCTGATCCGCGGCAGGCCGAAGGCCATCGCGACGATGCGTCCGTGCAGGCTGCTGCCGCAGTACGCGCGGCTGTGGGCGACGAGGGCGCAGATGTCCCACAGGTGAAGGCTGTCGAGGAGGGCGAGCGGCCGGGTGCGCAGGCGGGCGGCGAGGCGCTGCAGGCAGTCCAGATCGTCGTGCCACGGGGCGGCGCCGGCGCGGAACAGGGCGATGCCGAAGCCGTTCGCGGCGGCGGCGCGGTCGAGCTGGTCGGCGACCGCGGCGAGGGTGGCGTCGTCGCCGAAGTCGGCGCTCAGTTGTACGGCGAGGTAGCCGTCGGGGAAGCCGCTGCGGATGTCGGCGAGTTCGCCGCGGCTGGCGTGGGCGGCAATGCTGGGGCCGAAGAGTTCGGCGACCATGACCGCAGGATCGGGCATCAGGCGGGCGGTGAGGCCGGCGGCCCGCAGGTGGGCGAGGGTGAGACGGTCGCGTACGCCCACGGCGTTGGCGGCGCGCAGGTCGTCGATGACTTCGTCGCGCAGGGCGTCGGGGCTCTCGGCGAGCTCGACGCCGCCGACCGCGCAATAGACGATGCGCTGGGCGTGGGGAAACAGGCGCGGCGAGACGCAGTAGGGCGCGCGGGCGGGCAGCCCGAGGATGCCCTCGGTCCAGGCCTGCTTGGCCGAGGGGCGGGTGTCGAGGCGGTCGATGATGACCTGGGCGGCGGCCGGCGGCTGGAGCATCAGCGCGGCGTCCCAGGCGTTGCAGGTGAGGAGCTCGCCCCCCGCGTGGAGCAGCCGGATCGCCTGGTCGCCCCATTGCCCGGCGAGCTGGGCGATGGCGTGCACCGGATGGCCGCCCCACGGGCGCATGTCGCGCTCGGCCAGGCCGGCGAAGATCAGGCGTCGCTCGGGAAGCAGGGCGGCGGCCACGTGGGGAAACAGCAGGTCGCCGAAATTGTGGCGGTCGAAGGCGCCAAAAATGAGGGTCGGGAGCGTCATCGTCGGACGGAAGGAGGCGGTGTGACCGATCGATGACGTGCCCGGGGGAGGCTCAGCCGAGGTTGCGCAGCGCGAAGTCCCAGTCGATCAGCTTGTCGATCACCGCGTTGGCGTAGTCGGCCCGGCGGTTCTGGTAATCGAGGTAGTAGGCGTGCTCCCAGACGTCGAGGGCGAGCAGCGGCTTGAGGCCGGCGCTGAGCGGGGTGTCGGCGTTGCCGGTCTTGACCACCTTGAGGCGCTCGCCGTCGGCCACCAGCCAGGCCCAGCCGCTGCCGAACTGGGCCACGGCGGCGGCGGCGAGCTCCTTGCGGCAGGCGGCGACGCTGTCGAACGAGGCTTCGATGCGCCGACGCAGTTCGGCGGGCGGTTCGCCGCCGCCTTGCGGCCGCAGGCTCTTCCAGTAGAAGTTGTGGTTCCAGACCTGGGCGGCGTTGTTGAACACCGCGCTCTGAGCGGCCTTGCCGGCGGTGGCGACCACGAGCTGGTCGAGGCTCAGCGCGGTGAGTTCGGTGCCGTCGATGAGGCGGTTGAGGTTGTCGAGGTAGGCTTTGTGGTGCTTGCCGTAGTGGTAGCCCAGGGTGTTCGCCGAGAGGGTCGGGGCGAGCGCGTCGAGGGCGTAGGGCAGCTCGGGCAAGGCGTGGCGCGGTGCGGCGGCGTGGGCACGCTGCGGCAGGCCGCCCAGGGCGAGAAGGGCTGCGCCGGCGCTCGCCAGCAGAAAATCGCGGCGGCCGGGCTGCGGGGGCGTGCCATGCTGTTGGGGGTTGGGCATGATGGCTCCAGGCAGTAACGTCGTTGAAGGAGATTAACGCAGGTTAAAAATTTATTTATGTCAACTTATTAAATTTTCAACTTGTGACATTTTAACGGTCGTTGGTGTTTCGATTGGGGCTTCTCGCGCCGATTCGACGATTTGCCGAGCTTATTGTTTTGACATGGCAAACGATCTGCCTGCAAAGACGTGATTGCTGTGTGGGCTCGAACAGTGTGTGGGCGCGCTCCGGGTGTCGCGCGGGGCTGGCCGAATGGCCGGGCGGGGATCGCGGGCCGGGCGGGGCGCCTTTACACGGGGGGCGGGCTCGCTTAAATTATTACTGACCAGTCAGTCAGTTTCGTCATGTGCCCTATTTCTGAATCCCCGTCGTTGCGGCGTCGCCGCAAGGAGGCGCGTCCGGCCGAGCTGGCCGAGGCGGCGCTCGCGTTGTTCGTCGAAAAGGGCTTCGCGGCCACCCGACTCGACGATGTGGCCCGTCGCGCGGGCGTCTCGAAGGGCACGCTGTACCTGTACTTCGACAGCAAGGAGGCGTTGTTCCGCGCGGTCATCGAGCACTCGGTGCTGCCCTTGTTCGACGAGGTCGAGGCCCGCCTCGCGGCGCAGCGCCACGACCCCGCCCGGCTGCTGCGCGAACTGCTCGTCAATTGGTGGCGTCAGGTCGGCGCAACGCCGCTGGCGGGCACCTGCAAGCTGATGCTGGCCGAGGCGCGCAACTTTCCGGAGGTGGCGGCCTATTTCAACGAGGCGGTGATCGGCCGCTGGAGCGCGGTGCTGAGCGGGGTGATCGCCGAAGGCATTGCCCAGGGGGTGTTCCGCCCCGGCACGGTGGAAACCTTGCGCCAGCTGGTCTTTTACCCGCTGCTGATGCAGTCGGTGTGGCGGTGCTCGATGGCTGGCTGCGATGCGCCGCCGACGCTGTCCGACGATTACTTCGACACCTATTTCGACATCCTTTTCCGCGGCCTGCTGGCCGCGCCTGCGCAGGAAGACCGCTCATGAAACGAAACCCGATCCTCGTCGCGCTGGCCGTGGTGCTGCTGTGCGCCTGCTCGAAACCGGCGCCGGTGGCCGAGGCGCCCCGCCCGGTGCTGATCCGCAAGCTCGGCCTCACGCCGGTGACGGCCGGGGCCCTGTATTCCGGCGAGGTGCGGGCGCGCTACGAGTCCGACCTGGCCTTTCGCGTCGCGGGCAAGATCGTCGAGCGGCGGGTGGACGTGGGGGCGGTGGTCAGGCCCGGCCAGGTGCTGGCGCGGCTCGATCCGAGCGATGCCGGCCTCAACGCCGAAGCGGCCCGCGCCCAGCTGGCGGCGGCGCAGAACGAGCTCGCCTTCGCCAAAGCCGAGGTGGAGCGCTACCGCGATCTGGTGGCGAAGAATTTCGTCTCGCGCAGCGTGCTCGATGCCAAGGAGACCACCTACAAGTCGGCGGCGGCGCGGGTCGAGCAGGCCCGCGCCCAGGCGACGGTGGCGGGCAACCAGGCGGGCTACACCAGCCTGGTGGCGGAGCAGGCGGGGGTGATTACCGCGGTGAGCGCCGAAGTCGGCCAGGTGGTGAAGGATTCGGCGGTGGTGATGAAGCTGGCCCGCGACGGCGAGCGCGAGGTGCTGATCGCGGTGCCCGAGAGCCGCATCGCGGCGCTGCGCAAGGCGGGGCGGATCGAGGTGCGCCTGGTGGCCGAGCCGGACGTGGCGATGCGCGGCCGGGTGCGCGAGATCGCCCCCAGCGCCGATGCAGCGACCCGCACCTACGCGGTGCGCGTCACCATCGTCGATCCGGGGCCGACGGTTCAGCTGGGCATGACCGCCAACGTGATCCTGCCCGACGAGGGGGCGGCGGCCGGCGTTCTGCTGGTGCCGGCGACGGCCGTTTTCGAGCACCAGGGCGGCAGCGCGGTGTGGGTGATGCAGGCGGAGGGCGCGCTGGTGAAGCCGGTGCTGCGCAAGGTCGAGGTGCGTCAGTACCGCGAGGACGGCGTGCTGCTCGGCGGCGGTGTGCAGCCGGGCGAAACCATCGCGGTGGCGGGTGTGCACAAGATCGTGGCCGGCCAGTTGCTGCAGCCGCAGTCGCAGGTGTCGACGCGGCCGGCGGCGTCCGCCACGGGGGGCTGAGCGATGCGCTTCAACCTTTCCGAATGGGCGCTGCGGCATCAGCCGCTGGTGCGTTACCTGATCGTGATGCTGGCCTTCGTCGGCGTGGTGTCCTACCAGAAGCTCGGCCAGTCCGAGGACCCGCCCTTCACCTTCAAGGTGATGGTGGTGCGCACCGAGTGGCCGGGCGCCTCGGCGCGGGAGGTGGAGGCGCAGCTGACCGACAAGGTGGAGAAGAAGCTGCAGGAAGTGCCCAACGTGGACTACATGCGCAGCTATTCGAGGCCCGGCGAGTCGGTGGTGTTGTTCGTGGCGAAGGATTCGACCCCGTCGCGGGACGTGCCGGACATCTTCTACCAGGTGCGCAAGAAGATCGGCGACATCCGCCAGACGCTGCCGGCGGGCATCCGTGGGCCGTATTTCAACGACGAGTTCGGCGACGTGTTCGGCAACATCTACGCGTTGACCGGCGACGGTTTCGATTACGCGCAGCTCAAGGCCGAGAGCGAGCGCATCCGTGCCGAGCTGCTGCGGGTGCCCAACGTGGCCAAGGTGGAGCTGATCGGGGAGCAGGAGCAGCGCATCTACGTGGCCTTGTCGAACAGCCGCCTCGCGACCCTCGGGCTCGACGTGCAGACGGTGACCAACGCGCTGGCGCAGCAGAACGCGGTGGTCCCAGGCGGCTACTTCGAGACCCGGGACGAGCGCATCTACCTGCGCCCGAGCGGCGCCTTCGACACCGTCGAGGCGATCCGCGACACCACGGTGCGGGCCGGCGGGCGCGAGCTGCGCATCGGCGACATCGCCACGGTGAGCCGCGGCTTCGTCGAGCCGCCGTCGCCGCGCTTCCGCTTCCAGGGGCAGGACGCGCTGGGGCTCGGCGTGTCGATGGCGAAGGGCGGCGACATCATCGCCCTGGGCGAGAATCTGAAGGCCACCACGGCGCGCATCCAGGCCGAGCTGCCGGTGGGCATGACGCTGGTCGAGGTGGCCAGCCAGCCGGAGGCGGTGCAGCGCTCGATCAGTGAGTTCATCCATTCGCTGGCCGAGGCGGTGATCATCGTGCTGGTGGTGTGCTTCTTCTCGCTGGGGCTGCGCACCGGGCTGGTGGTGGCGCTGTCGATCCCGCTGGTGCTGGCGGTCACCTTCTTCGGGATGCGCTTGTTCGACGTGGGGCTGCACAAGATCTCGCTCGGTGCGCTGATCCTGGCGCTGGGCCTGCTGGTTGACGACGCGATCATCGCCGTCGAGATGATGCTGGTGAAGATGGAGCAGGGCTGGGAGCGGGGCAAGGCGGCGGCCTTCGCCTACACCAGCACCGCCGGGCCGATGCTGTCGGGCACCCTGGTGACGGTGGCGGGCTTCCTGCCGATCGCCACCGCCCAGTCGTCCACGGGTGAGTACACCCGCTCGATCTTCCAGGTGAACGCCATCGCGCTGCTGGCCTCGTGGCTGGCGGCGGTGATCGTGGTGCCCTATCTGGGTTACGTGCTGCTGCCCGATCCGCGGGGGCCCAAGAAGCCGAGCTGGTTCTCGAAGCGCTTCCCGCACCTGGACGCCTTCAAGGATCGCATCGGCCTGGGCGATCCGCACATCGAGGGCGATCCGGACGCGGTCTTCCGCACGCCGTTCTACAACCGCTTCCGGGCCGTGGTCGATGCCTGCGTGGCGCGGCGGTGGCTGGTGATCGGCACCACGCTGGCGATCTTCGTCGTGGCGATCGTCGGCTTCGGGCTGGTGCAGAAGCAGTTCTTCCCCAATTCCACGCGCCTCGAGCTGCTGGTGGACCTGCGGCTGCCCGAGGGGGCGAGCCTGCGCGCCACCCAGGCCGAGGTGGAGAAGCTCGAGGCCGTGCTGAGCGCCGAGAAGGGGATCGCCAATTACGTGGCCTACGTGGGAACCGGCAGCCCGCGCTTCTACCTGCCGCTGGATCAGCAGCTGCCGGCCGCCAACTTCGCCCAGTTCGTGATCCTGACCGACGACATCCCGGCCCGCGAGGCGCTGCGGGAGCGGATGATCGAGCTGTTCCGGCGCGACTTCCCGAACCTGCGGGCGAACGTCGTACGCCTCGAGAACGGCCCGCCGGTGGGTTTTCCGGTGCAGTTCCGGATCAGCGGGCCGGACATCCCGACGGTGCGCAAGTACGCCGCCGAGATGGCCGACGTGATGCGCGCCAATCCCAGCCTGTCCGACGTGCAGCTCGACTGGGACGAGCAGTCGAAGGTGCTGCGCGTCGAGGTGGATCAGCACAAGGCGCGCCTGCTGGGGCTGTCCACCCAGGACGTGGCCAACTTCCTGAACAGCTCCCAGCGCGGGCTGGTGGCGACGAGCTACCGCGAAGGCATCGAGTCCATCGACGTGGTGCTGCGCGGCGACGCCTTCGAGCGCGACAAGCTGTCGCTGGTGGCCGAGCTGGCGATTCCCACCCGGGCGGGCAAGTCGGTGCCGCTGACCCAGATCGCCACCGTCGGCTATGCCTTCGAGCAGGGCCTGATCTGGCGCCGCAACCGGGAGCCGAGCATCACCGTGCGCGGCCAGATCTACGCGCCGGGCATCCAGGCGCCCACCGTCACCGCCGAAGTGCTGCCGCAGCTCGAACCGATCCGCGCCCGACTGCCGGCCGGCTACCGCATCGAAACCGGCGGCGCCGTCGAGGAGAGCGCAAAGGGGCAGAACTCGGTCAATGCTGGCTTCCCGCTGTTCCTGGCGGTGGTGCTGACGGTGCTGATGGTCCAGCTCGGCAGCTTCTCGCGCACCACGATGGTGGTGCTCACCGCGCCGCTGGGGCTGATCGGGGTGGTGCTGTTCCTGCTGCTGTTCAACCAGCCTTTCGGCTTCGTGGCGATGCTCGGCACCATCGCGCTGTTCGGCATGATCATGCGCAACTCGGTGATCCTGGTGGATCAGATCGAGCAGGACGTGGAGCGCGGGCTGCCGATCTGGAACGCCATCGTCGAGTCGGCGGTGCGCCGTCTGCGACCCATCGCGCTGACCGCGGCGGCGGCGGTGCTGGCGATGATCCCGCTGACCCGCAGTGCGTTCTTCGGGCCGATGGCGGTGGCGATCATGGGCGGGCTGATCGTCGCCACGCTGCTGACCCTGCTCTTCGTGCCGGCCCTGTACGCCGCCTGGTACCGCGTCCGGCGCGCGCCCGATGAACAGCGCGGCACACAACTAAGTTAGAATCCGAAAGTTTTTATGCGGATCATCAATATTAGCGCGTGCTAATATTCATCGGGGAGTCACACAATGAATTTCGAACAAGCACGGTTCAACATGGTCGAGCAGCAGATCCGCCCCTGGGAGGTGCTGGATTTCGGCGTGCTCGACGTCCTGATGAGCGTCCGCCGCGAGGAGTTCGTGCCGGAAGCCTACAAGTCGCTAGCCCTGTCCGAGGCTCAGATTCCCCTCGGCCACGGCGCCAGCATGCTGGTGCCGGTCATCGAGGGCAAGGTGCTGCAGGCCGTGCAGGTCAAGCGCACCGACAAGGTGCTCGAGATCGGTGCCGGCTCCGGCTACTTCGCCGCCCTGCTGGCCGCCAAGGCCGAGTGGGTGCGCACCGTCGAGATCGAACCGGCGCTGGTCAACATGGCGCACGACAACCTCAAGCGCTACGGCGTCGAGAACGTCATCGTCGAGGAAGGCGACGCCATTCGCGGCTGGGCCAGTAACGCCCCCTACGACCTGATCGTCGTTTCCGGCGGTGTGCCGTTCATCCCCGAGACCCTGCTGCAGCAGGTCAAGGTCGGTGGCCGTCTGTTCGCCTTCGTCGGCGAGGCCCCGCTGATGACCGCCCAGCTCGTCACCCACGTGGCCGAAGGCAAGTTCCAGACCGAATCGCTGTTCGAGAACCTGGTGCCGACCATGCGCAACGCGCCGCAGAAGAGCCACTTCAAGTTCTGACCCCGTCGATCCGATGAAGCACATCACGCCCCCGCAACTGGCCGAATGGCTGCAGGACGAAACCCGCCCGGCGCCTTTCCTGCTCGATGTCCGCGAGCCGTCCGAATTCGCCTACTGTGCGATTCCCGGCTCGGTGCCGATGCCGATGGCCAGCGTGCCGGCCCGCCTGAACGAACTGCCCGCCGATACCGACATCGTGGTGATCTGCCACCACGGCGGCCGCAGCATGCAGGTGGCGATGTTCCTGGAGCGCCAGGGCCTCGGAGAGGTGATCAACCTCGCGGGCGGGGTCGCCCAGTGGGCGCAGCAGGTCGATCCGACCATGCCCCAGTACTGAGACGTGCGAAACGACTGACGGAGAACGCGATGAAACGGGTTGCAGGACGTATGGCGGTAGCGGTGGCGGCAAGCCTCACGGCGTTCGGCGCGGCGGGGGCGGATCTCGAACAGGTCTACCGCGACGCGCTGTCCTACGACGCGGCGCTGGCCGGTGCCCGTGCCGCCCTCGAAGCGGGCCGCGAGAAGTTGCCCCAGGGGCGCGCCGGCCTGCTGCCCGCTGTTAATCTGACCGGCAGTTCCAGCTGGAACGACGCCACCGTGAATACCGCCGCCGGCAGCGCCTCGCGGCGCTACAACGCCAACGCCTGGCAGGTCCAGCTCACCCAGCCGTTGTTCCGCTGGCAGAACTGGGTCCAGTACAAGCAGGGCGAGATGCAGGTTGCGCTGGCGGAAGCCCAGTACCAGCAGGCGCGACAGGATTTGACCCTGCGCGCGGCCCAGGCCTACTTCGACGTGCTGGTGGCCCAGGACGTCCTCGCCGCCGCATCGGCCCTGCACGAGGCCAATACCCAGCAACTGGCGCTGGCCCGCAAGAGCTTCGAGGTTGGCACTGTCACGATCACCGACGTCCACGAGGCGCAGTCCCGCGCCGATCTCGCCTCGGCTCAGGTGAGCGCCGCCGAGAGCGACCTGGCGGTCAAGCGCCACGCGCTGCTGGTGCTCACCGGCAAGGAGCCGGACGCCCTGAAGGGCCTGCGCAAGGGCGTCGCCCTGAGCCGCCCCGAACCCGCCGACCTGCAGGCCTGGGTCGCCTCGGCCGAGAACGGCAGCTATGCCGTGCAGGCCGCCCAGGTGGCCCGCGAGATTTCCGACCGCGAAGTAGAGCGCAACCGCGCCGGCCACCTCCCGACGGTCGATCTGGTGGCGTCCTACGGCAACAACGCGGTCTCCAACCCGCTCGCCAATTTTGCCCGCAGCGATACCGATGCGACGGTGGTCGGCGTTCAGCTGGCGATGCCGCTGTTCCAGGGCGGCGCGGTGAATTCCCGCGTGCGGGAGGCCGCGGCCCTGCGCGACAAGGCCAGCGCCGACCTCGACAACGCCCGCCGCACCGCCGCCCAGAATGCGCGCCAGGCCTACCTCGGGGTGACCAGCGGGCTCGCGCAGGTGAAGGCCTTCGAGGCCGCGCAGGTGTCGTCCCGCTCGGCGCTCGACGCCAACAAGCTAGGCTACGACGTGGGCGTGCGCATCAACATCGACGTGCTGAACGCCCAGAGCCAGCTTTTCGACACCTTGCAGAAGCTTTCCAAGGCCCGCTACGACACCCTGATGGCCCAGCTCAAGCTCAAGGCCGCCGCCGGCACCCTCGGCGATGAGGACATCCGCGCGATCAACACCTTGCTCGACTGACGCCGGCGTCGCGCTCCCCGCAACGGCCGCAGATGCGGCCGTTCGCTTTTCCCGCTCCCCGACATCCGACTCCCGAAGGTTTCCCATGCGCTACACCGACCTGCGAGATTTCATCGCCCAGCTTGAACGTCTTGGCCAGCTCAAGCGGATCAGCATCCCCGTCGATCCGCACCTGGAGATGACCGAGATCTGTGACCGGGTGCTGCGCGCCGGCGGTCCGGCGATTCTGTTCGAGCGGCCCAAGGGCCACGGCGTGCCGGTGCTCGCCAACCTGTTCGGGACGCCCCAGCGGGTGGCGCTGGGCATGGGCGAGAGCGGCGACGACTGGCAGGGCGCCCTGCGCGAGGTGGGGCGCCTGCTCGCTTTCCTGAAGGAGCCGGAGCCGCCCAAGGGCCTCAAGGATGCCTGGGAGAAACTGCCGGTGTTCAAGCAGGTGCTCAACATGTCGCCCAAGACGGTGTCGTCGGCGCCGTGCCAGCAGGTGGTCAAGGAAGGGCGCGACGTGGATCTCGGCAGCCTGCCGATCCAGCATTGCTGGCCGGGCGACGTGGCGCCACTGATCACCTGGGGCCTGGTCGTGACCCGCGGGCCTCACAAGACCCGCCAGAACCTGGGCATCTATCGCCAGCAGGTGCTGGGGCCGAACAAGGTCATCATGCGCTGGCTGGCCCATCGGGGCGGCGCGCTCGATTACCTGGAGCACCAGAAGGCCCACCCGGGCCAGCCCTTTCCGGTGGCGGTGGTGCTGGGTTGCGATCCGGCGACCATCCTCGGCGCGGTGACCCCGGTGCCCGATTCGCTGTCGGAATACCAGTTCGCCGGTCTGCTCCGCGGCGCCAAGACCGAGCTGGTGAAGTGCCTGGGTTCCGACCTGCAGGTGCCGGCCTCCGCCGAGATCGTCCTCGAAGGGGTGATCCACCCCGGTGAGACGGCCCTCGAAGGGCCGTACGGCGACCACACGGGCTACTACAACGAGCAGGCCGAGTTCCCGGTGTTCACCATCGAGCGCATCACCAGTCGGCGCGACCCGATCTACCACAGCACCTACACCGGCAAGCCGCCCGACGAGCCGGCGATGCTCGGGCTCGCCCTCAACGAGGTGTTCGTACCGCTGTTGCAGAAGCAGTTCACCGAGATCGTCGATTTCTACCTGCCCCCCGAGGGCTGCTCGTACCGGCTGGCGGTGGTGAGCATCAAGAAGCAGTACCCCGGCCACGCCAAGCGGGTGATGTTCGGCATCTGGAGCTTCCTGCGCCAGTTCATGTACACCAAGTTCATCATCGTGGTGGACGACGACGTGAACATCCGCGACTGGAAGGAGGTGATCTGGGCCCTCACCACTCGCATGGACGCCACCCGCGACACCACGCTGGTGGACAACACGCCCATCGACTACCTGGATTTTGCCAGCCCGGTGGCGGGCCTCGGCTCGAAGATGGGGCTCGACGCCACCAACAAGTGGCCCGGCGAGACGAACCGGGAATGGGGCCGGGCCATCGAGATGAGCGCCGAGGTGAAGGCGCGGATCGATGCGATGTGGGGCGAACTGGGGCTCTGACGCGCCGCAGCCCGCCGTCGCGATGCATGCAAAAAGCAGCCCGAAGGCTGCTTTTTTGTTGCGCTGGCGGTAGCGCGGCTCAGCGCTTGATTGTGGACGGGCTGGCTGAACCGGAGAGTCTTGGTGCCGCCCGAAAGTCTGGGCAAAGGCGTAGGGGCCGCTGTAGGTCACACCGATGGCGCTGCTGCCCATGGCGATACTGCCGACGACGGCGGCGGCCGAGGTGGCGATCCAGTCGGTCCAGTAGTCGGGCACGGACTTCAGCGCCGGCGCCGCAGCGCGGCGAGGCCGCCGATGCCGAGCAGGGCGAGCGTGGTGCCCGATGGCTCGGGGATGTCCAGGTGGAATTCGTAGCTCACGCCCTCGTAGACGGTGAGCACGCGCGTGGTGTAGTCGGCCTGGGCGACGAAAGCGGTGGCTTCGAAGAACGATCCGGGCCAGAAGCCCATCGGCTGGTCGTAGAAGTAGCGTTCGTCGTAGCTGAAGGGGTAGAGCGGCGCGGCAAGGTCCTTGCCGCTGAGCACGTCCATCTTGAAGATGGGCTCGATCATCTTGCCCAGGCTGGGCGAGTAGTTGTCGTAGAGGCCTTGCGCCCAGAAGTAGTCGCCCTTGTCGGCGCCGGCGTAGGTCCAGTCGATCTGGATCTCGAGGCCGCCGCTGCCGGCTTCGGCGAGGGCGTCGAAGGTGCTGACCTGGAAGCTGCCGCCGGGCAGCTTGCCGCCGTCCTTGAGGCTCCATTTGCTGGCTGCGGCGTTGCCGGCGTTCCAGGCGTCGAAGGATTGCTTGAAGCTGGCGTCGCTGCCCCCCAGCGAGGTGGCGACGTCGAGCAGGGCGGTGCTGGTGCAGTGGGTGTAGGCGACGGCGCCGATGCCCACGCAGTTGGCGGCCTCGGCGAAGTAGGTGGGGCTGACGTCGGTCAGCTTGATGGCGACGGCCTGGGCGGCGCCCGGCAGGGCGAGGGCGAGCAGGCTGGCACATGCAACGAGGCGGGGACGAGACGGCTTCATGGCAGCTCCTGGCGTGGCGGTGAAGGCGCCGCGCGGGGTCGCGCGGGCGCATCGTCTCTCCGGTCGGGGCGGCCCCGTGGACGAGGCCTTTCTGCCTTGAAACTAGACGTTCCCGGAGCAAACCGCCAGGTGTGCTGACAAAAA
This sequence comes from Zoogloea sp., assembly GCF_041911615.1. Taxonomy (GTDB): domain Bacteria; phylum Pseudomonadota; class Gammaproteobacteria; order Burkholderiales; family Rhodocyclaceae; genus Zoogloea. The sequence goes on along the minus strand of NZ_JAYROR010000142.1, from coordinate 6,999 downwards.
TGCACCGACGGCCGGCGCTGGCGCGCCGACCGGACTCACTCGGCCTTCGGGGCGGCGGGGAGCACCGTTTCGCCGACGATCTTCCACTGGCCGTCCACCTTCTTCCAGTCGAGCTGCTTGCGCACGGTGTCGCGGTACTGGGCGGCGCTGTAGTGCTGGACGAAGCGCAGGCTGGCCTGGTCGGCACCCCCGTCGGCGAGCACCAGCTTGTCGAGCCGGATGCGCGGGGCCTTGGCCTGGGTGACGCGCTGACGGCGCTCGTTCTCCCAGTCGGCGGTGCTGCGGCCCTTGCCGGGCTGGAAGTCGGTGGCGTAGGCGGCCCGGTAGGCGTCGAAGTCCTGGGCGGCCCAGGCGGCGCGCCAGGCGTCGAGGCGGGCGCGCAGCGCGGGGTCGATGGCGGCCGGAACGGCGGGGCTGGCGGGGGCCAGTTCGACCTGCGGTGCAGGGCTGGCTTCGACGCTGGGGACGGGCGCGGCGACGAGGGCCGGCGACACGTACTGGGTGCCGAGCAGCTCGGGGGGGATCGGGGCCGGACGGTAGCGGCTGCGCAGCGCGGTGCGCAGTTCGCCGGCAAGGCCGAGCAGCTGGGCCTGCAGGGTGGTCTGCTGGGCGCGGTTTTCGATGAGGCCGCGCTGGGCGTCGAAAAGATCGCCCTGGGCGATGGAGAGGTCGTTGAGCGAGCGGCGGCCGGCGTCGAAGTGCAGTTCGTAGGCGGCGGCGACGCGCTGGGCGGCCGTGACGCGCTGTTCGAGCAGCGGCGCGACCTGGCGGGCCTCGATGTACTGGCGGTAGAGGTCAGTGATGTCCTTGGAGACCTTCAGCAGCAGGTCGTCGGCGTCGGCCTGGGCGGCCTGGTGGCGCTCGACGGCTTCGGTGTGGCGGCCGAGGTTCTTGCCGCCGAGGGGGATGTCGAGGCTGACCTGGACCTGCGCGGCGCGGTCGGTGTCGGACACCGGGATCGGGATGGTGGTGTTGTCGAGCCGCTTGCTGTAGCTGAGGTCGACCGACGGGAAGAAGAAGCCGCGGGCGGCGCCGACGTCGGCCTGGCGGGCGTTGGCCCGCTGCAGGGCGGCGCGCAGGCGCGGGTTGCGTTCGTGGATGCGCTCGACGAGGGCTTCGATGGCGGCATCGCTGGCCACCGCGGTGTCGGCCGGCTGGATCGACGGGGTGATGAGGTTGGTCGGGGCTTCGCCGGTGAGCAGGCGGTAGCGGTATTCGGCGGTGCCGAGCTGGGCGCGCAGCTGGCCGAGCAGGTTGCGGTTCTGGATCAGGCGCACGCGCATCAGGTCGAGTTCGGCCGACGAGATGCGGCCGGCGTCCACCCGGTGGGCGACGTTGGCCTCGACCCGTTCCTGGCTGGCGATGGTGGCCTGGAGGCTGGCCATGAGCTGGCGCAGGCGCACCACGTCGGAGTAGTTCTCGGTGAGCTCGTAGGCAACCTGCTCGAGCACGTTGTCCAGGTCGGCGTCGGCGGCGTCGCGGGTGAAGCCGGCGGCGCGCAGCCGGTTGGTGTCGGTGGCGCCGTTGAAGACGTTCCAGCGCAGGTTGGCGTCGCTGCGTCGCACGTTGCGGTTGATCGGCGTGCCCTGGGTTTCGTCGCGGGAGTCCGCGTTGCGGTAGGTCAGGCCGAGGCTGGGCAGGAAGTCGGAGCGGACCTGGGTGATCTGGGCGTCGGCGGCGCGCAGCAGGGCCTGGGCCGAGCGCACGCTGGGCTGCTGCAGGAGGACCTTGTCCACGACCGCCGGCAGCGGTTCGGCGTGCAGGCCGGCGGCGACGAGGCCGATGCCGGCCGCCGCGATCAGCAGGGTGAGACGGGTCGGGCGGCAGGGCCGGGCAGAGGGGGAGATCGGGCTCATCAGCGTTCGCGCAGGGATTTGTCGAGGGTCTTGACGATGGGTTTTAGCATGTATTCCATCATCGTGCGCTTGCCGGTATGAATGCTGGCGTCGGCAGCCATGCCCGGGGAGATGGTGAGGTGTTCGGAGGGGTCGCCGAGGAAGTTCTTCTGGGCTTCCAGGAGGACTTCGAAGAAGGTTTCCTTCTTCTCGTTGTCGACCACCACGTCGGCACCGACGCGCACGACCTTGCCGGGCAGGGTGCCGAAGATCGACGAATCGTAGGCGCTGATGCGGATGCGGGCGTCCTGGCCGGGCTTGAGGAAGGCGATGTCGGCGGGCTTGACCTTGGCGGTGATGAGCAGCCGGTCTTCGGCCGGAACCACTTCCATGATCGTCTCGCCGGCCTTGACGACGCCGCCGACCGTGGTCACCAGCACGCGATTGACGATGCCGTCCATCGGCGCGCGCATCTCGCGGCGGGCGACGCGGTCGTTGCGGCCGGTGAGCTGTTCGCCGAGCTGGGCGGCACGCAGTTCGGCTTCGGTCTTTTCCTTGCTGGTCTCGGTGAGGAAACGGGCGCGGGTTTCGGACAGGCGGGCCTGGGCTTCGGCCACCGAGGCCTGGATGCGGCCGATGGCGATGCGCGAGGTTTCCATCTCGCCCTTCTGGCCGGTGTAGCGTTGCTGGGCGGCCAGCAGGTCGGCCTTGGCTCCGGCACCGTTGGCGGCGAGGCGCTCCTCGATGGCGAGGGCTTCGCGGGCCGGGCCGATGGCTTCGCTGGCGGCGGCGTGGCGGGCGCGGGCTTCGGCCAGCTCCTGCTGACGCTGGGCGAGCTGGCGGGCGAGGGTTTCGAGGGTGTTCTCGCGTTCCTGGCGCCGGCTCTGCCACAGGTTGCGCTGTTCGCGAACCAGGTCGGGCGCGTTCTTCTCGAGCTCGGCCGGGAAGCTGGGCGCCGCGTTGCGCGCTTCGGCCTCGAGCCGCACGAGGGACGCCTGGGCGCCCCACAGGCCTTGCTGCGCTTCGCCTTGCTCGGCGTTGAACTGCAGGTTCTGGACGATGGCGAGGACGTCGCCCTTCTTCACGGCAGCGCCTTCGCGCACGTTGAGCGTCTGCAGGATGCCGCCTTCCATGCTCTGGATCTGCTGGACGCGGCTGGACGGAACGACGGCGCCCATCGCATTGACCGAGATGTCGAGGCGGGCAAAGCTCATCCAGGCAAACAGCAGCACGAAGAAGACGGCGGTGGTGCCGAGCAGGATCAGGGCGGCGCGGCGCGGGCCGCGCTCGAAATCCGGCTGACTGCTGATGGCTTCGGCCTCGATACGGGGCGGGGCGGACTGGAAGGGGTTTTTCATGCGGCGAACTCCCGCGGGACGGTCGATGCCGGCACGCCCTGCAGTTTGCGGAGGACTTCGTTGCGGGGGCCGTCGAGGACGACCTTGCCCTGGTCGAGCACGACCAGACGATCCACCAGCGGCAGCATCGCCATCCGGTGGGTGACCAGCAGCATCGTGATGCCCTTGATGCTGCGCAGGTTTTCGATGAGGCGGGCTTCGGTGGCCGGGTCCATCATGCTCGACGGCTCGTCGAGGAGCAGCATGCGCGGCTGCTGGACGAGGGCGCGGGCAATCGACACCGCCTGACGCTGGCCGCCGGACAGACGTTCGCCGCGCTCGCCGACCTGCGTGCCGAGCCCGTTGGGCAGGTTCGCCAGGATCTCGTCGAGGCAGGACAGGCGCAGGGCGTCGAGCACCTGTTCGTCGCTGGCCTGGGCGTTGCCGAGGAGGATGTTCTCGCGGATGTCGCCGTGGAACAGCACCACGTCCTGCGGCACGTAGCCCACCTGGCGGCGCAGGCTCTGGGGTTCGAGCTGGTTGACCGCCATGCCGTCCACCATCACGGTGCCCTGGTCGGGGCTGTAGAGGTTGAGCAGCAGCTTGAACAGGGTGCTCTTGCCGGAGCCGATGCGGCCGATGAAGCCGACCTTCTCGCCCGGACGGATGGTGAGGTTGAGGCCCTTGAGCAGCGGCGCGCCGTTGGGGTAGGTGAAGTGGGCGTCGCGGAAGTCGATGCGGCCCGACATGCGCGGCAGGTGCAGGCTGTCGGTGGTCTCGTCGGTGGGCGATTCCATGATCTTGTCCAGCGCCTCGATGGCCTGGCGGGTCTGCTCGTAGCGCACCACCAGCGCGGCGATCTGGGTGGCCGGGGTGATGGCGCGGGCGGCGAGCATCGAGCAGGCGATGAGCTGGCCCATGGTCAGGTCGCCGGCGCCGATCATCATGGCGCCGAACATCACCAGCAGGATCGAGTCGAGGTTGGTGACGAGCAGCGAGACGTAGGTGCCGAACGAGGTCCATTCGCGCATCGACACCGAGTTCTCGGAGATCTTGACGGTGAGCATTTCCCACTGGCGGCGGGCCCAGGCCTCGGCGCCGAGGGTCTTGATGGTGTCGACACCGTTCATCACCTCGAACAGGTGGGCGGTGCGCTGGGCCGACTCCTGCATGTTGGCGCCGAGGATGCGGGTGAGCGGGCGGCGGATCATGAACGAGACGGCGATGGTGACCGGAATCAGCAACAGCGGCACGAACACCAGCCAGTGCCCGATGATCCCGATCAGCACCAGGAAGAAGATCATGAACGGCACGTCGCCCAGCACGGTGAGCGTCGACGAGGTGACGAACTCACGCACCGACTCGAAGTCGCGCACGATGTTGGCGAGCACCCCACCCGAGGCCGGGCGCGACGCCGCGCGCAGGCGCAGGGCCTGGGCGAACACGTGGGACGACATGGCCACGTCGGCCTTGCGCGCCGCCGCTTCGAGCAGATAGCTGCGCAGCATCTTGATGACCAGATCGAACAAGGCCACCACGACCACCGCGCCGGTCAGCACCCACAGGCTGTCGAGCGCGTTGTTGGGCACCACGCGGTCGTAGACCGACATCGTGTAGAACGGGATCACCGCCGCGAAGACGTTGGTGAGCACGGTCGCGAGCAGCGCCCAGCCGTAGATCGGCTTGTTGGCGAGCAGGGTGTCCCAGAACCAGCGGCGCGGGCGCGGCAGGTGGTAGAGCAGGCTGCGGGTGTCGAAGAACACCATCGGCCGCACGAAGTAGGCGAGGCCCGGGTAGTCGGCCGCGATCTGCTCGACAGCGAGCTTGACCGTGCCCTGGATGTTCGACTGCACGCATTCGAACTGCTCGCCGTCCCTGCGAAGCAGCACCAGCGGCTCGCCCCCTTCGGCGGCGAAGACCAGCGCCGGCAACTCCGACGGCTTGAAATCCGCGACGCGCTTCTTGGCGCGGCTCAGGTTGAGCCCGCCGCGGCGGGCGCACTCGAGGATCTGCGGCTCGGTAATGCAGCCGTCCACCACCGGGGTGTCGGCCAGCAACTGCATCGGGTCGGCCCGCTTTCCGAAGAAATGAGCCAGGAACTGCAATTGATCGATGACCCCGTCGACGGAAGCCGCGCCGGGTGAGGAAGAGGGTGTCTCGCGCATGGGCAGGGTGCTCAGTTTGATGCCATCGGGTTGCGTGGATCGAACGTCTTCACACCGATTCGGGTAAGGCGTTCGCCGGGGAGGCGAAGGCCCGTGATAGGGCTCCGCGGCGGCTGGAAACGGATGGTGCCACAACAGTGCATCTGCCAAATGTTAAAAAGTCACGAGTATTCGTTTTGCAAAATTGCCATTCATTTATTTGTGACAATTTTCATGAATATGTCTTGGTCGATTTTTGGTGTTTAACTTGATTTGACAATTTTATGTCATTGACGGGTGCGAGAGGCCGCGCGTACCGCTGCCTTTATAAGAAAAACATATCGGGTAATCGTGCCCGAAGGCGGCCCTTCGCTGGCGTGGAATAGTTCCTGTCGGAGATTTTCAGGGCGTTTTTGGGCTTGAAACGAGCGTGCAAATAGTGTCCAGACGCACTGTTCGAATGCCGAAAATTCATTATTTATTCTTTTAAAACAGTGATGTGAGCCCATTTGGGGGCCTTGGTGGCGAGGCTGGTCGATGTTGCGTCCGGTTTCCTGCGACCCTTTCTTTCAAAGCGTTCTGTCGGTTTTTTTTACAGCGCTTAGTGGTTTGTGATTTTTTACAGAGGTAAAAATGGCGCCTGAATTGGATAAGTTATTGAGATGAACAGGATTTAGTGTTTTTGACATTTAACGATGGGAAAGTGGCCCGTAATTTGCAGTTTGATCCCCGATTTTCTCGACTCGCCAGGGGCTTCTTCCAACCTTGGCGGTATCCAAAACAGAAAACTGGAGGTCGTTCATGTCAAACAAGAGTTACTCAACCACTATCGATGTCTGCGAGGACACGAGTAAGAACGTCGAGTTGTTCGATCTGCTCAAGCAAGCCGATCCCACCTATGCCGCGACCGATCCCGCCCGGATCAAGCTCTACGTTTACGATGGCGCCAAGTGGACCCTGGTCTCCGGTCCCGGCTTCTTCACCGCCGTGGATAAGGACACCTTCACCCTCGACGCCGGCTACCTGCCGAACTTCAACGGCGTCCAGATGGTGCGTGTGCTGGGCTACGACAGCACCGGCAACACCTTCACCCTCGACCTGACGGTCAATGTCACCCCGGTCAATGACGCCCCCTCCGGCGCCGACGAGACCGTGAATGTGGCCAACGGCGACACCTACGTGCTGGGTCTGGCCGACTTTGGCTTCACCGATCCCATCGATGGCGACGCCTTCCAGTCCGTCGTCGTCAATGCCGTTCCCTCCGTCGGCACCCTGCTGCTCAACGGCGTCGCCGTGACCAACGGCCAGGAAATCATGGCGGCCGACATCGAAGCCGGCAAGCTCACCTATGTCGCGCCGTCCGGCGTCGGCGGTGACGCCGGTTTCGTCTTCCAGGTCCGCGACAACGGCGGCGTCGATCCCGATTGCGGCGGCGTCGACCTCGACCCGACCCCGAACACCATCACCTTCCACGTCCCCGTCGGCTCCCTCGCCACGCTGGGCGACAAGGTCTGGCACGACACCAACGGCAACGGCGTGCAAGACGCTGGTGAAGCCGGCATCGCCGGCGTCACCGTGGTGCTGAAGGACGCCTCCGGCAACCCCGTTGGCACCACCACCACCGACGCCAACGGCAACTACAGCTTCACCGTCGCGCCGGGCACCTACTCGGTCGCCGTGCAG
>NZ_JAYROR010000141.1:0-3480 GCF_041911615.1 Zoogloea sp. | reverse complement strand
CGGGCGCGCCTTCGATGCGGGTGCCGGCGTGGTCGCAGCGCGTCCACATGGCGCGGCCGGTGAGGTGGGCGAAGCGCGGGCCGGTCATGGCTGGGGCTCCCGGGGCCGGCGCCGGGCGGGAGCGGGCGCGGCGGGGCGGTTCATCAGCATTCCTCCTTGCCGACCGGCACCGGCATGGTGGTGGCCGGGGTGGCGGGCACGTCGGCGTCGAGGGGCGGCAGGGCTTCGGCGGTGGCGTCGGCGCCGATGGCGACCTTCACGTCGAGGAGGACCGGGAGCTGCCAGGGCAGCAGCGCGACGGTTTGTTCGACGGCGCTGCGGGTGCCGGCGCGGTCGATCTGCTCGCCGACGACGCGCACCGCATTGACCAGGCGCACGCCCTGCACGCGCAGGATGGCGGCTTCGATGTCGCGGTCGCGCACGTCGCGGCCGAAGGGCCAGCCGGTGCCGTCGGGCCCGTAGGGTGGCAGTGGTGCGAGGTGTTGGCGCAGGGCGAGCTCGACGTGGCGGCGCAGGGTTTCCTCACCGGCGCCGGCGTCTGGTTCGACGGCCACCGAGCAACTCAGGCGCACGTACTGGGGCGGGGTGACGTAGAGCTCGGTGGTGACGAGCCGGCGCGGCTCGAGCCAGGCGCAGACGCGGCGCAGCATTTCCTTGTCGGGGGTGGGCTGGTCGGGCTGCTGCGGGTCGTAGGCGGGCAGCACGATGAGGGTGACGACGCCGGGCACGCCGTCTACCCGTTCGTGGGGTTTGTGGCGGGGCAGCACTTCGGCGCGGCCCACGTGCACACCGGGCGTTTGCAGGGCCAGGTCGGCGAAGTCGGCGCTGGCGACGGCGCGGTCGTTGTGGCGCAGCACCTGGGGAATGCGGGCGCTGGCCTCGGGCAGGGTTTCGGCGTCGGCGCCGAAGTCGGCGGGCAGCGGGTTGGTGGGCTTGAGGGCCAGGGCGGCAGCCGGCGAGGCGCGCAGCACGCGGTTGATGCGCCCGGCGCCGACGTTGCCGCGCACGCCGCCGCCGTAGCGGTAGGCGAGGCAGCGGATGGCTTCACCCGGCAGCGGGATGCGGCCGTGGAGGCCGTCGCCGAAGCGTACCGTGCCGTCGCCCGGGTCGAGGGCGTAAAAGGGGTCGTCGGGGCCGGCCAGGGCGAGATCGTCCACGGCCTGCCAGTTTTCCCAGCCCAGGGGGCCGAGCACCTGGATGGTCTCGCTGCCGGCGATGACCGGGGGGTGGGCGAGGGGGTACTGCTGGCCGGTGCGCCCGTCGCCGTAGCCGAGGAGTTCGGCGGGGGCGGTGACGGCCTGTTCGGCGCGCACCACGTTGGCGTCGATCCAGCGCAGGCGCACCGGCGGATGGGTGGCGTCGATGCGGGCGACGCGGATCCAGCCCAGGACGCGGGCGGCGAGTTTGGCGTCGTCGAGGCGGGGCGGGAGTTCGCCGACGCCGAGCAGGTCGGGGTCGGGCGGGTCGAAGCTGGCGGCGGTCCAGTCGCCGAAGGGTTCGCTGGCGGTGGGGGCGATGTCGGGCAGGCGCAGGCGCACGATGCCCCGCCGGCCGAGGTTGTCGGTGCTGTCGGCGACGACGGCGAGGCGCTGGTAGCGCACCCGGTCGACCTTGGCGGCGCTGCCGGTGAAGCCGCCGGTGGAGATTTCCCAGCGCAGGGGCCAGCGCTCGGGGTCGGTGCCGGGGTCGGGGCAGCGGTGGTGGTCGGTGGCACCGCAGAGGGCGTCGTCGCTCTGTACGCCGAGGTTGAGCACCTGGCCGGCGAGGGCCTTGCGCAGCCGGGCGCGGGCGGCGGCGGGGTTGTTGGCGCTGGCGCGCAGGGCGTCGGCCATGGCGGCCTCGGGGGCCAGCAGGCACAGCCACAGGCGGCTGTCGACGCTGGCGCCGGTGGACAGGGGGGGCGGCAAGCGGCCGCCGTCGGGGGCGGCAAGGGGCACCGGGCGGTACTGGTCGAGGGCCGGGGCGGTGCCGCCGAGGTGGTCGGCGAGCAGGGTGGCGACGTTTTCGACGCCACCGGCGAGCACCGGGCCGGTGTAGGGCTGCTTGGTCCAGGCGACGAGTTCGACGGGCAGCGCGGTGATCTCGTCGAGGCTCTGGAAGGGCACGTCGCCGGCGGAGAGTTCGAGGGTGGTGCCGCCGCTGCCGAAGTCCACCGGCACCGGGGCGAAGGGTGCGCGCGTGATGTCGAGGCGCACCAGGGCTTGGGCGGACCGCGCGGGCTTGGGCGGGATGGCCAGGAGGCGCAGGAATTCGAGCCGGGCGGCCTCGGGCACGCGGTTGAGGCGGTACAGCAGGTTGTCGCCGAGGGCGGCGAAGAGCTCGACGAGGGCGATGCCGGGGTCGGACGCGTTGTGGTCGGTCCACTCGGGGGCGTGGGTGGGGATGCGGCGGACCAGTTCGGCGCGCAGGTCGTCGAAGGCGCGGTCGTCGAGGCGGGGAGGCAGGATGGCCATGTCAGTTCCCCCTTGCCGTGGGGCGGGACGGGCGGCGGTTGCGGGCGGGTGGGCGTTTCATGTCAGGCGCCCCCGTTGAGGTAGAACGGAAACACGAGGTTGCGGGCGCCGGGTTCGCCGAGGATCTGGTAGCGGATGGCGATGGCGAGCACGGTGGGTTCCCGCGGGTCGGTGGTGACGGCGACGGATTCGACCTGGATGCGTGCTTCGTCGCGGGCCAGGGCTTCGGTGACGGCGGCGCGGATCTGGGTGCGCAGTTCGAGGCTGTTGGGCGCGAAGAGGTAGCGCCGCAGGCCGACGCCGAAGGTGGGCCGGGCGATGCGTTCGCCCGGCTCGGTGAGCAGGATGGCGCGGATCGACTGCTCGACGGCGTCGGCGCCCGACACCCGGCCGAAGCCGTCGCGGGTGACGAGGGGAAAACGCAGTCCGGTGCCGAGCTTGGGATTGGTCATGATCCCCTCTTGGGAAACGGCAGGCAGATCTTGAGGAACAGCATCCAGCTGAACGAGGGCAGCGCGATCAGGATCGTGAAGATGATCTTGAACAGGATCAGCGCGCAGATCGTGAGGATGGGGATGCCGAAGTTGCAGATCATGCCAAGGCCGAAGTCGCGCCGGGTGTCGGCCATCTCGCCGCCGACCGTGACGCCGGAGCCGGGCGGGCTGGCGACGCCGGCGAAGGGCTGGGCGCGGGCCCGGGCGAGGCGGGGGATGTCGCGCAGCAGCCGGGCGATGTCGGGCATCTGGATGCTGGCCGGGCGGGCGCCGAGGAGGTCGGTGGGGTCGGCGATGGAGAAGGGTTCGGTGGCGCGGGTCCAGACGATCCGGTCGGGCTCGCAGGGGCTGCGGCCGGCGACGCGTACCCAGCCCCAGGCGGCGTAGAGGTGCTCGGCGTCGAAGCGCAGGCGTGGCTGGGCGCTGCCGGCGCGGGCTTCGGGCAGGGCCAGGCGGGCGGCGTCGGCCAGGTAGGCGTCGGCGGCGGCGTTGCGGAAGGCGGCGAAGGTGGCGGCGTTGCCGCGCAGGCCGGG
>NZ_JAYROR010000140.1:0-42226 GCF_041911615.1 Zoogloea sp. | reverse complement strand
TCGATCTGGGCGAGGCGGCGGGTCAGGGCCGCGTCGTCCGCGCCGGCGGGTGGCGGGCCGGCCGGACGCGGCGCTGCCTCGTCGGCCGCGTCGGCCGGGCGCGGCAACCACTGCAGCAGGGCACGGTAGAGGGCCTCGGGCTCGACCGGCTTGGCGACGTGGTCGTTCATGCCGGCTTCCTGGCAGCGCTGGCGGTCCTCGTCGAAGGCGTTGGCGGTCATGGCGAGGATCGGCGTGGCGGCGTGACCGGGCAGCGCGCGGATCAGCCGGGTGGCGGCGAGGCCGTCGACGATGGGCATCTGGATGTCCATCAGGATCAGGTCGTAGTGGCCGGCGCGAGCCTTGTCCACGGCGATCTGACCGTCGCCGGCCACCTCGACGGCAATGCCCACGTCGGCGAGCAGGTCGCGGGCGACCTCCTGGTTGATGGGATTGTCCTCGACCAGCAGCACGCGGGTGCCGCTGCGCCGGCGCAGGGCGGTTTCGGCCTCGCAGGGGGCGAGGCCGCGGGCCGGCACGTGACGGCCGGAGAGGGTGTCCTGCACCGCGTCGAAGAGCTGCGAGGGCGACAGCGGCTTGGCCAGCACGTCGAAATAGCCGGTGGCGACCAGGGCGTCGGGCGCTAGCGCCTCGGGGTAGGAGGTGACGAGCAGGCTGGCCGGACGACGCTTGAGCGGCAGGCCGACCAGTTGCTGTCCGAAGGCGATGCCGTCCATTCCGGGCATCTGCCAGTCGATGAGCAGCAGATCGAAGGGCGCGTCTGCGGCGTCGGCCTCGGCGATGCGGGCGAGGGCCGAGAGGCCGTCGGGGAGCGCCTCGACCGAGGCGTGCATCCGCTGGAGCATGGCCACCAGCGACTCGCGGGCGTCGGCCAGGTCGTCCACCACCAGCACCCGCAGGCCGCGGGTGTCGCGTCCGGCCTTGGGCGCGCTGCCGGGATGCTGGCTGTACGAGAAGGGCAGCTCGACCCAGAAGGTGGAGCCCTGCCCGAGCGTGCTGACGACGCCGATCTCGCCGCCCATCAGTTCGGTGAGGCGCTTGCTGATCGCCAGGCCCAGCCCGGTGCCGCCGTACTTGCGGGTGATCGAGGTGTCGGCCTGGCGGAAGCTCTGGAACAGGTCGCGCTGCTGTTCCGGGGTGAGGCCGATGCCGGTGTCGGCGACCTCGAAGCGGATGCGCAGCCCGTGGTCCTCGGCGGCGACCACCGCGGCGCGCAGGGTGATGTTGCCGCGCGCGGTGAACTTGATGGCGTTGCCGGCGAAGTTGAGCAGGATCTGCTGCAGGCGCAGGCCGTCGCCGTGGAGGACGGCGGGGATCGCGCGCAGATCGACCACCAGCTCGATCTTCTTTTCCTCGGCCTTGTCGCGGATCAGCCCGATGACGTTGCCGACGATGCGCTCGACGTCGAAGTCGGTGAGTTCCAGGTCGAGCTTGCCGGCCTCGATCTTCGACAGGTCGAGGATGTCGTTGATGAGGTTGAGCAGGTGCTTGGCGGCGGCGGCGATCTTGCCCAGGCGTCCGGCGTGCCGGGTGTCGTCGATCTCGCGGCTGAGCAGGTGGGTGAGCCCGATGATGGCGTTCATCGGAGTGCGGATCTCGTGGCTCATGTTGGCGAGGAACTCGCTCTTGCTGCGGCTGGCGGCCTCGGCGGCGTCGCGGGCGACGATCAACTCGGCGCTGCGCTCGGTGACGAGCTGTTCGAGGTGATCGCGGTGACGCGCCAGTTCCTCGCCGATGCGGCGCTGCTCGGTCACGTCGTCCTTGACGGCGACGTAGTGGCTCACCCGCCCGTCGGGCTGGCGCAGCGGGGTGATGCTCATGGCCTCGATGCGCTCTTCGCCGGAGCGGGTGCGGTTGACCAGCTCGCCGCGCCAGATCCGCCCCGCGAGCAGCGTGGCCCACATCTCGCGATAGGTTTCGGGCGGCGTCCGGCCCGATTTGAGCAGGCGCGGATTGGCGCCGATGAGCACGTCGCGGCTGTAGCCGCTGAGGTGGACGAAGGCGTCGTTGACGTACTCGATGCGCCCTTCGAGATCGGTGATGAGCACCGAACTGGGCGTCTGCTCGACCACCAGCGACAGCTTGCGCAGCGCCGCCTGGGCGGCCTCGCGGGCGCGGGCGGTGCTGCGGAACGCGAGCACCGATTCGGCCATGGTGCGCAGCAGGCTGCGCGGGTCGGCGGCGATCTTTTCGACGATCGGCAGGGACGGGGCGTCGAGCTGACCGTCGGCCAGTGCCTCGAGGGCAGCGCTGATGCTCGCCAGACGACGGGTCGCCCAGAGGATCACGACGAACCAGATCAGCACCAGCAGCATCACCATCGCCACCGCGATCACCGCGATGCGGATCGCGTGGTGCTCGAACTGCTCGGCCTGACGGTCGCCGCGCACGGCCACGTCGGCCGCCACCGCCGCGGCCAGGGTCTGGGTGTGCTTGGACAGCGCGATGTAGCTGCTGGCGGCCTGGTAGGCCTGGCGCATGGCGTCGCGCGGGTTGATGGCGGCCAGATCGGTGGCCGACACGATGAGGTTGCGGTAGGCCTCGAAGTCGGCCTGGAGCTCGCGGCCGGCCTCGGCGCCATCCGCCGCGCCCCGCCGCGCGGGGAGGTCGTCGGCCAGGCGGGCGAGCCGATTGACCACGTCGGTGTGCACGCGGTACACCGCCGCCTCGTCGAGCCCGTTCGCGCTGGCCTGTTCGAGGGTCGTGCCGACCAGGCGCTGGACGGCGGCGATCTCCTCGTTGAAGCGGGTGGCGGCGCGAACCCGGGCCATGTCGGCGATGCGTTCCCGGGTGGCGGCGCGGTGATCCTCCCGCAGGCTCAGCAGCGAGCCCAGATTGAGCCCACCGGCCAGCACCACCACCAGCGCCACCGGCAGGAACAGTACGAGCTGGAAGCGCAGGCGGCGGGAGCGGGAAGCGTTCATCGGCGCCTCTTCAGCGCAGCAGTTCGAACCACTGGCCCGGCGCGACGCTGGCGACGTATTCGAAGCCGCCGGCAGCCGTCGGGCGGAACACCACCAGGGTGCCTTCCCGCGGGAAATAGCCGATCAGGTCCATCAGGTTGGGGGCGTGGGCGATCAGCAGGCGGTTGGTGCCGGGCGCCACCGGCGCCGCCAGCAGGCTGCGGGTGTGGGCGACGATCGGCGCCTTCTGGGTATCGGTCAGGTTGGCGGTGTACATCAGCAGCCGGTCGATCTCGGGCCGGCTATCCGGAAAGGCCGCCGCGGCGGTGTCCCGCACCCGGCACAGGGGGCTGATGCGCAGCTCGCCCAGCGGAATGCCGGCCTTGCGGATCGCCTCGCCGACGCGCACCGCCTGCTCGCGCCCCGCAGGGGTGAGCGGACGCTGGCTCGCGCAGTCGTCCAGATCGACCAGCGGCACGCGATCGGCCCGGGCGTTGTCGGTCAGACCGTGGCGCAGGTAGAGGACAAAACCGCCGCGGCGCAGGGCCTGGAGGGTGCCGGCGCTGGCGGGAATCTCGGCGAAGCGGACGTTGGTCGCGCTGGCCCGGCCGCTGCCGGCCAGTGGCGCCGGGGCCGGCAGCAGCGCCGCCAGCACCACGCACGCGAGCCCCAGCACCCGTCGCATCATGCCGCTCCGGCTTCGTCGGGCAGCGGATCGGCAAAGCGCGTGGCGATGTCGGAAAACTGCTCGCGACAGGCCACGAAGGCGTCCACCACGTCCGGGTCGAAGTGCTTCCCGCGTCCGTCGCAGATGATGCGGGTGGTTTCTTCCAGGTCGAAGGCCGGCTTGTAGACCCGTCGCGTCATCAGCGCGTCGAACACGTCGGCCAGCGCCATCAGCCGCGCCGACACCGGGATCGCCTCGCCGGCGAGCCCGCGCGGGTAGCCGCTGCCGTCCCATTTCTCGTGGTGGCCGGCGGCGATCTCCTGGGCCACCTCGAGGAAGTGGAAGGCCCGCGCGGCCTGCTCCGCCGCCTCCGGCCCGGCGCTGGCGATGGCCTGCTGCATGGCCTTGGCGATCGCGTCGGCGCCGATCGTGGCGTGGGATTTCATCGTCTCGAACTCTTCCGGCGTGAGGCGGCCGGGCTTGAGCAGGATGCTGTCGGGCACGCCGACCTTGCCCACGTCATGCAGCGGCGCCGCCTTGACGATCATCCCGAGCTGGTCGCCGGACAGCGCCTCGGCGAAGCGCGGATGCGCCGACAGGTGGCGGGCCAGCAGCTCGACGTAGGTCTGGGTGCGGACGATGTGCAGGCCGGTCTCGTTGTCGCGGGCTTCCGACAGGCAGGCCAGCGCGCGCACGCTGAGATCCTGGATCATCAGGTTCTCGCGCATCCGCCGCGCCACCTCGCTTTCGAGCCATTCGTTCTCGTCGGAGAGGCGGTCGCGGGCCTGCTTCAGTTCGAGGTGGGTGCGCACCCGGGCCAGCACGATGGCCGGATTGATCGGCTTGGTGATGTAATCGACGGCGCCCAGCTCGAGGCCGTGTTCCTCGCTCTCCGCGCCATGCATCGCGGTGACGAAGATCACCGGGATGTCGTGGGTCAACGGGTCGGCGCGCAGCCGCTCCATCACGGCGTAGCCGTCCATGTCGGGCATCATCACGTCGAGCAGGATCAGGTCGGGACGCGGCTGCAGGCTCACCGCGCGCAGCGCGCGCTCACCAGAGTTGGCGGCGCGCACACGATAGTACGGCTGCAGCAACTCGCCGAGGATGGTGAGGTTCTGCGGCGTGTCGTCGACGATCAGGATCGTTTGTTTCGGGGCGGCATCGGCTTGCATGTCGGGGTTGCATTCCTGGTCATGGCCCACCCCACGGGGAGGCGCGGATGTTCGTCAATGGCGCGCCGGCCTCGGCGCACACGGCCTGAACGCGTCCGGGCACGTCGGGGCGCCGGCCGATTTCGCCATACGTCGTCTCCGCTTCTAACGGCACCGCCACGCACGCCTTTAACCCGCCGGACACCCCGCGCCGCCGTTCCCGGCGACGTGGATGCGCTCAATCGTCAAGCGTAGCAGCGTTTCATGCCAGACAGGTGGCAAGGCTCGTCGCGGGCACCCCGCCACGGAACCAATCTGACCCTTAGCACTCACAGGCAGGGAGTGCTAATATTTGTGCGAAGGAGGTAGTCACAGATGTCCCATACCTTGTCGTTTCCCGTCCCGTCCGCGGTTGGCAGCCTGGATCAGTACATCCAGCGCGTCAATCGCATCCCGCTGCTGACCGAGAAGGAAGAATCCGACCTCGCCCACAGCCTTCGGGACAACGAGGATCTGGATGCGGCGCGCAAGCTGGTCATGTCGCACCTGCGCCTGGTGGTCGCCATCGCCCGGGGTTACCTCGGCTACGGCCTGCCCCACGCCGACCTGATTCAGGAAGGCAACGTCGGCCTCATGAAGGCCGTGAAGCGCTTCGACCCCGACCGCGGCGTGCGGCTGGTGTCCTTCGCGATCCACTGGATCAAGGCGGAAATCCACGAGTACATCGTCAAGAACTGGCGGCTGGTCAAGATCGCCACCACCAAGGCCCAGCGCAAGCTGTTCTTCAACCTGCGCGGCATGAAGCACAGCAGCGCCACGCTGCAGGGCGAGGAAGTCCTGGCGGTGGCCCAGCAGCTCGGCGTCAAGCCCGAGGAAGTGCGCGAGATGGAAACCCGCCTGTCCGGCGGCGACGTGGCGCTCGAATCCGGCCCCGAGGACGAAGAGGAGCGCTTCGCCCCCATCGCCTACCTGGCCGATCCCCACGCCGAGCCGTCCGAGGTGATCGCCCAGCGGCAGTACGCCCGCCTGCAGGACGAGGGTCTGCACGAGGCGCTGTCGACCCTCGACGAGCGCAGCCGCACAATCGTCCAGCGTCGCTGGCTGACCGAAGGCGACGCCGCCACCCTGCACGAACTGGCGGCCGAGTACGGCGTGTCGGCCGAGCGTATTCGCCAGATCGAAGCCAAGGCGATGCAGAAGATGCGCAACCAGCTGGTGGCGCTGGCCTGAGGCCCGCCGACGCAAATTCAAAGGGCGACCTACGGGTCGCCCTTTGAATTTGACTGCCCGCGCCGTCGCACCTACTTGCCCGCCAGCAGCTTGCGGATGTCGGCGGCAATGGCGTCCGGCTTCTCCCCATGCTTCACGTACAGCCGCAGGCGCCCCTGGGGATCGAATACGTAAGTACCGGTGGAGTGATCGACGGTGTAGGCCTGGCCGGCGGTGTCACCCTGCTTCTGGTAGAAAACCTTGAAATCCCGGGCCACCGCCTGGGTGGTCGGCAGATCGCCGTAGAGGCCGACGAAGCGCGGGTCGAAGGCCGGCACGTACTGGGCGAGCAGCGCCTGGGTGTCGCGCTCGGGGTCGACGGTGATGAACAGCACCTGCACCTTGTCGGCATCGGGGCCGAGCTGGCGCATGACCTCGGCCATGTTGATCAGGTTGGTCGGGCAGACGTCCGGGCACTGGGTATAACCGAAGAAGATCGTCACCACCTTGCCGCGGTAGTCGGCCAGCGTGCGCGGCACGCCCAGATGATCGGTGAGCTTCAAGGTCTGACCGTACTGGGCACCGGTGATGTCGGTACCGACGAAGCCGCCCCCTGCTCCGCCATCCGGCGGCGGCGAACAGGCCGCCAGCCCACCGCAGGCTACCATCGTCACAATGACGCGACGCAACATCGAAATCATTTAAAACCTCTTTTGGTTTCAGTCGCTTGCAGCGCATTCGAGTGCACTGCAAAACCGACGCACGATGCTACACTGACCCCAGAATTTGATCTGCGTCAAAAAGTCGCAGACAGGGCCTGGAGGAGACGCCATGGCTATAACAACAACAGAGGCGGCGGGCGCGCACCAGTGGGTTGCGCGCCCAAACCGCTCGCTCACCCCGACAGCCCGACGTCGCCTCATCGGCGGGGTCGTCCTCTTGAGCCTCGTCGTCAGCGGCGGTTTCGCCCTGGCGGGCGCCTGGCTCGTAGCCCCTTTCGCGGGGCTCGAACTCCTCGTCCTCTTCTTCGCGCTGCGCGCCATCGCCCGGCACGATGCCAGCTTCGAGTCGATCCGTCTCGAAGGCCGACAGCTCATCGTCACCCGTCGTCTGCCCGACGGCGATCTCACCCAACGCTTTCACGCCGGCTGGGCCCGCGTCAGCCTCGACGCCGCGCCCGGTGCCGATCGGCTGCTGTGCATCCGCGCCCACGGCCAGGGGGTCGCGCTGGGGCGGTTGATGACACCCGACCAGCGCCGCCAGCTCGCCGCCGACCTCCGCCAGCGCCTGCAGCCCTGAGATCATCCCACGACGAGAAGAGGTAGCGCCTTGACGACACTCAACCCCCGCACCCGCCGCCTCGCTCCGTCGTCCCGCCCCGGCCTGCGCGCGCTCGCCGGCCTCGCCCTGGCCATCCTCGCTGGCAGCGCGCGGGCCGATTACACCTGGAACTTCCCGACCCCGGTCACCCCCATCGGCCGCGACACCCTGTCGATGCACAACCAGTTCATGGTGATAATCACCGTGCTGTTCGTGGTGGTGTTCGCGATCATGGTGTATTCGATGGTCAAGCACCGCAAAAGCGTCGGCGCGGAGCCCGCCCGCTTCTCGGGGCCCACCGGCGCGCTGCAGTGGTTCTGGGTGCTGGTGCCGTTCGCGATCCTGCTGTTCATCGACTTCGTGCTGATGGGCATTCCGGCCTTCCACGCCGTCATCGACATGGAAGACACCCGCACCAAGGCCGACATGGTGCTCAAGGTCACCGGCATGCAGTGGAAGTGGCAGTACGAATACCCGGACTCGGGCATCAAGTTCGTCAGCACACTATCCACGCCGCGCGAGCAGATCGAGGGCAGGGAGGCCAAGGGCGAACATTACCTGCTCGAAGTGGACAACCCGGTGGTGCTGCCGGTAGGCAAGAAGGTGCGCATCCTGCTCACCTCCACCGACGTGATCCACACCTGGTGGGTGCCGCAGTTCGGGGTCAAGCGCGACGCCATCCCCGGCTTCCTGCGTGAAACCTGGGTGCGCATCGAGGAGCCCGGCATCTACCGCGGCCAGTGCGCCGAACTGTGCGGCAAGGACCACGGCTTCATGCCGGTGGTGGTGCACGCCCTGCCCGAGGCCGAATACGCCGCGTGGGTCGACAAGCAGAAGGGCGCGATGGCCGCCGCCGCGGCCGGTGGCGACAAGACCTGGACCAAGGACGAACTGATGGCCCACGGCAAGGCCGCCTACGAGAAGACCTGCGCCGCCTGCCACCAGCCCGCGGGCCAGGGCCTGCCGCCCGCCTTCCCGGCGCTGGCCGGCAGCAAGATCGTCAATGGCCCGCTGCTCTCGCCCGAGGGCAGGCTGATCCCCGACAGCCACGTGGACCGCGTGATGAACGGCAAGCCCGGCACCGCGATGCAGGCGTTCAAGACCACGCTCTCGGACGTGGACATCGCTGCCATCGTCACCTACGAGCGCAACAGCTTCGGCAACGCCAGGGGCGACATGATCCAGCCCGCCCAGATCAAGGCCCTTCGGTAAGGAGTCCGCACGATGAACACCGCCTCCCACGCCCTCGATCACCACGGCGGACACGCGTCCCCCAGCGGCCTGTTGCGCTGGCTCACCACCACCAATCACAAGGACATCGGCACGATGTACATGAGCTTCTCGCTGCTCATGTTCTTCGTCGGCGGCGCGATGATCCTGGGCGTGCGGGCCGAACTCTTCCAGCCCGGCCTGCAGCTGATGAAGCCGGAGTTCTTCAACCAGCTGATCGGCGTGCACGCGCTGGTGATGATCTTCGCGGCGCTGATGCCGGCCGCCACCGGCTTCGCCAACTGGATGATCCCGCTGATGATCGGCGCCCCTGACATGGCCCTGCCGCGGCTCAACAACTGGGGCTTCTGGCTGCTACCGCCGGCTGCCATCCTGCTCACCCTGCCCTTCGTGCTGGCGCTGTTCGGCATCGGCGACGGCGCCGTGGCCACCGGCTGGACGCTCTACGCGCCACTGTCGGTGCAAGGCGGCATCGGGGTCGATTTTGCGATCTTCGCGATCCACATCCTCGGCATCAGCTCGATCATGGGCTCGATCAACATCATCGCCACCATCCTCAACATGCGCGCGCCGGGCATGACACTGATGAAGATGCCGCTATTCTGCTGGGGCTGGCTGGTGACCGCGGTGCTGCTCATCATCACCCTGCCGGTGCTCGCCGGCGGCGTGACGATGCTGCTAACCGACCGCCACTTCGGCACCCATTTCTTCAACGCCGCCGGCGGCGGCGACCCGATCCTGTTCCAGCACCTGTTCTGGTTCTTCGGCCACCCGGAGGTCTACATCCTGCTGCTGCCGGTGTGGGGGCTGATGCCCCACGTGCTGTCCACCTTCACCCGCAAGCCGATCTACGGTCACACCGGCCAGGTGTGGTCCTTCATCGCCATCGGCGTGTTGAGCCTGGTGGTGTGGGCTCACCACTTCATGACCGCCGGGCTGCCGGTGCCGGCGCTGCTGTATTTCATGTACAGCACCATGTCGATCTCGCTGCCGCTGGCAGTGCTGTTCTTCTGCTGGATCGCCACCATGTGGCGCGGCGCGATGACCTTCGAGACGCCGATGCTCTTCGCGCTGGGCTTCATCGTGCTGTTCGGCATCGCCGGGCTCACCGGACTGGTGCTGGCCGACGTGGCCGCCGACGCCCAGTATCACCACAGCTACTTCGTGGTCGCCCACTTCCACTACGCGCTGTTCGCCGGCGGGATCATGGGCGTGATGACCGGCGTGTACTACTGGCTGCCGAAATGGACCGGTCACATGTACAGCGAACGCCTCGGCAAGCTGCACTTCTGGCTCACCGTCATCAGCTTCAACTTCACCTTCATGCCGCAGTTCTTCCTCGGGCTCGCCGGCATGCCGCGGCGCATCCCCGACTACGCGCTGCAGTTTGCCGAGTTCAACGCCATCTCCACGGTAGGCGCCTTCGCCCTGGGCCTGTCGCAACTGCTCTTCGCCTACAACATCTGGCGCTGCGTGAAGGGCGGCCAAAAGGCCAGTGACAAGGTCTGGGAAGGCACCCACGGCCTCGAATGGGAGCTCAGCTCCCCACCGCCCCACCATTCGTGGGACATCCAGCCCACCGTCAAGTGAAGGAGGCCGCCATGCACCTCACCGAATCCGATCTCGCCCAGCGCCGCAAGGCCTCCGCCCGCTTCGCCTGGGCGCTGGGCGCAGTGGCGCTCGGCCTCTACGCCATCGGCTTCTTCATCCAGCGCTGAGCCGCCATGCGCGACGCCGCCTTGCCCCCGCCGCCCAAGCATGGCCGCCTCGTCGGCCGGCTGGTGCTGCTGGCCGCCGCCTGCTTCGCCTTCGGCTTCGCCCTGGTGCCGCTCTACGACACCCTGTGCAAGGCCGTCGGTTTCAATGGCAAGACGCTGAAGGACGCGATCGCCGCCAAGGATCTGCCGGCCACCGGCATCGACACCAGCCGCAGCCTGGGCGTGCAGTTCACCACCACGCTGATGCCCGGCCTGCCCTGGGAGATCCGCCCGCTCGAACCCGCCATCGAACTCCACCCCGGCGAACTGCGCACCACCCGCTTCCTGGTGCGCAACCTCTCCGACAAGCCCATCGTCGGCCAGGCCGTGCCCAGCGTATCGCCGACGGTGGCTGCCCAGTACTTCAAGAAGCTCGACTGCTTCTGCTTCACCCAGCAGACCCTCGGCCCCGGCGAAACGCGCGAGATGGCGCTCACCTTCGTCGTCGACCGCGAGATCGGCAACGAGATCAGCGAGCTGACGCTCGCCTACGCATTTTTCCTGGCACCGAATCCTTCCTGAGGAGTCCGCCTTGAACGCATCCCACGCCCCCGCCTCGACGCCCCACGCCGGGCACTACTACGTGCCGCAGCCGAGCCTGTACCCGTTTGCACTGTCGGGTGGCATGTTCCTGCTGGCGCTCGGCTTCATCCTGCTGATGAACCGCTTCGCCCCCGGGCCATGGGTGATGGCGGGCGGCGCGGCGGTGATCGTCGCGGTGCTGTTCCGGTGGTTTGGCGCGGTGATCGCCGAAAACCAGCGCGGCGCCTACACCGACTGGGAAGACCAGTCCTTCCGCCAGGGCATGGTGTGGTTCATCGGCTCGGAGGTGATGTTCTTCGCCGCCTTTTTCGGCGCGCTGTTCTACTGCCGCAACATCTCGGTGCCGGCCCTCGCGGGCATGGACCCGGCCTTCACGCTGTACAAGGACTTCACCGCCGCCTGGCCGACCTCCGGCCCCAAGGGCGCCAGCTTCACGCCCATGGGCGCGTGGGGCATTCCGGCGATCAACACCGCGCTGCTACTCAGCTCCGGCGTCACCCTCACCTGGGCCCACTGGGGGCTGATGAAGGGCAAGCGCGCCCAGCTCAACCTCGGGCTGATCCTCACCGTGTTGCTGGGGGTGATCTTCCTGGGCTTCCAGGCCTACGAATACCACCACGCCTACACCGAGCTGGGCCTCACGATGGGTGCCGGCGTGTATGGCGCCACCTTCTTCATGCTCACCGGTTTTCACGGTTTTCACGTCACCCTGGGCGCCATCATGCTCGCGGTGGTGGCCGGGCGCTGCCTGGCGGGACATTTCGACGCCCGGCGCCACTTCGCCTTCGAGGCGGTGGCGTGGTACTGGCACTTCGTCGATGTGGTGTGGCTGCTGCTGTTCGTCGTCGTCTATTGGCTGTAAGGGCCGAAGCGGTAGGTGAGCAGCAAGGCCACGAAGAGCAAGAGGGAGAGGGAGATGCGCAAGGTGAGCGCCCGCACAACCCGGTCGCCAGCGCCCTTGTCGCGATAAAGGAACACCAGGCCCGAAAAGAGGCTGCCGATCACCAGCACCAGCATGAGCACCACCGCAGACTTGAACAGCACTTCGTCCCCCTCCCACGTCGCCCGATCCGCCGGCCCATTCTGCGCGCGCCTGCGGGCGGCCACAAGCGGCCGGCGCTTCCGCCCGTCGTGGCCGGGGCTCGCCGTCGCCCTGGCAGTGGCGGCGGGCTGCATCCAGCTCGGCCACTGGCAGCACGCCAAGGCCGACCGCAAGCTGGCAGCCCAGGCCGCGCTCGACGTCCGCCGGGGCGACGCGCCGGTGACGCTCGGCAGTGCGCCGGTGGACGCCGACGCCGTGCACGCCCGTCCGGTGGTGGTGCGCGGGCACTTCGACCCGGCACGGCAGTTTCTCGTGGATAACCGCATCCACCGCGAGCAGGCCGGCTACCACGTCGTCACCCCGCTGGTCATCGACGGCGGCGACACCCGGGTGCTCATCGACCGCGGCTGGATTCCCGCCAACGCCCGCCACGACGACATCCCACAGGTGGCCACCCCCACCACGCCCATGACACTGCACGGCACCGCCGTGATGCCTGGCTCGCGCTTCTTCACCCTCGGCCCGGAGGCCGACGGCTGGCAGCCGGTCTGGCAGAACCTCGACCTGGCCCGTTTCGCCCGCCTCGCCGGCCATCCGGTGCAGCCGGTGGTGGTGCAGCTCGCCCCCGACGCACCGGCCGGCTTCGCGCGCGACTGGCCGCGCCCCGACGAACGCGTCGAGCGCCACCTCTACTACGCCTGGCAGTGGTACGGCTTTGCCGCGTCAGCCGGGCTGATCTGGTTCGCCCTGGCGTGGAAACGGCCATGAGCGACGCCGCGATGCCCTCCGCCCTCGCCCGTTACCGGCCCCTGTGGCTGATCGTCGCCCTGCTGGCGCTACCCTTCGCCATCGCTGCCGGGCTCTACCTGTGGGGCTGGCACCCCGACCGCGCCGGCAACCACGGCGAGCTCCTCGCCCCGCCCCGCGTCCTGCCCACCCTGACCGACAGCACCGGACGCCCCACGCAACTCGACGGCCACTGGACGCTCGTCGTGGCCGGCAGCGGCCCCTGCGACGACGCCTGCCGGCGCTGGGTGGTGAGCGCGCGCCAGGTGCACGTCGCCCTCTACAAGCAGATGCCCCGGGTGCGCCGCGCCTGGCTCACCGATCTGCCGGCGCCGGACCCCGCCCCCCTCGTGGCGCTGCAGCCCGACCTCGTCACCCTGCGCGCACCCGACCCCGGCGCCCGTGCCGCCTTCGACCTCGGCGAGCCCGGCCACCGGGTCTTCGTGGTCGATCCGGCGGGCCGGGTGATCCTGCGCTACGCCCCCGACGCCGACCCGCGCGGCATCCTCAAGGACATGGAACGCCTGCTCCGCTACGCCTGGGCAGGCTGACCGCAACCGACGCACGCCACCGGAGACGCCCATGCCGACCGTCCTTCGCTCCGCCACCCTGCACACGCCCCTGCGCCTGCGTCTGGCCGCCTTCTTCGCCCAGTGCAAGCCACGGGTGAACAGCCTGATCGTGTTCACCGCGATGATCGGCATGGCCCTCGCGGTGCCAGGCTGGCCACCGGCGGGGCGGATGCTCGCCGCCACCGTCGGCATCGCCCTGGTGGCCGGCGCCGCCGCAGCGATCAACTGCCTGGTCGAACGCACCATCGACGCCCGCATGGCGCGCACCCGCGGCCGGCCGTTGCCGCTGGGCCTCATCACGCCGGCCGAAACCCTGGCCCTCGCGATGCTCACCGGCGGCGCCGGGCTGTGGCTGCTCAGCACCGCAGTCAATGCGCTCACCATGTGGCTCACCCTCGCCACCTTCCTGGGCTACGCCATCGTCTACACGCTGGTCCTGAAGCCTGCCACGCCCATGAACATCGTCATCGGCGGCGCCTCGGGGGCAATGCCACCGGTGCTCGGCTGGGCCGCGATGACCGACAGCATCGGCCTGCCGGCGCTGGCCCTGTTCCTGATCATCTTTCTGTGGACACCGCCGCACTTCTGGGCGCTGGCCTGCTACCGGCGCGACGAATACGCCCGCGCCGGCCTGCCGATGCTGCCGGTGAGCCACGGCGTGCCGCTCACCTGCCTGCACATCCTGCTCTACACCGTGCTGCTGGCCGCGGTCTCCTACCTGCCGGCCACCCTCGGGCTGTCGGGCAGCCTCTACGTGGCGCTGGTGAGCGTGCTCAACCTGGGCTACCTGCGCGAGGCCTGGGTGCTGTGGCGGAACTACTCCGACGCCCGCGCCCGTCACGCCTTCCGCTACTCGCTGATCTACCTCACCGGGCTGTTCGCGGCCCTCTTCCTGGATCGCCTGCTATGAGCCGCCCGTCGCGCTGGCTCGCCACCTGCGGCCTGCTGCTGGCCTTCGTCGTGGTGTCGATGGGCGCCTGGGTACGCCTGTCCGACGCCGGCCTCGGCTGCCCCGACTGGCCGGGCTGCTACGGCAAGCTGATCGGCGTGCCCGAGGCGGCCCACGACGTGGCCCGCGCCGAGGCCGCCTTCGGCCAGCCGGTCGAAGCCCCCAAGGCCTGGAAGGAAATGATCCACCGTTACGCCGCCGGCACCCTGGGGCTGGTGATCCTGGCGCTGGCCGCCCGGGCCTGGCGCGAGCGCGCGCAGCGCGCGCCGTGGCTGGAGTTCGGCCTGCTCGCGGTGGTGCTCGGCCAGGCGCTGCTGGGCATGCTCACGGTCACCCGGCTCCTCAAGCCGGTGATCGTCACCAGCCACCTGCTGGGCGGCATGACCACGCTGGCCCTCCTCGCCCTGCTGTGGCTGCGGGCACGCGCCGCGCCCCGCCGACCCGCCACCGCGCCACCCGGCCTGCGCCCCCTCGCGGCCACGGCGCTGGCGGCGGTGCTCGTGCAGATCGCCCTGGGTGGCTGGGTCAGCAGCAACTACGCCGCCGCGATCTGCGCCGATTTCCCCACCTGCCGGGGGCAGTGGTGGCCGGCAACGGATTTCCATCACGCCTTCACCCTCGACCGGGCCCTCGGCGCCACGGCCAGCGGCGCCCTGCTGCCCGCCGCCGCCCTCACCGCCATCCACCTCACCCATCGCGCCTTTGCGCTGGTGGTGCTCTCGGTGGTGGGCGGACTGGCGCTGACGCTGTTGCGCCGGCCGGGCTGGCGCGGCCACGGGGCGGTGTTGCTGCTGGCCCTCTGCCTGCAGATCGGCCTCGGCATCGCCAACGTGCTGCTGCAATTGCCCCTGCCACTGGCCGTGGCCCACAACACCGGCGCGGCGCTGTTGCTCTGCGCCACCCTCACCGCCACGGCACGGGTGTTCGCCCATGAAAAAGCCCGCGGCCGGGTGCCGGCGGCGGGCTTTCCTAGGCGTTTCGAGGTGGCGCGCTAGCCGCGCCCGCCCCGCCTTTACAACGCCATGATCACCGACTTCGGCTCGGTGTAGAGCTCCAGCGCCGAGCGCCCGGCCTCGCGGCCGATGCCCGACTGCTTGAAGCCGCCGAAGGGCATCACGTTCTCGATGATGTTGTGGCAGTTCACCCACACCGTGCCGGCCTTGATCTTGGGGATCAGGCGATGCACGCGCGACAGGTCGTTCGACCAGATGCTGGCGGCGAGGCCATAGGGCGTGTCGTTGGCGCGGCGGGCGATCTCGTCCAGGTCCTCGAAGGGCTGCGCCACCACCACCGGGCCGAAGATCTCCTCGCGCACCACGCGCATGTCTTCGCGCACGTCCACCAGCACCGTCGGCTTCACGAAGCAGCCGGGGCCGTCGCCCGCCGCGCCACCCGCCGCTGCCCGGGCACCTTCGGCGTAGCCGCTCTGCACGTACTCCATCACCCGGCGCTGCTGGACCTTGCTCACCAGCGGGCCGATCTGGGTGCCCGGGTCGATGCCCGGCCCCATCTTCATGCCGGCGGCGATGCCCGCCAGGTGCTCGACCACCGCATCGAAGCGGCTCTTGTGCACGTACAGGCGCGAGCCGGCGGTGCACACCTGCCCCTGGTTGAAGAAGATCGCCTGGGCGGCGCCGGCCGCTGCCACCGCCGGGTCCACGTCGTCGAGCACGATCACCGGGCTCTTGCCGCCCAGCTCCAGCGACACGCGAGTCATGTTCTCCATGGCTGCCTTGCCCACCAGCTTGCCGACCTCGGTGGAGCCGGTGAAGGCGATCTTCTCGATGCCGGTGTGGCTCGCCAGCGCGGCGCCGGCGGTGTGGCCGAGGCCAGTGACCACGTTGAGCACGCCGGCCGGGTAGCCGGCTTCCTGGGCCAGCTCGCCCAGGCGCAGGGCCGTGAGCGGGGTGTCTTCGGCGGGCTTGAGGATCATCGTGCAGCCGGCGGCCAGCGCCGGCGCCACCTTCCACACCGCCATCAGCAGCGGGAAGTTCCACGGGATGATCGCGCCGACCACGCCCACCGGCTCGCGACGGGTGAAGCCGAAGAACTCCTTGTCGCGCACCAGGGGCACCGAGAGTTCCATCGTGCTGCCGTCCAGCTTGGTGGCCCAGCCGGCCATGTAGCGGATGAAATCGACGGACAGCGCCACATCCACGTGGCGGGCCATCATCACCGGCTTGCCGTTGTCGATGGCTTCCAGCTCGGCGAACTCCTGGGCGTGGGCCTCCAGCAGATCGGCCAGCTTGAGCAGCAGGCGCTCCCGGTCCACCGGGCGGGCGCGGGGCCAGTCGCCGCTCTCGAAGGCACGCCGGGCGGCGGCCACGGCGCGGTCGATGTCGGGGCTGTCGCCGGCGGGCACGCGGCAGAAGGTTTCGCCGCTGGCCGGGTCCATCACCGGCAGGGTTTCGCCGGAGGCGGCCTCGACCCACTCGCCGCCGATCAGCATGCGCTGCTTGCGGGCGAGGAAGGCGGCGGTATCAGGGTGCAGGGTGATGCCGTGAAATGCGTTCATGTTCCGGTCTCCTGTCTGGCGGGGATCAATACACGTACAGCACGCGGGCCAGCACACCGCTGATCTTGGGGCCTTCCTCGACCTTCACGTCCTGGGTGTACTGCAGTTGCACCTGCCACTGCTTGTCCACGAACGAGGCCCAGGTGAGCATGGCGGTGCCGTTGTTCTTGTTGCCGGCGATCTCGGCGCCGTCGAGCTTCTCCTTCGCGCCCCAGGCGTGGCGGTAGGTGGCGGCCACGTAGGTGGCGTCGCTGAGGTGGTAGCGCAGGTGGCCATGGGCCTGCAGCAGCGGATCCTTGCTGGCCTTGGTGTCGCGCTGATCCTGGTAGAACTCGGTCTCGCCGATCAGGTCGATCGTCCATTTGTCCGACAGCTTGCGGATGTAGCCCACCTGCAGGTCGGTGGCCCAGCGGTTGTTGGAGAGCGCGAATCCCTGGTTCTTGTCCGATCCCGTGGGCGCGGTGAAGAACACCGACCAGCCCAGGTGCTCGCCCTTGGCCATGTCGGCGAGTGTCCACAGCGTGCCGCCGAAGACCACGTCGCCGATGCCGCTGGTCTTGGTGTCGGAGAGGCCGATCTTCTGGTTGCCAAAGGGCACGATGATCTGCGGGTCGATGATGTAGTCGCCCAGCTTCATGAAGTGCACGTAACGCAGGATGCCGGCGTTGAGCGACAGGTCGAGGTTATTCACCGCCTTGTTGCCGTTGGCGTAGACCTTGTCGGCATTGACGAACTGGGCGTAGCCGAGGAGCAGGTTGGTGCCGGCGGGCAGCGCGGTGTAGTCGCCCGGATCGGGGCGCACGTCGGCATTGGCGGCGCCGGCAGCAAGGGCCAGCAGCGAAGCGGCGGCGGTCAGGCGGAAGGGGGTGTTCATGGGTTGTCTCCTTGTGGTTTTAATGGGTGCAGCAAGGCGCCGGAGCGCCCGGATCGGGAAGAAAAGTGCCGCGGCCCGACACGGGAGAAGAGGAGGTCCGACAGGCCGCGGCAAAGGGAGGGAAACCTCCGGAGAGCGGCTCAGGGCTTGGGCCGGATGGCGTCGGCGGTGCCCTGGATGAAGGCCTTGATCTTCTCCACGTCGTCGGCGCTGAGCTTGCCGGTGAAGTCCGGCATGCCCTTCTTCACGAACGGTCCGTTGAAGACGAAGTCCGCCAGGTTGGCGATGTCCCGCGCCGGCACGTAACCCAGGTTGGGGATGTTGCCGCCCTTGTCGATGCCGGGCACGCCGTGGCAGAAGACGCAGTTGCTCACGTACAGCCGGGTGCCTTCGGCGACGTGGGCCGGGTCGTACTTGACGCCGGAGATCAGCTCGCCCAGCGGATAGGCCGGCACCTCGGGCAGCGGCTTGGCGGCGCCCAGCGCAAAGGTGTAGACGCGACCCAGGTCGTGCTTGTCGGTGGCGCGCTGGAACTGCCCGAACACGCCGCCCCAGCCCACCGCGATCGACACATACTGGCGGCCATCCACTTCATAGGTGACCGGCGGCGCGACCATCCCGACGCCGATCGACGCCTCCCACAGCTTCTCGCCCTTGTCGGCGCTGTAGGCGGCGAAGCGCCCGTCGGCGGTGCCGGCAAACACCAGATTGCCAGCGGTGGTGAGGGTGCCGCCGTTCCACGGCGAGGCGTATTCCTGGCGCCAGGCTTCCTTCTGCTTCACCGGGTCCCACGCCACGAGGCGGCCGAAGGCCTTGCTCTTGGGCGGCTGGGTGTTCACCAGCATCCCGGTGTTCCAGCCGGTGCCGGATTGCGGCTGGCCGGGCTTGTTCTCGTTGAAGCGCCAGTCCTTGTCCTCGGCCAGGTTGATCGGCACGTTCTGCACCGGGAAGTAGGCGAGGCCGGTCTTGGGGTTGAAGGACATGGCGTGCCAGTTGTGGCCGCCGAAGGGGCCCGGCACGCTGTCGAAGGCCTCGCGGGAGCGGGCCAGCGGCGTCTCGATGGGGCGGCCGTTCTTGTCGTAGCCGGTGGCCCAGTTGACCTCGGTGAAGGGCTTGGCCGAGATGAACTTGCCGTTGGTGCGGTCGATCACGAAGAAGAAGCCGTTCTTCGGCGCGTGCAGGATCACCTTGCGCTTCCGGCCATCCAGGGTGAGGTCGGTGAGGATCATGTCCTGCACCGAGGTGTAGTCCCAGTTGTCGCCCGGGGTTTCCTGGTAGTGCCAGACGTATTCGCCGGTGTCCGGGTTGAGGGCGACGATGGAGGCGAGGTAGAGGTTGTCGCCGCCGGCCGGGCTGCGCTTGCGGTGGTTCCACGGCGAGCCGTTGCCGGTGCCCACGTACATCAGGTTGAGCTCGGGGTCGTAGGTGATGCTATTCCAGGCAGTGCCGCCGCCGCCCGTCACCCACCACTGGCCAGCCGGGTCCCAGGTCTTGGCGGCCTTGGCCATCGCGGCGTTCTCGAAGGGCTTGGAGGGATCGCCCGGCACGGTGTACCAGCGCCACTTCTGCTCGCCGGTCTCGGCGTCGTAGGCGGTGAGATAGCCGCGCACGCCGTACTCGGCGCCGCCGTTGCCGATGATGACCCTGCCCTTGATGACCCGCGGCGCGCCGGTCACGGTATAGGGGCGCGTCCGGTCTTCCACCGTGTCCTTCTCCCACACCGGCTTGCCGCTGGCCGCGTCCAGCGCCACCAGGCGGCCGTCGAAGGTACCCACGAACACCTTGCCCTTGTACAGCGCCACGCCGCGGTTCACCACGTCGCAGCAGCCCTTCTGGGCGTATTCGCGGGGCACCTTCGGGTCGTAGCTCCACAGGCGCTTGCCGGTGCGCACGTCCACCGCATGCACCACGCTCCACGACGCGGTGACGTACATGATGCCGTCCACCACCAGCGGGGTGGCCTCCACGCCGCGGGTCGATTCGAGGTTGTAGGTCCACGCGAGGCCGAGCTTGCCCACGTTGCCGGCGTTGATTTCGGCGAGCTTGCTGTGGCGGGTCTCGGCGTAATCCAGGCCGTAGGCCGGCCAGTCGGCGGTGCGGGCGGCGTTGGCGCGAATCGCGCGCTCGTCCACCTGGGCGGTCACCGCGGCGATGTGCTCGGCCGAGCCCTTGGGCGGCGCGGCGACGGCCAGCTGACACGCCAGCGCGCCCGCCAGCAGCGCAGCCAGCCGGGTCGTGGCCGAACGGCCGCGGGATTGGGTTGGGTACATGTTGTCTCCTGATTGACTTCGTTCGTTGAAGTTCTTTAATGTGGAACGCGTTCCGGCCCTGCGGCAGGACGCCCTCCCGGACCGGCATGGCACTATCAGCAGCAAGCGTGCCGGCTCGGAAAGACAAACGATAACCACGAAAAATCAGCCTCTTGCCACACATCCCCGAACGCCTCGGGCGACGATGGGCACGCAGGACTGACTTGAAACGAGTCAACGCCGGTGTCACCGGTTGACTCGCAACTGGCCACATGGAGGAGACACCATGGGAGAGCAGCTCGCCTCGTTCGAGGCCCGGCTGGCGCAAGGGCGCAGGCAGTTCTTCGAGCACGGGCAATCGCCCACCGGGCTGATCAGCGCGCCCATCGTCCGGTCGTGGGAGCGCTCCCTCGACCACGGCCTGCAGACCGGCGACGAGCGGGTGCTGAGCCCCGTCTCGCGCCATCTGGCGCAGGCCGTCGCGGAGCGCAACCGGCGCCTCGTCGCCTGCGCCCTGCCCGAGATGGAAAAGCTTCGCGCCGCAATGACCCGCGGCAGCTGGGGCATCGTCTGCACCGACCCCGACGGCCTGGTGGTACAGGCCCTGTGCGGCACCGGCAGCGCCTTTGGCGACATGCAGCGCATCTTCCAGGTGGGCCGTTCGATCCGCGAGGCGGACATCGGCACCAACGGGCTGGGCTGCGCGCTGATCGAGCGTCAGCCCATCGTGATCCGCGCCGCCGAGCATTTTCTCGACGAGATCCGCCCCTTCGCGTGCGCTTCGGTGCCGCTGTTCGACCCGGCGGGCGAACTGGCCGGCATCCTCGACGCCACCCGCTACTGCGACGGCGGCCCGATCACCGTCCTCGAACCGCTCGCCATCGCCGCCCGCGCCGTCGAGAACCGCATGCTCGACAGCCTCGGCGGCGCCCTGCGATTGAGCTTCCACACCCGCGCCGAACTGCTCGCCACGCCGCTGGCCGGGGTGATGGTGTTCGACGAGGACGGCCGCCTGCTCGGCGCCAACCAGACCGCCCGCCAGTTGCTGCAGCGCGCGCCGGGGCGCGACGGCGACACCGACTTCGCGCACCTCTTCGACTGCCCGGCCGAAACCTTCCGCCAGGCGCTGTCCGGCCGCCTGACCCACGGCGCGCTGTGGAGCGACGACGGGCTGGGCTTCGAGGCCCGTTTCGAGGCCCGCGCCACCAACCCGCTGCTTGCCCGGATCGGCGACGCGGTGCGCAATTTGCGCAGCGACGCCAACGCCCGCGCGACGCCCGCCGCGCCCGCAACCGCGCCCGAGGCCGACGGGATCGCCGGACGCGCCCTGCACATCGCCCGGCGTGCCTTCGAGCGCGACATCCCGGTGCTCATCAACGGCGAGACCGGCACTGGCAAGGAAGTCCTCGCCCGCCGCCTGCACGACGACAGCGAGCGGGCCGCCGGCCCCTTCGTGGCGATCAACTGCTCGTCACTGCCGGCCGGGCTGATCGAATCGGAATTTTTCGGCTACGAGGACGGCGCCTTCACCGGCGGACGGCGCGGCGGCGCGCCGGGCAAGTTCGAACTGGCCCGCGGCGGCACGCTGTTCCTGGACGAAATCGGCGACATGCCGCTGGAACTCCAGGGTCGCCTGCTGCGGGTGCTGCAGGAGCGCACGTTCACGCGGCTGGGCGGCGCCCGCCCGATCCGCTTCGACGCCCGCATCGTCACCGCCACTCACCGCTGCCTCGAGACGCGGGTGGCCGAAGGCCTGTTCCGCGAAGACCTGTACTACCGCATCAAGGGCGTGCGGGTGTGCCTGCCGCCCCTGCGCGAGCGGGCCGACCGTGCCGCGCTGATCGAATCGATGCGGGCCCGCGAGGCTGGCGGCGCCGCTACCCCGCGGCTGTCGGAGGCCGCCATGCGCGCCCTGATGACCTACCCGTGGCCTGGCAACCTGCGTCAGCTGGACCACGTGCTGCGGCTCGCCCTGACCCTCGCCGAAGGCGAGGCCGAGATCGCCCTCGAACACCTGCCCGAAGAAGTGCTCGAGGGCAGCACCCACCACGGAGCGCCCGCGGGCACACCGCCGCAGACACGCGAGCTGTGCCTGCGCGAACTGGAACTGGAAGCGGTGAAATCGGCCATGGCCCGCTGCGGCGGCAACGTGTCGGCCGCCGCCCGCAGCCTGCGCGTGGCGCGGGCCACGCTGTACCGCAAGCTGCGCGCGTTCGGGTTGATCGACTGAAACGCAGGCGGATCAGCCCGCCAGGGCGGCAAGCAGCTTGCCGTGGATGCCGCCGAAGCCGCCGTTGCTCATCACCAGGATGCGGTCACCGGCCCGCGCTTCGGCGACGATGGCCTTCACGAGCGCGTCCAGGTCATCCTCGACCAGCGTCTTGGCGGCGATCGGTGCCAGCGCGCCGCGGGCGTCCCAGCCCAGGTTGGCGGCGTAGCAGAACACCTTGTCGGCCTGGGCCAGGCTGGCCGGCAGCTGATCCTTCATCACGCCCAGCTTCATGGTGTTGGAGCGCGGCTCCAGCACGGCCAGGATGCGCGCCTCGCCCACCTGTCGACGCAGGCCCTCGACGGTGAGCGTGATTGCCGTGGGGTGATGGGCGAAGTCGTCGTATACCGTCACGTCGCGCACCGTGCCGCGCACCTCGAGCCGGCGCTTGACGCCCTCGAAGCGGGTCAGCGCGTCCAGCGCCACTTCCGGCGTCACGCCCACGTGGCGAGCGGCGGCGATGGCGGCCAGCGCATTGGCGCGGTTGTGGGTGCCCGACAGGGGCAGGCGCTTGCGGCCGATCTCGCGGCCCTCGAAGCGCACCACCACCTCGTCCTCGAAAGCGCCCTCGGCCACCGACCAGCCGGCAGCATCGTTGAACCATTCGAGCTCCGACCAGCAGCCGCGTCCGATCACGCGCTGGAGCGACTCTTCGGCGCCGTTGGCGACGATCCGCCCGGACTTGGGGATGATCCGCACCAGATGGTGGAACTGGGTCTCGATGGCCGGCAGATCGGCAAAGATGTCGGCGTGGTCGAACTCCAGGTTGTTGAGGATCGCGGTGCGCGGGCGGTAATGGACGAACTTGGATCGCTTGTCGCAGAAGGCGGTGTCGTATTCGTCCGCCTCGATCACGAAGAAGGGCGTCTCGCCCAGGCGCGCCGACACGCCGAAGTTCTTGGGCACGCCGCCCACCAGGAAGCCCGGCTTCATGCCGGCATCTTCGAGGATCCACGCCAGCAGCGAGGTGGTCGTCGTCTTGCCGTGGGTGCCGGCCACGGCCATCACCCAACGCCCCTGCAGCACGTGCTCGGCCAGCCACTGGGGGCCGGAGACATACGGCAGCCCTTGGTCGAGGATCGCCTCGAGGAGCGGATTGCCACGGGAAATCGCGTTGCCGACCACGAACACGTCGGGCTTGAGGTCGAGCTGCTCGACGCCGTACCCCTCGACGAGGCCGATGCCCTGCTCCTCAAGCTGGGTGCTCATCGGCGGATAGACGTTGGCGTCGCAGCCCGTCACCTTGTGGCCGGCAGCCCGCGCCAGCAGCGCCACGCCGCCCATGAACGTGCCGCAGACGCCCAGAATATGAATATGCATGAGATCCCAAAAGCGGCGGAAACAGCGCCGCAACAGTCGTGTGTAGAATGGGCGCTATTCTAATCGAACGGGGAGCTTCGACCGCCCATGCCGCGCCCTGCCGTTCCACACCGCAGCAACCTGCGCCGTGAAATCGCCGCCCTCGCGGCCCGCATGATCGCCGAGGACGGCATTTCCGATTACGGCTTCGCCAAGCGCAAGGCCGCCCGCCAGCTGGGCGCCGTCAACGCCGACGAGCTGCCCAACAACGCCGAGATCGAGGCCGAGGTCCGCACCTATCTCGCGGTCTTCCAGGACGAGGAGCACCTCGAACGCCAGCACGCGATGCGCCTCGCCGCCATCGACGTGATGCGCGAGCTGCAGGCATTCCGGCCCTATCTCACCGGCGCAGTGCTCGAAGGCACCGCGGGTCGCTACGCCGAGGTCGAAATCGACCTGTTCCCCGAGAGCGCCAAGGAAGTCGAAATCTTCTTCCTCAACCAGAATGTCGCCTACGAGCACCGGGAGCCGCGTCGTAACCAACCCGACGGCCCCGAGGCGATCCTCGTCTTCGACTGGGGCGACGTGCCGATCAAGCTGCGCATCTACTCGCCGGACATCGAACGCCTGACCCGTCGCGGCCCCCACGGCACCCGACAGATGGAACGGGCCCGCCTGGCCACCGTCGAAGCCCTGGTCAATGCCACCTCCGGCACCGCCGGCACACCCCAATGAAACACAGCCTCAAGATCTTCCTGGTCATCCTCGTGGCCCTCGCCGCCGGCGCCGCCGGGGTTTATTCGGCCCGGCGCGGCGAAACGCCCGCGGCCTCCGCCAACCCGGCCCAACAGGCCGCCCTCGACAAGCTGCTGGCCCTCGATCTGCCCGACAGCGGAAGCGCCAGCCGTCCTCTCGCGGCCTGGAAAGGCAAGGTGCTGGTGGTGAACTTCTGGGCCACCTGGTGTCCGCCCTGCCGCAAGGAAATCCCCGCCTTTTCGGCCATGAGCACCAAATACCAGGCCCAGGGCGTGCAATTCGTCGGTATCAGCATCGACACCGCGACCAACGTGCGCGAGTTCCAGGCCAGCAACGCCGTGAGCTATCCGCTGGTGATCGCCTCGCCGGCGGTGGTGCAGCTCACCGAAGAACTGGGCAACACCTCCCAGGCGCTGCCATTTACCGTAATCGTCACCAAAAATGGCACGATCGGCCTCGTCAAGCTGGGAACCTTGTCGGAAGACGAACTCGACCGCAAACTCGCCGAACTCACCCGCTCCTGAGCGTCGCCGATCCACCCCGGCGGTGGACAACTTGCGCCGAATTACGGCAAACTTGCATTCATGACGCGCAAAAACAGCCATCGGGTCATTTCTGCGGCAGGACAGCCGGCGCTTTGCTCGCCCGTTCAGCCCGGCCCCGGGGCCACGCCATCCGGCTCGCTCGCCCGAGCAGCCCGCGCCCCCGCATCCGCGTCGTCCCGCCTCCGCATCATCCGCGGCTAAACCAGACATCCGGCCCGCCTGCCCGCCGGCAGGCCGCCAACTTAATCGAGGGGAACACAATGGATCTTCGCAAGCTCAAGAAATTGATCGATCTGGTCCAGGAATCCGGCATTTCCGAACTGGAAGTCACCGAAGGCGAGGAAAAGGTCCGCATCGCCAAGCACGCCTCCGGCCCCGCGCCGGTCAGCTACGTGGCCCAGGCACCGATTGCCGCCCCTGCGGCGGCAGTCGCCGCGCCGGCGGCTGCCGCCGCAGCTCCTGCTGCCGAGCCCGCCCTGCCCGACGGCCACGTGGTCAAGTCCCCGATGGTCGGTACTTTCTACCGCGCCAGCGCGCCGGGTGCCAAGCCGCTCGCCGAAGTCGGCCAGAGCGTGGCTGTCGGCGACGTGCTGTGCATCATCGAAGCCATGAAGCTCATGAACGAGATCGAAGCCGAAGTGTCCGGCACGATCAAGGCCATCCTCGTCGAGAACGGCGAGCCCGTGGAGTTTGGCGAACCTCTGTTCATCATCGGCTAAATCATGGCCATGTTCGAAAAAATCCTGATCGCCAACCGCGGCGAGATTGCCCTGCGCGTGCTGCGCGCCTGCCGTGAGCTGGGCATCAAGACCGTCGCGGTGCACTCCGAACCCGACGCCGAGGCCAAGTACGTCAAGTTGGCCGACGAGTCGGTCTGCATCGGCCCGGCCTCGTCCGCGCTGAGCTACCTCAACATTCCGGCCCTGATTTCCGCCGCCGAGGTTACCGACGCCGAAGCCATCCACCCGGGCTACGGCTTCCTGTCCGAGAACGCCGACTTCGCCGAGCGCGTCGAGCAGTCCGGTTTCGTCTTCATCGGCCCCCGCGCCGAGACCATCCGCCTGATGGGCGACAAGGTCTCCGCCAAGGACGCCATGAAGGCCGCCGGCGTGCCCTGCGTGCCGGGCTCCGACGGTGCGCTGCCCGACGACCCGAAGGAAATCGTCAAGATCGCCCGTGCCATCGGCTACCCGGTGATCATCAAGGCCGCGGGCGGCGGGGGCGGGCGCGGCATGCGCGTCGTCCACACCGAAGCCGCGCTGCTCAACGCCGTCACCACGACCCGTGCCGAAGCAGGCGCCTTCTTCGGCAACCCCATGGTTTACATGGAGAAGTTCCTGGAAAATCCGCGCCACGTGGAAATCCAGATCCTCGCCGACCAGCATGGCAATGCGATTCACCTGGGCGAGCGCGACTGCTCGATGCAGCGCCGCCACCAGAAGGTCATCGAAGAGGCCCCCGCGCCGGGCATCGAACGCCGCCTGATCCTGCGCATCGGCGAGCGCTGCGCCGAAGCCTGCCGCAAGATCGGCTACCGCGGCGCCGGCACCTTCGAGTTCCTCTACGAGAACGGCGAGTTCTACTTCATCGAGATGAACACCCGGGTCCAGGTCGAACACCCGGTCACCGAACTCATCACCGGTGTCGACATCGTTCAGGAGCAGATCCGCGTCGCGGCGGGCCAGAAACTGCGTTACCGCCAGCGCGACATCGAATTCCGCGGCCACGCCGTCGAGTGCCGCATCAACGCCGAAGATCCGTTCAAGTTCACCCCCTGCCCGGGCAAGATCGGCAACTGGCACGTCCCTGGCGGCCCCGGCATCCGCGTCGACTCCCACGTGTACAACGGCTACACCGTGCCGCAACACTACGACTCGATGATCGGCAAGCTGATCGCCTATGGCGACACCCGCGACCAGGCCATCCGCCGGATGCGCATCGCCCTGTCCGAGATGCTGGTCGAGGGCATCAAGACCAACATCCCGCTGCACCAGGAGCTGATGCTCGATGCCCGCTTCGTCGAAGGCGGCACCAGCATCCATTACCTCGAGCACAAGCTCGCCGGCCGCAACGAGGTCAACAAGAGCTGATGTGGATTTCCGTCATCCTGCAGGCTGATGCCACCCGCGCCGAGGCGCTTTCCGAAGCGCTGATGGAGCATGGCGCCCTGTCGGTCAGCATCGACGACGCCGATGCCGGCACCGACGCCGAGAAGCCCCAGTTCGGCGAGCCGGGCATGCACCCGGCCAGCCTGTGGGATCACAGCCGCGTCGTCGCCCTCTTCGACACCGACACCGACCTGGCCGAGGCGCTGGCCACCGCCGCCGCCGCCGCCGGGCTCGACGCGGTGCCACCCTTCACCATCGAAGAGGTGGAGGAGCAGAACTGGGTGCAGCTCACCCAGAGCCAGTTCGACCCGATCCGCATCACCGACCGGCTGTGGATCGTGCCCTCCTGGCACGAATCCCCCGCGCCCGACGCCATCAACCTAATCCTCGACCCGGGCATGGCGTTCGGCACCGGCTCCCACCCGACCACCCGGCTGTGCCTCGAATGGCTCACCGACGTGATCGAACCGGGTGTCAGCGTGCTTGACTACGGCTGCGGCTCCGGCATCCTCGCCATTGCCGCCGCGCGCCTCGGCGCGGGCGACGTCACCGGCGTGGACATCGACGAGAAGGCCGTCGAGACCGCCGCCGCCAACGCCGCCAACAACGGCGTCAGCCTGCACCTGCAGGTGTCGGCCAAGCCCCTCGACGGCACCTTCGCCCGCGTCGTCGCCAACATCCTCACCAACCCGCTGAAGATGCTCGCGCCGCTCATCGCCGCGCGCGTCGCCCCCGGCGGCAAGCTGGCCCTGTCCGGCGTGCTGGAAGCCCAGGCCGACGAAGTCATCGCAGCCTACGCGCCGTTCATCGCGCTCACCGTCGGGGCCACCCACGACGGCTGGGTGCGCCTTGAAGGCCAGCAAACCGCCACGTCATGATCCTTGCGCGCTGCCCCGCTTGCGGAACCACCTTCCGGGTGCGCCCGGAGCAGGTGCAGGCACGCGCGGGCCGGGTGCGCTGCGGTCATTGCCAGCACGCCTTCAACGCCCTCGAGAGCCGCCTCGACGACAATCCGCCCGGCAACGAACTACCGCCCCCCATCGTCCCCGCGATCGCCGAGACACCGCTGTTCGTCCTCGAAGAAAAGCGCCCGATCAACGAGCAAGACGCACGCTTGCCAGACGACGCGGTCGACCTCGCCCCCCACGCCCCGGACGCCTCCGTCGAGGGCGCGGACGAATCCGCACCGATCTCACAGCCCGCCGAGACGCCCGAACCCGGGTTCGAGCCGGGCTTCGACACCGCACCCGACACCGAGCCGCCCGCCGCCGCCCCGACCAGCCTCGACGACGCGGAGCCCGCAACTCCGAACACGCCGCCCGGCGCCGACGAAGCCCCCGAGGCCGACGACGCCCCTGGTCTGCCCGATTACATCGAATTCGACGACGCCCCGCCCATCGAGTCCGAACCCGCCCCCGCCGATCTCGAGCTGCGCGTCGAACCCTTCGCCGACATCGACATCGAGCAGGCGTGGCCGCCGGCAGCCCCCGACGGCGACGCCACCGCCCCCGCCGAACCTCCGGCCCCCGCCTTCCAGCCCGACTGGCCGGATGCCGCCGAGCTCGACCTCAGCGCACCGCAGCACGAGGCCGTCGACTTCGATGCGCTCCTCCACAAGCAGGACGCGGACACCACTCCGCCCGAGGCCCTCGCCGCGAACAGTGACGACCAACCCTGGCCCGCCAGCGAAGAGCCCGCCGCGATGCTGGCCGAACCCCGCGCCGAGCTCGCTCCGCGCGTCGAACCGATGCTCGCCGACGACGAGCCCATCGCCCAGGTCGTGCCGGCCAACCCCGGCATCGTCGAGCCCGATGGCCCCGCACCCGACGAGAGCGACGACGACAGCGAACCCACGCCGCCTGCCACCCAGCAGCCGGCGCCCCCCGCGCCAGCCCTGCGCCAGGCCGCCTGGGCCGCCGGCGCCACGCTGCTGGTCCTCGCCCTTCTCGGCCAGGGCGTTCTGGTTTTCCGCAGCGAGATCGTCCAGTCGTCGCCGCAGATGCGTCCGTTCATGGAAAGCCTGTGCAGTGGCCTGGGCTGCGAACTGCCACTGCCGCGCAACGCCGCCGATATCGCCATCGAGAGTTCGGACATCCAGCCCGACGCCAACCGCGAAGCCTTCTTCACCCTGCACGCCACCCTGCGCAACCGCGCCGAATACGCCCAGGCCTACCCGCACCTCGAGATCACCCTCACCGACGCACGCGACAAGGCCCTGGTCCGCAAGGTGCTCGAACCCGCCCAATGGCTGCCCGCCGACGCCCCCAAGGATGCCTTCGCCGCCCAGCGCGAAGTCTCCACCCGGATCGGTTTCGAAGCCCCGGGCGTCGCCGCTGCCGGCTATCGGGTGTACGTCTTCTACCCCTGACGCGCCAGGCGGCCTCCGACTCGCCGCCTTTTCCAACCGGATCGCCCACCTCCCGCCACGTTTATGTCCACGCTGATCTGCGGCTCCATCGCCTACGACTCGATCATGGTCTTCCACGATCGCTTCCGTAACCACATCCTGCCCGAGCAACTGCACATCCTGAACGTCTCGTTCTTCGTGCCCGAGATGCGGCGCGAATTCGGCGGCTGTGCCGGCAACATCGCCTACAACCTCAAGCTGCTCGGCGGCGACCCGCTCATCATGGCCACCGTCGGCAGCGACGCGCGCCCCTACCTCGATCGTCTCGACGCGCTCGGCCTGCCGCGCACTCACGTCACCGAGATCCCCGGCACCTTCACCGCCCAGGCGTTCATCACCACCGACCTCGACGACAACCAGATCACTGCCTTCCACCCGGGCGCGATGATCCACTCCCACGTCAATACCGTCAGCCAGACCCAAGGGGTGCAGCTCGGCATCGTCTCCCCGGACGGGCGCGACGGCATGCTCGAACACGCCCGCCAGTTTGCCGAAGCGAACATTCCGTTCATCTTCGACCCGGGTCAGGGGCTGCCGATGTTCAACGGCAGCGAACTGCTGAGTTGCCTGAAACTGGCCGACTACTGCACGGTCAACGATTACGAGGCTCGCCTGCTGTGCGAGCGGACCGGCCGTTCGGTCGAATCCCTCGCCCAAGAGGTCAAAGCGCTGATCGTCACCCGCGGCGGCGAAGGCTCCGAGATCCACACCGGCGGACGCCGGATCGACATCCCGTGCGCCGTGCCCACCCAGATCCAGGACCCGACCGGCTGCGGCGACGCCTACCGCGCCGGCCTGCTCCACGGCATCGCGGAGGGCATGGACTGGGATCAGAGCGGTCGCCTCGCCTCGCTGATGGGCGCCATCAAGATAGCCAGCCGCGGCGGGCAGAACCACGCCCCGAGCCGCGATGAAATCGCCGAGGCCTATCGCACGGCCTTTGGTTCAACCCTGTGGTGAAAGGAAGAAACATGCGAATCGTGAATCTGGGCATGGCCCTGCTGGCCGCCGTCACCGTCGTCGGCTGCGCGTCCGGTCAGGGCGCCGGCGACTACCAGCGCACCGAAACGCGCCGCGTGATGAGCGTGCGCATGGGCGTTGTCGAAAGCGTCCGGCACGTCAAGCTCGAAGGCACCAAATCGCCGGTCGGCACCCTCGGCGGCGCCGCCGTCGGTGGCATTGCCGGCAGCACCGTCGGTTCCGGCAAGGGGTCGGCGATCGGCGCGGTGGTCGGCGCGGTGGTCGGCGGCCTGGCCGGCGCGGCGGCCGAGGAAGGCATCACCCGCGCCCAAGGCGTCGAAGTCACCCTCAAAATGGACAACGGCGAGATGCTCGCCGTTACCCAGGAAGACGGCGGCGAAAACTTCCAGCCCGGCGAGCGCGTCCGTCTGCTGCAGGACGGCCGCACCACCCGCGTGACCCGCTGATCGCCAATCGGGCGGGCCACGCAAGGGCGCTGCGGCGCCCTTTTTTGCCGCGGCCGCCCGCCACCGTCATACGCCGGTAACCGCCGCTTCACTTCACCGCAACGCAGCATCCAGACAATGCACGGAAACCCCACGAGGATTCCGTCATGCTGCAAAAGCAACAACACGCCGCCCAGCGCCCCGGCCGCAACCTGCACGTCGGCCTCGCCGCGAGCCCCACCGAAGTGCTGGAGGCCCAGAAGCTGCGCTACCGCGTCTTTGCCGAAGAAATGGGCGCGCGCCTGAACACCCGCACGCCGGGCGTCGATCGCGACATCTACGACCCCTTCTGCGAACACCTGATCGTGCGTGACGAGGACGCCGGCCGCATCGTCGGCACTTACCGCATCCTGTCGCCGAGCGCCGCCCGCGAAGTGGGCAGCTACTATTCCGAGAACGAATTCGACCTAACCCGCCTGCGCCATCTCAAGAGCCGCATGGTCGAGATCGGCCGCTCCTGCATCGATGCCGACTACCGCTCCGGCGCAGTCATCACCCTGCTGTGGTCGGGCCTGGCCCGCTACATGCTCGAAAACGGCTACGACTATCTGGTCGGCTGCGCTTCGGTGAGCATGGCCGACGGCGGTCACCTGGCGGCCAGCCTGTATAATCGTTTGAAGGACGAGCACCTCTGCCCGCTCGAGTACCGCGTCTTCCCCCGCACGCCCCTCCCCCTCGCAGCCCTGCGCCAGGATCTCGAAACCGAGACCCCGCCGCTGATCAAGGGCTACCTGCGGGCCGGCGCCTGGGTGTGCGGCGAGCCGGCCTGGGATCCCGACTTCAATACCGCCGACCTGCCCGTCCTGCTGCCGATCTCCCGGCTCGACGCCCGCTACGCCAAGCATTTCATGGGACGCAAGGACTGAAACCCGCCAGCCCCACCCCACGCCCGCTTCGTCTCGTCCGCTACGCCCGCCTGGCCGTTCATCTGCTGGGCGGGACGCTGACGGCCGCCACGGTCTTCCCGTTCATCGCGCCGTCGCGGCGCAATCGCTTGAAACGCTGGTGGTCCGGCCGCCTGCTCGGACTTCTCGGCGTCACACTCGAACTGCGCGGCACGCCGGTCGAACCCGGCTGCCTGCTGGTCGCCAACCATGTCTCGTGGCTGGACATCTTCGTGATCAACGCCGCCTGGCCCGCCGCCTTCATCTCGAAGGCCGAGGTACGCCAGTGGCCACTGATCGGATGGCTCGCCGCGAAGAACGAGACGGTTTTCCTGCGCCGCGGCAGCCGCGGCCACGCCCGCATCGTGAACGGCGAGATCGCCGCCCTGCTCGGCCAGGGCCGGCATGTGGCGTTGTTCCCGGAAGGCACCACGACTGACGGTCGCGAGGTGCACCACTTCCATGCCGCGCTGCTGCAGCCCGCCATCGACGCCGGCGCGGCGATCCAGCCACTGGCCATCGCCTACCGCCTGCCCGACGGACGCTTCACCCGCGCCCCTGCCTACGACGGCGACGTGAGCCTCGGCGAATGCCTGCGGGCGATCATCGCCGAGCGGCGCATCATCGCCCGGGTGGACGCCGCACCGCTGCTCCAATCCCGCGACACCCCGGACCGCCGCGTCCTCGCCCACGCGGCGCGGGACGCCATCGCCGCCCGTCTCGTCGATTGACGCGACCGCGGGCAGGCCGCGATCGGATGCGTGCCCTCAGGAGGGCTTGAGCCGGCCGTGGGCCTGCTCCTGACAGGCCACCTGAAAGATCGTCCGGTCTTCGAGGCGCACCGCCGTCAGCTCGCGGCCCCACAGGCAGCCCGAGTCGAGCGCCAGCAGACGCGGCTCGACCTTCAGACCGAGGGCCGACCAGTGGCCGAACACTATGGTGGTATCGGCGCTGCGCCGTCCCGGCGCCTCGAACCACGGCAGATAGCCCTTCGGCGCCTTGGCGACCTCGCCCTTCACCTTGAAATCCATCACGCCGTCGGGGGTGCAGAAGCGCATCCGGGTCATGGCGTTGACGATCACCCGCATCCGCTCGTAGTCGCGCAGATCGTCGCGCCACGCGGCCGGTTCGCTGCCCCACATGTTGTGGAGCAGGTCGGCGTGGTAGGGCCCCGCCAGGGCGCCCTCGACCTCGCGCGCCAGGGCCCGGGCCTGGGGCGCGGTCCAGCCTGGCAAAAGCCCGGCGTGAACCATCGCATGGCCGTTTTCGAGGTGCATCAGCGGACGGGTGCGCAACCAGCCGAGCAGCGCCTCGCGGTCGGGCGCATCGAGGATCGGCTGGATCGTGTCGTCCTTGCCGCGGCTGCGCACGGTGCCGTAGGCCACCATCAGCAGGTAGAGGTCGTGGTTACCGAGCACGGTGATCGCCGCCGGCCCCAGATCGCGCACGAAACGCAGCGTCTGCAACGACTCGGGCCCGCGATTGACCAGGTCGCCGACCAGCCACAGGCGGTCGCGCGACGGATCGAAGGCGATCCGCTCGAGAAGCGCCATCAACGAGCTGAAACAGCCCTGAATGTCGCCGATTGCGTAGGTTGCCATGGCTCAGGCCCGCTGCTCTGACAGATCGACCACCTTCAGCGGCGGCGGCGA
Source organism: Zoogloea sp. (assembly GCF_041911615.1). Taxonomy (GTDB): domain Bacteria; phylum Pseudomonadota; class Gammaproteobacteria; order Burkholderiales; family Rhodocyclaceae; genus Zoogloea. Next base: position 9,070 of record NZ_JAYROR010000140.1, on the reverse strand, counting down.
CGACGTCGGGGTGTATTCGGGAACCCAGCGCCGCAACTCCCGCCGTACCTCGTGAGCGCCCACCGGGCGGCGCTGCCGCAGCCACTGGAGCAGTGCGTCGAGATGGCCGGGGCCGACCGGCTGGGCGCGGGCGATACGCAGCTTGGGGTGGTGGGTGGCCCGGGTCTGCTCGGCGTCGGCCAGCACTTCCTCGTAGAGCTTCTCACCGGGGCGCAGGCCGGTGAACACCACGCGCACCTGCTCCTCGGAGCGTCCCGACAGCCGGATCATGTCCCGCGCGAGCTCGGCGATCTTCACCGGTTCGCCCATGTCGAGCACGAAGATTTCGCCGCCCTTGCCCATCGAACCGGCCTGCAGCACGAGCTGTGCCGCCTCCGGGATCGACATGAAGAAGCGGGTGATCTCGGGGTGGGTCACCGTCACCGGGCCGCCCGCGTCGATCTGTTCCTGAAACTTCGGGATCACGCTGCCGGCGCTGCCGAGCACGTTGCCGAAGCGGACGATCTCGAACTGCGTGCGCCCCTCAACCGACATGGCCTGGCAGACCTGCTCGGCCAGCCGCTTGGTGGCGCCCATCACGTTGGTGGGATTGACCGCCTTATCGGTGGACACCAGCACGAAGCGCGACACCCCGCAGCTCACCGCACTGCGTGCCACCTGCCAGGTGCCGAGCACGTTGTTGCGCACCGCCTGCCAGGCGTTGTCGTCCTCCATCAAGGGCACGTGCTTGTAGGCGGCGGCATGGAAGATCACGTGGGGGTGATAGCGATTCACCACCTCGTCGACCCGCACCGCGTCCTTCACGTCGCCCACCAGCGCCACCAGTTGCAGGTTGGGGAAGTGAACGGAAAACTCCTCGCCCAGCCGGTACAGCGCGAACTCGCTGATGTCGAAGCACACCAGCAGCGACGGCTCGTAGCGGGCGATCTGGCGACACAGCTCGGTGCCGATCGAGCCACCGGCACCGGTCACCATCACCACCTTGCCACGCAGGTATTCGCGCACCTCGGCAGTGTGGATGCGCACAGGATCGCGGCCGAGCAAGTCTTCCACGTCGACCTTGCGCACCTCGCTGACCTTCACCCGGCCGGTCATCACGTCACTGATCGCCGGCACGATCAGGGCCTTGACCCCGGCGCGCACGCAGGCGCTGGCCACCTTGCGGCGTACCTCGTGGCGCGCGTTGGGCATCGCAATGATGGCATGGCTCACCTTGTGCTCCTCGGCGACCCGCTCCAGGTCGGCAATCCGCCCCAGCACCTTGCAACCGTACAACTCGCGCCCCTGGTTGGCGGGGCTGTCGTCGACCAGCCCGACCACCCGCCACTCGGCCGAACGGGAAATCTCCTTCAGCAACCCGATTGCGGCCTCACCCGACCCCACCACCACCACCGGCTGGCCAAGCGCACGCAGCCCGCCGTACAGGCGCGACTCCTTCCAGGTGCGGTAGAGCGCCCGCGAACCGCCCATGTACAAGCCCAGCAACAGCGGCTGCAGCGCGAATACCAGGCGCGGCACCTCCGGCGCGGTGCGCACGGCCACCACCACCACGAGGGGCGTCAACCCGGCGGCCACCACCACCGCCCGACCGATGCACACCAGATCAGGCAGGCTCGCGAAGACCCACAGGCTGCGGTACAGACCAAAGGCGCGCAGCAGCACGCCCTGCACCACCAGGACAACCGCCAGCCCCTGGAACAGGCCCGGCAGGAACTCCGGCGGAATCGCAAAATTGAAGCGGATCAGGTACGCCAGCCACCACGCGAGGGCTACGCCGACCACGTCCGACAGGTAAACCAGCAGGGGGTGATGAACAGTTTTCAGCAAGGTGTTTGCCCGTGAGCTGCGGCGTGACGGCGCCAGGCGCGGTCAATCCACCTCCCCAGGATCACGTATAGGAATATCCACATTGTAATCATGCCGCATTGCAGCGAAAACCCTTGCGACAATCCAGCAACCGCCGAGCCCCCTGCCGCCGCCATCAGCCCGTAGGCCGCCAGCGCCGTCCGCCGGTGTCCGACGCCCATCCGCACCACCCGTTGATAGAAGTGATTGCGATGCGCCTGCCACACTTTCTCGCCGGCCAGCGCCCGACGCAGCAGCGTCACCGTCGCATCGGCAACGAACGGCGAGAACACCAGCAACGGAAACCACAGCGGCCACGCGCCGGCCCGCTGGCCGACCAGTCCCAGCGCGCCGGCCAGGAAGCCCAGCGGCACCGAGCCGACGTCGCCCATGAAAATCCGCGCCGGATGAAAGTTGAAGCACAGAAAGCCCGCCGCCGCCGCCGCGATCCCTGCGCACACCAAGGCCAGGCCAGCGTGGCCGGCCAGGTTCGCGGCAAGACCGAGGCAGGCGAAGCCGATCAGCGCCATGCCACCGGCGAGACCGTCCGAGCCGTCCATGAAATTGTAGAGGTTCGCCATCCACACCAGACCGACGAGGAAGAGCACCGTCACCGCCGTACCGGTTGACGGCGCCAGCACCGCCAGGAAGCCCCCCGCCGCCACGGCCTGCGCGGCAAAGCGCACCCGCGCCGGGAGGCTGCGCCGGTCGTCGACGAGCCCCAGGGCCGCCAGCGCCAGCGCGCCGCCGAGGGCCGCCAGCACCGCGCTGCCGAGCCCGCAGGCCAGTGCCGCCGCAATCCCCGTCGCGAGCACACCGGCCATCACGCCGACGCCGCCGGTGCGCGGAATCGGCGTGACGTGCAGCGAGCGCTCGTTGGGATGGTCGAGAAAATGCAGCCACGAACCGGGCTGGCAGCACACCCAGGTCACGCCCCAGGCCACCCCGAACGCCAGCAGCGACACCCACACCAGCGCGTCAGCGGCCATTACGCATCTCCCGCAATCCATCGGCAAGATCGATCCGGGCCCGCCAGCCCAGCTCCCGTTCGATACGCGTCGGCGCATAGCAGGCCGAGTCGAGCAGTCGCGACAGCGCTTCGCTGTCGAAGGGCGCCCGGCGCCCCGCCAGCCAGCCCGCGCCGTCGCCGAGACGGGCCAGCGCGACGAGCAGGCCCCGCGGCACCGACCAGCCGATCGGCGCCAACCCCTGGGCGGCGCGTAGCGCGTCGAACAACCCTCGTCCGGAATGGGCGTGGGGGTGGGCGACGATGTAGCTGCGCCCGGCCGCGCGCCTGTCCGCCGCCACCAGGCGCATCGCCGCCACGACATCGGCGACGTGCACCAGCGAGCGCCGGTTGCCGGTTTCGGGCAAGGGCGGAAACAGTCCGCGTCCGACCAGCGCCGCCATCCGCTCCAGGTTGCCGCGCCCGCCGGCGCCGTAGACCATCGCCAGCCGCAGGCTCACCACGTGCATGCCGTAGCGTTCGCCCGCCGCGTGCAGGGCGTCCTCGGCGGCGCGCTTGGCCTGGCCGTAGGCCGATGTGGGCGGCACCGGCCAGGTCTCGTCGATGCAGGCCTCGCCCGGCTCGCCCATTGCTTTGACGCTGGACAGGAAGACCAGCCGCCGCACGCCGGCGCGACCGGCCACCTCGGCCAGCGCGCGGGTGCCTTCGAGGTTGACCCGCCGGTGGTGGTCCGCGTCGGCAGCGCTGCGCGCGCCAAAGGCATGGGCATGGCCGGCGCAGTGGAAGACCGTATCGACGCCCACGCAGGCCGCGGCGAGGGTGGCCGGGTTCAACAGATCGCCGCGGACGTCGTCGGGCCCCGCCGGGGCCGCCCGACTGAGCACCCGCACCCGCACGTCGTCGGCGCGCAGGGCGGCCACGAGCCGCGCGCCGATGAACCCACGCCCGCCGGTGACGAGGCTGGTCATGGCGCTCAGAATGTCACGCGCGGCCGCAGGAAGCTGGCGAAGCGCGGCACGCCGTCCCGGGTCAGATCGCGATAGACGAAGGTGATGCGGCTGCCCACCGGCGGCGGGGCGCGGCGCTCGGCGTCGCTGAAGCCGGTGCCGAGCTGGAAGCGCACGCCCTGGTCGGTCTCCACCTGCAGCGCGCCCATCATGCCCGCCAGCCGGCCCCGGCCCGGCAGGTGGGCAAGCACCGTGGCTTCGGCGTCGAGGAGCGGCTTGAGCTTGAGGAGAACGTCGCTGCGGCCGGTGAGGTAAGGCGCGTCGGCCCGATGCAGCATCAAGCCCTCGCCACCCGCCGCGACGACCGCGTCGAGGCGGGCCTGCAGCGCAGCCCGGTCGGCGACGCGGAACTGTTCGACGCATTGCAGCCAGGGCACGTCGGCGCGGGCCACGATCGCCTGCAGGCGATCGAGTCGTTCGCTGAAGTCGCCCTCGGCGCCGGGCAGTTCGAAGACCATGAAGCGCACCCGCCGCCATGCCGCGTCGTCGGGCTGGTGGCGGCGCACGGTGCCGGACAACAGCGCGAAGGCGCCGCGCCCGATCCACAGCTCGCCGTCCAGCGGCTCGGGCGGAAGGCCGGCTACGAACCATGCCGGCGCCGGCACTGGATGGCCGCTGCGAAAGCGCAGGCTGTGGCCGTCCCACAGGGCGCGGGCACCGTCGAGTTTCTCGCTGACCCAGTAGCGCGACACGTCCACGTCGCCGCGCAGCACCTCTGCGAGGAGCAGCGGCGGCGCGTCCGGCGCACTGCCCGCAAAGGCCGGCAGCGCCGCCAGGACGCACGCCGACAGCCCACCGCGCAGCCAGGCGCGGCGCTCGTTCGAAACCATCGTCAGAACCATCTCCAGCCGTGCAATCGGAAGAACAGGGCGGCACCCTGCATGAACATGCGGATATGACGCAAGCCCTTCTTGGCCGCGTGGCCGCCATGATGCACGACTTTGACCGTCGGCACATATGCGATCCGCGTTTCGCGGGCGGCGCGCAGGCACAGGTCGTAGTCTTCGAAGTAGAGGAAGAAGCGGCGATCGAAGCCGCCGAGCCGGCGCAACACGTCGGTGCGGAAGAACATGAAGGCGCCACTCACCAGCGGCGGATCCCACACCACGGCGTCGCCGATCACGTCCTGCATCTCGTAGCGGGCCATGCGCGCGGCGAAACGGCGACGCAACCAGCCCGGGGCAAAGCCGCGCAGGAACAGATCGAACACCGTCGGCACGCGCTTGCAGAGGTATTGCACGCGGCCGTCGTCCCAGCGCACTGCGGGGGCCAGCAGGCCGCATTCGGGATGCGCGCGGAAGAACGCACGCGCCGCGACGAGGGCGTCGGGAGCCAGCTCGAGATCGGGGTTGAGGATCAGGTGCTGGTCGCCGGCACCGTCGAGGCTCAGGTTGTGGCCGCACCCGAAGCCGACGTTGCCGTGGCCGGAGATGACGTGCACGCCCCAGTCGTCGGGAAAGCTCAGACCGGCCAGCGCCGCCTCGCCGCCACCGTTGTCGATGAGGAACAGATCGGGGGCGACGTCCGCCACCCGGCTCGCCACGACCAGCGAGTCGAGCGTGGCGCGCAGCTGCCCGGCGTCGGGCCGGAACAGCACGAGACTGACGGTCAGGCGCTCCATCGACGCCTCGCCCCGGGAAGGTCGGGCCGCCGGCGGCGGCCCGGTGCAACGGCGATCAAACCTTGTAGTAGCTCCGGTACCACTCGACGAAGCGGCCGATGCCCACCGGCACCGGGGTCGCCGGCACAAAGCCCGTCCAGGCGTTGAGGGCGTCGGTGTTGGCGTAAGTGGCCGGCACGTCGCCGTCCTGCAGCGGCATGAAGTTCTTCTCGGCCTTCTTGCCCACGGCGTTCTCGATGGCCTCGATGAAGCTCATCAACTCGACCGGGTTGTTGTTGCCGATGTTGAACACGCGGAAGGGCGCGTTGCTGGTGCTCGGGTTCGGCGCGTCGGCGTCGTAGGTGGCATCCGGCTCGGCGGTGTGGTCGAGGGTCTTGATGACGCCCTGGACGATGTCGTCCACGAAGGTGAAGTCGCGCTTCATCTTGCCGTGGTTGAACACGTCGATGGGGCGGCCTTCGAGGATCGCCTTGGTGAACAGGAACAGCGCCATGTCCGGACGACCCCACGGGCCATACACGGTGAAGAAGCGCAGGCCGGTGGTGGGCAGGCCGAACAGATGGCTGTAGGTGTGGGCCATCAGCTCGTTGGCCTTCTTGGTCGCGGCGTACATGCTCACCGGGTGGTCGACGCTGTCGCACTCGGCGAACGGCATCTTGGTGTTGCCGCCATACACGCTGGAGCTGGAGGCATAAACAAGGTGCTGCACCTTGTTGTGGCGGCAGCCCTCGAGGATGTTCATGAAGCCGGCGATGTTGCTCTCGATGTAGGCGTGGGGATTGACCAGCGAGTAACGCACGCCGGCCTGGGCGGCCAGGTGGATGACCTTGTCGAACTTCTCTTCGGCGAAGAGCTTTTCCATGCCCTCGCGGTCGGCCACGTCGAGCTTCACGAAACGGAAGTTCTCGTGGGGCGTGAGGCGGGCCAGGCGATCCAGCTTGAGCTGGACGTCGTAGTAGTCGTTGAGGTTGTCGAGGCCGACGACGGTGTCGCCCCGCGCCAGGAGGAGCAGGCTGGTATGCGAGCCGATGAAGCCGGCAGCGCCGGTAACGAGAATTTTCATGTTCGTGAGAGACGATGCGGGTTGGTGGGCAGGCACGCCGGCTGGGCGAAACCGTCAGCCCGGCATTTTCGCACGTGCACATGACACCGTAAATCGGCGACACACGGCGTGTCGTGCCATCTGCAACGCCCGGTATACTCCCCGACATCGCGCAACGGCCTATCCCCTTGATCCATCGAAGCCTTTACACCGCCGTCTGGTATCTCGCCGCGCCTTTCGTGGGCCTGCGGCTGCTGTGGCGCGCGCGCCGCCAGCCGGAATACCTGCAACACGTGGGCGAGCGCATCGGCCAGTACGCCACCGTCCTCGAAGGGCCGGTGATCTGGCTGCACGCGGTGTCGGTGGGCGAGACGCGGGCCTGCGCACCGCTGCTGCACGCGCTCCTCGACGCCCATCCCGATCACAGCGTGCTGCTCACCCACATGACCCCCACCGGCCGGGACACCGCCGCCGAACTGTTCGGCGCGCTGGCGCCGCGGGTGCAGAGCGTCTATCTGCCCTACGACTTTCCGTGGGCGGTGGCACGCTTCCTGCGGCATTTCCATCCGCGCATCGGCATCCTGATGGAAACCGAGCTGTGGCCCAACCTCGTCGAGGCTTGCCGCAAGACCGGTACGCCCCTGGCGATGGTCAATGCCCGCCTGTCGGCGCGTTCGGCGCGGGGTTACGCCCGGGCCGGCGGGCTGGCGCGCAAGGCGTTCGCCCACCTGTCGGCGATCGGCGCGCAGACGGAGGCCGACGGCCAGCGCATGACGGCGCTCGGGGCGCGCTACGTGATGGTCACCGGCAACATCAAGTTCGACATCGCCCCGCCGGCCCCGCTGCTGGCGCTGGGCGCGGTGTTTCGCAACCGTTTCGGGCCGCAACGCCAGGTGCTGCTGGCCGCCAGCACCCGCGAGGGCGAGGAAGGACCGCTGCTCGACGCCTTCGCGCGGCTGTGTCCGCCCGAGGTGCTGCTGGTGCTGGTGCCGCGCCATCCGCAACGCTTCGACGAAGTCGCCAAGCTGGTCCGGCGCGCCGGGCTCAGCCTGCAGAAGCGCTCGAAGGACGAGCCGGTGATGGCCGATACCCGGGTGTGGCTGGGCGACTCGATGGGCGAGATGTACGCCTACTGCGCCGCCGCCGACGTGGCGATCATCGGCGGCGCGTGGGAAAAGCTCGGCGGACAGAACCCCATCGAGGCAAGCACCGTGGGCTGCCCGGTGATCGTCGGGCCGCACACCTTCAACTTCAAGGTGGTCTGCGAACAGGCCATCGAAGTGGGTGCCGCGGTGCGCGCCGACGACATCGACGACGCCATCGAGGAGGCCCTCGAGATCCTCGCCAATCCGCCGCGTCGCGCCGCCATGGGGCAGGCCGGGCGGGATTTCGCCCAGTCCCACCGGGGCGCCACCGAGCGCACCATGGACATCCTCACCCCGCTGCTGCGGGGGTCGCGCCCGCAACGGAGCTGAACGCCGGAGGCGCTCAGCCGACGATCAGGTAATCGAGCACCCAGCCGGTGAAGATCGCCGCGCCGACCCAGTTGTTGTGCAGGAAGGCCTTGAAGCACTTCGCCCGATCGCGGCCGCGGATCAGGGTGTAGTGGTAGCCGATGATTCCCACCGACACCGCCAGCCCCCCGAAGAAGGCCGCGCCGCGCCCGGTCTGCGCGCCGACCCAGGCCAGGATCGCCAGCGTCGCGGCGTAGCACAGCATCACCGCCGCCACGTCGAAGCGACCGAAGGTGATCGCTGAAGTCTTGATGCCGATCTTCAGGTCGTCGGGGCGGTCCACCATCGCGTACTCGGTATCGTAGGCCACCGCCCAGAAGACGTTGGCCACCAGCATCGCCCAGGCCACCGGCGGAATCTCCCCCTGCAGCGCCGCGAAGGCCATCGGGATGCCGAAACCGAAGGCCACGCCGAGGTAAGCCTGGGGAATCGCCAGGAAGCGCTTGGTGTAGGGATAGCTGCCGGCCAGGAATACCGCCGGCACGCTCATCAGGATGGTGAGGGTGTTGAGCGGCAGCACCAGCAGGAAGGACACCAGCGACAGCCCCGCGGCCAGCCACAGCGCCTCCTTCGGACTGACCCGCCGGGCGGCCAGCGGACGGTTGCGGGTGCGCTCCACGTGGCCGTCGAAATCCTTGTCGGCGTAGTCGTTGATGACGCAGCCGGCCGAGCGCATCAGCACCGTGCCCACCACGAAGATCGCCACCACCGACAACGCCGGCCGGCCCGCGCCCGCCACCCACAGCGCCCACAGGGTCGGCCACAGCAGCAGCAGGATGCCGATGGGCTTGTCGAGGCGCATCAGCTTCTCGTATTCGGCCATGCGCTCGCGCAGGGTGAGGGTCGGCATCGTCGGGTTCATGGGGCAAGGCTCCGGATCGCGGGCAGGAAGATTTCGGTGATGAGCAGCGGCGCGCCGTGGCGGCGAAAGGCCGAGCGGCGCGCCCAGAGGGCCGGCAGGTCGGCCCGGCCGGTGGCGCGGGCGGCATGGTGCCAGCGCGAATCGCGGGCGTCGAGGCGGGCCGCCTCCAGCGCCGAGCGCGCCACCCGGGGATCGTCGAACAGCACCGCCGC
>NZ_JAYROR010000139.1:0-51815 GCF_041911615.1 Zoogloea sp. | reverse complement strand
GCCGCCGCCGGCCCGCCTCGACCCGGTGGCGCTGGCCGAGCGGGTGCGGGCGCGCAACCCGCAGCTGTTCGCCGACGAGGCCCGCGTGCGTGCCGCCGAAAAGGGCCGCGAGCTGGCCTACGCCAACCGCTACCCGGACTTCACCCTCGGTGTCTCGCCGATCCAGTACCAGGGCGCGGTGCGCGAGTGGGAACTGATGGTCGAGCTGAACCTGCCGTTGCAGCAAGGCACGCGGCGGGCCCAGGAGCGTGAATCGGAGGCGATGCTGGCGGCCGCTCGCGCGCGTCGCGACGCCACCGCCAACCAGGTGCTGGGCGAGCTGGCCGAAAACCTCGCGGGGCTGGAGGCGGCGCGGCGTACCGAGGCGCTGGTGGCGACCAGTCTGCTGCCCCAGTCGGAACTTGGCTTCAAGGCGGCACTGGCCGGCTACGAGACCGGACGGGTGGATTTCGCCACCGTGCTCGACGCCCAGCGCCAGATCCGCGAGGCCCGCCAGCGTCGCATCAAGGCCCAGGCCGAGGCGCAGCTACGCCTGGCGGACGTCGAACGTCTCGTTGGAGAAGACCTATGAAAGCCGGTGCCGCGCTGGCGGTCGGACTTGCCGTCGCCCTGGCCGCCGCGGGCGGCTACTGGCTGGGGCGCCAGCCCGCGGGCGGCACGCCGGTTGCCAAGGCCCCCGCCGCCGGGGCGAAGCCGGCCCGTGCACTGCTTTACTACCGCAACCCGATGGGGCTGCCCGATACCTCGCCGACGCCGAAGAAGGACCCGATGGGGATGGATTACATCCCGGTGTACGAGGGCGACGCCCCGTCGCCGGGTGATGCCGCCCCCGGGACCGTCCGGATCGACGCAGCCAAGGTGCAGCAACTCGGCGTGCGCACCGAGGTGGCGGCGGTGCGCAGCCTCGAGCGTCCGCTGCGCGCGGCTGGTCGGGTGGAGGTGGACGAGCGGCGCAGCTACGCCATCGCGCCCAAGTTCGAAGGCTACGTGGAGCGCCTCCACGTGAGCGTCACCGGCCAGCCGGTGAGCCGGGGCCAGCCGCTGTTCGAGGTGTACAGCCCCGAACTGGTGTCGGCCCAGCGGGAGTACGCGATCGCCGCCCAGGGCGTCGAAGCGTTGAAGGAGGCGGGTGGCGACGCCCTCGGCGGGATGCGCCAGCTCGCCGAGGCGAGCCTCGCGCGGTTGCGCAACTGGGATATTCCGGACGAGCAGGTGCGCGCCCTGGCGAAATCCGGCGCGGCCCGCCGCACCCTGACTTTCCGCTCGCCGGTGGCCGGCGTGGTGACCGAGAAGAAGGCCGTGCAGGGGATGCGCTTCATGCCCGGCGAGACGCTCTACCAGGTGGCCGACCTGTCGGCGGTGTGGGTGCTGGCCGACCTGCCGGAGCAGGAGGCGGGCGCGCTGCGCCCCGGCGCATCGGCGAAGGTGCGGGTCGACGCGTATCCGGAGCGGGTTTTCGAGGGCCGCGTGAGCTACGTGTACCCGACCCTCAACGCCGAGACGCGGACCGTGCCGGTGCGGGTGGAGCTGGCCAACCCAGGCCTGCTGCTCAAGCCGGCGATGTTCGCCCGGGTGGAACTGTCGGCCGGCGAGGGCGCGCGCGGGCTGACGGTGCCGGGTTCGGCGGTGATCGACAGCGGTATCCGGCAGATCGTGCTGCTGGCGCGGGGCGAGGGGCGCTTCGAACCGCGCGAGGTGCGGCTCGGCGCCCGCGGCGAGGGCTACGTGGAGGTGCGCGAGGGGCTCAAGGCCGGCGACGAGGTGGTGGTGGCCGCCAACTTCCTGATCGACGCGGAGAGCAATCTGAAGGCGGCCCTGGCCGGCTTCGCAGCGCCCGGGGCGGCGAGCGCGCCGCCGTCGGCGCCGCGTGCGGTCGGGCACCGGGCGGTCGGTCGCGTGGAGGGCGTCGATGCCGGCGACGGTACGGTGAGCCTCAGCCACGGCCCGGTGGCAAGTCTGGGCTGGCCGGCGATGACGATGGATTTCAAGCTGGCCAGCCCCGCGCTGGGAGCGACCCTGAAGCCCGGCGCGACGGTGGCGATCGAGTTCGTCGAGCGTCAGCCCGGCGAGTGGGTCATCACTTCGGCGGTGCCGGCGTCCGGCGCCCACGCCGGGCACTGACGGGGGCGCGATGCTGACGAGGCTCATCGACTGGTCGGGCCGGAACCGCTTCCTGGTCCTGCTCGTCACCGCGTTCATCGTGGCCGCCGGGGTGTTCGCGGTGCTGCGCACGCCCATCGACGCACTGCCCGATTTGTCCGACGTGCAGGTCATCGTCTACACCGAATACCCGGGGCAGGCGCCGCAGGTGGTGGAGGATCAGGTCACCTACCCGCTCACCACCGCGATGCTGGCGGTGCCCCGTTCGAAGGTCGTGCGCGGCTTCTCGTTCTTCGGCGCGTCCTTCGTCTATGTGATTTTCGAGGACGGTACCGACATCTACTGGGCGCGTTCGCGGGTGCTGGAGTATCTCAACGCCGCGGCCGGGCGAATGCCCCGGGGCGTGGCGCCGCAGCTCGGCCCGGACGCCACCGGCGTGGGCTGGGTGTTCCAGTATGCCCTCGTCGCCCGCGACAAGACCCTCGCCGAACTGCGCACGATCCAGGACTGGTTCCTGCGCTACCAGCTCGCCAAGGCGCCGGGCGTCGCCGAGGTGGCGTCGATCGGTGGCTTCGTGCAGACCTACCAGGTCACCGTCGATCCGGTGAAGCTGCGCGCCTACGGCATTCCGCTGATGAAGGTGGCCCAGGCGATCCGCGATTCCAACCGCGACGTGGGTGGCCGCGTGGTCGAGATGGCCGAGACCGAGTACATGGTGCGCGGGCGGGGCTACCTGCGCGGCGCGGCCGACATCGAGCAACTGGTGGTGAAGGCGGAGCGCGGTACGCCGGTGCTGGTGCGCGACATCGCCCGCGTGGAGCTGGCGCCCGACGAGCGGCGCGGCCTCGCCGAGCTCAATGGCGAAGGCGAGGTGGTGGCCGGCATCGCGATGGCCCGCTACGGCCAGAACGCGCTGGCGGTGATCCACAACCTGAAGGACAAGCTCGCCGAGATCGGCCCGGGCCTGCCGGAGGGCGTCACGGTGCAGCCGGTGTACGACCGCGCCGAGCTGATCCACCGCGCCATCGACACCCTGCGCACCACGCTGGTGGAGGAGTCGCTGATCGTCGCGTTGGTGTGCGTGGTGTTCCTGCTCCACGTGCGCAGCGCGCTGGTGGCGATCCTGATGCTGCCGGTGGGCGTGCTGATGGCCTTCATCGCGATGCGCCTGCTGGGCATGAACTCGAACCTGATGAGCCTGGGCGGCATCGCCATCGCCATCGGCGCGATGATCGACGCCGCCATCGTGATGATCGAGAACGCCCACAAGCACCTCGAACGCCTGCCCGAGGACGCCGCGGCGAGCGCGCGCGCCGCGGCGATGCTGGCGGCGTGCCGCGAGGTGGGGCCGGCGCTGTTCTTCTCGCTGCTCATCATCACCGTGTCCTTCCTGCCGGTGTTCACGCTGGAAGGGCAGGAGGGCCGGCTGTTCTCGCCGCTGGCCTGGACCAAGACCTTCGCGATGGCCGGCGCGGCGCTGCTGTCGGTGACGCTGGTGCCGGTACTGATGCTGCTGTTCATCCGCGGCCGGGTCATGCCCGAGGCGAAGAATCCGGTAAACCGGCTGCTGATCCGGCTCTACCGCCCGCTGATCGCCGCGGTGATGCGCTGGAAGAAGCTCACCGTCGGGCTGGCGCTGCTGGCCCTCGCGGCGACGCTTTACCCGGCGTCGCGGCTGGGCGCCGAGTTCATGCCGACCCTCGACGAGGGCACGCTGCTGTACATGCCGACCTCGCTGCCGGGCATGTCGATCACCAAGGCGGCCGAGCTGTTGCAGGTGCAGGACAAGATCATCCGCAGCTTTCCCGAGGTGGCGTCGGTGTTCGGCAAGGCCGGGCGCGCCGCCACCGCCACCGATCCGGCGCCCACCGAGATGTTCGAGACGGTCATCAATCTCAAGCCGCGGTCCGAATGGCGGCCGGGCCTCACCACCGACGGCCTGATCGCCGAACTGGACAAGGCGCTGCAGTTTCCCGGCGTCGCCAACGCCTGGACGATGCCGATCAAGGCGCGCACCGACATGCTGTCCACCGGCATCCGCACGCCCATCGGCATCAAGGTGTTCGGCAAGGATCTGGGCGAGATGGAGGCGCTGGCCCGCCAGATCGAGGCGGTGGTGAAGACCGTGCCGGGCACCACCAGCGCTTTCGCCGAGCGCATCACCGGCGGCTACTACCTCGACATCGAGCCCGACCGGGCGCAACTCGCCCGCTACGGCCTGACGGTCGGCGAGGTGCAGGATGTGATCGCCAGCGCCCTGGGCGGCGAGATGGTGACCAGCACCGTCGAGGGCCGCGAGCGCTTCGGCGTCACGGTGCGCTACCCCCGCGAGCTGCGCGCGGACCCACAGCAGATCGCCCGCGAGGTGCTGGTGCCGGTGATGGGCGGCGCGATGCTGCCCCTCGGCCAGCTGGCGAAGGTGGGCATCGCCCGCGGCACGCCGGGCATCCGCACCGAGAACGCGCTGCTGTCGGCCTACATCTTCGTGGACATCCGCGACCGCGACATCGCCGGCTATGTGGCCGACGCGAAGCTGGCGGTGGCCGCGCGGGTGAAGTTTCCGCCGGGCTACTACGTGGCCTGGAGCGGGCAGTTCGAATTCATGGAGCGGGCCATCGCGCGGATGAAGATCGTCGTCCCGATCACCCTGACGAGCATCTTCCTGCTGCTCTACCTCAACTTCCGGCGCCTCACCGAAACGCTGATCGTCATGCTGTCGGTGCCCTTCGCGCTGGTGGGCGGGGTGTGGCTGATGTGGCTGCTCGGCTACAACCTGTCGGTGGCGGTGGCGGTGGGTTTCATCGCCCTGGCCGGCGTGGCGGCCGAGACCGGCGTGGTGATGCTGATCTACCTGGACCACGCCTGGGCCGACCGGCAGGCGCGCTGTCGGGCCGAAGGGCGCTCGCCCGGCGTCGACGACCTTTACGCCGCGGTGATGGAGGGCGCCGTCGAGCGGGTGCGCCCGAAGATGATGACCGTCGTCGCGATCATGGCGGGCCTGTTGCCGATCCTGTGGAGTCGTGGCACCGGCTCGGAGGTGATGAGCCGCATCGCGGCGCCGATGGTCGGCGGCATGCTGTCGTCCACCGTGCTGACCCTGGCGGTGATCCCGGCGCTCTACGCGCTGGTCAAGACGTGGCGGCTGCGGCATGGGCGGGAGGTCTGAGGTGCACGACGCGCGCGATCCGGTCTGTGGCGAGGCGCTGTCGCAGCTCCCGTCCCCGTGCCGGGCGACGTACCGGGGGCGGGTGGTCCATTTCTGTTCGCCCCGCTGTCGGGCGCGCTTCCTGGCGGCGCCGGGGCGTTATGTCGCGCTGCCGCGCGCGGAGACGGCGATCCCGAAGCGTCGTCACCTGCGGCTCGTCGTAGCCGGCGGCGACGGGGCCGGCACCCTGTGCCGCGTGCTCCAGGCCATCGACGGCGTGCACGCGGCACGGCCGGCGGGGGCGGGGCTGGTCGTGGATTACGATCTGCGCCGGGTGACGCTTCGCCAGCTCGAAGCGGCGATCCGGGCGGCCGGCGGTGTGCTGCGCGGCGGCTTACATGCGTTGCGGCGGGGGCTGTGGCGTTATGCCGAGTACAACGAGCGCGCGAGCGCGGCCCACGTCGCCCCGGCCGCCTGCTGCAACCACCCACCGCTGCGCTGAGCTCGCGGGCGACCGTGGTGAGTGCAGATCGAACCCATAATGGGCAAAGTCCGGCGCGATGCGGGCGAACTGGTACACTGACGCGTTGTCGGGCGTGACAGGCTTGGGGGCAGGCAAGGCCGGGGGGCGATATACTTTGATGAATCTGACGGTCGCCGCAGGTCATGGGCCCGCCAGACTTATCGAATCGCCCGCCAATTTGTGCCTTGATTTTGAGTAAATTGTTGATTTTGACGAAGGCGAGTGTTTGATTACACTGTTTTGGCAACGCTGGTCGTTCTGCCAAAATCCATCCTGACCCGTGGTCCCGGCTTGGCTTGGCGATATTCCCGGCTAAACTGTTACCATCCTTGAAATTTTTAGTTCTTTCCCCTTCATCGTTCCATGGCCGTTACGCCCGAATCTCCTGAAAAGGAATATTGCAGCACTTCCGAAGCCGCCCAGCGTCTGGGCCTGTCTTTGGGTACCGTCCAGCAGATGGTCGAGAACGGCCAGCTGGAGGGGTGGAAGACGGCTGGCGGCCATCGGCGCATCCGGGTCAGTTCGATCGAAGAGTTCCGCGCGCGGGCCATGGCCGGCAACAGCGCCCAGAGCCAGCCGCGCCCGTCGCCCAACAGCCTGCAGGTGCTGGTGGCGGAGGACGACCGCATCCTGCAGAAGCTCTACGAGCACACCCTGTCGTCGTGGGGCCTGCCGTTGCAGATCCGCATGGTCTCCAGCGGCATCGACGGCTTGCTGGAGATCGGTCGCGTGCCGCCCGATCTGCTCATCACCGACTTGCGAATGCCTGGCATCGACGGCTTCGAGATGATCCGCCGCCTGCGCGCCGACCCGCAGCTCCAGGAGCTGGACATCGTCGTCGTCAGCGGTCTCACCGAAGAGGAAATCCTCGAGAACGGCGGCCTGCCGCCGGACGTGATCTTCTATAGCAAGCCCGTGCCGTTCCGCGAGCTCAAGGGCTACGTGCAGGCCAAGATCATGGCCATGCAGCGTCGGGGGCGCGCCGCCTGAAGGCGTTGCCACGAGGGGTTTCACCGCAAGGCCGGCATTTGCCGGCCTTTTGCTTTTCTGGCCGCCGTCCGTGCGACGGCGCTGGCATGGCGCTCCGCAGCCGGCATGATTTTGGGATTGGCCGTGACATATTCCCCGGCCGACCACCCCGCCGTGGGCAATTTGGCACGCCAGAATATTCGTCTGATTTATAAAATTTCGTCAAATCGCAAGCGGCTTCGAATATTTCACGGAGTCCTCTGGCGGGTCGAATGCTAAATTTATTCAGATGTCACGATTTAATAGAAAATCACAATTTATTTGTGTTTTTTGTAGATATGTGAATTTCTGACGATTGCCCGGCGCTGCACTCCGGCCCGACGACTTCCTCGACGGGCGGGTGTCCCGAGAACGGTGGTGGAACGAATGTTGTGGAATGAGCAGTCCCCCGTGTCCTTGTTCGACGGCGTGCCCTTCGGTGCGCTGTCCGATGCCGGCCGCGGCCTGAGCGATCCGGTCACCGAGGCGGCGATCACCGGCGCGGCACTGGTACGGCATCTCGACGACGCCCGCTTCGCCAGCCTGCGCGCGTTGCGGCAACTGCTGCGGGCGCTGGGCGCCGAGCGGGTCGCGATCGGATTCATGCACGCCACCGGGGAGACGTTCAACGAGTCGCTGGCGTGGACCAGTGGTTTCGGTCGCTGCGGCGAATCGGCGCGGAGCTTGTCGTGCGCCGGGTTTGCCGACGCGGTGCAGGACTGGCTGGCGACGGGACAGTTTGCGCTGGAGGTGGACATCGACGTGCAGTCGGCGGCCTGGCACGACTGGCCCTGCGATCACCTGTTGCTGGTGCGCGGCGACCTGGTGGTGCGGGGGCAGGGACGGGTGGCGCTGGCGGCGCAACTGCGCAGTCCGGACGGGCTGCCGGGCGGTGCCGACGAGGCGATTGCGTTGTTCCTGCACGAATACGGCCGGCGTCACCTGCAGCAGGCCAAGGTTTAGGCGAGAGGCTCGCAGTGCCCACCCCGACGCCATTGGGCGGCGTCGGGGTGGGCAAGGCAGCTTTCCAGATGACGCCGCGCGGCGTCCAGGTGCTGCCGGGCGGCGGCACTCAATCCTTCCCCGAGTTCGAACGCTTCACCCCGCACGCACAGCACGAAGGCGGGCGGCGGTGGCCTGCGCCGCAGATCGGCGAATACCTGCAGCACGGCGTCCGGCGCGATGGCGTGGGAGCTGACCTGCCAGTTCGCGCGGGGCGCGATTTCGTAGAACCGAAACGGCCCCGGCGTGCCGGTACCGGCATCGATGAAAAGCGCCAGATCGGCGTCGTCCAGATCGAGGGCGTGTTCGATCTGGAGCTGGAAGTCGCCCACCAGACGCACGTCGGGCAGGGCGCGGGCTTCGAGTTCGGCCAGCAGTTGCGGGCCGATGGCGTCGTCGCCCCGTGACGGGTTGCCGACCGCGAAGACGACCACGGTCATGGCGGATCAGGCGCCGCGGCTGGCTGCGTCGAGGGGCGTGCCGTCGGGGTCGAGCAATTCGACCGCCAGCGGCATCTTGCCCAGCGCATGGGTGGCGCACGAGAGGCACGGGTCGAAGGCGCGGATGGCGACCTCGATGTGGTTCAGCAGGCCCTCGGTGAGCTGGCGGCCATCCAGATAGCGCCGCGCCACCTGGCGCACGGCCTCGTTCATGGCCTGGTTGTTGTGGGTGGTGGAGACGATCAGGTTGCAGTAGCTCACCAGATCGTCGTCGCCCACCCGGTAATGGTGGATCAGCGTGCCGCGCGGCGCCTCGATGATGCCGACGCCTTCCCTCGCGCGAGGGCCGTCGGTCATCGTCTCGCCGGTCAGGATGTCCGGGTCGTCGAGCAGATCGCGGATGACCTCGGCGGCGTGGAGCATCTCGATCATCCGTGCCCAGTGGTAGGCCAGCGGGGCGTGGATGGGCTCGCCCTCGCCGTGGTCAATAAAAGCGAGGCGCTCGGCCTCGGCCAGCGGGCTGGGGATGAAGTCGCAGTTCTGCACCCGGGCCAGCGGGCCGACCTTGTACCAGCCCTTGGCGGGGCCGAGCGCCTCGACGTACGGGAACTTCATGTAGCTCCAGCTCTTCACCTCTTCGCGCAGGTACACGTCGTAGTCGGCGCAGGGCACGCCGTCGCGCACGATGAGGCCGCGGGCGTCGCGCAGGCGCAGCACGCCGTCGTAGAGGTCGAGGGCGCCATCGGCGCGCACCAGGCTCAGCAGGTGGCTCCTGAACAGCCCGAACTCGTCGTACAGCGCGCCGTTGGTCTCGTGGAGCTTGCGGGCGAGGTGCACCGCGTCGCGGCTCCAGGCGATGATCTGGTCGGCATCTGCGCGCAGCAGATCGCGGTCTTCGCGGCTCACGTGCTTGTTCACGCCGCCCGGCACCGCGCCGGTGCCGTGCACCCGCTTGCCGGCGGTGACGCGGATCACCTCCTGACCGAACTTGCGCAGCAGCACGCCCTGGCGCGCTACTTCGGGATAGGCGGCGGCTACGCCGACGATGTTGCGCTGCTCCACCGGCGATTCAAACCCGAACAGCAGGTCCGGCGACGACAGGTGGAAGAAGTGCAGCGCGTGGGATTGCAGGATCTGGCCGTAGTGCATCAGGCGGCGGATCTTCTCGGCGCTGGTGGTGATCGGCACCGCGCCCACCACCGGGTCGAGCGCCTTGGCGGCGGCGAGGTGGTGGCTTACCGGGCAGATGCCGCACAGGCGCTGCACCATCACCGGCACTTCCCAGTAGGGCCGGCCCTGGATGAATTTCTCGAAGCCGCGAAACTCGACGATGTGCAGCCGCGCTTCCTTCACGTGGCCGGCGTCGTCCAGCAGCAGCGTGACCTTGCCGTGGCCTTCGACCCGCGAAACGGGGTCGATGGCGACCCGGCGCAGGTTTTCGCGGTTGGCGGCGGTTTCCAGTTCGAAGCTCATGGGGGCTCCTTTGGGGCGGTGAGGCGTGAGGAGGTCTTTCTGAATCTTGTGGCGCTCACGATCGCCAGCGCACAAGGCTCAATGAAGGTCTCCTCACGCCTGACGCCTCATCGTCTTTCAGTCGTAATGCAGCAGCCCGCCCGTCAGCCGCGGGGTGCGGCCGGCGATCAGGTCGGTGAGGAATTTCCAGATCGCCGGGCCGGAGGGCGGGCAACCGGGGATGAAGTAGTCGATGCGCACCACCTCGTGGATCGGCCGCACCTTGTCCAGCGGCAGCGGCAGCTCCGGGTCGCTGGGGATCTGGCCGTTCTCGACGCCGGGGCGAAACTGATAGACCTCGCGCATGCACTCCGACAGCGACAGCTGGTTGCGCTGGGCCGGCAGCCCGCCGGTAACGGCGCAGGCGCCGAGCGCGATCAGCGTCTTGCAGTTGCGGCGGAACTCACGCAGCACGTACACGTTCTCGGCGTTGCACACACCGCCTTCGATGAGGCCGATGTCGCACGGCCCCACGTGCTTGATGTCGGTGAGCGGCGAGCGGTCGAACTCGATCAGATCCACCAGTTCGAACAGGTGCTCGTCGATGTCGAGGAAGGACATGTGGCAGCCGAAGCAGCCGGCCAGCGAGGCGGTGGCTATGCGCAGCTTGCGGGGGGCGCTCATTGGATGACCCTCCGGTCACTGCGTGACCACCTCCCCAAGGGAGGGTTCGCGCCCACTTCGGGCGGCCGGGCGTGGGCGCTCATGGTTCCTCCTTCAGCGTCTCGGCGCTGATCTGCGTGCTGTCGAAGCGGCGTTCGCCGATGGGCACCGCGAAGCCGGTGCGCTTGGGCAGGATCACGCCCACCGGGCAGATGTTCGCGGCGCGGTCGTCCTTGCTGAAATCCGTGTCGGCGAGGCGGCCGGATTCGGCATTGACCACCAGATGCTTGTCGATGCCGCGGCCGGTGAGGGCGAACACCGACTTGCCGTCGATGTCGCGGCTGGCGCGCACGCACAGCTCGCAGAAGATGCAGCGGTTGAAATCGAGCAGCACGTCGGGGTGCGAGGCATCCACCGGGCGATCCGGAAAGAAGTGCCGGAAGCGCGGGGTGAGCATCTCGTACTCGTAGCCCAGCGCCTGCAGCTCGCAGTTGCCGCTCTTCTCGCAGGACGGGCAGAAGTGGTTGCCCTCGACGAACAGCATCTGCAGGATGCCGCGGCGCTCGCCGTTCATCTCGGGGGTGTTGCTCTCGACTTCGGCGCCGTCCTTGGCCGGCGTGGCGCAGGCCGAAACATGCCGGCCGGCGCTCTTCACGACGCACAGCTTGCAGCTGCCGTGGGGCGGAAAATCCTTGTGCCAGCACAGGCTGGGGATGTAATGGCCGGCGGCGCGGGCGGCTTCGAGGATGGTCTGGCCGTCGTCAAACGGGACGGGCTGGCCGTCGAGGAGAAACTGTTTCATCGCGCATCCTCCTCGTGGGTTTGCAGGTGGGCGCCGGGGTCGTCGCGGGCGGTGAGCTGGCGGGCTTCGGCCAGTGCGGCGTCCAGGTCGAAGGCAGGCTCGAAATCCAGCGACACCAGCCGCCGCTCGTAGGCCGGGCGGAACTTCTGCAGGGTGTCGATCACCGGGTTTGGCGCGGCGCTGCCGAGGCCGCAGTGGCTGGCGTTCTTGAGCAGGCGGTCGAGCCATTCGATGTCGTTGAGATCGGCCCGGGCGCCGTGGCCGTCGGCCAGCTTGTCCATGAAGCCTTTGAGCAGCGCCGTGCCGACCCGGCACGGGGTGCAGAAGCCGCAGCTCTCGTGGGCGAAGAAATGCACGAAGGCGCGGGCCACGTCGAAGAGGTCGCGGCTGCCGTCGAAGATCATGAAGGCGCCGGCGGTGGGCACGTCTTCATACGCGATGAGGCGGTGGAATTCGTAGCTGGCGATGCACACGCCCGCCGCGCCGCCCACCTGCACCGCCTGGGTGTCGCTGGCGCCGCAGTCTTCGAGGATGCGCGTGATGGGCACGCCGAACGGGTATTCGTAGATGCCCGGCGCGGCGCAGTCGCCGGAGATGGACAGCAGCTTGGTGCCGGTGGATTGGGCGGTGCCGGTGGCCGCGAAGGCTTCGCCGCCAGAGAGCGCGATGAGGCAGGTCTTGGCGTGGGTTTCGACGTTGTTCACCGCCGTCGGCCGCCCGAGGTAGCCGTGGGTGACGGGGAAAGGCGGGCGGATGCGCGGGGTGCCGCGCTTGCCTTCGAGGGATTCGATGAGCGCGGATTCCTCGCCGCACACGTAGGCGCCGGCGCCCAGGTGGATCTGGATGTCGAAGTCGAAGCCCGGCGTGCCGAGGATGCCGGCGCCGAGCAGCCCGGCCGCGCGTCGGCGGGCCAGCACGGCTTCGAGCTGTGGGCGCAGGTCGCGGTACTCGCCGCGCAGGTAGAGGAAGCCGGTCTGCGCGCCGATGGCCCAGGCGGCGAGGGTCATGCCCTCGAAGACGAGGTCGGCGTAGTTGTGGAGGAGCACGCGGTCCTTGAAGGTGCCGGGCTCGCCTTCGTCGGCGTTGCAGACGATGACCTTGTCGGCGCCCGGCGCGTTGCGGGCGCTCTCCCACTTCACTGCGGTGGCAAACCCGGCGCCGCCCCGGCCGCGCAGGCGCGAGGCGCGCATCTCCCCCAGCCAGCCATCCCGGCCGCGGGCGATGGCGGCGCGCAGGGCGTCGCCCGGCGGCATCTCGAGGCCCAGCAGCGCATCGCGCCGGCGGATGTTGTCGTCGATGCGGAAGTAGTCCGCCGGCCATTGGTCGAGCGGCTTTTGCTGGCGGATCAGCTCGGCGATCTCGTTGATGCGCTGGTGGCTGAGGCGGCCGATGGCGTGGCCATTCACGAGCATCGCCGGGCCCTGGTCGCACAGGCCGGTGCAGGACGTGGTGGCGACGCTCACCAGCCCGTCTTCCGAGACGTGGCCGGGCTCCACCCACAGCTTGCGGCACAGGGCGTCCATCAGCCCGGCGTTGCCGAGCATACGGTCGGTGATGTTGTCGGAGAACAGCACCCGGTAGCGGCCCACGGGCCGGGTGTAGAGGAAGCTGTAGAAGCCGGCCACCCCTTCGACGCGGGCGCGGGGGAGCCCGAGGGCGGCGGCGAGGTGGGTCAGGGCTGGCGCGGGCAGCCACCCGGCGAGATCCTGGGTGTCGATCAGGATCTGCAGCAGGCGATGGGGATCATGGCCGTGGCGGGCAAGGACGGCGTCGAGATCGGCCAGACTGGGCTGAACGGTGTTCGTCACGGACTTCTCCTGCGGAGCGCACCCTGACGAGTATGCGCCCGGCACCGGGGCCGGGGTTGAGCCAGATCAGAAAAGGCTGACGGATCAGGTGTTTGCGCTGCGGCGCAGCAATCGGAGCTGGGGGAACACGCGGGGGCTGGCGAGGGCGACCAGCAACGTCACCGCCCCGCCGCCGACCACCGCCGCCACCGGCCCGATGGCGGCGGCGAGCAGGCCGGATTCGAGGGCGCCGAGTTCGTTGGACGAGCTGATGAAGACCCGATTCACCGCGCCGACCCGGCCGCGCAGCGCGTCCGGCGTGCCCTGCTGGATGACGGTCTGGCGGATCACCACGCTGATGCTGTCGAGCCCGCCGAGCAGGGCCAGGGCTGCCAGCGACAGGGGAAAGGACGTGCTCAGTCCGAACACCACGGTCATCAGCCCGAAGCCGCCTACCGCGCCGAGGAACAGCCGTCCGTCCAGCGCCACGCCGAAGCGGGCGATCAGCAGCCCGGCCACCGCCGAGCCGACCGCCGGCGCAGTGCTGAGGATGCCGAGCCCGGCCGGGCCGACCTGCAGGATGTCCTTGGCGTAGACCGGCAGCAGCGCCACCGCACCGCCGAACAGTACGGCCACGAGATCCACCGACATCACCGCCAGCAGCAGGCGCGCCCGCCACACGTGGGCGAAGCCGGCCAGCACCTCGGCCAGCCGACCGCTGCCGGCCGCCGCCGGCTGGCCGCGGGAGCGTTGGCGGATGGCCAGGGTGGCGACCACCGCGACGAGGGACAGCAGGCAGTTGGCGGCATGGATCGGCAGCGCCGAGTGCCAGGCGGCCAGGACGAGGCCGGCCAGCGCCGGTGCGGCCATCGACGCGACCTGATGCAGCGAGGTGGCGAGCGCGATGGCTCGGGCGAGGTGTTCGGCGCCCACCAGCGCGGGCAGCAGGGCGTCCCGCGCGGGGCGGTTGAGAATCTGGGCGGTGCCCGAGCACAGCAACGCGCCGTAGATCCAGCCGACCCCCAGCTGGCGCCACGCGGCCACCGCCAGCAGGCCGGTGGCGACGACGGTGAAGGCGAGGCTCGCCACCACCATCCGGCGCCGCTCGAAGCGGTCGGCCAGGTGGCCGGCGGGCAGGAAGAACAGCAGGATCGGCAGGAACTGCGCGAGGCCGACGAGGCCCAGGGCCATCGACGAGCCGGTCAGCTCATACACCGACCAGCCGACCGCGACGCCTTGCCCGAAGTGGACGATGGCGTTGATGACGCTGATGACGAGGTACAGCCGGAAGTCGCGGTTGTGGGCCGGCGTCGGCCGCGGGCTCACGGGGCGACGGCGCGTGCGATGCGGGCCAGGCCTTCGTCGAGGCGTGCGGGCGGGCAGCCGAAGTTGAGGCGCACGAAGCCGGGCAGGCCGAAGTCCTTGCCGTCGGACAGGCCGACGCCGTGGGCCTCGAAGTGGGCGGCGGCGTTGGCGAGCCCACGCTCGGCAAGCAGGTCGCGGCAGTCGATCCAGGCCAGGTAGGTGGCCTCGACGGGCGTGGTTGAAAGGCCGGGCAGGGCGTCGATGGCTTCGACGACGCGCGCGGCGTTGGCGCGCAGGGTGTCGATGAGCGCCGCGCGCCACGGGCCGCCGTGGCGATAGGCGGCCTCGGTGGCGGTGAGGCCGAGCACATTGACGTGGGGCACGATGCCGGCCATCGCGCGCTTGTAGCGGGTGCGAAGCGTGGCGTCGGGGATGATCGCGAAGGCGCAGTAGAGCGCCGGGATGTTCCAGGTCTTGGACGGCGCCATCAGGGTGATGGTGCGGCGGGCGACGGATTCGTCGAGCGCGGCGATGGGGATGTGCGGCGTGGCCGGGTCGAGCACCAGCCCGCAGTGGATCTCGTCGGAGCAGATGACGAGGTCGTGGCGTTCGGCGAGCTGGGCGATGCGGCCGAGCTCCTCGCGGCTGAAGGCGCGGCCGACCGGGTTGTGGGGGTTGCACAGCATGAAGAGGCGAACGCCGTCGGCCACCGCGGCCTCGGTGCGGGACCAGTCCCACTCCCAGCGCGTGCCGTTTCGCACCAGCGGGGTGGTGACGAGGCGGCGATCGGAATGGGCCGGGGCGTGGAGGAAGGGCGGATACACCGGCGTGGCGGTGAAGACGCCGTCGCCCGGCTGGCCCACCGCGCGGGCGGCCACGTTGAAGCCGGTGACGACGCCCGGCAGCCACACCAGCCAGTCGGGCTCGATGCGCCAGCCGTGGTCGCGGGCGATGCCTTCGATCACCGCGTCAAGCACCGATGGCCACGGGTCGGCGTAGCCGAACACGCCGTGGTCGAGCCGGGCGCGCAGGGCGTCGAGCACCGGCGGCGGAGCGGCGAAGTCCATGTCGGCGACCCACATCGGGATCACGTCGCGGCCGGCATAGCGCCGCCATTTGATGCTGTCGGAGCCGGCGCGCTCGGGGCCGGTGGAGAAGTCGAAGGCGGTCACGCGGGCATCCGGGAATAGGGGGAAGGTTGCAAGTGTAAACGGCCCGCGGGGGCGAACGCGAACGTCGGCCCCCGCGGTTGGGTGCGTCGGCGGCTCAGACTTCCAGGTGCTGGAAGAGTACGGTGGAGAGGTAGCGCTCGCCGAAGGACGGGATGATGACCACGATCAGCTTGCCGGCATTTTCCGGGCGCTCGGCCACCTGCAGGGCGGACCACACCGCGGCGCCGGAGGAGATGCCGACCAGGAGGCCTTCTTCCTTCGCCAGGCGGCGGGCGGTGTCGAGGGCGGCGTCGTTGGGCACCTGCACGATCTCGTCGTAGACCTGGGTGTTGAGGATGCCGGGTACGAAGCCGGCGCCGATGCCCTGGATGGGGTGCGGGCCGCGGGCGCCGCCAGACAGGACCGGGCTGGCGGCGGGCTCGACGGCGATGACCTTGACGCCCGGCTTCTTGGCCTTGAGGGCTTCGCCGACGCCGGTGACGGTGCCGCCGGTGCCCACGCCGGCCACGAAGATGTCCACCTGGCCGTCGGTGTCGGCCCAGATCTCCTCGGCCGTGGTGGCGCGGTGGACGGCCGGGTTGGCGGGATTGTCGAACTGCTGCGGGATGAAGTAGCGGGGATCGGCGGCGGCGAGCTCGTTGGCTTTCTTGATCGCGCCGGGCATGCCTTCGGCGCCCGGGGTGAGGATCAGTTCGGCGCCGTAGGCCTTGAGCAGCAGCTTGCGCTCGCGGCTCATGGTCTCGGGCATCACGAAGGCGCTCTTGTAGCCGCGCGCGGCGCACACCATGGCGAGCCCGATGCCGGTGTTGCCGGACGTGGGCTCGAGGACGATGGTGTCGGCGCTGAGCTTGCCGGCGGCTTCGGCGGCGTCGAGCATGGCGACGGCGATCCGGTCCTTGACGCTGTGGGCCGGGTTGAAGAACTCCAGCTTGAGGGCGACGGTGGCGCCGCTCGCGGGGGCGAGGCGGTTGAGTTTGACGAGCGGGGTGTTGCCGACCAGCTCGGCGACGTTGTTGGCGATACGCATCAGGCTTCTCCTTCTTCCCGGCGGGATTTCATTCACTTATTGATTCTAGTGCGCATTGATCTGCGTCAATAGCTGAAATTGGAATAAGAAAAGAATCCTTTCAGAAGAGGCCGCTTATAACCGGCGGATCTTTTCGAGCAGGGCCGTGGTGGAGCGTTGATGCGCGAAGGGGATGGAGTGCACGCTGCCGCCGCGGGCCAGGGTTTCGGGCGCGCCGACGATGCGTTCGACCGGCCAGTCGCCGCCCTTGACCAGCACGTCGGGATGGCATTCGAGGATGCGCGCGATCGGGGTGTCCTCGTCGAACCAGGTGACGAGATCGACGCAGTCGAGGGCGGCGATCACCGCGAGGCGGTCTTCGAGCGTGTTGATCGGACGGTCGGCCCCCTTGCCCTGACGGCGCACCGAGGCGTCGCTGTTGAGGGCGACCACCAGCGCGGCACCCAGGGCACGGGCCTGCCCGAGGTAGGTGACGTGGCCCCGGTGCAGGATGTCGAAGCAGCCGTTGGTGAACACCAGCGGGCGGGGCAGGGTGGCGACGCGGGTGACGAGCTGGTCGGGCGGGCAGCACTTGGCTTCGAAGGACGGGGCGGGGTACATGGCGTGGAGGCGGTGGGGGTGGGCGGACGATCGGACGATTGTCCCACTTTGCGCGGATTCAGTGCCGTCCGCCGTAGCCGGCGAGGCCGATCATCACCCGCACCAGCCCGTAGGACAGCCAGTTGACGAAGCGCTGCAGGCGCGGGCCGCGTTCCCAGGCGTCGGCGTGGATTTCGTGGCCGCCGTCGTGCATGGCGCGGTCGAGGCGGCGGCGCAGTTCGCCGGCGAAGCGCCCGTCGCGCACGAAGACATTGGCCTCGCGGGCCAGCAGCAGGCTGAACGGGTCGATGTTGGACGAGCCGACGGTCGCCCAGCGCTCGTCGACCACCGCCACCTTGGCGTGCAGGTGGCTGCGGTGGTATTCGAAGATGCGCACGCCGCCGGCGAGGAACTGGCCGTAGAGCGCGCGGGTGGCGCGCTGCTGCAGCGGGTGGTCGGTCCAGCCCTGGGTCAGCAGGGTGACCCGCACGCCGCGCCGGGCGGCGGCCAGCAACGCCTGGCGGAATCGTCGGCCGGGCAGGAAATAGGCGTTGGCGAGCACGACTTCGCGCCGGGCCGCGGCGATGGCGAGGAGGTAGGCGTCCTCGATGTCGCGCCGGTGGCGGATGTTGTCGCGGATCAGGAAGCCGGCTTCCACGTCGCCGCAGGGCAGCGGACACACCGGGCGGCTGGCGGCGAGACGCCGGCGCTGGCGGAACGAGGCCCACGCGACGATCTCCCAGACGCGCGCGACGCTGTCGTGAATCGGCGCGAGGAGCGGGCCTTCGACGCGGACCGAGTAATCCTGGCGTGGGGCGGCGAGGCTGGGGGGATCGTAGTCGCTGACGATGTTGATGCCGCCGACGAAGGCGATCCGCCCGTCGATCACGGCGAGCTTGCGGTGCAGGCGCCGCAGGCGATGGCGGCGCAGGGAGAAGGCGGCGACCTCGCGCCGGTAGATCAGCACATGCACGCCGGCGGCGACGAGGCCGTCCATCAGGGTGGCGACGAATTCGCGTCCGCCGAAGCCGTCCACCAGCAGCCGTACGGTGACGCCCCGGCCGGCGGCGCGGCCGAGGGCCGCGGCGATGCGATGGCCGATCTCGTCGTTGGCGAAGATATAGGTCTCGAGGAAGATTTCGACCGTCGCCCCGTCGATGGCCGTCTCGAGGGCCGGAAAGAACTCGGTGCCGTTCTCCAGCAGCGTCAGCGCGTTGCCGGTTTGCCAGGCGCTGCTCATTGCGGGCGCAGCTGGGCGGTCAGCGCGGCGTGATCCGAGATGCGGCTCCAGGGCTGGCCGTAGTGCACCTCGGCCTTGTCCACCGCGAAGCCGCGCACGTAGATGCGGTCGAGGCGCAGCACCGGCAGCGTGCTCGGGAAGCTGCGCGCCGGCCGCCCGCGCACCGACACGAAGGCTTCGGCGACGCCGAGCTGGTCGGTGAGGCAGTCGTCGGCGTGGTTGCGCCAGTCGTTGAAGTCGCCGGCGATGATGAGCGGCGCGCCGTCCGGGGCGAGGGCGTCGAGGCGCTTGACCAGCGCCGCCATCTGGCGCCGTCGGCTGCCGGCGGTGAGCCCGAGGTGCACGCAGACGCAGTGCACCGGCTGGGCGACGCCGACCACATTGATCTCGCAATGGAGCAGGCCGCGGCTCTCGAAGCGGTGGTCGGAGACGTCCTGATTGGCCTGGGAGAGGATCGGGTGTCGGCTCAGGATGGCGTTGCCGTGATGGCCGTGGTCGTAGATCGCGTTGCCGCCGTAGGCGGTCTGCTGCCAGACGTCGCGGGCCAGGAACTCGTGCTGCGGCTGGCCCGGCCAGTCCGGGTGCTGCTGGGCGTGGCGCAGGTGCATGCCCTGCACTTCCTGCAGAAAGACCACGTCGGCGCCGAGCAGGCGCAGGCGCTCGCGCAGGTCGTGGATCGACAGGCGCCGGTTGAACTGGGAGAAGCCTTTGTGGATGTTGTAAGTGCAGATGCGCAGGGTATTCATCGGGCCTCCTGTCTTTGTCTTCATTCTGCGCGTTCGGGCCGGCTTCTGCACGCGCTTCCCGGACGTGAAGACGGCGCCCTGGGGCGCCGTCTTGAGCCGTGGGGCGAGGGCCTCAGGAGACCGCGAGCATCCGCTCGAGGGCAACCTTGGCCAGCGCGGCTTCGTGTTCGGGCACGGTGATGCGGTTGACCACGTTGCCGTCGGCGAGGTTCTCGAGGGTCCAGGCCAGATGCTGCGGGTCGATGCGCTGCATCGTCGAGCACATGCACACGGTGGGGGCCATGAACTGGACGATCTTGCCTTCGTGCTTCACTTCCTCGGCAAGGCGATTGACGAGGTTCAGCTCGGTGCCCACCAGCCAGCGGGTGCCCGGGGCGGATTCCTTGACGACCTTGATGATGTACTCGGTGGAACCGACGAAATCGGACTGACGGCACACCTCGAGGGCGCTCTCCGGGTGGGAGATGACCTTGCCTTCCGGGTACTGGTTGCGGAACTTGATGATGTGCGCCGGCTGGAACATCTGGTGCACCGAGCAGTGGCCCTTCCAGAGCAGGATCTTGGCCTTCCTGATCTGCTCGGGCGTGAGGCCGCCGTACTCCTGGTCCGGATCCCACACCACCATCTCGTCGAGCGGAATGCCCTTGTTGAAGCCGGTCCAGCGGCCCAGGTGCTGATCCGGGAAGAACAGCACCTTCTCGCGCTGCTTGAACGCCCAGTCGAGGATCACCGGGGCGTTGGTCGAGGTGCACACGATGCCGCCGTGTTCACCGCAGAAGGCTTTGAGATCGGCCGCGGAGTTGATGTAGGTGACCGGCGTGATCTGCGCGTCGGGCGTTTCGAGCACTTCGGTCAGTTCGCGCCAGCAGCGCTCGACCTTGGCGAGGTTGGCCATGTCGGCCATCGAACAGCCGGCGGCGAGGTCGGGCAGGATGGCCTGCTGGTGGGGCTTGGACATGATGTCCGCCACCTCGGCCATGAAATGCACGCCGCAGAACACGATGAACTCGGCGTCGGTCTCGGCGGCGAGGCGCGAGAGCTTCAGCGAATCGCCGGTGAGATCGGCGTACTGGTAAACATCCGCGCGCTGGTAGTGGTGGCACAGCAGCACGGCCTTGTCGCCCAGGCGGGCACGGGCGGCGCGGATACGTTCGTGGGCGTCGGCGTCGGCCAGGGTGTTGAAGCGGTCGAAACTGATCGGAGCGACTTGCATCGATGGGGTCCTGTGGTGTTCAGCCCTGGGTCCACGGCAGGTTGGCGTGACGCCAGCCGCCGACGCGGTTGCGGTGTCCGTTGGCGTCCTTGTCGCCTTCGAAGCCTTCCAGGATGTTGTAGGCGTTGGTGAAACCCGAGGCGGCGGCCAGGTTGGCGGCGGCGTTGGAGCGCGCACCGCTGCGGCACAGGAACATCACCAGGGCCTCGGGATCGACCTGGCGCTTGAGCTGGGCGAGGAAGTGAGGATTGGGTTCGTTGCCGGGGTAGAGCATCCACTCGATCTCGACGGCGCCCGGGACGCGGCCGACCCAGTCCCACTCGGCGCGGGTGCGCACGTCGACGAGCTTGGCGCCGGGGGCGAGCTGCAGCACCTCCCAGGCCTCACGGGGGGCTAGGGCGCCGGCGTAGGCGAGGCTCAAGCCGCGCGCGCGCTCCTGGGCGAGGGAGAGGGTTTCGCTTAATTTTCCCATGGCTGACATCCGGCTAAAATGGCGGACCTGCGAGTATACCGCCGGCCCCCCGGCCTGCAAGTCATGTCTCACGAAGCCTCACACCACGCCCACGCGGGCGACCCCGCCCTCGACGCCGACCGCGCCCGCGAGGCCCAGCGTGCCACCTGGGTCAGCATCGCGATTAATATCGTCCTCACCGTGTGTCAGATCGCCGTGGGCCTGTTCGCCCACGCCCAGAGCCTGGTGGCGGACGGCATGCACACCCTGTCCGACCTGCTCGGCGATTTCATGGTGATGTTCGCCAGTCGCCACGGCGCCAATCCCGCCGACGAGCGTCACCCCTACGGCCACGGCCGCTATGAGACCGCCGCGTCGATGGTGCTCGGTCTGATCCTCGCCGGCGTCGGGGCGGGGTTCCTGCTCACCGCGGCCGGACGGCTGCAGAGCCTCGACGCCCTGCCGCAGCTCCATCCGGCGGCGCTGTGGATGGCGCTGGTCACCCTGGCTGGCAAGGAGGGCCTGTTCCGCTACATGCTGGCCGTCGCCCAGCGCCTGCGCTCGCCGATGCTGGTGGCCAACGCCTGGCACGCCCGCGCCGACGCGGCCTCGTCGCTGGTGGTGGCGGTCGGCATCGGCGGCAGCCTCGCCGGCTATCGCTTCCTCGAACCCCTGGCGGCGGCGCTGGTGGGCTTCATGATCTTGCGGATGGGCGTGCTGCTCGCCTTCGAGGCGCTGCGCGAGCTGATCGACACCGGCGTCGACGCCGAGGAGGTGGCGAAGATCCGCGACACCGTCACCGCCACCTGCGGCGTGCTCGACGTCCATGAGCTGCGCACGCGCCGCATGGCTCACCGGGTGCTGGTGGATGCCCACGTCCGCGTCGATCCGCGAATCAGCGTCTCGGAGGGGCATCGGATTGCCGAACTCGCCCGCGCGCGCGTCCGTAGCGCCCATCCGGACGTGCTCGACGTGCTGGTGCACGTCGATACCGAGGAGGATCAGATGGGAACGGCCGGGCGCGTGCTGCCTGGCCGGGCGGCGCTGGTGGCCGAGCTCGACGACGTGCTCGGCGGCGACGTGCCCCAGGCGGCGCCGGCGGTGCTCCATTACGTCGGCGATCAGGTCGAGGCCGAGGTGTTCCTGCCTTTCGAGTGGTGTGCCGATGCGGCGCGTCTGGATGCCCTGCAGCGCCGCGTGAAGGCGCGCGTCGAGGCATCGGCGCACTGGGGGCGGATCGCGTTGCTCTGCCGTGTTGCACCGTGATGGTGCGCACGGCGCGCGGATGCACCGTGTTGGTGCTTTCCAAATGTCGGGGCGCGGCCCTAGTGCCTTGTGGCACAATGAAGTGTTTTGGTTTTGAGCGTTGGCACGTTTTCTGCTTGCTGCGTTCGAAGACTGAATTGTCGTATTACTGAAATCTTTTCCACAGCGCAGCAGCTTCAACCCGTTAGGAGTGAGTTATATGACCCCGCAAGACGTCATGAAGATCGTCCAGGAAAACGAAGTCAAGTTCGTCGACTTCCGTTTCACTGACACCAAGGGCAAGGAACATCACGTCGGCGTGCCCATCAGCGCCTTCGACGAAGACAAGTTCGAAAGCGGCCACGCCTTTGACGGTTCCTCGATTGCCGGCTGGAAGGGTATCCAGGCCTCCGACATGCTGCTGATGCCGGATCCCAAGACCGCTTACATCGACCCGTTCTTCGACGAAACCACCCTGGTCCTGTCCTGCGACGTGATCGACCCGGCCGACGGCAAGGGCTACGACCGCGATCCGCGCTCCATCGCCAACCGCGCCGAGGCCTACCTGAAGTCCTCCGGTATCGGCGATACCGCGTTCTTCGGTCCGGAACCCGAATTCTTCATCTTCGACGCCGTCGAGTGGAAGGTGAACATGGCTGGCGCCTACCACAAGATCTTCTCCGAAGAAGGCGCCTGGGCCTCCGACGAGAAGTTCGAAGGTGGCAACACCGGCTACCGTCCCGCCGTCAAGGGTGGCTACTTCCCGGTTCCGCCGGTCGACTCCTTCAACGACATGCGTGCCGCCATGTGTCTGGCCCTCGAAGCCTGCGGCGTGCCGGTCGAAGTGCATCACCACGAAGTCGCGACCGCCGGTCAGAACGAAATCGGTACCAAGTTCGACACTCTGGTTCGCCGCGCCGATCAGACCCAGATCCTGAAGTACATCGTCCAGAACGTCGCCCACCAGTACGGCAAGACCGCCACCTTCATGCCGAAGCCCATCGTTGGCGACAACGGTTCCGGCATGCACGTGCACCAGTCCATCTGGAAAGACGGCAAGAACCTGTTCGCCGGTAACGGCTATGCCGGTCTGTCCGAAACCGCCCTGTACTACATCGGCGGCATCATCAAGCACGCCAAGGCCCTGAACGCGATCACCAACCCGCTGACCAACTCCTACAAGCGTCTGGTTCCGCACTACGAAGCCCCGGTGAAGCTGGCTTACTCCGCCAAGAACCGTTCCGCTTCGATCCGCATCCCGTTCGTGAACAGCGAGAAGGCCCGCCGCATCGAGACCCGTTTCCCGGATCCGGGCGCGAACCCCTACCTGTGCTTCGCCGCACTGCTGATGGCCGGCCTCGACGGCATCCAGAACAAGATCCACCCGGGCGATCCGGCCGACAAGAACCTGTACGATCTGCCGCCGGAAGAAGACGCGCTCATCCCGACCGTCTGCTCCAGCCTCGATCAGGCGCTGGACGCCCTCGACAAGGATCGCGAGTTCCTGACCCGTGGCGGCGTCTTCAGCAACGACTTCATCGACTCCTTCATCGCCCTGAAGCAGGACGAAGTGAACCGTCTGCGCGTCGAAGTGCACCCGGTCGAGTTCGAGATGTACTACGCCATCTGATCCTTCGGATCGGAGCCGGTCAGCGTGCTGGCCGGTTCGTGCGTTGAACAAGGGGACGGGCTGTGGCTCGTCCCCTTGTTTTTTGTAACCCCATGCTGCCGAGGTTTGTCATCGGCGGGCCGCGCCTCTAAACTAATCGGGACTCTGCCGCCTATTGTGCCGACCATGAATCCACGAATTCCCCTGCTGCTGGCCGTCCTGTTGTGCTCTCCGCTTGCCATGGCGGACATCTACAAGTGCGTCGACGAGGCGGGGCACGTTACCTACACCAACAACAAGCCATCGGGTAAGGGGTGCAATACCCTGTCCCGTGATCAGGCGGTTTCGTCGGTGCCCGGTGGCGCACCTGCGACTCGCCCGGCAGTGGTGCCTGCGCCCCAAAGTGGTGCATCATCCGGGAGTGCGGGTTTCCCGCGTGTCGATTCGGGCACTCAGAAGGCGCGCGACAACGACCGTCGGCGCATTCTCGAAGAAGAACTCGCCACCGAGCAGCGTAGCCTCGAGGCTGCCCGCAAGGAACTCGACGAGCAGGAATCGGTGCGTTACGGCAACGAACGCAACTACCAGAAGGTGATCGACCGGGTTCAGCCGTACAAAGACAAGGTCCAGC
Organism: Zoogloea sp.; assembly: GCF_041911615.1. Classification (GTDB taxonomy): domain Bacteria; phylum Pseudomonadota; class Gammaproteobacteria; order Burkholderiales; family Rhodocyclaceae; genus Zoogloea. Next base: position 27,675 of record NZ_JAYROR010000139.1, on the reverse strand, counting down.
TCCACGAGCGCAACATCGAGGCGCTCAAGCGCGAGATCGGCAACCTGCGCTGACGCGGGTTTCGGGGCGCCGGAGGCGGACGCCCCGCAGACATGGTCTGCTTCTTGCATTGGTATCGATATGCAAAACGACCAGCCCGATTCCACGCCTCCCGCCTTTTCCGGTCTCGAACTGCTTTCGTCGGCAGTCGTGCTGGTGGATGACCAGTTGGTCGTCCGTTATCTCAATCCGGGCGCGGAAAACCTCTTTGCCGTCAGCAGCCGCAAGATCGTCGGCTACGCACTGCATCGCCTGCTCGGCGATCCGGCGGGCCTGGGGAACGCGCTCAACAACGTGCTGCGCGACAACTGGAGCTACACCGGCCACAACCTCACGGTGCTGCGCCCCGATCTGGAGCCCCTGCACCTCGACTGCACGGTGACGCCGGTCGAATGCAACGACGCCCGCCTGCTCCTCGAGTTCCGGCCGATGGATGCGCATCTCAAGGTGGCGCGGGAAGAGCAGCTCGCCCACCAGCAGCAGGCCAACCGGGAGCTGATCCGCAATCTTGCCCACGAAATCAAGAATCCGCTCGGTGGTATTCGCGGCTCCGCCCAGCTGCTCGAACGTGAGCTCGACGACCCGCAGCTGCGCGAATACACCCAGGTCATCATCGCCGAGGCCGACCGCCTGCAGGATCTGATGAACCGCCTGCTCACCTCCCACCGGATGATGCAGCCCACCCAGCTCAATCTGCACGATGTGCTCGAGCGGGTGCGGCGCCTGATCCTCGCCGAGTTTCCGGCGGTCGAGGTGCGTCGCGACTACGACACCAGCCTGCCGTCCGTCACCGGCGACCGCGAGCAGCTGATCCAGGCCATCCTCAATATCGTTCGCAACGCCGCCCAGGCGCTGCTGGGCACCGGCGAGATCGTGTTGCGTACCCGTGCCGCGCGCCAGGTGACGATGGCCAAGCGCCGCTTCAAGCTCGCCCTGCAGCTGCAGGTCATCGACAACGGCCCGGGCATCCCCGAGGGAATCCGCGACAAGATTTTCTACCCGCTGGTGTCGGGGCGCGAGAACGGCAGCGGGCTCGGTCTGTCGCTGGCCCAGAGCTTCATCGAGCAGCACCACGGCGCCATCGATGTGGATTCGCGGCCGGGGCGCACCTGTTTCACCATTTACCTGCCGATCACGCGTGACGGTCATGCCGACGCGTCGTCGTGAGCGCGCACCGCTTTGGTGCCTGCAGCCCGCCGTCCGCCCGGCGATAACCCTTGTCCTGTGTCACTTTTGTACGCGTGAATGCCATGAATTCAGTCTGGATTGTTGATGACGACCGCTCGATCCGCTGGGTGCTCGAAAAAGCCCTGGCGCGGGAGGACATCCCCTTCAAGAGCTTCGGCACCGCCGCCGACGTGCTGGCCGCGCTCGACGGTGCCGGCCAGCCGCCGCAGGTGCTGGTGTCGGACATTCGCATGCCCGGCGAATCGGGTCTGGCGCTGCTGTCCAAGGTCAAGGCGCGCTTTCCGCAGATGCCGGTCATCATCATGACCGCCTACTCCGATCTCGAAAGCGCCGTCGCGGCCTTCCAGGGAGGCGCCTTCGAATACCTGCCCAAGCCCTTCGACGTGGATCAGGCCGTCGAGTTGGTGCGCCGCGCCATCGACGAGAGTGCCCACCAGGCCGGCGCGGTCGAGGCGCTCAGCTCGGTGCCCGAGATCCTCGGCCAGGCGCCGGCGATGCAGGAGGTGTTCCGCGCCATCGGCCGCCTCGCCCATTCCCACGCCACCGTGCTCATCAACGGCGAATCGGGCACCGGCAAGGAGCTCGTGGCCCGCGCGCTGCATCGCCACAGCCCCCGCAAGGATGCGCCCTTCATCGCCATCAATACCGCGGCGATCCCGCGCGACCTGCTCGAATCCGAGCTTTTCGGCCACGAGCGCGGCGCTTTCACCGGTGCCCAGACGATGCGCCGCGGGCGCTTCGAGCAGGCCGAAGGGGGCACCTTGTTCCTTGACGAAATCGGCGACATGCCCGCCGAACTGCAGACCCGCCTGCTGCGCGTGCTCTCCGACGGCAACTTCTACCGGGTCGGCGGACATCAGCCGATCAAGGCCAACGTGCGCGTCATTGCCGCGACCCACCAGAACATGGAGGAGCGCGTTCGCCAGGGGTTGTTCCGCGAGGATCTGTTCCACCGTCTCAACGTGATCCGCCTGCGGCTGCCGCCGCTGCGCGAGCGCCGCGAGGATATTGCGCCGCTGGCCAAGCACTTCATCTCGCTGTCAGCCCAGGAGCTCGGCGTCGAGGCCAAGCGGCTCTCCGATGCCACCTTGAAGTACCTGCAGAGCCTGGATTTTCCCGGCAACGTGCGGCAGCTCGAGAACCTCTGCCACTGGCTCACCGTGATGGCCCCGGGCCAGACGGTCGAGGTGGCCGACCTGCCGCCCGAGCTCAAGGATCAGCCGACCCGCGAGCAGCCGGCCAACTGGGGCGACGCGCTGATGGCCGAGGCCGACCGTGCGCTGGCCCAGCACCCGGGCGAGGTGTTCGACATGCTGTCCCGCGATTTCGAGCGAATCCTGATCCGGCGGGCGCTGTCGGCCACCGGCGGGCGACGCATCGAGGCCGCCCAGCTCCTCGGTATCGGGCGCAACACCATCACCCGCAAGATCCAGGAGCTCGGCCTCGAAGAGTCCGACCACGCCTGACGACGCATGACGCGTGCCGCCTCGCGGTCTTTCGCCCGCGCGGCGCGGTCGTCGACTGGCCAGCCGGAGCGATCGAGCCTGTCACGGGGCGCCCGCGTCCGCCATAATTACCGATTCGTTGCAACGATCGGATAATCCGTCTTGAAACCTACCGATTACGAAGCCCTCGACGCGGGGGCGGTGGCGGCCGCGCTGGGCGAACTGGCCGGCCTTTTCGTGCTGACGGTCGTGCCCGAATGCGACTCGACCAATTCGCGGCTGCTCGAAAGCCCGCCGCCCGAGGACGGTCGCATCGCCGTGCTCGCCACCGACCGGCAGACCGCCGGGCGTGGGCGTCGCGGGCGCAGCTGGCTGTCGTGGCCCGGGGCCGGGCTGACCTTTTCGCTACGCTGGCCGTTCGTGCCTGCGCCTCACGTGCCGGCCGGGCTTTCGCTGGTGGTGGGGCTCGCGGTGGCGCGCGCGCTCGAGGCGCTCGGCGTCGAGGGCGTGCAGCTCAAGTGGCCCAACGATGTGCTGATCCACGGCCGCAAGCTTGCCGGCATCCTCGTCGAATTGTCGTCGGGGCGGGGGCGTGGAACGGCGGCGGTGATCGGCATCGGTCTCAACCTGCGCCTGCCGCCCGACGCCGTGGTGGACGCCGCCACCGGCGTCACCGACCTGACGAGCTGTCTCGATGGGCCGCCCGGCCCGAACCGCCTGCTGGCGGCGCTGCTGGCCCAGCTTCAGCCCCTGCTCCAGCTGTATGCCGCGGCCGGTTTCACGGCCCTGCGCGGCGCCTGGCTGCAGCGCAACGCCTTTGCCGACCTGCCGGTGCGCATCCTCGGCGAGCGTGACGAGATCGTGGGCACCTGCGCGGGGGTCGATGACGACGGCGCGCTCCTCGTCCACACCGCCGACGGCCTGCGCCGGGTGTTGTCCGGCGAAGTCTCCCTGAGGCTGGCGTGATGGATCTGCTCATCGACGTGGGCAATACCCGCCTCAAGTGGGGGCTGCACGACGGGGCCGGCTGGCAGGGGCAGGGCGCGGTGCTGCTGTCGGCGCTCGATGGCTTCGCCGACGTACTGGCGGCATTCGGCCCGCTGCGGCGGATGCTCGGCGCGAACGTCGCTGGTGCCACTGTGGGAGGGCGGATCGGTGCCTTGCTGGCTGACCGGGGGCTCGAGGCGGCGTGGATCCGCCCGCGGGCCGAAGGCTTCGGGGTGCGCAACGCCTACCTCGATCCCGCCCGGCTCGGTGCCGACCGCTGGGCTGCACTGGTCGGTGCCCGGGCGCTCCACGGCGCCGCCGCGCTGGTGGTCACCTCCGGCACCGCGACGACCGCCGACGTGCTCGACGGGGCCGGCGTCTTCCAGGGGGGTGTGATCTTGCCGGGGCTCGACCTGATGCGCATGTCCCTCGCCCGCGACACCGCCCAGTTGCCCTTTGCCGACGGACGCTTCGAGGCCACCCCCCGGCGCACCGCCGATGCCATCGTGAGCGGCTGTCTGCACGCCCAGCTCGGCGCGATCGAACGCATGTTCCGCGTCGTTGCCGCCGATCCGGGCGCGCTCTGCCTGCTCAACGGCGGCGCGGCGGCCAGTCTGGCGCCACACCTCGAATGTCCGCTTCGGGTGGTCGACAACCTGGTGCTCGAAGGTCTCGCGCGCATGCTCCGCGAATTGTGACGCCGCGTTTCGCCGCGCCTGCAGGGCGTTCGGTGCCTTTTCCCGTCGACCGTGATCGGTTAGTCTTGCGGTCATGGCCTCTTTACGTGTAGCGGTGCTCGTTCTCGCGCTGGCGAACCTCTTTGCCCTGGCGGTCTGGAAAGGCTGGCTGGGTGGCGGTGTTTCCCACGGCGAGCCGGAGCGCCTGAGCAATCAGCTCAATCCCGAGAAAATTCGCCTGGTGTCGGAAGCGCGTGCCCCAGTGGCCGCACCGGTGTCGCCACCTGTCGCCGCCGAGCCTGCACCGGTCGACAAGGCCGAAGCGCCCGTGCCGCCAGTGTCGGCGCCGCCAGTCGCCGACGCCGCGCCACCGGCCTGTGTCGCGTTCGGTGGTCTGAGTGCCGAGCAGGCCGCCGAGCTGTCCGCGCGTATCGCCAAGGCCGGCACCGGCTTCAAGCTTTCCGAGAGCCGGGCCGGCACGCCCTCGTCGTGGTGGGTCTTCATTCCCAGCCAGGGCAGCAAGGACGGGGCGGACCGCAAGGCCGCCGAGGTGCGTCGGCTGGGCGTCGACGATCTGTTCATCGTGCAGGATGCGGGGGCGGCCCAGTACGCGATCTCCCTCGGCCTGTTCAAGAGCGAGGCGGCAGCCACCCGCCACCTGAGCCTGCTGCGCGAAAAAGGCGTGCGCAGTGCGCAGATCGCGACCCGCGGCGCCGGCGCGCTGCGCATCGAGGTGCGCGGCCCGAGCGACAGTCTCGCCACGCTCGCCAGCGACCTGTCCGGCAACCTGCCCGGCACGACCCGTCTGGAGTGCGCCCCGTGAGCGCCGGTGCCCGGCCTTACGTCGTCGGTCTGACCGGTGGCATCGGCAGCGGCAAGAGCGCCGCGGCCGACCGTTTTGCCGCGCTGGGCGCCGCGGTGGTGGATACCGATCAGATCGCTCATCAGCTCACCGCTCCGGGCGGCGCCGCGATGCCGGCCATCGAGGCGGCCTTCGGGGCGGGGGTGGTCGCGGCCGACGGCGCCCTCAATCGCCCGGCGATGCGCACGCTGGCGTTCGAGGACACCGCCGCGCGCAAGCGCCTCGAGGCGATCCTGCATCCGATGATCCGCGACGAAAGCGAGCGGCGCTGCCGCTGCGCGGCGGCGCCGTACGTCATCCTCGCGGTGCCGCTGCTGGTCGAGTCGGGTACCTACCGCGAGCGCATCGACCGGCTCTGCGTCGTCGACTGCCCGGAGGCGGTCCAGGTGGCGCGGGTGATGGCGCGTAGCGGGCTGGACGCGCATCAGGTGCGGGCGATCATGGCCGCCCAGGCGACGCGCGAGGCGCGCCTCGCGGTGGCCGACGATGTGGTGGACAACGCCGGCACCGTGGCGGCACTGCAGGCCCGCATCGATGCGCTGCATGTCGGCTATCTGGCGCGGGCCGCGCGGGCGAAGGGCCTGTGATATGATTCGGGCCGGTCGGTCTGTCAAACTTTCATTCCCCATTCAGGCGCGCGCGTGATCACTTACGAATATCCGCTCAACGAGAGGATCCGCACGCTTCTGAGACTCGAAGACCTGTTCGAGAAGGTCATGTACTTCGTCCGGGCCGAAGGCTCACTCGAACACCACGTGGCACTCGTCACCCTGTTCGAAATTCTTGAAGTCGCCTGTCGCGCCGACCTCAAGGTCGATCTGGTGCAAGAGCTCGAGCGCCAGCGCCAGATTCTCCTGTCCTTCCGCAATAATCCGCAGATTTCCGAAGAAGCGCTCTCCGGCGCGCTGTACGAGATCGAACAAGCCTCGGCGTCGCTGCTCGCCATGGCGGGCAAGACCGGCCAGTACCTACGTGAGAACGAATGGCTGATGAACATCCGCAGCCGTGCGGCGATCCCCGGTGGCGCCTGCGAGTTCGACCTGCCGTCCTATCATCACTGGCTCAACCGCGATGTCGAGCTGCGTCGTCGCGATCTGATGGCCTGGGTGCAGCCCTTGCTGCCGATCCGCGACGGGCTCGCCATCGTGCTGCGCCTGCTGCGCGCCAGCGGCCGGCCTGAAGGCCTGGTTGCCCAGCGCGGCGCCTTCCAGCAGACGATGGGCGGGCGCACGGTGCAGATGATCCGCATCCGGCTGCAAAGCGGCGCGATGTGTCTGCCCGAAACCAGCGCCAACAAATACGCCCTCAACATCCGCTTCATGCACGCCGAAACCGTTACGCGGCCGGGGCAGGTGGAGGTGGATGTGCCTTTCGAGCTGACTTTCTGCAATCTTTAGGTGCATTTCAGCTAGTCTCAAGTAGGCTCTGATAGTGTCGTAAGTTCTTGATTTAAAGGAATTTATTGCCTCGGAGCGAACCTCTCAATATCATTGCATCGCAGTAGTCCTGTGTAGCTAGGTGTGTAGCTGCGCGGGGCGTGTGTAGCTAGATGATGTTTAGATGAGGGGTATGAGAGTGGGGGCGCTGACAGACATTCAGATCAAGCAGTGGATCAAGTCCGCGGCTGAAGTGGCGAAGGCAGACGGGGGAGGGCTGACGTTCACGCTCTCGAAGGCAGGGCGGGCCGCTTGGGTGCTGCGCTACCGAGTAGGGGGCAAAGCCAGAGAGAAGACGCTGGGGCAGTACCCCGACATCTCTTTGGCTGAGGCACGAAAGCTCGCTTCGGAAAACAGGGCGCGTGTCCAGCAGGGCGTGGACGTAGCTGCTGAGAAGCAGAAAGCGAAACGTGAAGCTTCTACGGCCTGGACCGTTCGTCAGCTCGCAGAGGACTATCTGCAGAAGTCGGTTGGACGACTGGAAGAGTCAACGCTCAAGGGGCATCGGCAGCGCCTGCGTGACTACGTCTACCCCGTGCTGGGTACGACTCCTGCCGACGAAGTGCGCCCGATTGATCTCATCAAAATCATCGAACGAGCGAGCAAGAAGTCCCTTCACGTAGCAAAGCTCGTGCTGGGTATCCAGAAGGCGATATTTGCTCATGGCGTGGGGCGGCATGTCATTGATGTTGACCCCGCATTTCAGCTTCGTTCAAACGCTGTCCTTGGCCCGAGACCTGTCGCAAGGACGCGGGTGATGCTGTCGGAAGCGGAGCTGAAAATCATCCTGCCCTTGCTTCCTAAGATGGGCATTCAGAACGCGCTCATGGCCAAGATTCTGCTCTGTACTGCTGTGCGCATCGGAGAACTGGTGGGCGCGAAGTGGGAGAACGTTGATCTCGAGCAGCGCGTCTGGTTTATCCCGCCAACAGACATCAAGGGCAAGAAGGGGCGGGCACGCAACGGTGAAGACGTGCGCGGCTTCTCTATACCGCTTTCAGAGCCTGTTGTCGGCTGGTTCCATGATCTCAAGGATCTCGCGTTCGGATCAGCCTATGTGCTTCCGATTCGATCTCGAAAAAAGGCCATTGGTGACACTCATATGGAGCCGGTGACGCTCAACGCAGCATTCAACAATTTTTGGAAGATCCACCTTTCAGAAAGCACTCAGCGGTTTACGCCGCATGACCTACGTTCTACTGCGAGAAGTCATCTCAGTAGGCTCGGGGTTGATCTGTTGATCGCAGAGCGTTGTTTGAATCACTCGCTCGGTGCGCTGGTCGATATTTATGATCAGCATGACTATCTTGAGGAGCGGCGGTCGGCAATGAAGCTTCTCTCTAATTTTGTCGTTGGTTGTGAGTGAAATGCCAGTGAATTAAAATTTTGTTGCTGGTTTACTCCTTTTGATCAAAAAGCGCGAGTTTTCTATAGTCCTCAAAGACTATGAGCCTCGCGTGATCCATTGCGCGAGTGGATCTGTCTTTTAGAGTTTCATCTGGATCGTCAAATTCACTGCACTCTTCGCTCTCCAAAGGGAAGTGAATCTTGTATGCCTCTTTATTGTTTAGGTTTGGATGAAATTGGGTAGCTAAATATAAATTGTAGTACTTTGCAAGTGAGGCTTTTCTATAAAGCGGCGCGAGTGTGAGTCTTTTTGGTTTCTTCTTTTTGGTATCTTTTATTTCTCTGTGTTTTATTTCTTTGTATTTCTTTAGTAGCCTCCTTAGTCTATATGCAGCTTGGCGAAGTTGAATGTCTAGCGACTCCTCTGCTATCTCGGAGGCTTCCTTTAGGTTGAAAAGCACAAATACCTCTTCCTCTCTTAGTTTTCTAGGAATTGAGCGTTTCTCTCCGTGGGTCTTTGTGTCGATATTGCTCCAGAAAGAAATTGAGGAGCTGTTGAATCTTGGAGTGATTCCCGTCTGGAATGACTCCGAGTGGTGTTTGAAATGTTTCATAGAGAAAAAGGCGGCAACGTCGGCCTTTTCTTCCTTGGTCCCATTTATTTTTTCGTTGGATTCTTCTATGAATATACGGTTAAGGCAAAGAAACTTCCATGCGAACTCCGTATAGGATAGATTTTCTGCCTCTGTGACATCCATATAGCCAAGCGATAGTTCGCTTCTGAGTGGGAGCTCGATGAGGGCTGACGACTCTGCACTTGAGTCGCTATCGCTGGTGATCCCAAGGCCTGCTGCAGTTCTAGCAAGACGCTCCCTATACTCCTCCTCAATTTTTGATGCCATCAGATCAATCTCCTATTTGACTTGGACTTCTCTCTGGAGGGCGTAGGTCAGGCCGCTCTTGCCTGCTGGTCCGGTGGCTTGACTCGCACTCTCAAAGACATTCCGTCTTTTCCTTGAGTGCGGGGCACTTGTCAACCCCCAAACTATGAGCTGAAAACTTTGGGGCTTTATCGAGTGCCTTCGAGGTAGGTAGACTTCATCTCGAATCTTTGGAGCGATGTAGGAGGATGATGTGAAGTCGATTGATTGCAGTGGTTGGCAAAATGAAGAAGATGGGATGCCTGTAAGGTGTGTTGAGGTTCCCATGGTGAAGAGGTGCGAAGCAGAAGAGGTCTATTTGAACAACCTCTATCGGTATCAAGTGTTTGAGAAATTGTCTGATGATGTGCTCGTTGACAAACGTTATGTTTGTCACCTTTTCTCGTGTTCGGTGGCAACGGTATGGCGGTGGTGCAAAGATGGGCGATTGCCAGCACCTATAAGACTTGGAGCACGCACTACAAGATGGCGTGTAGGAGATCTAAGAGAGCGCCTGAGGTCACTGAGAGAAGGTTGAAAGTAGTCCTTCTTGCTTTCAAGATCAGTTCATTCTTAATCAAATGCAAGCCTCATGCCTCTAGACCTCTGTTGCGTGACTTTAAAGCCGATATGAAAAATATTCCTAGTTACTTCGCCCCCAAATCAAAGCCTGCTCGCCCTGTAGGCCGACCTGTAAAAATCATGAGACCAGGTGAGTTTGACGATCGATCCATGCGCCCCATTGTAGGCAGAACTCAAGAGCGTCGCGATCTGCTCAGCAGGTCTAGCAGCCTGAACAAAAGTGCAAACGTAACATCTCCTGCGTACATCGAGAATCGACGTTCGGATCAGCAGAAACCTGCTTCAAGAAGTGCGCAAGATAGCTGCCTGCGCCCGAAGGCTGGAGGGGCGGATACGAGGGCGTCTAACAAGCACGTAAACGTAACACCTCTCCACCAAAGCAAGAGCCAGAGGCCTGTGATTGAGAGCCATAGTCTCTTTGTACCTACAGGCTCTGATCTTGAGCACGAATGTGTAGCAACCGCCTTGAGCCCAACTTATCTTTCGCCTGCATTCTGTGATCGACTGACCATAACCTTCAATCCGTCCAAGGGGGAAAAGGCCACACTTCAAGAATTCGCAACGGATGGCGGGAGCGTAGCTGGTGGTGCAGCGAAAATTGTAAAGAAGTATTCAGGATATCCGGCCACTTATAAAGAGCGATTTGAGGTCCGGCTGAAGGAAGAGGCAGAGCTGCTACTTCTGATTGAGTGCGGGCCCCGGAGAAAACGTGCCGGCCTCTTCCGAGTCGAGTTCACGGGAAGGTCATTACGTACGGAGTACTCCGAAATTGTTCATTTGATTTTAGAGTCTGCGTTTGGTGGGCAGTACAAAGAAGCAATCTCAAATGCAAGCATCACACGCTTTGATGCAACTGTTGATATTCTGAATTCGGCTAATAAATTGCTTTTTGTTACGAATCGAGCAAGGGATATGACCACTTGGATTCGACGTGGAGGTGCAGACTTTCAATCGTGGGAGGTTGAGACTCTTTGCTTTGGGTCAAGTCTTAGTGACTATCAGGTGATTATTTACGATAAGGGGGTTGAGCGGTGGAATACTAAGTTCGATGAATCGATGAGTGGAGTGCGGCGTGTAGAGATTAGGTTTAGAGAGAGGGAGCGCGGTCGTTGCTTAACTGTATCGGATTTCAAGAGACTGAAAAATCCGTTTGCTCCGTTGGCTATTGGGAGTTTTGATGTCCGCTCAGGTAGGGATAGCTGTGATTTGTTTTTCTTTTTGACTTCAGTGGAGAAGTACGGTGCAGATGGAATGTTGCAGTTGATCAAGGATCGGCAAAGAAGGTCTCGATATCGAAATCTGCTGAAGGAAACCCCCTTTTTGTGGTGGAAGCCCGATGAGGTATGGCGGCAGGTCCTTGATCAGTTGCAGCGAACAAGCCTGTTCCCGGCTGATGCTTTTTAGTGTGATGCGGCCTGCGTTGTCTTCTTAGAGAGTAGGTTATGGTGAAGATTGTTTGGAATGTTGTCGAGGTGACGGCGCATAGGGCTTCTCAAAGAAGCAATTTAGAGCCAGATCTAGGCGGGTTGATCGGCCGACTAGGTTGCGATGGGGTTCAGGGGCTTGTTTTTGACTTTGGGAATGTAGAACGCTCAGTGGCTTTGTGGACAAAGTTCTTGTCTGAGATTGGCCTAAGAGTATGTTTGGCTAGAGAAATATCGTCAGGGTGGCAGATAAAGTTGGCCTGCGGCATTGTTTTGAGTTTCTATACAACAGGAACGCTGATGGCGCAGGGACGATATACACGCGACCAAGTTGTCGCAGTGAAGGTGCTGCGATCTTTACTTGATTCGATTAAGGTGTTCTGCACGTCCGGTTCGGTCAGCAAAGACTATGCGTGTACGGACGAACAGTTTTAATTGTCATTAAGAGAGGTGTCGGTCGATGGCATGTTATCAGTTATGCTGATTTGGGATAACGAACTTTATCGATAGTTATATATATGGGCTGTTGCTTCTAGTTTTTAAATAGCTCCGATATATTGATATCTCCTGCTTTTGCGGCGATTAGTCGAATATTTTTTGCCTTCAATGCACTGAAGTCACCGACTTTGATTCTGCTGTATTGATTTGTTGCGGTGCCAAAGACTTTTTCCATTCTTTCAACGAATCGCTGTGTTGTTGCTTCAGGAACGACGATATCGATGCGTCGGCCGGGGTGGCATCGCAAAATGTCGTTGAAGTGTTCGTCGGCATTGTTGAATGAATATCCCACGACTACAACGTGTTCCGCTTGTTTGACCCAGTCGGATGCTTGGCTCCAGAGCTCTATGTACTTGTGGGACAGAATCGGCTTGAGCCGGAGTGGCGGCACTAAAGCGGGAATCACATGTCGCTGCTGCCGGATGTCTTCGGCGCTGACATCCACGTTCGGAGTCACGACGTCTCGAATAAACTTCGCGGGGTCGCAATTGAGGATGTCGTCAACCGGGAGCAGATCGCGTGTGTCCATGCGAACGTAGTCGCTCAGGCCGCCGTGAAAGTAGATGGTTTTCGTGGTACCAAGGCTCTGCTCCAGGAACGCGGTGTAGTTCAGAGTGATCGCACGGAGGTCGTCGGGCACGTTACCGTAGAACGGCAATGGCGTTTCGGCATGCGCTTCGAGAACCTCCTTCTGCTTCGCGACAAGGTACGCCCACAATGCCCAAGCGATGTACAGGTAGTTCTTGATGTCGGCAGGCTTGTCGTTGTAGAAGCCCAAGAACTTCTCGATCAGCAGCGTTTCGATGTTGAGCATGTCTGCGCCCAGCGCAGCAGCAACCTCGTGGCGCTCGGAGCTGAGTCCCAGCTTCAAGGTTCTCTTCAACACCGTCTTGAAGGTGTCGGACAGCGAGAGCTTGTGAATGTCGAGGATCGAGTCGCTGTCGATCAGTTCGTCGGCATCCTTCGGGAACACCTCGCGGATCAAGGCCTCTGTGTCCGCGTCAAGTTGGCTCTCTTCTGCGATGGTGGCCAATTTATTGAACAGGCGGATGATGAGTTCGCCATGCTTGCGGATGCCTTCCTGGTCGGCTCCAAGATGCGCAATGGCGTCCTGCACCCGCTGAACCATAGCCTTCTGTTCATGGGGCTCCCTGGTGGCGATCTTGTCCACAGCGCGGGCGATCATGCTGTTGAAGTTGAATCGCAGTCCTGGGAGCATGTCGCGCAGCGCCGTCTCCACGTCCTTGCCGGGTCCATCGAGATACCGGGTCACGTCGGCCAACAAGGTGTTGGCCAGTGGAAAGTCAATACCGGTCGTTCGGTCAACGCCAGCGCCCAAGATCAGAAGGTGTTTTGTCATTTTTTTTCCCTGAAATTTGATGTTCTAGTTACTTCACCAACTCCATCAACTTGCCGAAGCTGTCCACCACGTCGTACCTGACCTGTTCCGGGGCGAACTTCTGATTGATGTCGTCGAAGAACTTGCGGGCGCACTTGATCTTGGTTTTCTCGATCTCACGCAGTTCCATGCTGGACATCGAGCCCTTTGTCTCTGCTACGAAGTAGACGTGTTTGACCGTGCCTTCCTTGAATGAGATGGCCCAGTCGGGGTTGTAGTCGCCAACTGGTGTGGGAATCAGGAAGCCACGGGGGAGCTTGGCGTAAACCACGACTTCGCTGCTGGTGTCCAGCTCCTTCACGAACTGGCGTTCGATGTTGGAGTCGGTCAGAACGTAGTCGTAGATGTGCCGTTGCAGCTTGTCGCCAGCCTTGCTGAAGTCCTGCTTGGTCAGGCCCGCTGTGAAGATGTCGAGGTCGAACTTGTCTTCCACCGGGTCATAGGCCAAGTGCTCGATGATGACCGTGGCTTTCTGCTCGTTAATCAAGCGGATGGCCTCAGCGATGAAGCTCTCGGGGTTGGTCTTGAACTTCGCGAAGACGGCGACGTTCATGCCCTTCAAAATTTCAGCAATCGTGCGGCGGGTGAGCTGCGTGCCTTCGGCCAGCTTGCCGATCAGGTCGTACTTCACGGCTGAGTGCACCGACAACCGGTTGACCTCGGTTTCCGTGGCCTTGAGCTTGAACGATTCGCCAGACCTGATGCCGTCGTAGGTGACGGCCTCGGCCTGCTCGCCGCGCTGGATCGTGTACTGTAAAGGGGTGACGCGAAGGCCCGCGTCTTTGTCGTTCAGCACGGCCACGGCCTTCTGGACCAGCTCTGCCTCTTCGAAGCTGACGCTGTAAGCCGCTTTGCGGTTGATGCGGCTCCATAGGGCCTTGAACTCTTGCTTGTCGAAGTTGGCGTTGAGCGGGTTCTTCTTGGGGCGGCGGTCGTCGCCGATTTCTGGCAACTGGCTGGCACTGAACACGCTGTCGATCAACTGATAGACCTGGGCCGCATAGGGTTTCAGTTCAGGCGGCAGTTCGGCCAGTGTCTCAGCCTTTTTCGCATCGTGATAGGTGCCGGTGATGCGGTCGGCATCATCGGTGTAGTCGTTCTTGAGCAGGTACTTGTAGATTTGCTTGGCTAGCTGCGGTGTGACTTCCACGTCGCCGGTGGCCGTCTTCAACACCTTGCCAGTGAAGAAGGTTTCATCGGCCACCTTCGGACGGGCAGACAGCGAGTCGCTGATGTCCTTCTGCAGCGCCGCGACAAAGTCCTTGTAGCTCTCGCTGGCCACCACGGTGAGCACGTTCACGTCGTGGACGATGGCCGGGTGGTCCATGCGGTCGCCGTGCTGGTTGACGGACAGGCGCAGGCCCCGGCCGACTTCTTGACGGCGGGAGATCGTGTTGTCGCTGTGCTTGAGCGCGCAGATCACGAACACGTTCGGATTGTCCCAGCCTTCGCGCAGGGCCGAGTGCGAGAAGATGAAGCGCACGGACTTCTTTGCGTGCAGTTCTGGGCTGTCGCTGGGCGAGGGGTACGAGAGAAGCGTTTCCTTGTCCTTCAGGATGAGGTCATAGGCATCCACATCGTCAGAGAGGCCTGCGTTCTCCCCTCGTGCCGCCACGGTCGGATCGGCCAGCTTCTTCGTCTTCTTGTCGATGGAGAAGTAGCCGCTGTGGGTCTGCTCGGCGGTGATGCCCTTGAGGTAATTGACGTAGGGCGTTTCGTCCAGGTCCAGCATCTCGTTGAGATACAGGTTGTATTCCTCTTCGAAGATGCGGGCGTACTCGCCTTTTTCGTCGGGCTGGGAATAGTCGCGGTACTTGGCCACCTCGTCGATGAAGTACAGCGTCAGGACCTTCACGCCCTGCTGGAACAGGGCCTGCTCTTTGTCGAAGTGGGCCTTGATGGCCTCGCGAATCTGGATGCGGCGCAGTGCGGCCTCGGTCACGTCGCCGGTGGCATCTCCCACCGTCAACTGCAGCCCGTTGGTGAAGCTCAGGGTGTCGGTGTTGGCATTGATGTCCGACACCACGAAGCCCACGCGGTACTGCTCCAACCCGTTGGACAGCTCATATAGGTTGTCCCCCTTCTTTAGCTTCCGGACGATGCGCTTGGGTTCACCGTCCTTCAGCTTCTGCTCGAACTCGACACGGGCCTCGGGCGGCTTCTTGCTCGAAATCTCGATGGATTGCAGGTACAGGTAGCCTGCGGTGCCCGCCAGACCCTTCACCGCGATGCCGCGCACGGCGATCTTCTTCACCAGCTTCTGGTTGTAGGCGTCCAGCGCATCCAGGCGGTGAATCTTGTTGTGCGTTGTCTTGTGCGTGGCTGAATAGCGCAGCACCATCAAGGCATTGAATTCAACCAGAGCTTCCAGCGTCTTGTCCCCGCCTAGTTTCTGAGGTTCATCCAATATGACGATGGGGCGGTTGGCTTTAATGACATCAATCGGGCGTCGAGACTGAAAGTCATCTAGCACTGAGTAAATGCGTCGTGCCTCATCGCTTGCGTTGGCCTTCAGGTTTTTCTGCGCATTGAAAGCCTGCGCATTAATTATCATGACATTGATGCCCGCATCCGAAGAAAAGCTCTCCAGGTGGTGCAGCTGCTTGGAGTTGTAGATGAAGAAGCGCGCCTTCTTCTGGTAGGTCTCCAGGAAGTGATCGGCGGTGATCTCCAGCGACTTGGCCACGCCCTCACGGATGGCAATGCTGGGCACGACGATGATGAACTTGCTCCAGCCATAGCAGCGGTTTAGCTCGAAGATCGTCTTGATGTAGCAATAGGTTTTGCCCGTCCCGGTTTCCATCTCAACATCAAGATGGACCTTTGAAATGGCCTTCGCGATGTCTTTGTATTGCTTCGTTGCTGGCACTCGCTCGCGATTGCTGTTGACAGTAAAGAAGTCGTCGAGTGCGCCAGACATGGGCAGGTTCTGCCCGCGTTGCACCTGCTGGATGTTGTCCAGCAGAGCAAGGTCGGTCAGCGCCAGGTCTGCGTTCTTGAAGCCGGAGTCGGAGAACAGGTCTTCCGTACCCTTCTTGGCTTGGCCGGGGTCGATGCGATAGGTGATGGTCTCTGCGGATGCGGGCGGCTGGCCCTTGAAACAGTCCACCACGGCTTGCACCGCCGCAGACTGGTAGGCCTGGGTCTTGAACTTGAGTTTCATCGTCGGCCCTTCAGATGCACTTCACTTCGGTGGCGGGCGATAGCAGCTTGAAGATTTGCTCCACGTTGATCTTGACCGAACTGTCCTTGAAGCCCGCGTCGCGGAACACAACGCGCAGCGGCTGCACCTTGGCCAGCTCTTTCACGAATTCCTCATCGACGTCGCCGTGCGCATCGAAGCAAGCTGCCAGTGCATTGCCGTCCACCAGGAACACGTCTTTGCCCTGGATGGCTTGCTTGGCGATAGGCAGCGCAAGGTCAACGCCCCAATCGAGCATCACTTGGAACAGCAGGTCTTCTGGCGAGCGATCGGGCTTGATGTTGTCAACGAACATGTCTAGATTTAACTTTTCATGTGCGTCTGGCGCGTAATACACATCCGCCATATTCGAAGTGTCGATCTTTAGGCAGCGAAATCCGATGTCAATCTTCGTATTGGAGCTTCTGAATGTATTGCCGGCACGTCGAATTCGTTCTTTTGCTATATCTGAGATGTAGGCAAATCCTGCGGCCGCTGCGGGACTTTCTGGTGGGCAAGGCTCGGGCAGCTGAACAAGAATGAATCTTGTGTTCGTGCCGCACGCGGCATTTCGAGCAAACACCGCGTGTGCGGTTGTGCCAGAGCCTGAGAAAAAGTCGAGGACTATATCCTCATCGCCTGAAAGACACTGAGAGGCCAACGATTCAATCAGCTGCGTGGACTTCGGGTGCGGAAATAGCTTTGCGTCAAATATGTCCTGAAGTTCTCGCGTGGCCTGGGTGTTGGGTGGTGCGATCAGTGAATTCGATACTTTGTCATCCGCTTTAGAAACCATCCAAGTTGAAACCGGCACCGTGTCGAATTTCGCCTCATTCTTGAAACGCTTTAGCATAGGTCGGCCAGATGCATCCGCAGGGAAGATGACTCTGCCCTCGGATATCTTTTCTGCCATGGTCTTTCTGCTGTAAGGCCAATAGCGGCCCTGAGGCGGTAGAAATTCGTTTCCCGTGTTCGGGTCTTTAATGGGGTAGTAGACATCGCCACCCGCCTTGCCCGCGCTCAGGTTGTCTGCTTTCCAAGGGCCGCGAGGATCATTGTCCGGGTTCGTGTACCCAGCATAGGTTCGGCCAATACCTGCAAGCCGGTCCTTATTTTTGCCGTAGCAAAGTACATATTCGTGATCTACGCTGGTGTTATCCACGGAGTCCATTGCACCACTTCGGCGCTTCCAGACAAAGACGCAGTAAAAGTTTTGGGCCCCGAAAATCTCATCACAAAGAACCTTAAGATTTGCTGCCTCAGAATCGTCGATAGAGATGAAGATGACCCCATCTTCACGCAGGAGATGTCTTGCCAACCGAAGTCGTGGCAGCATCATGCTCAGCCAATCTGAATGAAAGCGGCCATTCGCAGAAGTGTTTGCGCTCAGCTTATTACCGCTGTTGTCCTTTTGGTTAGATGCGCGCAGGTACTCTTCTGTCTCTTGGGCAAAATCGTCTTCATAAATGAAATCGCTGCCTGTGTTGTAGGGCGGATCGATGTAAATCATCTTTATCCGTCCAAGATATGTCTCCTGCAGCATTTTCAGTGCATCTAGGTTGTCACCCTCGATGAACAAGTTTTTCGTAGTGTCGAACTCAACGCTTTGCTCTCGGATGGGTCGCAATGTTTTTGCGATGGGCGCATTCGCTGTCAAAACAGCCTCGCGCTTACCGGGCCAATTTAGTTGGTATCTTTCCTGTGTCCCGTCCAGCAATACAGGGGAGAGTTCTTGCTGTAGTTGCTCGAAGTCAACGGACAGCCTTAGGTTGCCGGCATCGTCGCGTCCCTCTGTCACACAATGAGGGAATAGTTCTCGAAGATGGGAAATGTTTTTTTCAACCAGATCCGGCGAGTGCATTTTTAAGGGGTTCATGGGCGCGGCTTACTTATGTAGTTGACTCTTTAGTTTTTTCCGAGCCTGTAGCCAGCTCGAACCAATGCCCAGAAAAATTCATTGTTGTTCACGCGAAATCGCCATTCTTGCTTGTAAGGGCGTGAGCCTTCCTCTACGTCGATACCGAGCATCGCAAATTCATCATTGAGATCCCCGTTGCAGTTGAAGTAAATGCGGCACTCTGTCCCCCACTTGTTTGGTTGCCGCTGATAGCCACGACCGATCACTGGCATTTCCCCAGTAATCTGAAGGTAATCGGCATCGAATTGTTCAATTCCGTTTGGATGCACCTCTGCTTCCAAATAAGCGCCTGTCACGTTTGCGGGAAAGAAACTGATATTCATTGAGACCTCCGATTGATTTCTTGGATTGATGGGGAGCCGGTTATTTGCTCAGTTGGTTGTAAGTGCTTTGACTAGGTTTTGGAGTGCGCGCAATTCCGCGTTGATTTCCACTTTGCGATTGAACTGCTTCTCCTTGTTAAGACGAGCTTCCGTCTTAGATATCTCTCGCTTCTTCGCCATCACTTGTTCAGCCCGGACTATCAAGTCGCGTAAGGGCTCATGCGTTCTGGCCGCGATTGGCATTAGCCGTTGCAGCATTTGCTCATAGAGCCCGCCGAGGTCGAGGGCCAGCGGCAGCCTTGCGCGCTCGGACGTTGCGGGCATCCACCCTGACTCAAAGTAATCGGAGCAGACCCAGCTTGCCGCATCGGTTTCGCTGGGCCGCTTGTAAGCGGCCACCACCTGTATGCTGGCCTCGGCCCCTTGGCCCCGAGTCAGTTCAAAGATGATCGGGAATTGCACTGCGCCGTCGATGCACCGCAGTACCTCTCGGTGAAGTTCTGCCGTCTTCAGTTGGATCGCGAAGACTTGAATCTCCGGCACATCCGGCTTTGCGGCTAGGTTGATCGTCTCTGGTGCCAGCTTGTAGCGCCAGACTATCTGCTCCACCTGCTCCACAAACAAGTCTTTCAAGCGGGTGTTGGCGCCGCTGTGCTCGTAAATCTTGTTCTTGGGCAGTACGCGGCCAAACTCCGCTTGCTTGGGGTAGGCGAACAAGGCGCTCATTCCGCCTCCTGGATCACCAGGAAGGTGATGAGTTCGAAGTCGTCTAGGCCGGAGATGGTGTTGGTCAGCGCCGTGGTCTTGCCGCCGGTGAACAGGCTGTCCAGGTCCTTCTCTTCCTTCACCTCGATCATGGAGCGGATGGCCTTGCCCAGCAGGTCGGAGTACACCTGCATCTGTCGGCCCTCGGCCGTCTCTTCATTGAAAAGCTGGGTCGCTTGCGGAATGGGCTTGTCTTGGCCCTTGCAGCAGGTGCGAGCCAAGTCCAGCAGCCGCTTGACCTCGGTGTGGTCGTGCACCACATGGCCAGCCCGGTCGATGTAGACGAGGTAGTAGGGGTGCAGCCGGTTGTGCTGGTTGACGTTGACGCCCGTGTTGAGGTTGCGCAGCGTGAAGATGACGCCGGGGTGCAAGCCCATGGTGGGCTTGGCGGGCACCACGGCATGCATGCCGTTGGGCACGTTGTTCAGTTCGCCATGCTCCTTGACGTAGTTGAGCAAGTCCATGCGGAAGTCGTTGAGGCCGAGGTCGGTGATGGATACGCCGGTCTTCAGGTCTTCCAGCTCGATGACTTCATCTTGCAGGCGGCGCAGCTGCTCCTTGCGGTACGACACGTCGTTGGCTTGCGCGGACAGCACGTTGTCGTCGCCGGTGGCGGTCACGTCCGCAATCATCATGCGGCTCTCCACCCGGTCCTTGAGATTGATGTACTCGTCGAGGGTGATGTCGGGCCAGTAATTGACCAGCTGGATGCTGGTGTTGGGCGAACCGATGCGGTCCACGCGGCCAAACCGCTGGATGATGCGGACGGGGTTCCAATGGATGTCGTAGTTGATGAGGTAGTCGCAGTCCTGAAGGTTTTGGCCTTCAGAGATGCAGTCCGTACCGATCAGCAAATCGACCTCGGCGGGCTCGCCTGGTAGCACAACGGCTTTCTCCTTGGAGCGCGGGGAGAACAGCGTCAGCAACTCCTGGAAGTCGTAGCCCTTCTTGAGCGTGGACTTCGGCGCGCCCTTGCCGGTCACTTTGGCGGTGTGCAGACCATGGGCTTCTTGCAACACGGGGGCGAGGTTGGCATAGAGGTAGTCGGCCGTGTCTGCAAAGGCGGTGAAGATCAGCACCTTCTTGTTGCCAGGGTTGATTGGGTTAGCGATCTTCTCCAGCACATGCGCCTTGAGGTGTTGGAGCTTGGCGTCGCACTCTGGTGTGATCTTGTTCATCGAGGCCAGCAGCGTGTCGATGAGTTCGAGGTCGCCCTTCAGGTCGCGCTCCCACGACGGCAGGTCCATGTCGCCGAGGCTGATCTTGACCTTGCCACCGATCTCGCCGGATTCATCGTCGAGGATCGGAAGTTCGTCGTCGTCGCCTTCAAGGTTCGCCAGCACTTCGGTCAGATCACCCACGCTGGCCGACGCGCCCGACTGGTTGAAGGTGGCAATCTTCGCCAGGGTGCCTTGGTGATTGCGGCGCAAGGCGTTCAAAGTCAGCCGGAACGATTCGACCGAGCTTTCCAGCCGCTTGAGCAGGTTCACCGTCATCAGGGCCTGGAGGCTCTTCTCGCGGTCGGCTTGCTTGAGGGTGCCTTTGCCGCCCACCTTGGTGTCGTAGGCCTCTTCGTACTTCTTGAGCCGGCTGGGCAGGATGTAGCTGACCGGTGCGTACACCGATAGCTTCAGCAAGGACAGCTGGGCAAAGATGTCGTTGAAGCCCATCACGTCCGTGCGTGCGGTCAGCGGGCTGTGATACGACAAGGGTTTGCGGCGCTCGGGGAATTGGCCGATGTCCTTGGTGTCGTAGAAGGTCTGGATGTGTTTGCGCGAGCGTGCAATGGTCACGCTGTCCAGCAACTCGAAGAAGTCGAAGTCCAGCGAGTCGAGGATGGCGCGTGCGGTGCGCTCCTCGGGGGGCAGCTTGGCCCAGTTGTTGAACGCGGTCTGCGCACCTCGGAAGATTTCTTCGACGCTCTTGCCCGTCTTGAGCTTCTTGCTGAGGATTTCAGAGTCACCCTCGTAGGCCAGCGCCAGCTGATTGCGCAGGTCGGCAAAGCGGTTGTTGACCGGGGTGGCTGACAGCATCAGCACCTTGGTCTTCACGCCTTCCTTGATGACCTTGTTCATCAGCTTTTGGTAACGCGTCTCCTTGTCCTTGTAGGCGTCGTTGTTGCGGAAGTTGTGGGATTCGTCGATGACCACGAGGTCATAGTTGCCCCAGTTGATCCGGTTCAGCGGCGTGCCGAAGGATTCGCCGCTGGTGCGGCTGAGGTCTGTGTGGCAAAGGACGTCGTAGTTGAAACGGTCCTTGGCGAAGATGTTGGTCTTGAGGTTGCGGTTGTAGTTGAGCCAGTTGTCGGCCAGCTTCTTGGGGCATAACACCAGGACGGACTTGTTCCGCAGCTCGTAGTACTTGACCACGGCCAGCGCCGTGAAGGTCTTGCCCAGGCCCACGCTGTCGGCCAGGATGCAGCCGCTGTAGGTTTCCAGCTTGTTGATGATGCCGGTGGCTGCGTCTCGCTGGTAGTTGAAGAGCTTCTTCCAGATCAGCGTGTCTTGGTAGCCGGTGCGGTCGTTGGGGAGTACGTCCTCGTCGATCTCGTCCAGGAACTCGTTGAAGATGTTGTAGAGCATCAGGAAGTAGATGCTCTCGGGCGAGTTCTCCTGGTACACCGAGGCGATGTGTTCGCAAATTTGCGTGGTCACGTCCTCCAGCTTCTCGGGATCGTTCCAAATCTGGTCGAACAAGCTGAGGTAGGTGGCGGCGAAGGCGGGCTCGTCCATCTTGTTGACGAGGTTGGACACCGCGTTGCCTTGCTGGTAGCCCAAGTCCACTGCCGTAAAGCCGTGGAGCGGCATGTAGGCGGTGTCTGCGCCGTTGGCCTGGACCACGGCAAAAGGCTGCATGGGTGCCTTGGTGCGGTTGCTCTTGAACCGCGCCTTGCGGCGCATCCAGTCGGCGCATTCCTTGGCGATGGCACGCTGGGTCAGCTTGTTGCGCAGCTGAATCTCGAACTCGCTGCCGTACAGGCTCCGCTCGCGGTCGAGCTTGGGGATGTGGAATTCCTTGCGCTCTTTGCGAATCTTGTCGGTGACCTCGCTGGCCGTGAAGGTGGGAGAGGTGAAGATGAAGCTGAGTTCGTCGATCTTCTCCAACTCGGCCTTCAAGGCCTCGAAGGCGTACATCGAGAAGCACGAAGCGGCGATCTTGAGTCGTGCCTTGGGCTTCAGTGTCGTCTTGAGATCGTCACCAAGCAGGCGGGTGATGTTGTCAATCAGTTCCATGCGTGTCTTCCGGCTTCTCGATGTTGCGTTCAGCTTCTGCCGGAACCTTCAACCCGTGCTCTTGCGCGTAGGCCAAGACGAGCACCTCGATCATTGATGCGACTGATCGGTGTTCTTTGGCCGCCGCCAGCTTCAGAAGCTGTTTGATGTTTGCAGAAGTACGAATGGACAACGTCTCCACCTTCAGTTGCCTCATAGCTGCTTGCCCCCACCAACTTTTGTACTGTAAATGTACTGCATTTCACAGATTAGGAGGTGTGTTGCGCAATCTAGTCTGCAGGAAGCCGCTGTTGGTCCTGATGTCTTTCAAGATGCCCGAGCGAACGCCGATAGTAGCGCACACGGAAAGCTTAATGGCATGCTAAGGGTATGATTTGTACTTAGCGACTCAACTGGTTTCGGTGGCCTTGGCCTTCAACGCCCTTGCCAAAGGTCCGCATTCGCATTGTTGCTGAACAGCTCTGCGTCCCTGATGTACCGCTGCAGCATCGAGTCTGACGCGTGCCCAGTTTGAGCCCTGATCCGAGTTGTCGGCGCGCCGCTTTGCGCCGCAGCGGTGACGAACCCAGCCCGCAGGCTATGCCCTGACAGCCGGGACGCGTCAATGCCGGCCTCGGTGGCTCGTTGCTTGATGATGAGCGATACGGACTGGCCGCTAAGCCGACTGGGCATGACGTGGTCGAAGCGGTTCACTGACCGGAAGAGCGCGCCGGAGGTGATACCCGCAGCCTTCAACCAGTTCTCGAGATGCTGCACCGGGCAGTACCGAGTTCTCCGCCGGTTCGCGTCGGCCTTCATACGTGGTATCGCGACGAGTCGCCCGCGCTGATCTTGATCCGTTTTGCTGCGCCTGATGTTTGCGATGACGCCTTGCTCGCAGAATTGCAGATCCTCAACGTTGAGCGCGACGAGTTCCGAGCGCCGCATTGCAGAAGCAAAGCCGAACAACAGCAGTGCTGCATCCCGCTTGCCGCGTAGCCCACGCAGTTTTCGCACCATTTTGAGTAGGTCTTCGTACTTGAGCGCCGCAGCCTGTTTAACAGCAGTTCCAACCGTGCGCCGGATGCCCTTGAGCGTAGCGCGTACAAGCAACGCATCTGTGGGGTTGGAATGGCCCTGTGCCGTGTGTGCGTGTCCGATTGCTACGAGTCGTCTGGAAAGCGTTGAGTTTGAGAGCTCTCGTGCGTGATCTGCGATATAGCGTGCAATCATTGCTGGTGAAGCGGGTATTGTGCCACCCCATGCCTCGAAGTGCGCTAAATCCGCGCGATACGCCCGCTTTGTGTTGTCTGAAAACGCAGAGGTTAAGTATTGTCGTATCTCAGCATCAAGCTCGTCGTCTGCCATCAGCGCAAGCAGTGCGTTGTTTGAAAATACGTCGTCCTGTTCAATGTGCGCTTCGCGCCGAGTGCTACTATTGTTGTTACGTGTTTTCATGTTTCACGCTCTATTCAATCGTTACGTACTTCGCGCAGCTCATCAGCAGGTGGTCGTAATCGTACGCTGTTGCTTCTTTGATAAACTGAGCAGCAAGCTCGGGTCTATCACTTTGCAAGATTGCGCGACGCACGAGGCCAAGAATCAGAAACGCGTTGCCGTCTTTTCTTGAGAACTCAACGATCGCGTTTGTTAGTGGTTTTGCGTCAAAAAATTCGTTGTCTTTCATTGTGTTCTTTCAATGCGCTGATGAGCGAACTCAGTACTTGCAAGTCACTTTGCTAATGACTGTTATCGCTAGTTAGCGCAAAAGTAGTGATCAGCGTTGATGCGCTCAGCGCGCATTTGTTCGATGAGGTGTTCGACGCATCTCGGGGCGCAAACTCGAGAATTCGCATAAATCCGGCTGACGCTCAGAGGAAGCGATATATCGCTATCTCACACATGACCTTCCGAATTTATGCGAATTCTCGAGTTTGCGCCCCGGAGAGCGTCATCTCAGTAATCGAACGATTGCGCGTTTAGCGCAAGCAAACGGATGTTCGGAGCGTGCTCAGTATTCAGACGGCAGTAGCAGCGTCGTTACGCTTCGATCTGCTTCAGTGATGATCCAGAGCCGTTCTGCTTGAGTGCCGAGCGGATAGCTAGAAAGAATGCGAAAGCCGTTTTGAACAGCTTCGCGATTTGCAGTGACATCATCTGGGTGAATATCGCCCCAGTCACCCGATTGATGACGTTGCAGAAGCGCGAAAGCGTTCGTTGCGCTACGATCAAGAAGATCAAGAGCGCCGTGAGTGGCAACAACTTGACCGAGTTGGAAGAGCGACTTCGGACGGTTCGAGTCTGTGAATTCAAAGTTCATGATGAGTCGAGGCTCCTTTTCAAAAGGCGAGCGAAAGCAGACAAAGGCGCGAAAGCGCGTTTGTCGATCTGAGGTGAAAACGGGGGTTGGTTACTGCAGGAGAGGGAGGGACTACGTCGGCACAGGAAGTGCTGAAGTTTTAATGCTTAGAAACGGATATAAGGCGTGTTTGAAGGCAGCGGTTAGTAGCTGGGTACGAAGCCGATACCTTGGGCAGCGTTTCCGCGTTTCAGTTTGCACTCCTCTATCAAGCCATTTAGAAGCTCTTCGGGCAAAAGCTGCTTCCTTCCGAAGAGTTTGGCTCCGCAGCTGACGGTCGTGAAGTCGCCTGGGGTGAGCGTCGTCAGCGTATCGAGGACACTGCGAAATCGAGTGCTTTCTGATGCGCCGAGTTTCTGTTGGATGTAACGAAGGAAGAGGCGCCAACGCTGCTCGGGCTTCAGGTAGTCAAACTTGATCTTGAGCACGAATCGGCGCTTCGCTGCGCTGTCGAGCGAGGTCATTGCGTTTGTCGAGCAGATGAAGAGCCCGTCGAACTGCTCCATCTGAACAAGGAGTTCGTTGACTGCCGTGACATCCCAGTGCTGTTTTGCGCCTTGCCGTGCGCTTAGAAAGCTGTCTGCCTCGTCGAGCAGGAGGAGGGCGCCGGTGTCGGCTGCGTGGGCAAACATCTTGGCAATCCGGGCTTCGGTTTCGCCAACGTAGGGGCTCAAAATGTCGGATGCGCGCTTGGCGTGGATCGGCATCCCGAGTTCCGATGCGAGATGGTGGGCCAGGACTGTCTTTCCGGTGCCGGGCGGGCCGTAAAAGCATATTGCGCCGCGACAAGAGGTTTGATCGCTGCGTAGCGCCGGGATGAGCGCGCTGACGTCATGACTTGTGTTCAAGAACTCAAGCGAGTACGTATCCGCGCCCGTGCGGGCTTGTCTGCGCTTCTGAGCGAGCAGAGACATACTGCGCTCTATGACTTGCTCTGCGATGTCGTGACGTGCTGTTTTGTCGTCGCTACCGACTACGTGGAGAACCTTCGCAAGCTTGCTGATCTGTGCCGCACTCAGCTCGTCTTGCTGGGCGAGGTGTTCAAGGAATGTGGGCGGTAGTCGATGCTTCTGCAGGTGACGTTTAGCGATGCGGCGGCGAACTTGAACCGGGGGGATGGCGAGTTCTATCGAGTAATCAAAGCGGCGCAGGTAGGCTTTGTCGATGTGGCTTATCTCGTTGGCAATCCAGATCGTTGGGACCGGGTTGGTCTCGAGGAGGCGGTTGATGAAGAGCTTTCCCGGCCATTTTTGCGCTGCGAGACTCGATGGATTGACCATGTCTGGATCGGGAAACACATCTTCAATCTCATCAAACAAGATCAGTGCCGTGCTGCATTGAAGGAAACGTTGTGAAAGCCGGAAGTACGACAGGCGATCTGAGCCAGAGATCGAGTCCTCGCTATCGTTGCATGCACGAACTTGATACAGCGGAATCTTGATCATGTTGGCAAGCCAGCGGGCGTATTCTGTCTTGCCAGTTCCAGGCGGCCCGTAGATCAGCACATTGACTCCGGTAACGCCTTGCTGAATCCCCTCTGCCAAGTACGTGTGCAGGAGGTCTGTCTCGGCACCCAGGTGCTCGAAGTCATGAGCGCGCAGTGTGGGTTTGGGGCTTGGCTCAAGCACAACTTTCATCAGCGACTCAATGCTATCTGCTTCGCTGAGCAGCGCGTCTTTGATACCTCGGGGAATCTTGATATTCACGCCGATTCTTTCCGGACGAAGCTCTTGCGCTAACAAGCCTGTCGCGAACAGAGTACTACTCGACTGCATGTGCGCATTGATTATTTCACGCTCTATTGAGAGTGCAATTGACATGAGCCGCACGAGTGCGTCTTTGTCCATAATCACTACGCTTGACAATAAATCTGCTAGCACAAAATGATGGTCCACCAACACAAAGAACGTCAGGATCGCTTCTTCGATGTCCGTCAGGCTGAGCAGTCTCCCGAGCATGCTGATGTTGCGTTGTAAACGCGGCGTGCGCTTTTCCGTCATGGTGTTGAGTTGGGGCAGCTGCACTTTCAGTAATTGAAGCGCCTTGGCCTTTGGAATGTTGCCTTCGCTGGGCGATATGCCAACAAGAGCGCGAATCTCTTCTGTATAGAGACTGTCGTTGAATACTCTGATAGGAACAATTTGCTTCTGCAGCAAGCGTGCAATGTAAAGCGCAGCGAGAGCATCCGTATCAGAGACGTGAACGGGCCTCACCGACGCAAAAGTTGCGTTCATAGTGATCTTTCAGAAGAGATGGGGAGCGAGAAGAGGGGCTGAGAGTGAGCGTTGCGCTCTAGAGACAGTCAGAGTCGGAAGACTTTAACAGGTGTGTCCAATATACAATACTTGACTGTTTTTGTCAAGTATTGTATGGGCGTGTGTTAGCCCGTAATGATGCGTATATGTATCTAGTCGCTGTGCGTGGCAATTCGATTGACTGTATTCTTTGCGTTATGTTAGCTTGGTTATGTCTATAACGAAAGGAATGCTAATGAGTACAGTTGATGAACTGAAGGCTAAGCTTGCGACGCTTGATGAGCAGCTTGCAAAACTGACTGCAGAAAAGGCGCAGGTTGAGGTTGAGTTGAAGGATGCTGAGCGCGCATTCAAAAAGTCTGCGCTGAATGAAATTTTTGAAAAAATGAATGCTCTCGGTATCGATAAGAGCGAGATTGCTGAAATTCTAGGCTTGACGGTTGCGGAGCCTAAGAAGAGAAAGGCTCGTGCAGAGAAGGGGCCTGTTGAGAAAAAGGCAAAGGGGGCGCCCAAGTATCGCAGCTCTCTCGAGCCATCTTTGACGTGGACGGGTAAGGGGCGCAAGCCGGCGTGGATTCAAACTTATCTGGATAACGGTGGTGATCTTGATGCGTGGTTGATTAGAGAGTAAATAAATACTTTGTAATAATGCGGTGGGCCCATCCTGGCCAAGGTTTTCCGGCTACGGAGAGCGGAAGTTATGGATGGGGAAAAAGTTCTGAATCGCCCCGGGTTTCGCGGAGGCTCCCACTCTTGAGAAGATGGAGCCATGAAGAAGACAACGAAATACGCCCCGGAAGTGCGCGAGCGTTCAGTGCGGATGGTGTTCGAGCAGCGCAGCGAGCACCCGTCGCAATG
>NZ_JAYROR010000138.1:0-83643 GCF_041911615.1 Zoogloea sp. | reverse complement strand
GGGCGGCATGTTCGCCGACGAGCCGTGGCTGGACATGGCCCCGGGTCTGGCGCAGCAGGCCGAGCTGCTGGCGGGGGTGCGCAGCATCGCGCCGGCGGATTTCACGCGGGCGCTGGCCTGCCTCGCCGCCGCGCCGGCACCCGACGGCACCGCGGTGGTGCCCGCACTGCCGGCGCCGATGGCGAGTCGGCCCGTCGACCTTCCGGCGCGGGCGGGGGGCGACGTGGGCATGTCGCCGCCACGCCCGGACGGCCTCGGCGTGGGGAGCGGCTTCGCCGATCCGCGCAGCTTCCTGCTGGCGGTGATGAACGACCCGACGGCCCGCGCCGAGCATCGTCTCGACGCCGCCAAGGCGCTGCTGCCGTACTTCAGCCGCCCGCTGTAGCCGGCCGGCGCGGTGAACGGCAAACGGGCCGCCCGGTGAGGAGCGGCCCGTCGTGCGTGGGGCGGGTGGGGGTCAGCCGAGCTTCTTCTTGAGCAGCGCGTTCACCTGGGCCGGGTTGGCCTTGCCCTTGCTGGCCTTCATGCACTGGCCGACCAGCGCGTTGAAGGCCTTTTCCTTGCCGGCGCGGAACTCCTCGACGGATTTCTGGTTGGCGGCCAGCACCTCGTCGATGATCGCCTCGATGGCGCCGCTGTCGGTCACCTGCTTGAGGCCCAAGCTTTCGATCAGTCCGTCTACGCCTGCCCCTGTGTTACCTCCGACGGCGCCAATTCCGCCAATGGTGGCAGCTATATATGAGAAGGAGCCTCTCTGGGCCATGTTATCCCACATTTGCGCAAACAACGTCTTAGCTCCAGAGTTGTTGATCGTACCATCGGCGATTTTCAAAATAATGCCTGCCAGTTGCACAGCGCTCACCGGGCTTGCAGTGATGTCCAGTTCGGCCTTGTTGAGGCGTGCGGCGAGCTCGCCCATCACCCAGTTGGCGCAGGTCTTGGCGTTGGCGGCGCCGGCGGCAGCGACGGCATCCACGTAGAACTGGGCCGTCTCGCGGCTGGCGGTGAGGGTGGTGGCGTCGTAGGCGGAGAGGCCGTATTCGCCCTGGAAGCGGGCCGACAGGGCGGCGGGCAGTTCGGGCATCTCGCCCTTCACGCGGTCGATCCAGTCGGCGCCGATGACCAGTGGCAGCAGGTCGGGGTCGGGGAAGTAGCGGTAGTCGTGGGCGTCTTCCTTGCTGCGCATGGCGCGGGTTTCGCCGGTGTCCGGGTCAAACAGCACGGTGGCCTGCTGGACCTTGCCGCCGTCCTCGATCAGTTCGATCTGCCACTGGATCTCGTAGTCGATGGCCTGCTGCAGGAAGCGGAAGCTGTTGAGGTTCTTGATCTCGCGGCGGGTGCCGAACTCGGCCTGGCCGCGGGGGCGCACCGACACGTTGGCGTCGCAGCGGAAGGAGCCTTCCTGCATGTTGCCGTCGCAGATGTCGATCCAGCGCACCAGGGCGTGGAGCGCCTTGGCGTAGGCCACGGCCTCGGCCGACGAACGCATGTCGGGCTCGGAGACGATCTCGAGCAGCGGCGTGCCGGCGCGGTTGAGGTCGATGCCGGTCATGCCGTGGAAATCTTCGTGGAGGCTCTTGCCGGCGTCTTCTTCGAGGTGGGCGCGGGTGAGATTGACGCGCTTCTCGTAGTGGCCGCCCTTGCCGTCGGGCACCAGCAGGTCGAGGTGGCCGCCCTGCACCACCGGCAGCTCGTACTGGCTGATCTGGTAGCCCTTGGGGAGATCGGGGTAGAAGTAGTTCTTGCGGGCGAAGATGCTCTTGGGCGAGACGGTGGCGCCCACCGCGAGGCCGAAGCGGATGGCCCGCTCGACGGCGCCCTTGTTGAGCACCGGCAGCACGCCGGGCAGGGCGATATCCACCGCGCAGGCCTGCACGTTGGGTTCGGCGCCGAAGGCGATGCTGGCGCCGGAGAAGATCTTGGATTGCGTGTTGAGCTGGGAGTGAACTTCCAGCCCGATGACGACTTCCCAGTCGGTTCTGCTCATGGTGGCTCTCTAAATTTGATGTCGTTCAGTCACAGCGGCCGCTGGCCTTGTCGATCAGCAGCGGCCAGACGTAGTCCTGGGCGCTGGCGGGGCTGCACAGCTGGTGGCAGTTGGCGAAGGCCACGGTGACCTGTTCGCCCTGTTCCCACATATGCACCCGGCAGTCCCGTGCGCCGGTGAGTTCGACGGAGGGCAGGGCCTGGGTCTGGCGGAACTGGCTGAGGTCGTAGCGGCAGGTGCCGCGCTTGGGCATGGTGATCTCGGCCTTGAAGGCGTTGACCTTGGAATTGACCACGTCGATCGTGGCGCTGCCGAAGTTGCCGGTTTCGTCCTTGAAGCGGCACTCGGTACTGACGCTGAAGGTGCGCAGCGGCATCGGCTTGAGCTTGCCCTCGGCGCGGCTGGCGGGGCGTTCGACGATGCCGCCTTCGGACTTGCCGAGGGCCGGCAGCTCGAGCGTCGAGCAACCGGCGAGGGTGGCGGTGGTCGCGGCGAGAAGGAGGAGGCGCTTCATCGGCGTGCTCTCGCGTCGGTTCAGGTGCGGGGCGCCCGGGCGTGCCAGTCGGTGGCCTGCTGGAACTGGTGGGCGACGCCCAGCAGGCGCGCTTCGTCGAAGTAGTTGCCGATCAGCTGCAGGCCGACCGGAAGCCCGCCCGCGCCGAAACCGGCCGGGTGCGACAGGCCGGGCAAGCCGGCGAGGTTGACCGCCACGGTGTAGATGTCGCCGAGGTACATCTGCACCGGATCGTCGGTCTTGGCGCCCAGCGCGTAGGCGGTGGTCGGCGCGGTGGGGCCGGCGATCACGTCGCACTGCTGGAAGGCGGCGGCGAAGTCGTTGGCGATCAGGCGGCGGAGCTTTTGCGCCTTGATGTAGTAGGCGTCGTAGTAGCCGTGGGAGAGCACGTAGGTGCCCACCAGGATGCGCCGCTGCACCTCGGCGCCGAAGCCCTGGGCGCGGCTCTTGCAGTACATGTCGTTGAGGTCGGTGTACGCGGCGGCGCGGTGGCCGTAGCGCACGCCGTCGAAGCGGCTGAGGTTGGAACTGGCCTCGGCCGGGGCGATCACGTAGTAGGCGGGGATCGCCAGGCGGGCGTTGGGCAGGCTCACCTCGACGGTGGTGGCGCCGAGCCTGCGGTATTCGGCGAGGGCTGCATCCACCGCGGCGCGCACGTCGTCGGCCATGCCGTCGGCGAAGAACTCCTTGGGCAGGCCGATGCGCAGGCCGGCGAGGGGCTTGGAGAGATCGCGGCCGTAGTTCTCGGCCTCGCGTTCGAGGCTGGTGGAATCCCGCGGATCGTGGCCGGCCATGGCGGACAGCAGCAGCGCGCAATCCTCGGCCGAGCGGGCGAAGGCGCCGCCCTGATCCAGCGACGAGGCGTAGGCGATCATGCCGTAGCGCGACACGGTGCCGTAGGTGGGCTTGATGCCGGTGACGCCGCAGAACGAGGCCGGCTGGCGCACCGAGCCGCCGGTGTCGGTGCCGGTGGCGATGGGCACCATGCGCGCCGCCACCGCCGCCGCCGAGCCGCCGGACGAGCCACCCGGCACGCAGTCGGGGTTCCACGGGTTGCGGGTGGGGCCGAAGTGGGAGTTCTCGTTGGAGGAGCCCATCGCGAACTCGTCCATGTTGGTCTTGCCGACCATCACCGCGCCAGCCTGCTTGAGCAGGGTGACCACGTGGGCGTCGTAGGGCGAGACGAAGTTGGTGAGCATCTTCGAGCCGCAGGTGGTGAGCACGCCTTCGGTGCAGAACACATCCTTGTGGGCCAGCGGGATGCCGGTGAGCGGGCCGGCGGTGCCGGCGGCGATGCGCGCGTCGGCTTCGGCAGCGGCCTGCAGGGCGCTGTCCCGGCAGGTGGTGACGAAGGCGTTGATGCGGCCGTTGCCGGCCTCGATGCGGGCGAGGCTGTCGGTGGCGAGTTCGACGGCGGAGACGCGCCCGGCGCGGAGCGCGGCGGCGATGTCTTTGAGGCTGGAATCGATCATGGTGCGCGGTGCGAAGTGAAGGCGGCTGCCGAAGCAGCCGCGGAACGATTTGGGGGCGGCTTACTCAATGACCTTGGGCACCAGGTACAGACCGTCCTCGGTCTGCGGGGCGACGGCCTGGTAGGCGGCGCGCCGGTCGGTCTCGCTGACCGTGTCGTCACGCAGGCGCTGGGCGAGTTCCTGGGGGTGGCTCATCGGTTCGACACCGTCGGTGTTCACCGCCTGCATCTCCTCGATCAGACCGAAGATGCCGTTGAGTTTGGCCTGAGTGGCAGCGAGTTCGCCATCGGCGAGTTCGAGGCGGGCAAGCTTGGCGATATGGCGGACTTCGTCGACGGAAAGTGTCATGGCAATTTACAAAGTTGCTTAAACGACAAAGGTTTGTAGGTTATCATAAGCGATTCTGTTGCCCTAATTCCCAACCCCTCCAACGGCTTCTTCCGGGATTTTTCTCCGATGTTTGGTTCTCTGCGCTCCTATTTTTCGAACGATCTCGCCATCGACCTCGGCACCGCCAACACCCTGATCTACGTGCGCGGCAAGGGCATCGTTCTCGATGAACCGTCCGTGGTGGCGATTCGCACCGAAGGCGGCCCGAACGCCAAGAAAACCATCCTCGCCGTGGGGATGTCCGCCAAGCAGATGCTCGGCAAGACCCCGGGCAACATCACCGCCATCCGCCCGATGAAGGACGGCGTGATCGCCGACTTCACCGTCACCGAGCAGATGCTCAAGCAGTTCATCAAGAAGGTGCACGACACGCGCCTGTTCTCGCCCAGCCCGCGCATCATCATCTGCGTGCCCTGCGGCTCGACCCAGGTGGAGCGCCGGGCGATCCGCGAATCCGCCCTCGGCGCCGGCGCGAGCAACGTTTACCTGATCGAAGAGCCGATGGCCGCGGCGATCGGCGCCGGCATGCCGGTGGCCGACGCGACCGGCTCGATGGTCGTCGATATCGGCGGCGGCACCACCGAGGTGGGCGTGATCTCCCTGGGCGGCATGGTGTATGCCGGCTCGATCCGCGTCGGCGGCGACAAGTTCGACGAGGCGATCGTCAATTACATCCGCCGCAACTACGGCATGTTGATCGGCGAGACCACCGCCGAATCCATCAAGAAGGGCATCGGCTCGGCCTTCCCCGGTTCCGAGGTGCAGGAGATGGAAGTCAAGGGCCGCAACCTGGCCGAAGGCATTCCGCGCGCCTTCACCATCTCGTCCAACGAGATCCTCGAGGCGCTCACCGAGCCGCTCAACCAGATCGTTTCGGCGGTCAAGATCGCGCTGGAACAAACCCCGCCCGAACTCGGTGCCGACATCGCCGAGCGCGGCATGGTGCTCACCGGCGGCGGTGCGCTGCTGCGCGACCTCGACCGCCTGCTGATGGAAGAAACCGGCCTGCCGGTGATCGTCGCCGATGATCCGCTGACTTGCGTGGTCCGCGGCTCGGGAATGGCCCTCGAAAAGATGGACCAGCTCGGCTCCATCTTCACCAGCGAATAAGACGCGTCGGCTGCGACAGGGCGCCCGCGGTGAGCACCTCGTTCTCCCGCGTGTGCCGGCGACCCGGGCTTGTCCCGGGCGCGCTCGTTTGCGGCGCAACCTGAACTCCCCGCCCGATGGTCGGCCATTCGCCTCCTCCCTTCTTCAAGCGCGGGCCTGCGCCGCTGGCCAAGCTCGTGTTCTTCGTCATCGTCTCGCTGGCGATGCTCGTCTCCGACCTCAACCTGCGCTACCTCGACGCCTTCCGTCAGGGCTTGTCGGTGCTGGCCTACCCGCTGCAGATGGCGGCGGCGACGCCGGCGGATTTCGTGCGCAACGCCTCCAACTACTTCGCCTCGCTGGTGCGTCTGCAGATCGAGAACAAGGAGCTCAAGAGCAGGCAGCTCCAGGGCGCCGAGCGGATGCTGCGGCTCGATCAGCTCGAGCAGGAGAACCGCCATCTGCGCACCCTGCTCGATGCCCGCGAGCGCCAGCCGGTCAAGTCGGTGGTCGCCGAGATCATGTACACCGCCAAGGATCCGTTCTCGCGCAAGGTGATCCTCGACAAGGGCGCCCAGGCCGGCATCGAGGCCGGTCAGGCGGTGGTGGACGACGCCGGCGTGATCGGCCAGATCACCCGGGTGTTTCCGATGCAGTCCGAGCTCACCCTGCTCACCGACAAGGATCAGGCGATTCCGGTCACCATCGTGCGCAGCGGTCTGCGCGCGGTGCTGTTCGGTTCCGGCAACGGCCTGATGGAGCTGCGCTATCTCGCCACCAACGCCGACGTGCAGCCCGGTGACAAGGTCGTCACTTCCGGGCTCGACGGGGTTTTCCTCGCCGGCCTGCCGGTGGCTACCGTCGCCAAGGTCGAGCGCGATCAGGCCCAGACCTTCGCGCGCATCCCGTGCCTGCCGGCGGCGGGGGTCGAGCAGTTCAGCCATGTGCTGGTGCTGGGCCATCGCGAGGCGCTGCCGCCGCGTCCGCCCGAGCCCGAGGTAATCAACAAGGGCAAGGTCGGCAAGGGCCGCAAGGCCAGGGCCGGCAAGGAGTAAGCCATGCAACCGACCAACCGCTCGAGCCGCATCCTGCTCCCGGTGAAGATGTGGTTCGTCTACCTGACCCTCTTCATCGCGCTGTTCCTCAATTACATCCCCACCGGGCATCTGCCCGCGGTGCCCGATTTCGTTGCCCTGGTGCTGGCCTTCTGGTGCGTGCGCGAGCCGCTCAAGATCGGCATCGGTACCGGGTTCGTGTTCGGCTTGATGACCGACATCGGTGTTGGCGCGGCGATGGGGCAGCACGCCTTCTCGTACGTGCTGCTGGCCTACGCGGCCAACGAGCTGTCGCGCCGGGTGCTGTGGTTCACCCCGGTGGAGCAGGCGCTCCACGTGCTGCCGCTGTTGTTCCTGTCGCAGGTGGTGATGGTCGTGGTGCGCCTGATGGCCGGCGCCGAATTTCCGGGCTGGTGGATGTTCTTCGGCTGCTTCGTCGGGGCCCTGCTGTGGATCCCGCTGCACTACGTTTTGTTGCTACCCCAGTACCAGCCCGTCGAACGGGACGAGAATCGCCCGATCTGACGCACCATGACGGTCATCCGCACACCCGAACAGGAACTCGCCCGTTTCCGCACCCGCCTGGCGGTGGCGGGCACGGTGGCGCTGGTGTGTTTCGGCCTGCTGGCGGCACGTTTCTTCTACCTGCAGGTCGTTCGCTACGACTACTACTCGACCCGCGCCGAGGATAACCGCATCTCGCTGGTGCCCATCGTGCCCAACCGCGGCCTTATCATGGACCGCAACGGCACCGTGCTGGCTCGCAACTACTCGGCCTACACGCTGGAGATCACCCCGTCGCGAGTGGCCGACCTGGAGCAGACCATCGAGGCGCTCTCCAAGCTCGTCGACATCCAGCCCAAGGACCGCAAGCGCCTCAAGAAGCTGATGGACGAGTCCAAGAGCTTCGAGTCGCTGCCGATCCGCAACCGGCTCTCCGACGAGGAGGTGGCCCGCTTCATCGCCCAGCGCTACCGTTTCCCGGGCGTCGAACTCAAGGCGCGGCTGTTCCGCGATTACCCGATGGGGGCCTTCGGCGCCCACATCATCGGCTACATCGGGCGGATCAACGACCGCGACCTGGAACGCATCGAGGACAACGACGATTCCGCCAACTACCGCGGCACCGATCACATCGGCAAGGCAGGCCTCGAGAAGAGCTACGAGCGGGAGCTCCACGGCCAGACCGGCTTCGAGGAGGTCGAGGTCGATTCCGGCGGCCGCGCCGTGCGAGCCCTGCGGCGTACCCCGGCCACGCCCGGCAACAATCTGGTGCTCACCGTCGACCTGAAGCTGCAGGAAGTCGTCGAGAAAGCCTTCGGCAAGCGTCGCGGCGCGCTGGTGGCGATCGAGCCGGGCAGTGGCGGGGTGCTGGCGCTGGTGTCGGTGCCGACCTTCGATCCCAACCTGTTCGTGGACGGCATCGCGCCCCAGGACTGGGACGAGCTCAACAACTCGCCCGACCACCCGATGGTGAACCGCGCCCTCAACGGCGCCTATCCGCCGGGCTCCACCTTCAAGCCCTTCATGGCGCTGGCGGCGTTGATGAGCGGCAAGCGTACTGCCAGTCAGGCGATCGTCGATCCGGGCTACTTCGATTTCGGTGGCCACCATTTCCGCGACGACAAGGCCGGCGGCCACGGTGTGGTGGACATGTACCGCTCGATCGTCCACTCCTGCGACACCTACTACTACAAGCTGGCCAACGACATGGGGATCGACCTGATCGCCTCGCAGCTCGGTCAGTTCGGCTTCGGCAGCCGGACTGGCATCGACATCGAAGGCGAAAGCTCCGGTGTGCTGCCGTCGCCCGAGTGGAAGAAGCGTCGCTTCAAGCGCCCCGAGCAGCAGAAGTGGTTCGGTGGCGAGACCATCTCGATCGGCATCGGCCAGGGCTACAACGCCTACACCATGCTCCAACTCGCCCACGCCACGGCCACCCTGGCGGCCGGCGGGGTGATGTACAAGCCACACCTCGTCAAGTACATCGAAAACGCCCGCGACGGGACCCGGCGGCTCATCGAACCCCAGCCGATCAAGCAGATCCCGATCCGCCCGGACCATTTCGACACCATCCGCCGGGCGATGGTCGGCGTGAACCGCGAGGGCACCGGCGCCCGCGCCTTCGCCGGCACCCCCTACCAGGTGGCAGGCAAGACCGGCACCGCGCAAGTCTTCTCCCTCAAGGGCGCCAAGTATTCGTCGCGGATCGCCGAGCGGCTGCGCGACCACGCGCTCTACATCGCCTTCGCCCCGGCCGACAAGCCGACCATCGCCCTGGCGGTGCTGGTCGAGAACGGCGGTTTCGGGGCCGAGTCGGCCGCCCCGATCGTGCGTCAGGTGCTCGATTACTACCTGCTCGGCAAGCTGCCGGCGGGGGTCGCGCCGGAAGATCCGGGCGCCGAGACGGGCAGTGGAGACAGCGCCGGTGATTGATTCCCGCCTCGATCCGCGCAAGTGGCTCGCCTATCTCCTCGCGCCCCTCGACGGCCCGCTGCTGCTGATCGTCATGTGTCTGCTCGGTTTTGCCGCGGTGGTGATGGTCAGCGCCTCGCCGGAGCGCCTCGGCACGCTGGCGCTCAACGCCGGGGTGGCGTTCGTCGTGATGTGGGTCGCCGCGCGCATTCCACCCCAGCGCATGATGAGCATCGCGTTGCCGCTGTACGTGCTCGGCGTGCTGCTGCTCATCGGCGTGGCTTTGTTCGGGGACGTCTCGAAGGGCGCGCGGCGCTGGCTCAACATCGGCGTGGCGCGCATCCAGCCGTCCGAGCTGATGAAGATCTCGATGCCGCTGATGCTTGCCTGGTACTTCCAGTGCCGCGAAGGCATGTTGCGGGTGCGCGACTTCTTCATTGCCGGTGCCCTGCTGCTCGTGCCGGTCGGGTTGATCGCCAAGCAGCCCGATCTCGGCACCGCGGTGCTGGTGGCGGCGGCCGGCTTCTACGTGCTGTTCTTCGCCGGCCTCACCTGGCGCCTGATCCTGCCGGTGGCGGTGGTGGGCATTGCCGGCATCGCGGCCATCGTCGCGATGGGCGACTCGATCTGCCAACCCGGCGTCGAGTGGCCGGGTATGCGCGAATACCAGAAGCACCGGGTGTGCACCCTGCTCGATCCCACCTCCGACCCCCTCGGCAAGGGCTTTCACATCATCCAGTCCACCATCGCCATCGGCTCCGGCGGCGTGCTCGGCAAGGGGTGGGGAAACGGCACCCAGACGCATCTGGACTTCCTGCCCGAACGTCACACAGATTTTATTTTTGCGGTCCTGACCGAGGAATTCGGGCTTGCCGGCGCCTTGTTTCTTGCGGTACTCTATATCCTGTTGATTTTTCGCGGCCTTTTTATTGCCGCTGGTGCCCCGACCCTGTTCTCGCGCCTTCTTGCCGGCGCCCTCACGCTGATCTTCTTCACCTACGCGTTTGTGAACATGGGCATGGTGAGCGGAATTCTCCCCGTCGTCGGGGTTCCGCTGCCCTTCGTCAGTTACGGTGGCACTGCACTCGTCACCCTGTGTCTCGGTGTTGGCATGCTCATGAGCATCCAGCGTCACCGGCGCCGGGTTGGTACCTGAACCCGCGCGCGCAACCGCGCGCGCCCGAACAGGAATGAGCGTCATGTTCCCTGTAGCGATGTTTCGTCGCGCCGGCTGGCTGCCGGCGCTCTTCTGTAGCGCGCTCGCGCTGGCGAGCCAGGCGCTCGCCACCCCTGTCACGTCCACCGATGCGACCGCCGATACCGCGTTTTCCGCGGGGCTGAAGCCGGCCGCGCGTTTCCATTTCGCCGATGGCGTCTTCAAGAACGACGGCCAGACGGACGCCGAGACCCCTGCCGACGAGCCCGTCGAGGCGCCGGCCGTCCGCAAGAACGATTACTCCCTGAGCGGTGCGATGCCCGCCGGTGGCGGCCTCACCCTCGAGCGGGGCGTTGCGAGCTGGTACGGCAAGATGTTCCACGGCCGCAAGACTTCCAGCGGCGACGCGTACGACATGTACGCGATGACCGCCGCGCATCCGAGCCTGCCGATTCCCAGCTACGTCCGCGTGACCAATCTTGCCAACGGCCGGTCGGCGGTGGTGCGGGTGAATGACCGCGGCCCCTTCCACCCGGGGCGCGTGATCGACCTGTCCTACGCGGCCGCTTACAAGCTGGGCTACGTGGACCAGGGGCACGCCAACGTCGAGATTGCCCTGGTGCTGCCCGAAGAGGTCGCCATGGTGCCGGCCGCGCGCCCGGTGCCGCCGATTCGCCGTGCAAAGGCGCCGGCGCCCGTCGCCGTGGCGGCCCGTCCGGTTGCTGCGCCGGTGGTCGCGGCCGTGGAGGCGGCGCGCCCGGCTGTGTCCGACGCGTCATCCGCGGTGCCGGCGCCGCAGTCCGTCGTGGCTGCGCGCGCTGCCGACAAGTCTCACGGCGAGGTTTTCCTGCAACTCGGCTCGTTCGGCACTGCCGGCACGGCGGAGCATTTCAAGAGCTTCGTCGAATACGAGCTGAAGTGGCTCAAGGAGTCGGTCTCGGTGCTCGCCTCCGAAGGCAAGTACCGCCTGCGCGTGGGGCCTTTCCCGTCTGCCCTCGAGGCTCGCTCGATCGCCGAGCGGATTGCCGGCACACTCAAGCTCAAGCCCGCGGTCGTGCAGCGCTGACATTGCGGCGGGGCGTGAGCCCGCGCAGTGCATAAAACCCTGCTCCCATCAAGGAAATTTTCCTCCGCTTGGCTATACTGAAATCAGCCAAGAGGAGGACATCATGAGCTTCATCGATTCGCCCATCGGCCGTTGTGAAGCGGTTCGCGAGATGGTCCTGACGGATCAAACCCAACGTCAATGTGCCGCCGAGCACGCCTGTCCGCCCGGTCGTAACTGCCCGCTGGAGGGATGTTTTGCCGAGTTGTCGGGCGTGACCGAGGCGGCGTCGCTGGCGCAGCTGGCGGCGGCCGACGCGGCTCACCGCGCCGTTGCCTGAGTGATGGCCAACCGCACGCTCGGAACCCGCCAGAAGCTGGTCTTTCGCGGTCCCGACCAAGGGGGCGTGGCGGGGCGGGCGCAGCAGGTGTCGCGTCATTTGCTGGGGGCTCCGGCCTCGTTGCGCAAGACCGAGCCGCCTCAGGCTGCGGTGTCAGGTGCCGGGCCCCGGCAGGGGCGGCGCGTCAAGAGCGGCGCAGGCTGAAGGGCGCCTTCAGCGCAGCTTTTCGAGCAGGCCGTCGAGTTGGTCCAGGTCGCCGAACTGGATGGTGACGGCGCCGGCGCCTTTCTTGTTGGCCTTGATCTTGACCGTTGCGCCAAGGCGGTCGGCGATTTCTTCTTCCAGACGCAGCAGATCCCGGTCCGGTGGCGGGGCGGGCAGCTTTGCCTTGGGGTTCAGTTCCTGCTGGACGAGGCGCTCCGCCTCTCGCACCGACAGCCCGCGGGCGGCGATCAGGTTGGCGAGGCCGACCTGGGCGGCACCCTCGAGGGGCAGCAGGGCGCGGGCGTGGCCCATGTCGATGTCGCCCGCCATCAGCAGTTCCTGCACCGGCAGTGCCAATTGCAGCAGACGCAGCAGGTTCGACGCGGCGGGGCGGGAGCGGCCGACAGCGTCGGCGGCCTGCTGGTGGGTCATGCCGAACTCGTCGATCAGGCGCTGGATGCCGGCGGCTTCTTCGAGCGGGTTGAGGTCTTCGCGCTGGATGTTCTCGATGAGCGACATGGCCAGCGTGGCCTCGTCGGGAATCGTCCGTACCAGGCACGGAACCTGCGTCAGGCCAGCGAGCTGGGCGGCACGCCAGCGGCGTTCACCGGCGATGATCTCGTAGCGTTTGGCGTCGAAGACGTCGCCGATGGGCCGCACGAGGATCGGCTGCATGACGCCCTGGGACTTGATCGAGGCGGCGAGCTCCTCGAGGGAGCCCGGGTCCATGCGGGTGCGCGGCTGATATTTGCCCGGAGTCAGTTCGCTCGCCGGCAGCGTCTGCAGTTCGCTGTCGTCGGTCGCGTCGTCGTCGGTATTGGCGGCGAGCAGGGCGTCGAGGCCGCGGCCGAGGCCTTTGAGTTTGGGAGGTGCCATGGTGGGGGTCAGGAGGTCTTGATCCGCTCGATCATTTCTTTGGCGAAGGCGAGGTAGGCCTGGGCGCCCTTGGCGCTGCGGTCGAACACCACGCCGGGGATGCCGTGGCTGGGGGCTTCGGCGAGGCGCACGTTGCGCGGCACGATGGTCTTGAAGACCTTGTCACCGAAGTGGGCTTCGAGCTGGGCGGAAACCTGTTGCTGGAGCGTTACGCGCGGGTCGAACATGACGCGAAGCAGGCCGATGATCGACAGGTCGCGGTTGAGGTTGGCGTGAACCTTCTTGATCGAGTTGACCAGGTCGGACAGGCCTTCGAGGGCGTAGTACTCGCACTGCATCGGGATGATGACGCCGTGGGCGATGCACAGGCCGTTCAGGGTGAGCAGCGAGAGCGAGGGCGGGCAATCGATCAGGATGAAGTCGTATTCGCCGGCGTGCAGGGCGAGGGCGTCGCGCAGGCGGTTCTCGCGGCGGGCGAGCCCGACCAGCTCGACCTCGGCGCCGGCCAGATCGCGGTTGGCGGGGATCACGTCGAAGCCGCCCGATTCGGAGCGCACGCGGGACTCGGCAACGGTGCACAGGCCCACCAGCAGGTGATAGACCGACTTGCCCAGGGTGCGCTTGTCGATGCCACAGCCCATCGTGGCGTTGCCCTGCGGATCGAGGTCGATCAGCAGGACGCGCTGGCCGGCGGTGGCGAGCCCGGCGGCGAGGTTGACGCAGGTGGTCGTCTTGCCGACGCCCCCTTTCTGGTTGGCGATGCAGAAAATGCGGGCCATGGCTCAGCTTCGTTTCACGGTGATCAGGTGACGCTCGGCGTCGAGGCCGGGAACCGTCAGGGCGGTGCTGCGTTCGAGGGCGAAACCGGCCGGGATGCGGGCGATCTCGTCGGCAGGGTAAACGCCTTTCATGGCAAGGATGCGCGTCTCGGGCCCGGCGAGGTGGGCGCTGAGATTCACGAAATCGGCCAGGTCGGCAAAGGCGCGCGAGATGATGCCGGCGGGCGCATCCGGCGCGTAGGGCGGCTGCCAGGCCTCGATGCGCGCGTGGTGGGCGCGGAAGTTGGGCAGCTTGAGCTCGATCTTGGCCTGGTTCTGGAAGGTGGCCTTCTTCTGCACCGTCTCGACGGAATCCACCTGCAGGTCGGGCCGGCAGATGGCCAGTACCACGCCCGGCAGGCCGCCGCCGGAGCCCACGTCCACCAGCCGGTCGATGCCTTTGACGTGCGGGAGCACGGAGAGCGAATCGAGCAGGTGGTGGGTGACGACCTGGGCCTCGTCACGGATCGCGGTGAGGTTGTAGACCTTGTTCCACTTGATGAGCAGGCGGCCGAAGGCGAGGAGCTTTTCCGGCGCGTCGGCGGGCAGATCGAGGCCGAGGGTGGCGATGCCTTTTTCGAGGAGGGCGCTCATGGGGCTTTCGGCTCCCGGCCACGGGCCAGTTCGCTGCGCTTGAGCCAGACCAGCAGCAGGCTGATGGCGGCGGGCGTGATGCCCTGGATGCGGCTGGCCTGGCCGATGGTTTCGGGCTTGTGCTGGTTGAGGCGCAGCTGGACTTCCTTCGACAGGCCGCGCACGGTGGTGTAGTCGAGATCCGGCGGCAGGCGGGTGGCTTCGGCGTCCGCCTGGCGGGCGACTTCGTCCTGCTGGCGATCGATGTAGCCCTGGTATTTGGCGGCGATCTCGAGCTGCTCGACCACCTGCGGGTCGGTCTCGGGCGCGTCGGGGGCGCCGGGCAGGGTCATCAGCGCGGCGTAGCTCACGCCCGGGCGGCGCAGCAGGTCGAAGAAGCTGTATTCGCGCTCGATGGATTTGCCGAGCACGGCCTCGGCGGCTTCAGACGACACCTTGGCCGGCGTCGCCCAGCTTGCGCGCAGGCGCGCGGTCTCGCGTTCGATGGCTTCGCGCTTGGTGCAGAAGGCGGCCCAGCGTTCGTCGTCCACCAGGCCAAGCCGGCGGCCGGTCTCGGTGAGGCGCAGGTCGGCGTTGTCCTCGCGCAGGCTGAGGCGGTACTCGGCGCGGGAGGTGAACATGCGGTAAGGCTCGGAGACGCCGCGGGTGATGAGGTCGTCCACCAGCACGCCCAGGTAGGCTTCGTCGCGGCGCGGGCACCAGGGCTCCTGCCCCTTCACCTGCAGCGCGGCGTTGATGCCGGCCAGCAGGCCCTGGGCGGCGGCTTCTTCGTAGCCGGTGGTGCCGTTGATCTGGCCGGCGAAGAACAGCCCGCCGATGGATTTGGTCTCGAGGCTGGACTTGAGGTTGCGCGGGTCGAAGTAGTCGTATTCGATGGCGTAGCCCGGGCGCAGGATGTGGCAGTTCTCGAGGCCCTTGATGGAGCGCACGATGTCCAGCTGCACGTCGAAGGGCAGGCTGGTGGAGATCCCGTTGGGGTAGATCTCGTGGGTGTCGAGGCCTTCGGGCTCGAGGAAGACGTGGTGGCTATCCTTGTCGGCGAAGCGGTGGATCTTGTCTTCGATGCTCGGGCAGTAGCGCGGCCCCACCCCTTCGATCACGCCCGAATACATCGGCGAGCGATCCAGGTTGGCGCGGATGATGTCGTGGGTGCGGCTGTTGGTGTTGGTGATCCAGCACGGCAGCTGGCGCGGGTGCTGGCTGGCCTTGCCGAGGAAGCTGAACACCGGCACCGGGTCGTCGCCGGGCTGCGCTTCCATCACCGAGAAGTCGATGCTGCGGGCGTCGAGGCGCGGCGGGGTGCCGGTTTTAAGCCGGCCCTGGGGCAGGGCGAGCTCCTTCAGGCGCTGGCCGAGGCTGATCGCCGGCGGGTCGCCCGCGCGGCCGGCGGAATAGTTTTGCATCCCGACGTGGATCAGGCCGTTGAGGAAAGTGCCGGCGGTGAGCACCACCGCGGGGGCCTCGAAGCGCAGCCCGATCTGGGTGACGACGCCGGTGACCCGGTCGCCCACCACGGTGAGGTCGTCCACGGCCTGCTGAAACAGCCACAGGTTGGGCTGGTTCTCGAGGCGCTTGCGGATCGCGGCCTTGTAGAGCACCCGGTCTGCCTGGGCGCGGGTGGCGCGCACGGCCGGGCCCTTGCTGGCGTTGAGGATGCGGAACTGGATGCCGCCTTCGTCGGTGGCCGCCGCCATCGCGCCGCCAAGTGCGTCAACCTCCTTGACCAGATGCCCCTTGCCGATCCCGCCAATGGACGGGTTGCAGCTCATCTGGCCGAGGGTTTCGATGTTGTGGGTGAGCAGCAGGGTGGCGCACCCGGCCCGCGCGGCCGCCAGCGCAGCTTCGGTGCCGGCATGGCCGCCGCCGACAACGATCACGTCGAATCGGGTGGGATGAAGCATGGGAAACCGGGGGAAGGTGAATCGGGGGAGCAGAATGATACGGTGTCGCGCTGCAAAAATACAGCGCCGTGCGTCGCTCCGTTAGGGAAAAATTGCGCTGTTACAACGGCTTATCCCATTTTTCGGGATGCGCTGCGCGGGGTGAGGCGGCGCCTCAATTGTGGGGGCGAGCGGCCGTTAAAAGGACGAAGGCCGAACGGCGTCGGAGTCGATGGCCGTTGTCGCGTGTTTTTCAACCTATCTGGCAGGTAATCGAAGCATGTCCTTCATCTCGCCGAAGTCCGAGACGAATCGTCTGTCGCCCCTCCTCGAGGCGTCGTCGGCGCTGGACATCGAGCGGGAGCGCAACTTCCTGAAGACGCTGGTGCGTACGTTGCCCGACATGGTCTGGCTGAAGG
The DNA here is from genome assembly GCF_041911615.1 of Zoogloea sp. Taxonomy (GTDB): domain Bacteria; phylum Pseudomonadota; class Gammaproteobacteria; order Burkholderiales; family Rhodocyclaceae; genus Zoogloea. Next base: position 67,389 of record NZ_JAYROR010000138.1, on the reverse strand, counting down.
ATCCGGACGGCTGCTACCTGGCCTGCAACCCGAGTTTCGAGCGTCTGGTGGGCGCGCGGGAGGCGGACATCATCGGCAAGACCGCCTACGACTTCGTGCCGTGGGATCAGGCCGACGCCTTTCGCCGCGACGATCTGGCGGTGATCCACGCCGGCGCGGTGATGCGCTGCGAGCAGGCGGTGAGCGTCGCCCATGGCGAGCCGGTGCTGCTCGAGATCATGAAATCGCCGATGTTCGACAGCGACGGCCACCTGATCGGCGTGCTCAACGTGGGCCGCGACGTCACCGAGGTGCGGCGGGCGCAGGAGGCGCTGCGCGAGCGCGAGGCACTGTTCGCCAGCGTGGTGAGCCAGGCGGAGGATTCGATCGGCGTGGTCGATCTGCACAGCGGCCGTTTCGTCGAGTTCAACGATGCCGCCCATCGCAACCTGGGCTACAGCCGGGAGGAGTTCGCGCGGCTGCGCGTGGCCGACATCGACTGCGCCCTGAGCCCGGACGAGCTGGCCGATACCCTGACCCGGATGGCCGAGCCGGAAGGCTGCTCGGTGCTGACCCGGCTGCGCTGCCGCAACGGCGAGGTGCGCGACGCGCGGGTGCGTGGCCGGGGCATTCGCCTCAAGGGCGAAGGGCGCTACCTCGCGGCGATCTGGAGCGATCTCACCGACGGCCGGCGCGCCGAGGTGCGCCTGAAGCGCGCCAACGCGGCGCTGCTGACGATCAGCGAATGCAACCAGGCCGTGGCCCGGGCTTCGGACGAAGGGGCGCTGCTGGACGACGTCTGCCGTCTGATGGTGAGCTTCGGCGGTTATCTGGCGGCCTGGGTCGGTTTCGTGGACGAGCAGGCCGTCGAGCGGGTGCGCCCGGTCGCCGTCGCCGGTCCCGCGGCCGAGGCGCTGCGGGCCAGCGCGTCGGCCTGGGCAGCGGTTCATGGCGGCGGTGGCCCCGCCGCCGCGGTGCTGCAGTGCGCGCAGCCGGCCATCGTCCGCGACATCCAGGCCGACCCGCGTTTCGTGCCCTGGCGAGAGGTGGCGACGTTGCCCGGCGGGGCGGCGCTGTGCGTGCTGCCCCTGATGGCCAGCGACGGCCGGTGTTGCGGCATCCTCAACATCTGCTCGGCGGGCGTCGACGCCTTCGACGACGAGGAGGTGCGCCTGCTGGCCGAGCTGGCCGGCGATCTGGTGTTCGGCCTGCGCGCGCTGCGCGACCGCGCCGAGCGCGACGAGGCGCGCCAGCAGCAGCAGGACACCGCGCAGCAACTGCGCAATCTGGTCGAGGCCAGCCCGACCATCCTCTACGCGCTGCGCAGCGTCGATGGCAAGGGCGTGCCGGTGACGGTGAGCGACAACGTGGAGCGCATCCTCGGCTACACCCCGGCGCAGGCCCTGCAGCCCGACTGGCGGGACGCGCATGTCCATCCCGACGATTTGCCGGTGGTGCAGGCCGCCGTCGCGCAGGTGCAGGCGCAGGGACAGCTCGTTCAGGAATACCGCTTCACCCATGGCGCCGGGCGCTACGTCTGGCTGCGCGACGAGATGCGCCTGGGGCCGGTCCACGCGGGCGGCGAGCAGGCGATCGTCGGGGTGCTGACCGACATCACCGCCCGCAAGCACATCGAGCAATCCCTCGAAAACCAGCGCCGCGTGCTCGAGATGGTGGCTTCGGGTGCGCCGCTGGCCGACACCCTGGAAACCCTCGCGCGGGGCGTCGAGCGGCTGCTGCCGGACATCCGCACCTCGGTGCTGCTGCTCGACCCGGACGGCGTCCACCTGCGCCACGGCGCCGCGCCGAGCCTGCCGGACGGCTACGTGCGGGCGGTGGACGGCATCGCCATCGGCGAAGGGGTCGGGTCGTGCGGCACGTCCGCGTGGCGGGGCGCGCCGGTAATCGTGGCCGATATCGCCACCGATCCGCTGTGGGCGCCCTACACCGGGCTGGTTGCGCCCTACGACCTGGCGGCCTGCTGGTCGTCGCCGATCCTCAGCCGCGACGGGCGCGTGCTGGGTACGTTTGCGCTGTACGCCTCGAAACCGTCCCGGCCGGACGCGCTGGCCCTCGAGCAGGTGGCGATGGCGACCGATCTGGCGGCGGTGGCGATCTCGCGCCACCGGGAGGAAACCGCCCTGCGCGAGAGCGAGGCGCGTTTTCGCCAGCTCTTCGAGGTGGCGCCGCTGCCCCTCGGCTTCGTCGATCCGGACGGCAGCGTCGGTGCGCTCAACCGCTGCTTCGTGGACACCTTCGGCTACACCCGCGACGACATCCCGACGGTGACGGCCTGGGCCGAACGGGCCTTCCCCGATCCAGTCGAGCGCGAGGCCATGCTCGCCCGGCGGGTCACCCTGCGTCCGCCCCACAGCGGGGCGCGCGCCGCCGAGCCGATCGAGCAGCGCATCACCTGCAAGGACGGCTCCCAGCGTTTCATGATGGTGTCGGGCGCGCCGGTGGGCGAGAGCTTCCTCGTCACCTTCTTCGACATCACCGAGATGCGCCGTCTCGACGCCCAGCTCGAACACTACCGGCACCACCTCGAAGACCTGGTGGCCGAGCGCACCGCGCAGCTCGCCGAGGTCAGCGAGCGAGCCGAGGCCGCCAGCCGCGCCAAGAGCGCGTTCCTGGCCAACATGAGCCACGAGATCCGGACCCCGATGAACGCCATCCTGGGGCAGGCCCGGCTGCTCGAACGCAGCGCCCTGAGCCACGAGCAGGAAGACCGCCTGGCGCGCATCCGCCACGCTGGCGCGCACCTGCTGGCACTCATCAACGACATCCTCGACCTGTCGAAGATCGAGGCCGGCAAGCTGCACCTGGAGTCGGTGGACTTCTCGCCGGACGCGCTCTTCAACCAGGCCCACTCGCTCATCCACGACCGCCTGCTGGCGCGCAACCTGAGCTTCGAGGCCGACACCGACGGACTGCCGCCGGTGCTCCGCGGCGACGTCACGCGCCTGCGCCAGGCGATCCTCAACTACCTCAGCAACGCAGTGAAATTCACCGAGCGTGGCGGCGTCAGCCTGCGCGCCGCGCTGGTCAGCGAGGACGAGGACAGCGTGCTGGTGCGTTTCTCGGTCAGCGACACCGGCATCGGCATCGCCCCCGAGCAACTGCCGCGGCTGTTCCGCTCTTTCGAGCAGGCCGACGCGTCGACCACCCGCAAGTACGGCGGCACCGGCCTCGGCCTGGCCCTCACCGGCCACCTGGCCAGCCTGATGGGCGGCGAGGTCGGCGTCCACAGCGAGCCGGGCCGGGGCAGCACCTTCTGGTTCACCGCCCGCCTGCGCAAGCGTCCCGGTCTGGTGCTGCCGGCGCTCGCGCCGGACCCGGCGGCGGAGGCGCTGCAGGTCGATCCCCGCCGGCTGCGGGGGGCGCACGTGCTGCTGGTCGAAGACAATCTGCTCAACCAGGAAGTCGCCCTCGACATGCTGGCCAACCTGGGGCTCGTCATCGACCACGCCGCCAACGGCCAGGAAGCCGTCGACCTGGCCGGCGTCGCCGACTACGACCTGATCCTCATGGACATGCAGATGCCGGTGATGGACGGTCTCGAGGCCACCCGCCGCATCCGCCACCTGCCCGGCCGGGGCAAGACGCCGATTCTCGCGATGACCGCCAACGCCTTCGAGGAAGACCAGGAGGCCTGCTTCGCCGCTGGCATGAACGATTTCATCGCCAAGCCGGTCGAGCCCGAGGCGCTGCACCGGATGCTGTTCAAGTGGCTCGGCGGCGAGGGGCGCGGCCCGCTGAAGGCGCCGCCCCCCGACGCGGCGCCGGACTGGGAAAGCGTGCTCGGCACCGTCGACGGCCTGGACACCGAGCGTGGCCTGCGCATGGTGCGCGGCAAGTGGCCCACCTATCTGCGCATCCTGCGCATCTTCGTCGAGGCCCATGCCGACGTGGTCGAGCACCTGCAGGCCGCCCTGGCCGCCGGCCAGTTGGCCGAGGTCGAACGCCTGGCGCATTCCCTCAAGGGCTCGGCCGGCAACGTCGGCGCGCTGCGCGTGTTCGACCAGGCCGCCGCGATCTGCAACGCCATCCGCGACGGTCAGGACGCCGACGCCCTGGCACGTCCCTTCGCCAGCCTGGTGCGGGCGCTGCAACCCCTGCTGGTCACGCTGCGCCAGCGACTGCCCGCCGACGGAGACGGCCGATGAGCAAACCCCCCCGTTTTGCGCCCTTTCACTGGGCGAGCTATTTCGAGACCGGTTGCGAGGAAGTGGACAACCAGCACCGCAAGCTGGTGGACCTCGTCAACGCCCTTGCCCAGCGGGCGGCGAGCGGCGCGGTGATCCAGCCCTCCGAGCTCGCCCATGTCCTCGACGGGCTGGGGCGCTACGCCCTGCATCACTTCGCCACCGAAGAGGCGCTGATGGTCGAGGCCGGGCTCGACCCGCGCCACCTCGACGGCCATCGCCGCGCCCACGCCGACTTCGTCACCCAGGTCGAGGCGATGCGCACCCATTCCGATCCCGGCCGCGTGGTGCCCGCCCTCTACAACTTCGTCACCAGCTGGCTCACCTTCCACATCCTCGACACCGATCAGAGCATGGCGCGCCAGATGCGTGCTATCGAGGGCGGCATGACGCCGGCCGCGGCCTTCGAGGCGGAAGCCGTCCAGGGCAGCGATCCGGGCAATGTTGCGTTGATCGGCGCGGTGCGTTGCCTGCTCGGCCTGGTGGCCGAGCGCAACAGCGAGCTGGGGCGCATCAATGCCAGTCTCGAACAGCGGGTGGCGGAGCGCACGGCCGAGCTCACCACCGTCAATCGCGACCTGCGCGCCACCCAGCAGCGCCTGCTCGAGGCGGACAAGCTCGCCGCGGTGGGCCAGCTGGCCGCCGGTGTCGCCCACGAGATCAACACGCCGCTGGGCTACGTCGCCGCCAATCTGGGCGCCCTGCGCGAGTACGCCGACCGCCTGCTGGCACTGGTCAACACCGCCGATCGCCTGGCCGCCGGCTCCGACGCCTGGCAGGCGGCCCGCGCCGGCGCCGACGTGGATTACATCCGCGACGATCTGCCGGTGCTGGTCGAAGAGTCGACCCGCGGCCTCGGGCGGGTCAGCGACATCGTGCACGCCCTGCAGGGCTTCGCCGAGCCGGGGCCGATGGAAACCCTGCCCACGTCCATCGAGCGACTGCTCGATTCGGCCATCGAGGCCACCGCCGCCGGGCGTCGTCCGGGTCAGCAGGTGCGCCGCAGCTATGCCGGTCTGCCCAAACTGGCGGCCAATCCGACCTTGCTCGGCGAGGCCTTCAAGGCGCTCATCGAGAACGCCGGCCAGGCCCTCGGCGGCGCGCCCGGCACGATCACGGTGCGCGCCGAGGTGGCCGGCGAGTGGATTCGGGTGGATGTGCTCGACACCGGCTGCGGCATGGACGAAGCCACCCGGGCGCGCATTTTCGAGCCGTTCTTCACCACCCGCGCGGTCGGTCAGGGCCGGGGGCTCGGTCTGTCGTCGGCCTACCGCATCGTCAGCCAGCATGGTGGCCATCTGGAGGTGGACAGCGCGCCGGGCAAGGGCAGTCGCTTCCGGGTGGTGCTGCCGCTGGCGACCTGAGGCGGCGTGCCGCCATAAAAAAACCCGGCCGTGGCCGGGTTTTTGTGGTGCTGCGATCGGGCTCAGCGTCGTCCGCCTCCCATCGCCCGCAGACGCGCGACACGTTCCTCGGTGGCCGGGTGGGTGCTGAACAGGCCACGCAGACCGCCGCCGGAGAGCGGGTTCATGATCATCATCTGGCCTGTTTCCGGGTGCGCCTCGGCGGTGGGCATCGGAATGCCGCGGGCGAAGGCGTCGATCTTCATCAGCGCGTCGGCCAGGGCGTTCGGGTCGCCGGCGATCTCGGCGCCGCCGCGGTCGGCCTCGAATTCGCGGGCGCGGGAAATCGCCATCTGGATCAGGCTGGCCGCCAGCGGGGCGAGCAGGGCGACCGCGATGCCGGCGATCGGATTGGCCGGGCGGCCGTTCTCGTCGCGCCCGCCGAACATCATCGCGAAGTTGGCGAGGGCCGAGATGGCGCCGGCCATGGTCGCCGAGATGGTGGAGATCAGGATGTCCCGGTGCTTCACGTGGGCCAGCTCATGGGCCATCACGCCGCGCAGCTCGCGCTCGGATAGCATCTGCAGGATGCCGGTGGTGGCGGCCACCGCGGCGTTGTCCGGGTTGCGGCCGGTGGCGAAGGCGTTGGGCTGGTCCTCGTGAATGATGTAGACCTTGGGCATCGGCAGCTGGGCGCGGCCGGCCAGTTCGCGCACCATGTTGTAGAGGTAGGGCGAGCTGGTTTCGTCCACTTCCTGCGCGTTGTACATGCGCAGCACCATCTTGTCGGAGAACCAGTACGAGAACAGGTTCATCGCGCCGCCGAAGACGAGCGCCATGAGCATCCCCGACTTGCCGCCGAGCATGGCGCCGATCACCCCGAACAGGGCGACGATCGCGGCCATGAGGATCGAGGTCTTGAGCCAGTTGCCGAGCATTGCGGGTATCCGTCCTTTCAGAAATGTGATGCGGTCAGCGGCTGGTTAGATGGGGCAAAAGGCAAAAAATTCAATCGCCTGGCGGTCAGGCGAAGCGGGCGCCGGTGGCGATCGGCAGGCCGCGCAGGAAATCCGCGGCCGGCAGGCGCTTGCCGCCGGGCTTCTGCAGTTCGGTGACGCACAGGGCGCCTTCGCCGCAGGCGACGATCACGCCGGCGCCCTCGGCCAACAGCACCTCGCCCGGCGTGCCGCTGGCGTCGATGGCGCGGGCGCGCCACAGCTTGATCGGCGTGCCGTCGAGCGTCGCCAGCGCGCCGGGGAAGGGGTTGAAGGCGCGCACCGCCCGCGCGATCTCGGAGGCGGGGCGGGTCCAGTTGATGGCGGCCTCGGCCTTGCCGATCTTGGCGGCGTAGGTGACGCCCTCGGCCGGCTGGGGCGTGGCGGAAAGCCCGCCGGGCAGCGCCCGCAGGGCGTCGACGATGAGCGCGGCGCCGGCCTGCGCGAGGCGGTCGTGGAGGCTGCCGGTGGTGTCGTCGGCATCGATCGGGACGACGCGCTTCATCAGCATCGGACCGGTATCGAGCCCGGCGTCCATCTGCATGATGGTGATGCCCGTCTCGGCGTCGCCGGCCTCGATGGCGCGGTGGATCGGCGCCGCGCCGCGCCAGCGGGGCAGCAGCGAGGCGTGGATGTTGAGGCAGCCGTGGCCGGGCAGGTCGAGCACCGCCTGGGGCAGGATGATCCCGTAGGCGGCCACCACCAGCACGTCGCAGCAGGCGGCGGCGAGGGGGGCCTGCTGCTCGGGCGTGCGCAGCTTCTCGGGTTGATGCACCGGGATGCCGGCGGCCAGGGCCACCTGCTTGACCGGGCTCGGCTGCAACTGCATACCGCGGCCGGCGGGGCGGTCCGGCTGGGTGAGGACGAGGGGCACCTCGAAGCCGGCGGCGAGGATCGCCTCCAGCGCCGCGGCGGCGAATTCGGGGGTTCCGGCGAAGGCGACTTTCATCAGGCGGTGATCCGTGCTTTCTTGGCGAGCTTGCCCTTGATCCGGGTCTGCTTGAGCTGCGACAGGTATTCGACGAAGACCTTGCCGTCGAGGTGATCGAGTTCGTGCTGGATGCACACCGCGAGCAGGCCCTCGGCGTCCAGTTCGAAAGGCTTGCCCTGCTGGTCAAGGGCGCGCACCGTGACGTGCTCGGCACGGGTGACCTTGTCGTAGATGCCGGGCACCGAAAGACACCCTTCCTCACAGACCTGCTCGCCGGAGCGCGCGATGATCTCGGGGTTGATGAGCGCCAGCAGCGCCGACTTGTCTTCCGACACGTCGATCACGACGACGCGCTGGTGCACATCCACCTGGGTGGCGGCAAGGCCGATGCCCGGTGCCTCGTACATGGTTTCGGCCATGTCGGCGACGAGTTTGCGGATGGCGTCGTCCACCTCGCGCACCGGCGCAGCGCGCGTGTGCAGGCGGGGGTCGGGGTAGCGGAGAATCGGTAGAAGGGCCATAAATGTTGCCGGATGAACACTTTACGTGCAGAATTTTGAGCCAAATCTGCGATGCTCGCGTCTTGACGCGGCACGCATCCGGCCCCGCCAAATCGACCGCCCTGGGCTGCCGTCCGAACGGCTGACCATTGCGCGGCAAAGCTATCCGCCGAAAGCGAGTGGAAAACGAATGATTCGCAGCATTATATCCGCCCTCCTGATCGGCGTCGCTGCCCTGGTCCCCGCCGGTGCCGGCGCGACCGATCCGGTCCGCCTGGCCGACGACGCCCCCGACAGCCACACCGTGGTGCCCGGTGACACCCTCTGGAGCATTTCCGGCAAGTTCCTGAAGGAGCCGTGGCGCTGGCCCGAGGTCTGGCGCCTCAATCGCGAGCAGATCCGCAACCCGCACCTGATCTACCCCGGCCAGATCATCGTCCTCGACCGCAGCGGCGCGGTGCCGACGCTCAAGTTCGGCAAGCGCATCGGCCAGGGCGGCGGCGACCGTCGCCCGCTCTACGAGAAGCGCTTCCCGCAGGTGTATTCGTCGCCTTCCGCCGGCGCGATCCAGAGCATCCCGGTGCGCGCGATCCAGCCCTTCCTGTCCGAGCCGCTGGTGGTGGGCGACCAGGAGGACGAGCGCGCAGGGATCATCGTCGCCACCCAGGAAGGTCGTGTGTTCACCGGTTCCGGCGACACGATCTTCGCCACCCGCATCGTTCCGGGCATACCCGAGTGGAACGTCTATCGCAAGGCCAAGCCGATGCGCGAGCCGGTCACCGGTGAGGTGCTCGGCTACGAGGCGGTTTACCTCGGGCGTGCCCGGGTCCAGTCCGAAGCCGGCGTGCTGACGCCCGACGTGGAAGGCGACAGTGGCAGCGCCGAGGCCCGCCTGCCGGTCCCGGCGAGCCTGATGATCACTGCCGCCAAGCAGGAGATCGGCAAGGGCGACCGCCTGCTGCCGGCCGGCCGGCCCGAGCTGCTCAGCTACGTGCCCCATGCCCCCGAGGCCGACCTGCGCGGGCGCGTCGTGTCGATCTACAACGGCGTCGCCGAAGCGGGCCGCTACAACGTCGTGTCGGTGAGCCTCGGCAAGCGCGACGGTCTCGAGATCGGGCATGTCCTGTCGCTGCACCGCAACCGCGGCGAAACCGCCTACCGTGAGGACAACGTCGGCCGCCCGCAGCGCTTCCAGCTGCCCGAGCAGCGCTATGGCCTGGTCTTCGTGTTCCGCGTCTTCGACCGCATCGCCTACGCGCTGGTGATGGAGAACGACGGGCCGGTGACCGTCGCCGACAGCGTCCGCAAACCCTGATTGCGCGAATAAATCTACTGCGCGCCCCGATCTTGCGATTCCGGTACTCGCTGTACTGAAAGTACAGCTGCGTTCCTCGTCGCAACCTCGGGCCGCTCGCTACGATTTGTTCACGCAATCCCACTTCCGCTGATTCCATCGTGTCGAACCCTCATCCGCTCGCTGCCTGGCTGCGGCTGACGCTCACGCCGGGCGTCAGCGCGGCGAATCAGCGTCAGTTGCTGGCGGCCTTCGGCTTGCCTGAGGGCATATTCGCAGCCGGTCATTCGGCGATTGCCGCCGTGGTCGGCGCGCCGGTAGCGCGTACGCTCCTCGAATACACTGCCAGTGCCGCTGTCGACGCGGCCATCGAGTGGGCGGCCCTGCCCGGCAATGCGGTCGTCACCCTGGGCGACGCCGCCTATCCCGCGACGCTCCTCGAGATTCCCGATCCGCCGGTGCTGCTCTACGTCAAGGGCGATCCGGCGCTGCTGGCGCGGCCATCGGTCGCCGTGGTCGGCGCGCGCAGCGCCACGCCCCAGGGCGAGGCCAACGCCGAAGCGTTTTCGACCGCCTTGTCCGAAGCCGGTCTGACCATCGTCAGCGGCCTGGCGCTGGGCATCGACGGCGCGGCCCACCGCGGCGGCCTCGCCGGCCCAGGCAGCACGGTGGCGGTGATCGGCACCGGTGCCGACCGCATCTACCCGGCGCGCAACGCCGCGCTGGCGCGACGCATCGCCGAAGCGGGCGCCATCGTGAGCGAATACCCCCTCGGCACGGCGCCGCTGGCCTACAACTTTCCGCGCCGCAACCGCATCATCGCCGGCCTGGCGACGGGCGTGCTGGTGGTCGAGGCGGCGCTCAAGAGCGGTTCGCTGATCACCGCCCGACTGGCCACCGACTGTGGTCGCGAAGTCTTCGCGATTCCCGGCTCGATCCATTCGCCGGTTGCGCGGGGTTGCCACCAGCTGATCCGCGACGGCGCCAAGCTCGTCGAATCGGCCGCCGACATCCTCGAAGAGCTGCGTCTCGCGCCGCCGCCGACGCCCGCGCCGGACACGCCCGTCCCGCCGACCGAGGACGACGAGACCGCTCGCGTGCTGTGTGCCCTGGGGCACGATCCCGTGGACCTGGACACACTGGTGCACCGCACCAGCTTGACGCCGGAAGCGCTCTACGCCATTCTGCTGACGCTGGAACTCGACGGGCGCGTGTCACGCCTGCCCGGAGGGCGCCTCCAGCGTCTCTAAAAACGACCGGCCCCAGGCCCCGCGCCATGTTCGACATCCTCGTGTATCTCTTCGAGAACTATGTTCACGCCGACGCGTGCCCCGAACCCGCGCAACTGGCCCGCAAGCTGACGGCCGCCGGCTTCGAGGAAGAGGAAATCTCCGAAGCCCTCGACTGGCTTTCCGGCTTGCGCCAGCTCTCCGACGGCGAGCGACCGGCGCACTGCGCGCGGCCCGGCTCGCTGCGCATCTACGCCGACGACGAGCTGGTCCGCCTGGATGTGGAGTGCCGCGGTTTCCTGCTGTTCCTCGAGAACGCCGGGATCCTCGACGCCGAATGTCGCGAGATGATCGTCGAGCGTGCCCTGGCCCTGGGCGAGCCGGAAATCGAGCTCGAAAACCTCAAGGTCATCGTGCTGATGGTGCTCTGGCAGCAGGATCGCCCGATCAACGGCCTGATCCTCGAAGAGCTGCTCAACGAGTCCGACGAGGACGACGAGCCCGTGTCATACGCCCTGCACTGACCCGGGGCCGCTTGCAAGCCCGGCGCAGGCTTCCGTATGATGCGCCGCTCCCCCAACAACCTGAGTCGGGCGCACCACAGGCATGAGCAAGCAGCTGATCATTGCGGAAAAACCCTCGGTTGCGGCGGACATCGCCCGCGCCCTCGGCGGCTTCACCAAGGAAAAGGACTACTTCGAGTCCGAGCACTACGTGCTCTCCTCGGCGGTGGGCCATCTTCTCGAACTCACCGTGCCGGCCGAGTTCGAGGTCAAGCGCGGTAAGTGGTCGTTCGCCCATCTGCCGGTGATTCCGCCGCACTTCGCGCTCAACCCCATCGAGAAGACCGAGGACCGGCTCAAGCTGCTCACCCGCCTCATCAAGCGCAAGGACGTCACCGGCCTCATCAATGCCTGTGACGCGGGGCGCGAGGGCGAGCTGATCTTCAGCTTCATCGTCCAGCACAGCGGCACCAGCAAGCCGGTGCAGCGCCTGTGGCTGCAGTCGATGACCGCCGGCGCGATCCGCGACGGCTTCGAGCAACTGCGCGCCGCCGCCGATGTCGAGGGCCTGCGCCAGGCCGCGGTATGCCGCGCCGAGAGCGACTGGCTGATCGGCATCAACGGCACCCGGGCGATGACCGCCTTCAACTCCAAGACCGGCGGTTTTCACCTCACCACCGTCGGTCGCGTGCAGACTCCGACGCTCGCCATCGTCGTCGAGCGCGAAGAAAAGATTCGCGCCTTCAAGCCCACCGACTACTGGGAACTCGAGGCCAGCTTCGGCTGCCAGGCCGGCGCTTACGCGGGGCGCTGGTTCGACGAGGGTTTCAAGAAGCCCGAGGAAGGCGCGCCGCTGGCGGAACACGCCACCGCCTTCCGCCTGTGGGACAAATCCCGCGCCGAGGCCATCAAGGCCAAGTGCGAAGGCAAGCCGGGGACGGTCGAGGAAGAATCCAAGCCGTCCACCCAGCTCTCGCCGCTGCTGTTCGACCTCACCTCGCTGCAGCGCGAAGCCAACGGCCGCTTCGGCTTCTCGGCCCGTACCACCCTGCAGTTGGCCCAGGCCCTGTACGAGAAGCACAAGGTGCTGACCTACCCGCGTACCGACGCCCGCGCGCTGCCGGAAGACTACGTGGGCCAGGTCAAGGGCATCCTCGGCGGGCTGCCGGACGAGTACGCGCCCTTCGCCAACGAGATCGTCAAGCAGGGCTGGGCGCGGCCGAACAAGCGCATCTTCAACAACGCCAAGATCTCCGACCACTTTGCGATCATCCCTACCGGCACGGCACCCAAGAGCCTGTCCGAGGCCGAGGCGAAGATCTACGATCTGGTCACCCGGCGCTTCCTGTCGGTGTTCTATCCGGCGGCCGAATACCGCGTCACCACCCGGGTCACCCGTGTCGAGGGCGAGGCCTTCAAGACCGAGGGCAAGATCCTCGTCAATCCGGGCTGGCTGGCCGTTTATGGCAAGGCCGCCGCGGTGAGCGAGGCTGACGGCGGTGCGCCGCAGCTGGTGGCGGTGGCGCCCGGCGAGCAGGTTTCCACCGACGAGATCGTCGTCAAGGCGCTGGTCACCAAGCCGCCCGCCCGCTTCAACGAAGCCACGCTGCTGTCGGCCATGGAAGGCGCCGGCAAGATGGTGGACGACGAGGAGCTGCGCGCCGCGATGGCAGGTCGCGGCCTCGGCACCCCGGCGACCCGCGCCCAGATCATCGAAAACCTGATCGGCGAAACCTACATCCTGCGCGACGGCAAGGAGCTGATCCCGACCGCCAAGGCGTTTTCGCTGATCACCCTGCTGCGCGGCCTCGGCACCAACGAGCTGACCTCGCCCGAACTCACCGGCGAATGGGAGCACAAGCTGGCGCAGATGGAGCGTGGCGCCCTCTCGCGCGCCGAGTTCATGGACCACATCCAGGCCATGACCCGCGACATCGTCGAGCGCGCCAAGCGTTACGAGTCCGACACCGTGCCCGGCGACTTCGCGACGCTGGCGACGCCCTGTCCGAAGTGCGGCGGCCAGGTGAAGGAGAACTACAAGAAGTTCGCCTGCCAGCGCTGCGACTGGAGCGCCTGGAAGATCGTCGCCGGCCGGCAGTTCGAGATCGCCGAGATCGAGACCCTGCTTTCCACCGGCCGGGTCGGTCCGCTGCTGGGTTTCCGCAACAAGATGGGGCGGCTCTTCAACGCCGAGATCCGCCTCAACGACGACAAGCAGCCCGAGTTCGACTTCGGCCAGCCCAAGGATGACGAGGCCGCCGAGCCGGTGGATTTCTCGGGCCAGGATTCCCTCGGCCTGTGCCCCAAGTGCGGCGCGCAGGTGTACGAGCACGGGCTGTCCTACGTCTGCAGCAAGTCGGTGGGGCCGGAGAAATCCTGCGATTTCCGCTCCGGCAAGGTCATCCTGCAGCAGCCCATCGAGCGCGAGCAGATGAGCAAGCTGCTCGATACCGGCCGCACCGAGCTGCTCAAGGGTTTCGTCTCCAGCCGCACCAAGCGCAAGTTTTCGGCGTTCCTGGTGCGTGGCGACGACGGCAAGGTCGGCTTCGAGTTCGAGAAGAAGGAACCCAAGGCGCCGGCGGCGAAGAAGCCGCCCGCCCGCAAGAAGGCCGCCGCCAGCGAGTGAGGCCGTCGTACCGGCTTGCGCAGCAGCAAAAAAGCCCGCCGATCGGCGGGCTTTTTGTTGGCCGCGGCAGGATTCAGGGGTGGGCGTTGAGCGCGGCGGCGATGATGTCGTGGAACTCGTCCAGATCGGCGTCCGAGGTGCCCAGGAAGGTCTTCGCGTCCTCGAAGGGGCGGCCGCCGACGGGGTGGGCGTTCTCGGTGAAGTCGGCGATGACGTGCTCGGCGAGGATGGTCACGGCGATCAGGGCGAGGGCGTCGGAGGGGAGCTCCTTCTCGGGAAGGATGTAGACCTCGGGGTCGTGGTGGTAGCGGATCGCGGTTGCGATCTTGGCCGGCAGACCCCAGTTGCGCGCCAGCAGCCAGCCGGCCACGGCATGGTCGCAGCGGAAATGGGCCTGTTCCTCGAGGATCAACGGGTAGCCACGGTCGGGCGCGTTGGCGTAGAGCGCCTTGTACTCGGGGAAGCTGCTCATCATCACCGGGACCGCGGCATCCTGGAACAGGGCGTAGGTGTAGGCGCTGTCGGGCGAGATGCCCACGTGGTTGCGGGCCAGCACTCCGGCCGCCAGGGCCAGCGTCGCGGCGCGCGACCAGAAACTCTGCAGCAGCTCGGCCGGCAGATCGGTGGGAAAGTCGCGCAGGGCGACGGCGATCACCACGTTGAGGATGTTCTTGATGCCGAGCCGCGTCGCTGCCTGCTGCACGCTGCGCACCTTGGCGCCGGCGCCGAACATGGGCGAGTTGGCCAGCTTGACCGCGGCGGCGGACATGCTCACGTCCGAAGCCAGGATGCGGGTCAGGACCTTGATCGAAGGCTCGTCCCGTTGCGCTTCGCGCATCACATCGGCGACGATGCTCGGGCAGGCGGGGATGCGGACGGCCTCGAGTGTCGCGGTGAGTTCGTCGTGATCGAGTTTGCGGGTGGTCGTGGCGGTATTCATGGCGGAGTCAGCCTGCTCGGGATGCAGTAAATTTGATAAAAAGATTCATTTTTTATCGTTCTTTTGTTCGTCGTCCGGGGTTGGACACCCGCGCGCGGCAGCGCCTCACCAGCGTGGTGGCGCTGTCGGGGCTGTCGGACCTTCACCGGCTTCCGGAGGAGCTTGGTCATGCTTTCGTCGTCGCGTCTTGCGGTCTGCCTTGCGACCCTCGCCTTCGTGGTGTCGCAAGCCAACCTCGGCTACTTACTCCACCAATTACGGCCGAATATTCTCGTTCTGCAGTCCACTTTTGATGCCGACGCCTATTGGGCGATCCTGCGGGCCTGGGGCGATGCGGGCGTGGCCCGTTACCGCGCGCATTTTCCGTACGATCTGCTCCACCCCTTCGTCTATGCGCTGTTCGGCTGGGTGCTGGCGTGTCGTGCCGGGCTCTTCGCGGCGGGCGAGCGGCGCGCGATGACCCGGGCGGCGTGGATGCTGCCGGTGGCGGGGCTGTTCGACCAGGCCGAGAATCTGTGCCAGCTCCGGCTGCTCGCCGGCCCCTTCGGCGCGCCGAGCGCGCTGATTCCGTTGTCGGCGCTGTGTTCGTCGATCAAGTGGGGGCTGGCCGTGCTGTTCGCCGTCACGATGGCACGGCGCGTGCTGCAAATATCTGCCCGGAACGGGCGTCTGTCACAGTGAAAGCGGACGCGGGCTGTGTATAAATCTGTGACGACATTTTCGTGCGTCCCCGTTCATGCCCCATCGATCCCGTTACCGAGGTTCGTCGGCCGCCCCGGCCTCGGATCTGCTTGCGCGCTGCCGGGCGGGTTTCCTGCAGGCCTTGCGAGACGGAGCGGGGGAGGTCATCCGCCATCCCGAGTGGCTCGACGTGCTGTCGCGCACCGCGGGGGCGTGCTTCGACGCGCTGGTCGGGCCGTTCCGTGAGCGCAAGCCGGAGGAAGGGCCGAGTTCGATCGGCCTGGTGCGTTCCGACGAAGCCGATTACTCGATTGCCCTGATCAACCTCGACCGCCGCCTGCAGACCTTCTGCGGTCGCGAGCTGTCCGCCCTGCACCTGCGGATGCGCCTGATGCTGGCCGACGAGGGCATCGAGGTGCGCGAGGAATCGCCGCTGGGCACCGCCACGGTGTGCCGCGCCCTGCGCGCCCTGAAGGAAGCCGAGAAGCTGCGCCCCGCCGAAGCCCTGCAACTGCTGCGCCAGCTCGAGGCGCCCCTCGCACGGCAGCTCTCGCACTTCTACCGGGCGCTCGAGCATCAGCTGGCCGACGAAGGCCTCGCCCATCGCGGTGTGGACATCCGCAAGCAGGTCGAGCCCCCCGCGCCGGCCCCGTCTCCGGCAAGCGCTGCCGACGCGCACGAGACCGACTGGACCGACACCCCGGCGGCCCGCGCCAGCCTGCCCATCGACCCGGTGGACGCCCTGCGCCTGGCCGTGCTCACCCAGCGCGAGATGCGTCAGACGCCCAGCGCCAGCCTCGACCCGGACCTGGCGTCGGCGATCATCGAGCGCATCAAGGCCTGGCTGGTCGAGCGCCAGAAGTACGGCGCCGGCGTGCCGGTGTCCCTCGGTGCCAGCGAGATGGGGGCGCTGCTCAGTCCGGTCCAGGCCGCCGCCGTCGAAGTGATCGAAACCGTCTGCGGCCGCGCCGAGAGCGACGCCGACCTGCCGGCGACGATCCGCACCTTGTTCTCGGGCCTGCGGGTGCCGCTGCTGCGCCTGGCGCTGCGCAGCGAGAATCTGCTGGCGCTCGACCGCCATCCGGCCCTGCGCCTCGTCGACCGGATTGCCAACGTCGGTCGCACCCTGCCGTCCGATTGCACGCCAGGTTTGCCGGTGTGCCGCGGGCTGGCGTCGATGGTCCGCGCCCTCGCGCGCCTGTCGCGCCCCGGTCGGCGCGATTTCGAGATGGCCCTCGGGGTGCTCGAATCCCTGCTCGTCACCCGCCAGAAGAGCGCGCTCAGCCGCGCCGCGCGGCACATCGAAATCGCCCTGCGCCTCGAGCGGCGGGAGGTGGCGCTGCACCAGGCCAGCCGCGCGGTGTACCTGCTCGTCGGCCAGGAGCCGGCCAGCGTGGCGCGCAACTTCCTCGAACGCTACTGGGTGCACGTGCTGGCCAAGGTGGCGTACCGCTACGGGCCGGAAAGCCCCCAGTGGGCCAGTCGGCTGCTGGTGGCCAACCGGCTGCTGGCCGCCGCCGTGCCGCCCGCCGACGAAGCCGCCCGCCAGCGCATGAAGAGCGAATTTCCGTCGCTGATCTACGATCTGGACGACGGCCTCACCTGGATCGCGCTGCCGGCCAAGCAGGCCGGCTCGGCGCTCTCGTCGTGCCAGGCGATGCACACCAGCCTGATGGCCGGGCGCAAGCCGCCGGTGCCGACGCTGCGCCGCACCACCTCGCCGCCGACCCTCGGCGCGCCGGACGAAAGCCCGGGCCTGCTGACCCTCAAACACAAGCAATACGTGGCCGGCGAGCTGTCGCTGACGCCCGAATGGGCCGGGCTGACGATCGGCGACAGCGTCGCGGTCGGGCTGCCCAACGGCCGGGTGATGTACGGCTACGTCGCCCACCTCGCGCCGGCCGGCCAGGTGGTGCTGATCTCCGACGGCGACCACGACGCGGTGCTGGCGATCACCGCCCGCGCCCTGGCCCAGCAATGCGCGCGACCCGAGACGCGGCTGTTCCGCGACGAATCGCTGGTGGACGCCGCCGCCACCGACAAGCTCCTGAATCCCTGAGCGGCATGGCCGGACACGCGGCGGGCGCTACAATCGCGTTCGCCCGTTTGAACCGACCGCTCCGCCATGTGCCTCGATCCCGCCTGCGCCGGCGACCACGCCGCGCCCGCCACCGATAACGCCATCCGCATCCGCGGCGCGCGTCAGAACAACCTCAAGAACCTGTCGCTGGACATCCCCCACCACGAACTCGTGGTGGTGACCGGCGTGTCCGGCTCGGGCAAGAGCTCGCTGGTGTTCGACACCCTCTACGCCGAAGGCCAGCGCCGCTACGTCGAGACCTTCTCGCCCTACGCCCGGCAGTTCCTCGACCGCATGGACAAGCCCCAGGTGGATCGTATCGAGGGCGTGCCGCCGGCCATCGCCATCGACCAGACCAACCCGGTGCGCACCTCCCGCTCGACGGTCGGGACGATGACCGAGCTGGCCGACCACTTCAAGCTGCTCTACGCCCGCGCGGCGCGCCTGCACTGCCGCGGCTGCGGCAAACCGGTGACGCGCGACACCCCGGCGACGATCTTTGCCGACCTCTCGGCCCGCGCCGCTGCGGCGGGCGATCCGCGGCTGGTGGTGAGCTTCCCGGTCACCGTGCCCGCCAACTTCGGCGAGGACGAAGTGGCCGAACTGCTGGCCCGCCAGGGCTACACCCGCATCCACGCCCGCGACGGCGAGGTGCTCCACGTGGTGCAGGACCGCTTCCGCCTCGGCAACGCCGAGCACGCGCGGGTGATGGAGGCGCTGGAGATCGGCCTCGCCGCCGGTCACGGCAAGCTCACGGTGCATGCCGTCGAGGGCGACGCGGAGACCCGCTGGAAGTTCAGCAGCGGCCTGCACTGCGCCGAATGCGACATCGCCTACCCGGACCCGACGCCCAGCCTGTTCTCGTTCAACTCGCCCATCGGCGCCTGCGACACCTGCCGCGGCTTCGGGCGGGTGATCGGCGTGGATTTCGGGCTGGTGATCCCGGACGAATCCAAGACCCTCGCCGAAGGCGCCGTGAAGCCCTGGCAGAGCCCCAGCTTCAAGGAATGCCAGGACGACCTGGCGAAGATGGCGAAGAAATACGGCGTGGCGATGGACATCCCCTTCCGCGACCTGCCGGAAGAACATCGCCGCTGGGTGCTCGAAGGCGACGAGAAGTGGAAGAACTGGGATTCCAGCTGGCCACGCTACTGGTACGGCGTGCGCCACTTCTTCGACTGGCTGGAAACCAAGGCTTACAAGATGCACATCCGGGTGCTGCTGTCGCGCTACCGCAGCTACACCGAATGCCCCGCCTGCCACGGCGCGCGGCTCAAGCCGGAGGCGTTGCTGTGGCGCCTCTGGCGCCGTGAGGAGGAGGGGCCGAGGAGTGAGGAGAGAGGAGTAAGGAGTGAGGAGCTTCCCTCCGATCGCCAGCGCACTCGCGCTGAGCATGGCCTCCTCACGAAGCTCGCAATCAGCGAGCTTCTTGCCCTGCCCATCGATGATGTGAGCACCTTCGTCGCCGCGCTGGATCTCCCCGCGCCGCTGGACGAAGCCACCGAGCTGCTGGTGGGCGAGATCAAGGGCCGCCTGCGCTACCTGCAGGACGTGGGCCTCGGCTACCTCACGCTCGACCGCCAGTCGCGCACCCTGTCGGGCGGCGAGGTGCAGCGGATCAACCTCACCACCGCGCTGGGCACCTCGCTGGTCAATACGCTCTTCGTGCTCGACGAGCCCTCCATCGGCCTGCACCCGCGCGACATCGGGCGCATCCTCGGCGTGATGGAGCGCCTGCGCGACGCCGGCAACTCGCTGGTCGTCGTGGAGCACGACCCGCAGCTGATGCTCGCTGCCGATCGCCTGCTCGACATCGGCCCCGGCCCCGGCGAGCGCGGCGGCGAGATCGTCGCCTACGGCGCGCCCACTGCCATCGCCAACGACCCGGCCTCCCTCACCGGCGCCTACCTTGCCGGCCGCAAGCGCGTGGACACCCGCCGCCAGCCGCGCCCGGTCGCGGCCGAGGCGCCGCGCCTCGTGCTGCGGGGCGCGCGCCAGCACAACCTGCGCGGCGTCGATCTGGCGATCCCGCTGCAGCGGCTGGTCGGTATCACCGGCGTGTCCGGTTCGGGCAAGTCCACCTTGATCCAGGACGTGCTGTTCCCGGCGCTGGCCAAGCACCTCGGCCAGCCGTCGGAGCCGCCCGGCGCCTTTGATGGCTTGGTCGGCGCCGACGCGATCAAGGGCGTGGTGATGGTGGACCAGTCGCCCATCGGCAAGAGCGCCCGTTCCAACCCGGTGAGCTACGTGGGCGCCTGGGACGCCATCCGCAAGCTCTTCGCCAACCTGCCAGAGGCCAAGGACCGCGGCTACACGCCGGGCACCTTCAGCTTCAACTCCGGTACCGGGCGCTGCCCGACGTGTACCGGCTCGGGCTTCGAGCACGTGGAGATGCAGTTTTTGTCCGACGTGTATCTGCGCTGCCCCGATTGCGACGGCAAGCGCTACCGGCCCGAGATCCTGGCCCTCGAATGGCGCGGCAAGAGTGTGGCCGACGTGTTGGAGATGACCGTCTCCGAAGCGCTCGGCTTCTTCGCCGACCAGAAAGCCGTACTCGCCGCCCTCGCGCCGCTGGCCGACGTGGGCCTCGAATACCTGCGCCTCGGCCAGCCGGTGCCCACGCTATCCGGCGGCGAGGCTCAGCGCCTCAAGCTCGCCGGCTATCTGGCCGAGGCTGCGCAACTGGCCGGCAAGAAGTCGAAGAAGGCCGCCGCCGGCGACGAGCCGGGCCTGCTGTTCCTGTTCGACGAGCCCACCACCGGCCTGCACTTCGAGGACGTGGCGCGGCTGCTGTCGGCGTTTGAAAAGCTGCTCGACGCCGGCCACTCGCTGGTGGTCATCGAGCACAACCTCGACGTGATCGCCGCCGCCGACTGGCTGGTGGATCTCGGCCCCGAAGGCGGCGCCGGCGGTGGCCTGATCGTCGCCGAAGGCACGCCGGCCCAGGTGATCGCCACCCCCGCGTCCCACACCGGCCGGGCGCTGGCCGACTACGCCGACCAGCTCGCCCGCCTGCAGGCCGCGCCGGTGGTGGCCGAGCCGCCGGCCCGCTACCGCCCCGTGGCGGACAAGGCCATCACCATCCGCCACGCCCGCCACCACAACCTCAAGAACGTCAGCCTCGACATTCCGCGCGACCAGTTCACCGTCATCACCGGGCTGTCCGGCTCGGGCAAGTCGACGCTGGCCTTCGACATCGTGTTCGGCGAAGGCCAGCGGCGCTATTTGGAATCCCTCAACGCCTACGCGCGGCAGTTTGCCCAGCCCTCGGCGCGGCCGGACGTGGATGCGATCTTCGGCATCCCGCCCACCGTCGCCATCGAGCAGCGGGTGAGTCGCGGCGGGCGCAAGAGCACGGTGGGCATCCTCACCGAGATCCAGCCCTTCCTGCGCCTGATGTACGTGAAGCTGGGCACCCAGTACTGCCCCGACTGCGACGTGCCGGTGACGCCCCAGCGCTTCGAATCCATCGTCGCCCAGATCCAGCGCGACCACGCCGGCGAATCGGTGGAGCTGCTGGCGCCGCTCGTCATCAACCGCAAAGGCCTCTACACCGACCTCGCCAAGTGGGCCCGCGGCAAGGGCTTCGAGCAGCTGCGCGTCGATGGCGACTACCTGCCCACCAAGAAGTGGCCGCGCCTCGACCGCTACAAGGAGCACAACATTGAGCTGCCGGTGGGCAGGGTGAAGGTGGGCGCCGACACCGAAAGCCTGCTGCGCGACTACGTGCAGGCGGCGCTCGACCACGGCAAGGGCGTGCTGAAGGTGCTGCCGCTGGGCGAGCCGGGCGGCGCGCTCACCACGCTGTCCACGCTGCGGGCCTGCCCGGATTGCGGCACCAGCTTCCCCGAGCCCGATCCGCGCCTGTTCTCCTACAACGCCAAGCACGGCTGGTGCCCGGACTGCTACGGCACCGGCGTGAAGATTTCCGGCAAGGTCGAGAACCCGGACGACCTGGACCTGGGTGAGCTGGAGCACGAAACCGATGAAGCCTGCCCCAGCTGCCACGGCGCGCGGCTCAACCCGGTGGCGCGGGCGGTGCGCTTCCGCGATCTGGGCCTGCACGAGCTGTCGTCGCTGGCGGTGGGCAAGGTGTCGGGCTTCTTCGAGACGCTGACGCTTGAGCGCCGCGAGGCCGAGATCGGCCGCGACCTGATCGCCGAGATCCGCGGCCGGCTGGACTTTCTGCAGCAGGTGGGCCTCGGCTACCTGGCGCTGGACCGGGCCGCGCCGACGCTCTCGGGCGGCGAGGCCCAGCGCATCCGGTTGGCGGCCCAGCTCGGCTCCAACCTCACCGGCGTGTGCTACATCCTCGACGAGCCGACCATCGGCCTGCACCCGCGCGACAACCGGCTGCTGCTCGACACCCTCGAAAAACTCCGCGGCCGCGGCAACACCCTGCTGGTGGTCGAGCACGACGAAGACACCATCCGCCGCGCCGACCACGTGATCGACCTGGGCCCAGGCGCCGGCGTGCGTGGCGGCCGCATCGTCGCCGAAGGCCGGCTGCCCGAGCTGATCGCCGCGCCGGAATCCGCCACCGGGCGCTGCTTTGCCAATCCGCTGGTGCATCCGCTCGCGCCGCGCCGGGGCGTCGCCGACGACCACCCGGCGCTGGTCGTCGAAGGCGCCACGCTGCATAACCTCAAGAACGTCTTGGCCCGCGTGCCGCTGGCGCGGCTGACGGTGGTCACCGGTGTGTCCGGCTCGGGCAAATCCACCTTCGCCCGCGACGTGCTCCACGCCAGCCTGGTGGCGCAAGGCCCGGTGGGCTGTGCGAGCGTCGAGGGAATGGCGCAGATCGGCCGCGTGCTCGAAGTCGACCAGACCCCCATCGGCAAGACGCCGCGCTCCTGCCCGGCCACCTACATCGGCTTCTGGGACGCCATCCGCAAGCTCTTCGCCGAGACGACGGAAGCCAAGATGCGCGGCTGGACGGCCTCGCGCTTCTCGTTCAACACCGGCGCCGGGCGTTGCCCGGTGTGCGAGGGCCAGGGCCGCATCACCATCGAGATGAACTTCCTGCCCGACGTGAAGCTGCCCTGCGAGGCCTGCGGCGGCGCCCGCTTCAACCCCGAGACGCTCACCGTGCAGTGGAAGGGCAGGAGCGTGGCAGAGGTGCTGAACATGGCGGTGGAAGACGCGGTGGAGTTCTTCGCCGCCCATCCGTCCATCGCCCATCCGCTCCGGCTGCTGCAGGACGTGGGCCTGGGTTACCTGACCCTCGGCCAGCCCAGCCCGACGCTATCGGGCGGCGAGGCCCAGCGCATCAAGCTGGTGTCGGAGCTCGCCAAGGTACGCGGCCGGGCGGGTGAATCCGCCACCGGCCCGGGCCGCCCGCTGCCGCCCGAAAAGCACACGCTGTACGTGCTCGACGAGCCCACCGTGGGCCTGCACATGGCCGACGTGGAGAAGCTGATCCACGTGCTCCATCGCCTCGCCGACGCCGGCCACACGGTGCTGGTCATCGAACACGACCTCGACTTGATGTCCGAGGCCGACTGGATCGTCGATCTCGGCCCGGAAGGCGGCGAAGGCGGCGGCGAGATCGTCGCCGAGGGGCCGCCGGAAACCATCGTCGGTGTCGAGCGGTCGCATACCGGACGCATTCTGGGCGAGTTCCTGGCCGCGCGCCGGGCCCCCTGATACCGAATCACGCAAGCCATGGAGATCGTTCCTTGAACGCAAACCACACTCGCGCCGCCTTCGCGACGGCGCTGCTCACCGCCGCCGGGGGCGTGGTGGCGGCCGACCCGGCCCCCTGCGCCGCCATCGCCGACAACACCGAGCGCCTCGCCTGCTACGACACGGCCGTCGGGCGCCCGCACCAGGAGGCGCCGGCGCCGGTGGCCCATACCGAATCCAGCGCGTTTTCCAGCCGTTGGGAGCTCGACGCCGAGGACAAGAAGGGCACCTTCCTGATCCGCCCCTACAAGCCCACCTACATCCTGCTGGCCCGCTGGAGCGATTCGCCCAACCGCCAGCCCAGCTCGCCGAATCCGCTCAACACCGTGAGCACCGAGAACAACATCGATTCGGCCGAGGCCAAGTACCAGATCAGCTTCAAGACAAAGCTGTGGGAAGGCCTGTTCGGCCGCCACGGCGACCTGTGGATGGGTTACACCCAGCAGTCCAACTGGCAGATGTACAACAAGCGCTTCTCGTCGCCGTTCCGCGAGACCGACTACGAGCCCGAGCTGATGGCGGTGTTCCGCACCAACCTCGATGCTGGCGCGGGCTTCAAGGTGAGCATGATGTCGATCGGGCTCAACCACCAGTCCAACGGCCGCAGCCAGCCCTATTCGCGCAGCTGGAACCGGCTGGTCGGCCAGGTGGGCATCGAGCGTGGCGATTTCGCGCTGGTGATCCGCCCGTGGCTGCGCTTCGCCGAGAAGGCCTCGAAGGACGACAACCCCGACATCACCCAGTACATGGGCCACGGCGACATCCAGGCCATGTGGCGGGTCGGCGAGCACGGCTTCGGGCTCACCGTGCGCAGCACGCTGCTGACCGGCTCGGAATCCCGCGGTGCCGTGCAGTTCGACTGGACCGCGCCGATCCACCGCAACCTCAAGGGCTACATGCAGCTGTTCAGCGGCTACGGCGAGACGCTGATCGACTACAACCACCGCCAGACCGTCTTCGGGCTGGGGGTGTCGCTGGTGGACTGGTTATAAATTGCATGAATAATGCCAGGGGCGTGATTTAATTTGTAATGAATTGAAAACAGAGTTTGCTAACATCATGACTGGCCGGCGTCCTGCCCTGCAGCCTGTCGGTGCGGGGTGGGGTGTCGGATAACAACAACCCACCCGTCAGAGGTCCAGTCATGTCCCACCAAAGCTCTCCGGCCCCGCGGCCGGCACATCGCCCATTGTCCTGCAGGTTCGGTGGGTAAGCGCGATGGCCAGTCAGTTCAAACTCAGCGTCTGCCCCCACGATACGGCCAAGAATCTCCTCGGCTGGTTCACCCTCAACACCTACCTGCAGCGCAACCTGGGGATCGGCATCCATTTCGAGCCCCAGGACAACTTCCTCGTCGAGCGCCAGGCGGTGCTCGACGACAGTTTCCACGTCGTCTACGCCAACCCTTTCAGTGCCCTGCGTTTTGCCCGCGAGAAGGGCTTCGTGCCGGTCGCGCGGCCGGCCGGCGTGCAGGACGAGACGCTGGTGGTGGCCCGCGCCGGCGTCGCCGTGCCCGACACGCCGCGCATCGCCAGTGCCACCGACAAACTGGTGATTCACGACCTGGGCCTGCAGGTGATGCGTCGCGAGGGCATGAGCCCCGATGGCGCCAGCTTCAAGTTCGTCGGCAATCACCTCAACGCCGCCAAGGCCGTGCTGCAAGGCGAGGCCGACTTGGGCTTCGTCTTCAACGAGACCTGGGCGGGCATGAGCGCCGCGACCCGCGGCGAGCTCCAGGTGATCGGCGAGAGCCGCGACGGCACCGCCTTCCACTGCTTCATGGTGGCCCGCGAGTGGGCCGACAAGCGCGAGGCGATCCAGTCGATCCAGTGCGGGATGCACCTCGACGCGGCGGGGCAACGGGTGCTCGAGGATCTCAAGTTCCAGCGCTTCGAACCCATCGACGAGGCGGCCCTGGCGCCGCTGGCGACCTTGCTGGGCTGCTGAGCCTCGGGGGGCGGCGGGCATCGTGGGCGCCGGGCGGGATAGAATGCCGTCCCCACCCTGGAGTCTTCCTGCCCGCCATGTCGCTTGCGCCCCCTCTGCGCTACCTCGCCGGCTATCCGGCGCATCTCGTCGCCCAGGTGAGCGACTGCCTGGCGGACGGCAGCCTCGGCGAGCGTCTGCGCCGCAAGTACCCGCTACCCCACGCGGTGCGCAACGACGGCGCACTGTACGCCTACGTGGGCGAGCTGAAGGCCCGCCACCTGCGCAACGCGGCGCCGCTCAGCAAGGTGGTGTGGGACGGCAAGCTGCAGCGCGTCCACAACGCGCTGGGCATTCATGCCCGCGTGGCGCGGGTGCAGGGCGGCCAGCTGCGCACCCGCCGGGAGATCCGCATCGCCAACCTGTTCCGCGAGGCGCCGCCGGAGTTCCTGCGCATGATCGTGGTGCATGAGCTGGCCCACCTGAAGGAGGCCGAGCACGACAAGGCCTTCTATCAGCTGTGCTGTCGCATGGAGCCGGACTACCACCAGCTGGAGTTCGACGTGCGCACCTGGCTGTGTCTGGTCGAGGCCACCGGCGCGGCGCTGTGGGCGCCATCCACACCCTGAGCCGCATCGGCGCCTGTCGGATCGTTCACGTCATCGCCCCCGGCGGCGGCGAGGTGCCGCGGCCGGGGGCGTGGGGTGTCGCGCGTCGCTTCAGAGGGTCAGGCGACTCTTGAGCCGGCCGAGCAGCTTGGCGCCGATGCCTTTCACTTTCAGCAGCTCGTCGAGGTGTGCAAACGGGCGCGCGGCGACGATGGCGGCCGCGACGGTCTTCGACAGCCCCTTGACGGCCGCGAGTTCGGTGGCGCTGGCGGTGTTGATCGACACCCCCGTGGCGGCCTTGGCGGTGCCCTTGGATGTGGCTTTCGGTGCCTCGGCCGGTGCCGCCGCCGGGGTGTCGGCCCAGCTCACCGGAGTGGAGAAATCGCTGAAATCGCGGGTCACGTAGCCTGCGGCGGTCCATTCGCGCAGCAGCAGGGCGAGGTGCCAGTCGCCGGCGGGGGGCGTGCCCACGGGCAGGGTGACGCGCAGATCGTGCCACGCGTGCTGGCCGGCCAGGCGGCCGAGGTTGGCGCCGGCCAGGAACACGCCGCCGGCGGTGCCGTCGGTGCCGAAGGGGGCGGGGAGCGCCCACAGCTCGGCGGCGAGGGTGCCGCTCAGGTTGTCGGCGGCGCGGGGGTTGTCGATGCCCTCGATGCGCAGGCTCACCGCCGCGTCGCCGAAGGCGAAGCCGGTGCAGCCCTGCAGGCGCGGCTGGGCGAAGGATTCCAGGTGGGTGAAGTTGGCGTAGTCGCAAACTTGCCCGTCGTCGCCGGTGGCGAGCACCAGCACCATCGCGTGGTTGCCGTGGCCGGCGGGGGGGAAGGCGTCGGCAACGACGCTGATGCGGGTGTCGTCGGCGCAGACCGGCACTTCGGCGATCTTGTTGCCGCGCACCGGACGGCCGTCGAAGGGCGCGTCGCAGGCCCACAGCTGGAGTGCCCAGGCGTTGCCGGTGGCGTCGTCGGTACCGCTGGGGACGAGTTCGGCGTCGAGGCGGACCCGGTCGCCGTCGAAGGCGTAACCGTGGTCGGGACCGAGCCGGAAGGGGCCGGTGGGGTGGCCAGCGGGGGCCTGGAGGATGTTCCGCGTCTGCATCGTGCGCTACCTGGAAAGGGGTCTAGGCGGCGGATTCTGCGGGCGTCCGGATGCAAGCGTCAATTGCCCGGCGATTGAATTTTTGGATGCACCGACAGGGGGCGGAAAAGCCCGGAAAAGCGCACCAATACTGGGATTGCACGGTATTGGTGCGTTTATTTGGATGGGATTTTCCGGGGGCTCAGAGGAGTACGATGTCGAACTGTTCCTGCCCGTAGCTGGCTTCCGGATGGAGCGAGATGGTCTTGTCGATGAAGTCCGACAGCATCGCCAGCGACTGGGATTCTTCCTCGAGGAAGAGGTCGATGACGTTGGGTGCGGCCAGCACGCGGAACTCCCGGGCGTTGAACTGGCGTGCCTCCCGTAGCAGCTCGCGGAGGATTTCGTAGGCCACGGTACGGGCGGTCTTCACCTCGCCACGGCCCGCGCAGGTGGGGCACGGCTCGCACAGCAGGTGGGCAAGGGATTCGCGGGTGCGCTTCCGGGTCATTTCGACGAGGCCGAGGGTGGTGAAGCCATTGACCGTCATCTTGGTGTGGTCGCGGGCGAGCGCCTTGCGGAATTCGTCGAGCACGGCGCTGCGGTGCTCGCTGCTTTCCATGTCGATGAAGTCGACGATGATGATGCCGCCGAGGTTGCGCAGGCGCAGCTGGCGGGCGATGGCCTGGGCGGCCTCGAGGTTGGTCTTGAAGATGGTGTCGTCGAAGTTGCGGGCGCCGACGAAGCCGCCGGTGTTCACGTCGACGGTGGTCATCGCCTCGGTCTGGTCGATGATGAGGTAGCCGCCGGATTTGAGGTCGACGCGCCGCGCCAGCGCCTTCTCGATCTCTGCCTCGACGCCGTGCAGGTCGAACAGCGGGCGTTCGCCGGTGTAATGGTCGAGCAGCGGCGCGACCTGCGGCATGTACTCGCTGGCGAAGGCCATCAGCTTCTGGAAGTTCTCCCGGGAGTCGGCGACGATGCGCGCGGTGGCGTCGGTGACGAAGTCGCGCATCACCCGTTGGGCGAGGTTCAGATCCTGGTACAGCACGGTGGGCGGGAAGGCGCCGACAGCCCGGTTGCGAATCTCGGCCCAGAGTTTCTTGAGGTAGGCGATGTCGGCGGCGAGTTCCTCGTCGGTGGCGTTTTCGGCCATCGTGCGGACGATGTAGCCGCCGCTTTCGTCCTTCGGCAGCAGGCGGCTGACGCGCTCGCGCAGCGCCTCGCGGCCGGCCTCGTCGCCGATCCGCTGGGAAATGCCGATGTGCTTGTCCTGGGGCAGGTAGACCAGCATCCGCCCGGCGATGGAGATCTGCGTGGACAGGCGCGCGCCCTTGGTGCCGATCGGGTCCTTGAGCACCTGGACCATCAGGTTCTGGCCTTCGGCGAGGATGCGTTCGATGGGGCGCGGCGCGTCGCCGGCGTGGCGGTCGGTCCAGATGTCGGCGACGTGCAGGAAGGCGGTGCGTTCGAGGCCCACGTCCATGAAGGCCGACTGCATGCCCGGCAGCACGCGCACGACGCGGCCCAGGTAGATGTTGCCGACGATGCCGCGACTGGCGGTGCGCTCGACATGCACTTCCTGGACGACGCCCTGCTGCATCAGGGCGACGCGGGTTTCCTGGGGGGTGAAATTGATGAGGTATTCGTCGGACATGATGCGGGAGGCAATCTGCAATAGCGGTGATGGGTGATGACCCGCGCGGCTGCGGACCATCACCGATCGCCGCTCGTCCGGCATCGGCGGCGCGGATCGTGGCCGCGCCTTTCTTGGTGTGGGTCTTCCCTCCTCGTGTCGGCCGGGCGCGATGGGCGCCGGCGGCCGGTCACAGAGGATAGCCGAATTCGCGCAGCAGGGCGCCGGTCTCGAACAGCGGAAGCCCCATGATGCCGCTGTAGCTGCCGCGGATTTCCTCGACGAACAGGGCCGCGCGGCCCTGGATGCCGTAGGCGCCGGCCTTGTCGGAGGCTTCGCCGGTGGCGACGTAGTTGCGCACCTCGTCCTCGGAGAGCGGGCGGAAGCGCACTTCGCTGATCGACAGGCTGCTGGCGTAGCGCGCCCCGTCGCTCACCACCACCGCGGTGAGCACCCGGTGGGCGCGCCCCGACAGGCGCTGCAGGATCGCCACCGCGTGCTCGCCGTCGTCGGGCTTGCCGACGATCTCGCCATCCACTTCGAGGGTGGTGTCGGCGGCCAGCAGCAGGCGCTCGGGCAGGTTGCGCCAGCGCATCCGCTGCACGCCGCCGGTGGCCTTGGCGAGGGCGACGCGCTGCACGTAGCTCACCGCGTCTTCGTCGGGCAGTTCGTGTTCGGAGATGTCGTGGTCGTGGCGGCCGGGACCACGGAACAGCAGGGGCTCGAAGTGGACGTGGATCTGCTGGAGCAGCTCGCGCCGGCGAGGGCTGTTGGAGGCAAGGTAGATCATGGCGGACGGGCAGTGTGGGCCGGTCGGGAGGGCGGTCGCGGGTGGCGTCGCCCGTCGGCTCGGCGAGTGCAGGACAAACGGATTTTAACCGTCTGCGGGCCGCCGATGGGGCCCGCGCGCCCGGCGGTCACTCCCGGTGGTACGGGTGGTTCCTGGACAGGCTCCAGGCGCGGTACAGCGCCTCGGCCAGCATGACCCGCACGAGGGCGTGGGGCAGAGTGAGGCTGGACAGGCGCATCGTCTCGTGGGCGGTGGCCTTCAGGGCGGGGTCGAGGCCGTCGGGGCCGCCGATGATCAGCGCGACGTCGTCGCCCCCGTCCTGCCAGCGTTCGAGGCGCCGGGCGAGGGCTTTGGTGGTGAGGTCCTCGCCGCGTTCGTCGAGGATCAGGCGCCGGCAGCGCGGCGGCAGCGCCGCCTCGATGCGGGCTGCCTCGGCGGCCATCATCGCCTCGACCGTCTTGCCGGTGGTGCGCGGTTCGGCCTTCACCTCGACGAGCTGCAGCGGCATCTCGCGCGGCATGCGCTTGGCGAAATCGTCGAAGGCGGTGTCGACCCACGCCGGCATCCGCGTGCCGACGGCGACCAGCAGCAGCTTCATCGCGGGGCGTCAGGCCGCGCGGGCGGCGGGGCGCGTCGGACGGGCCGGGGTGGCGGCCCACAGTTCTTCGAGATTGTAGTAGCTGCGCACGGCCGGCTGCATGATGTGGACCACGATGCTGCCGAGATCCACCAGCACCCATTCGCCGCTGTCTTCGCCCTCGACGCCGATCACCTCGACGCCGGCTTCGCGGGCCTTGTCGGCAACGTTGCGGGCGAGGGCGCGGGTCTGGCGGTTGGAGTCGCCGCAGGCGATCACGACGCGTTCGAAGAGGGCGCTGAGGCGGGCGGTGTCGATGACCTGGATGTCCTTGCCCTTGATGTCTTCGAGGGCGGATACGACGAGTTGTTCGAGTTGGGGGGTGTCCATTGAGTCAGAGGTAGAGTTGATGCCGGGAAATATAGTCAACAACCGCCGGAGGGAGCAAATAGCGCAGGCTGAGGCCGGCGCCGCGGCGGGCACGGATGTCGGTGGCAGAGATCGCCAGCGGGGTCATGTCGAACGGGACGAGGCAGCCCGCGGGCGCGGTGGCGAGCACGTCGGGCGTGGCGCGGCGGGTCTCGGTCAGGGCGGCCAGCGCGGGCGCCAGGCGGGCCTCGTCGAGGGTGTAGCCGGGGCGGCTGGCGACGGCCAGGTGGGCGAAGTCGAACAGCTCGGTCCAGCGCCGCCAGGTGGGCAGGCCCAGGAAGGCGTCCACGCCCAGCAGCAGCACCAGCGGGCGCGCGGGGCCCAGCTCGGCGCGCAGGCGCTCGAGGGTCAGGATCGTGAAGCTGGCCTGGGCGGCGTCCACCTCGGCGGCGTCCACCTCGAAGCCGGGGTTGTCGGCGGTGGCGAGGCGGGCCATCGCGAGGCGGTCCGCGCCGCTGGCGCCCGGGGTGGCCCGGTGGGGGGGCTGGCCGGCGGGGATGAAGCGCACCCGTTCGAGGCCGAGGGCTTCGCGGGCGGTTTCGGCCAGGCGCAGGTGGCCCAGGTGGATCGGGTCGAAGGTGCCGCCGAAGAGACCGAGCGGGCCGGGGCCGCGCTCAGGCTTCATCGGCGGGCGTGATCTGGCCGAACACGTCGGTGGCGTTCACGTAGAAGCTGGCGAACACCACCGGGATGAACACCAGCGGCAGCGCGATGGCCGGCAGGGTGCTGAGGATCGGCGAGAGGGTGCCGAGCAGGCCGATCAGCATTCCGGGCACCAGCACCGCCAGCAGCAGCCCGATACCGTAGGCGAAGAACGCGCGCCAGTTGCGCAGGCAGGCGACGAAGCTGAAGAACATCGCCTTGACGGCGGGCAGCCGGCCCCAGCCGGCCAGCAGCGGCGCGAACCAGTAGGCCATCATCAGCGGGGTGGAGCCGAGGGTGCCCACCAGCAGCGAGGCCGTCAGCAGCGGATCGTCGGCGGTGGCTTCGTCGAGCTTGCGCTTGCCGAGCATCAGCTCGGCGAGGATGCCGCCATCGACCAGGGCGGTGAGCCCCAGCACCGCGAGGGTGCCGGCGAGGTAGATGCCGCCGATCTTGATCTGCTCGGGGAGGTTCTGCCGGAAGCCCGAGATCAGCACTTCGGGCCCGACCTTGCGTTTTTCGGCCACCGCCTTGCAGCCGTTGTAGATGCCCAGCGACAGGGCCGGCATGGTCAGCGACATTAGCACCTGGCCCAGCAGCGGCACGGCGGCCACCACCAGCAGGCAGAACCAGTAGCCGAAGACGAGAAAGGTGATGAGGGCCGGGTTGCGCCGCCACAGGGCGAAGCCCTCGGCGATCCAGGCCCAGCCGCGCTGGGAGGGAAGCGTGCGTGCCTGCATCGGTTCAGTCCGGCTCGGGCGCGGCGGCCGGCGGCAGGGCCGGCGGCGTCGCGGGCGGGCCGAAGACGTCCAGGTAGGACGCGTAGAGCGTGCCGGCGAGCACCGGGATCAGCACCAGCAGGCCGAAGCCGGCGGGCAGCATCGCGACCCAGATCAGCACGTAGATCAGCACGCCGAGGACGAGGAAGGCGCCGAAGTTGTCGAAGCACGCCTTGAGCGACATCTTCATCGCGTCGAGGGGCGGGGTGTCGCGCAGTACCACCAGCGGCGCCGCGAACCACAGGGCGGTGATGAGCAGCACCCACATCACCGAGAACAGCACGAAGCCGAACAGCATGGCGCTGACCAGGCCCAGGCCGAGGCCGGCGAGGGCGCCGAGCAGATAGCCGGTGAGGGCCGCGCCACCCACGATCACGAAGGAGACGAAGGCCGCGAGGCCGGCGATGAGCATGTAGAACACGCCGACCAGGGCCAGGTTGCCGGCGTGTACCTTGAGGCCGCCGAACAGGTGGTCGACCCGCAGCGGCTTGCCTTCGGCGAGCGCGTGGCAGCCGAGCACCATGCCGGCGACCATCACCGGAAAGCCGATCAGGGTGACCGCCTGGCCGAGCAGGGGGATGAATTCGAGCACCACCAGCATGGTGAAGAAGATCACGCTGATGATCATCCAGACGCCGGGGCTCTTGAGGAACAGCGACCAGCCGGCCTTCAGCCATTCGACGCTGTGGGCCGGGGAGACGTGGCGCGGCTGGGGATGGCGCGCGTTGCTGTAGGGGTGGGCTGCCGGAGAGGCCGGTTCGGTCATGGCGGGATGGGGCGAAGCAGGAAGACAGAATGAAAAATCAGCATGTTGCGCTGCAGTGAAATGCTAGCCCAAATCGGTCGTGGAGTTCAAACCGGCGGTCGGTTTTGCGACCGGATTTCACCCGGGCAGGGCCGGCAGCGCGGTGTCGGTGGCGCGCTGGCGCAGGATGCGGCGGTATTCGTCCGGGTCCTTGACCCGCACCATCTCGCCGGCGCGGGGGCGGTGGAAATCCTCGAGGCGCGACAGCCAGAAGCGCAGCGCGGCGGCGCGCAGCATGGCCGGCCAGGCGGCGTGCTCGGCGGCGGTGAACGGGCGGGATTCGGCGTAGCCCGCGAGGAAGGCCGCGGTGCGGGCCGGATCGAGGCGGCCGTCGGGATCGGCACACCAGTCGTTGGCGGTCACCGCCACGTCGAAGAGCAGGGCGTCCACGCCGGCAAAATAGAAGTCGATCACGCCGCCGACGAACTCGCCGTCCCACAGCACGTTGTCGCGGAACAGGTCGGCGTGGATCACGCCCTGGGGCAGCTGCTTCAGGTCGAAGCCGGCCTGGAAGGCGAGTTCGGCGTCGAGCTCGGCCCGCTCGTCGGCGGACAGTTGCGGGCGGACCCGGGCGGCGCAGTCGCGTCGCCAGTCGGCGTTGCGGGGATTGGCCTGCTTGCGCCCGAAGTTGACGCCGGCCAGATGGAGGCCGGCCATCATCGCGCCGATGCGCCGGCAGTGGGCCACGCCGGGCGCCATCTCCGACTTGCCCGAGAGCCGCGCCACCAGCACCGCCGGCTTGCCCGACAGGGTGCCGAGGTATTCGTTGTCGCGGTTGGCGACCGGCGCCGGCACCGGCAGGCCGTGGCGGGCCAGGTGGGCCATCAGGTGCAGGTAGAAGGGCAGCTCGGCGCGGGGCATCGTCTCGAACAGCGTCAGCACGTAGCGGCCGAGGCTGGTGGTGACGAAGAAGTTGCTGTTCTGCACGCCGGCGGAGATGCCCTGCAGGGTGTCCAGGCGGCCGATGGCGTAGTTCTGCAGCCAGGCGGCGAGGTCGGATTCGGTAACGGGGGTGAATACGGACATGATTCCGGCAGCTTACCGCAATCCGTCGCGGCCTCTCCAGATCGTTGCACCGGCGGCGCGAGGGTGGGCGGCAGTCGCTATGATGTCGGCCGTTGCGGCGCCGGGCGAGGCGCCGGGCAGCACACGGAGGAGACCGGCATGAATTCGGGCAAGGGGTGGACGGCGCTCAGGGGCGCGCTGCGCACCGAGTGGCAGCATCTCACCACGGTCAATCGCAGCGACCGGCAATGGCAGATGCCCTTCGCGGCGGCGCTGGCGACGGGCCTGCCGCTGCTGGTGGGGGCGTGGTTCGACCACCTGGCCTATGGGCTCACCTCGTCGCTGGGCGGGCTGGTGTTCCTGTACACGCCCAACACGCCGCTGTATCACCGCATGGTCCTGCTGATGGCGAGCGCCTTCGCGATGACCGCCTGTTATGCCCTGGGCACGATGGGCCATCTGGTGCCGCCGCTGATCCTGCCGGGGCTGAGCCTGGTGGCGGCGCTGGTGACGATGTTGTGCCGTTTCTACGCGCTGGGGCCGCCGGGCAGCCTGTTCTTCGTGATGGCGGCGGCGATCGGCGCGTACTCGCCCACCGCGCTGCTCGACGTGCCGCTGGTGGTCGGGCTGATCTTCCTGGGGGCGCTGCTGGCCTTCCTGATCGCCTTCTTCTACAGCCTCTACGCCCTGCGCGGCGTGGCGCCGGGGCCGGTGGCGCCCCTGCCGGCGCCGAGTTTCGATTTCGTGGTGTTCGATGCGGTGGTGATCGGCGTCTTCGTCGGCATCGCCCTGGCGCTGGCCCAGGCCTTGCAGCTCGAACGGCCCTACTGGGTGCCGGTGAGCTGTCTCGCGGTGATCCAGGGCGCCTCGCTGCGCGCGGTGTGGAACAAACAGGTGCACCGGGTGCTCGGCACGGCGGTGGGGCTGCTGGTGTCGTGGGGGCTGCTGCTGTTGCCGCTCGACAAATGGAGCATCTCGGTGACGATGATGGTGCTGGCCTTCGTCATCGAGACGGCGGTGGTGCGCCATTACGGCTTCGCGGTGGTCTTCATCACGCCGCTCACCATCCTGCTGGCCGAGGCGGCGGTGCTCGGCAGCGGCGCGCCCGGCGCGCTGATCGCGGCGCGCTTCATCGACACCCTGCTGGGCTGCGCGGTGGGGCTGGCGGGCGGCGTGTGCCTGCACGACGCGCGCTTCCGGGCCGCCCTCACGCCGCTGCTGCGGCGCCTGATCCCGCCCCGCCTGCGACGCTGAGCGGCCCCCGGCGGTCGAAGCGGGGGCCGGCTTGGAGTAGACTCGTCGCCCCCGCTCCACCCGACGCACCGCCATGTCCGCCCTCCTGCTCAACGCCCCCCAACGCGAAGCCATCCACTACCTCGATGGCCCCTGCCTCGTGCTGGCCGGCGCGGGCTCGGGCAAGACCCGGGTCATCACCCAGAAGATCGCCTATCTGGTGAACGACTGCGGCTTCAACCCCCACAACATCGCCGCGATCACCTTCACCAACAAGGCCGCCAAGGAGATGCTGGAGCGCATCGACAAGCTGATGGGCGGCCGCGCCGCCAAGGGGCTGACGGTGTGCACCTTTCACGCGCTGGGGGTGCGCATCGTGCGCCAGGAGGCCAAGGTGCTGGGGCTCAAGCCGCAGTTCTCGATCCTCGATGCGGGCGACACGACGCAGATCATCGCCGAGATGACCGGCAACACCGACAAGAACCGCGCCAAGGCCCTGCAGTGGCAGATCTCCAGCTGGAAGAACGCGCTGATCGAACCCAACGAAGCCGCCCACCGCGCCAACGACGAAATCTCGTCCGCCGCCGCGCTGCTCTACCAGGAATACGACAAGACCCTGCGCGCCTACCAGGGCGTCGATTTCGACGACCTGATCCGCCTGCCGGTCAAACTCTTCGACGAACACCCCGAGGTGCGCGAGCGCTGGCAGAACAAGCTGCGCTACCTGCTGGTGGACGAATACCAGGACACCAACCGCGCCCAGTACCGCCTGCTCAAGCTGCTCACCGGCGTGCGCGGCGCCTTCACCGCGGTGGGCGACGACGACCAGGCCATCTACGCCTGGCGCGGCGCCGACATCGAGAACCTGCGCCAGCTGCCGGTGGATTACCCCAACCTCAAGGTCATCAAGCTCGAGCAGAACTACCGCTCCACCACGCGCATCCTGCACGCCGCCAACACGGTGATCGCCAACAACGAAAAGCTCTTCGACAAGAAGCTGTGGTCCGAACACGGCGCCGGCGAGCCGGTGACGGTGGTCGCCTGCCAGACCCCCGAACACGAGGCCGAATCGGTGGTCATGAAGCTCTCCGCCCACAAGTTCGAGCACCGCACCCACTTCAAGGACTACGCCATCCTCTACCGGGGCAACCACCAGGCCCGCCTCTTCGAGCAGCAGCTACGCAACCACAAGATTCCCTACGCCATCTCCGGCGGACGCAGCTTCTTCGAGAACGCCGAGATCAAGGACCTCTGTTCCTACCTGCGCCTGATCGCCAACGAGGACGACGACCTCGCCTTCATCCGCTCGATCACCGTGCCGCGCCGGGGCATCGGCCCCGCCACCATCGAAGCCCTCGGCCGCTACGCCAGCAACCGCAACATCAGCCTGTTCACCGCCGTCTTCGAGGAAGGCGTGGCCGAGCACGTGGCGGCGCGCCAGCTCGACGGGCTGCGCGAGTTCTGCCACTTCATCAACCGCATCGCCCACCGCGCCCCCCGCGAACCCGCCGGGCCGGTCATCAACGACCTGCTCAAGGCCATCGGCTACGAAGCCTGGCTGTACGAAAGCTGCGAACCCCGCGAAGCCGAAACCAAATGGAGCAACGTCGGCGACTTCACCGGCTGGCTCGCCCGCAAGGGCGAGGACGACGGCAAGACGCTGATGGACATGATCCAGACCATCAGCCTCATCACCATGCTCGACAAGGACGACGAAGAACTCGACCAGGTCCAGCTCGCCACCCTGCACGCCTCCAAGGGGCTGGAGTTCAAGCACGTCTTTCTCGTCGGCGTCGAGGAAGGGCTGCTGCCCCACCAAAGCGCCATCGACGAAGACAAGATCGAGGAAGAACGCCGTCTGATGTACGTGGGCATCACCCGCGCCCAGCGCAGCCTGTCGATCAGCTACTGCGAACGCCGCAAGGCCGGCCGCGACGTGCGCACCTGCGACCCCTCGCGCTTCATCGACGAAATGGGCGAAGAGGGCATCCGCCGCAGCGACCGCAAGTCCGCCGAACCGGTGAGCAAGGAAGACGCCCGCGCCCGCATCGCCAACCTGCGCGCCATGCTCGGCAACAAGCCGGGAACGATCGGCTGAACCGCCACCCGCGCGCACCATCGCGGCGGGGCGGACGAGCGCGAACGCCGGACGCGCGCCATCGCCCGGGCGCCAGACGGCCTGGGGGCGGAAACAAACAGGGGAAAACGACGGGAGCAGGCAGCGCCTGGTGCGTCCTGACGGAGTCGAACCGCCGACCTCCACGATGTCAACGTGGCGCTCTAACCAACTGAGCTAAGGACGCTGGAGGGAATGGAGCGGCAGAAGAGTCTCGAACTCTCGACCTATACCTTGGCAAGGTATCGCTCTACCAACTGAGCTACTGCCGCTCTAAGAACAACTTTGTGATGCGTGGCGGAGTGGACGGGACTCGAACCCGCGACCCCCGGCGTGACAGGCCGGTATTCTAACCAACTGAACTACCACTCCGCATTCGCTTCCAGACGCCGGAACCGGCATCGGGATGATCTTCACTGACCTTGGTGCCCAGGAGAGGACTCGAACCTCCACGGAGTTACCCGCTAGTACCTGAAACTAGTGCGTCTACCAATTCCGCCACCTGGGCAGGCGGTGAAGGGCGCGAATAATAACGAAGGATTGGCGGGTGCGCTAGCCCCTCTTGAAAAAAAGTGTGGAGCACCCGCGATCCCCCGCCTCCGCAGCGCTTATTCAAAGGTCTGTGCAGGGGCGACTTCAGTCGCCCATCCCCACGCTAAACGATCACCAGCACCTCAACCACAACCCATGGACGACCGGTGCGACCGTTGCAAGGCCATGAAGACCGCCCGGATCGTCAGGCGACCGCGGCAGGCTTGCTGGTACGGCTGCGGGCCTTCTTCTCGGACTTCTTCTTGAGGCCCACCTGCACCATCTCGTCGGAATCGGGCCCGTAGATCGCGCGGACCTGCTCCTTGGCGCCGACAACAATGTCCTGCAGCGCCCACTGCGCCGCGACGATGGCATCCCGTGCCGCCAGCCGCGCGTGCTCGGCGTGCAGATCGTTCACCTCGGCGGTACGCAGCAGTTCAACGGCCGCGGTGATCGCCTCCAGCGAGAAAGCGGGGTTGTAAGGCTTGTACCCGGGCATCGCCTTGAGCGCCAGATAGGCGTCGATGTTGGCCTGCACCTGATCGGCCGGCATACGGTTCTTGCGGTTGGATCCCATGAATTCGTCTCCTCGGTTCTTGTGATGAAAGGTGGATGAAAGCGGGGAAGATCATGGTGGAACGACTATGATGATGTCAACAATTTACCCGAATAGAGTGGTCTACGCTGCGCCGGAGCGCGCTAGATCGATGACGGAGCGGCATAGATCGTCGATGGGCGACGCTAGATGATCGATGGGAGCGCGCCCATGAGTCATCTACGCCGCTAGATGACTGATCTACGGCGATAGATGAACGATCTAGGCGCGTAGATGGCTTATCCGATAGTCTTTACCCTTGATGGGTAGGCGTAGATCAAGGGTGGAGACTATCGTGAGGGCGATGGGGGCGGGGAGATGCTGGCCCAGAGGTGAGTTGGTCGGATTGGTGCAGAGTGATTCGACGGTTTTGTGTGTTGGACGCGGAGCGGTGCAGGTAGTCGCGGGAAGGCTTGGCGCGGTAGGGGAATGAGCGTGGGCCGGTGATCGGTCTTTGCTGCCGTCTGCGCGCTTAGATAGGAGCGGCAGCTTTGGGACAGTCATCTATCGCTCGACGTACTCAAGCTCAAGCGGCAGCTTTCTAGATAGCCAATCGCCAGGAGCCAACCCTAAGAAATAAGACCCAAAAGTCATAATTGCGATATTCTTCTCCAAAGTAATACTTTTCAATCTTGCTGGTTGTCAACTTCCCGTCTTCTGGAGTACCACGCAATGCTTGCTATCCAACTTGTCAGCAACTTGCAAGAGCGCACAAACCATTCCACTCGCCTGGATAACCTGTTTAACGAAGCCAAACGGTTCGACTGCTACGTAGCCTTCGCCAACTGGAACGGGCTCGGCTATTTCTGGGACTCTATGGTCGCGGCAGTCGAAGCTGGTACGCTGACTGCTCGCTTCGTACTGGGGCTCGACTTCTTCCACACCGAACCGGACACGCTCTACGCTTTGAAAGAGCTGGCCGAGAACAATCCTCGGCACGTTGAGCTTTACATCAGTGGGAGCGGTAGCAAGCTCACCTTCCATCCGAAAATTTACGCCTTTCAATACCCGGACGAGATCTGTCGCGTATTTGTGGGCTCCGCGAATCTGACTCAGGGCGGGCTGGCCGACAATATTGAAGCATCCCTCTTCTACGAGCACACCAACTGCAAGCTTGTTTCAGATCTCGACAACGAATTTCTCAGTTGGCTAGAATCCGGCGAAATCGAGAAGGCAACGGACGAAGCACTGGCAGAGTACGCCCGGAAGCATCGCATCTATTCACTTCACCGCCGGGCGGCGCAAGTGCGGGCGGAGCGCGCCTGTGCCGAACTCCCGCCAGCGGGGCCGCTACCCTACCTGGACGACCTCGCTGCCATCCTCGACTTGATGAAGGCGGACGAAACTGACAGCAACTTCGACGTTCAGGTGGCTAAGCGCGCCGCCTCACTGCCTGTCGCGCGCCGGATTCTTGATACCATCCGCACGACCCCCAAACTGACGGCAAACACGTTCCTCGACCTATACGAGGAGTTGGTGTCCAACCCGGGCCACGCCTGGCATTCGGGAAGTCTGCACCGGCGGCGGGTAACAGTGGCGCAGAGTTACGCCACCTTTCAGAATGCTCTGATGGACCTGCACAGAACGCTGGGATCTAGCGCTAGCGCGGCGGATGCCTATGGTGTGCTGCTCCTACATTTCGCCAAGGCCAGTCATGTCGGCCCGAACATCATGTCCGAGATTCTGCATAGTTACGACAGCTCCCGCTTTGCCGTGATGAACCAGAACTCGGTATCGGGCATCCTGATGGCCCGATACACCCAATTCCCGTCTCGCCCCATGAAAGCAACCGTCACTCCGCAGGTCTATCAGGAGTTCTGTGATTGTGCTGAAGCGGTGCGTGCTGGCCTCGGACTGCGCGACCTCTCGGAGGTGGATGCAGTATTTAACTACGCCTACTGGGATTGATGCGGTCGGGTCGCCCTTTGCCGCCCTTCCTCGGCAGCGAAGGGCACTGGGCCTTCGTTCTACTCTCCACGCCTGGAGCCTGTCATGCGCCCTCAATCCACGCTAAGCTGCCCATTTTGAAACTGCATCTGGCCGACTGACGCAAATCTAGCGTATCAGTGTGACCGTCGATTCCTCCGACCAAAGTCTTTCACTATGGACCGTTGTTCGGCCAAACCGGCCAATGGGTTTTCCCTGCGCCATATCAACTACGTAGCGCACATCTGCCTGTAGTTCTTCGCTATCATTTGCTCCTTTGTGGGCCAAGCATAATGGCACTGTGCTAGCCTTCAAAACCAGAAGGGTAGCCTTACAGATGGCAGTGTCGACGGACCAACTCGGTGGGCGTGATTTGAAGGAATGTGGCCATGGCAAAATCATCAACCAGTGCGGTCGTACGATGTTCGAGGCGGGTTTTTTCTAGGCTATTCGCAAGGCGCGTGGCAACTAACAAGTCTTAGCTGTAAGAGGTTAAAAGAACCGCCTTCTAATAAAGGCGCCAATTATCAATAAGAAAAAATTGGATTTTTCTCGAAAGAGACCGTGTTGAAACATTAATAGGCTGTAATTGCCGCGCGATGGCAACGCATTGAATCAGAATTTTAAAGTGTCGAAGAATATCCTAATAGAATATACTGAATGCAAGTACAGCGCTCCTCAATAACGTCTGACATCTTGGGACGCTATTACACCAATAGCTATGTTGGCGCTATTCTGGTGAGCTCAATGGGGGCTATCTCTCCAGAGTCTGTGCTCGATTTGGGCGCCGGTGATGGCGTGCTCACAGCTGCTGCCGCCAAGATATGGCAGGATGCTACTTACTACACGGTCGATATAGATGAAAACGCTCGGAGCGCATCGTTGCCTAAGCTGCTTGGGAGTTCATTTAGACATCATGTGGGTGATGCGCTTAGTTCAGCCATCGAAAAGGAACTTGGGCTTAATCTGGGCTGTGCTGACCTAGCGATTTGCAATCCTCCGTATATTCGCCACCAGTGGCGAAAAGGTTTTGCGAGCATCTTGGAAGATGCCGGGTTGAGTCATGTGCTGCCTAAGCTGGCGGACATGCCGGCAGAAATTCTATTCATCGCTCAGAACTTGAGGTTCCTCAGGAAACACGGCCGTCTAGGTTTGATAGTTCCAGACGGGGTTATCGCCGGTGAGCGATTCGCTGGTCTGCGGAATGCCTTGGCAACAGAGCATTGTATTGAGCGCGTCATTGAGCTTCCTAGAGGAATTTTTAGGAAGACTGAGGCA
Organism: Zoogloea sp.; assembly: GCF_041911615.1. Taxonomy (GTDB): domain Bacteria; phylum Pseudomonadota; class Gammaproteobacteria; order Burkholderiales; family Rhodocyclaceae; genus Zoogloea. Next base: position 26,448 of record NZ_JAYROR010000138.1, on the reverse strand, counting down.
AAGGCTCATATTCTTGTGATGAGTAAGTCAGGTGAGGGTCCAGATGAAATTCTTGTCCAACGCTTAGATGAGTCGGGGGTGTTATCTCCCGAGTTGAAAATCCGGCGCGAGCAAGCAACTGGGCGACTCGATTACTCGTTCCTCGCACGCGGCATGGGCAATAAAAGAACAAAGCAGACCCGTATTGGTGATGTAACTATCTCCTTGTCTCGTGGAAGCTTTTCCTCATCTCAGAGAACGAAGTGTGACTTTCCTGTTCTTCATACGACGGACTTGGGTCCTGCCGTAGATGTAGTAAGCCGAAAGTTCTGCATGCCTTCTGCATTGGCAAAGCAAGGTCAATTCAATCTTGCAAAGCCTGGCGACATCCTGGTAGGTCGCGTGGGGCGAAACTTTGAAGAGAAAGTCTGTATAGTCAAGTCGGGCACTGTTGCCGTATCGGACTGCATCTTCATATTGAGAGTAGCGCCAGAACATCGAGATTCCGTGTTCGCGTATTTGAAGAGTAGTCCAGGCCGTGAGGCTTTAAGTTTTTCCAGTCATGGGGTCGGGGCGAAATTCCTGACGATAGATGCTCTTCGGAACATTCTCTTTAAATCCAAATGAGTACACCAGACCAGTTTGATGCTTATGAGGACTCGCTTGCACTTGAGGTGCGCGCTGACCAGTTGCCCGTAGACGTCATCGAGACCAATACCTCGATAGATGGTCCCGCTCGCACTATTGTCAATGAATTATTGGTTCATGCCGCCAAATTAATAGTTGGACCAAGAGGGTGTGGAAAGACCCACCTAATGCGGTTTGCTTGGGTAAAAAGTGCCAATGATGTTACCCAGCCTCTGGTTGTTTATCTGTCGTTCAATAAGTATTTGCATCTTGAGCCGTTACTGAGAACGAAAAGTAACGCTTTAGATATCTTTCATGGTTGGATACTTGCGCTTTGCTATCTTGGTCTATATGAGGCAATAGAGGAGCATCAGAAGCGCGAGACGCCAAAAGAAGTAGATGACCTGTGGGTTGAATACCTCAAAGAGGATTTGATAGCTATCGTCGCAAGGTTGGAGCGTGGCGGAGCATTGCAAATCGACCATCAGGAAATTTTTGATTCCTTATCCCTTGTTCAACTCAAACAAGCAATTGACCGGATAGCTACTGCACTGCACAGGTCGCGTACAGTTGTACTGCTGGATGATGCTGCGCTGACGTTGGCTCCGGAATATCTGCCAAACTTCTTTGACTTCTTCCGGGCTATAAAATCTTCGAGAATTTCGCCAAAGGCCTCTGTTTATCCAGGCACTACTGAATATGGGCCGCGTTTCCATGTTGCCCACGAGGCTGATGAGGTTTCAGCATGGATTTCAGTCGAACATCCTAATTACGCTCAGTTGATGGAGTCGATTGGGACTAAGCGGATGAAGGAATATGGGGTGGTTCCGCCCGATATTCGTGAGGTATTTAAATATGCCGCATTCGGGATACCTCGCGCATATCTAACCCTTCTCCGTGATTTCGCAAAGTCAGCTGATGAGGGAACAAATCAAAGCCGATTCAACGCGACGATTGAAAAATTCATGAGAAATAAGGAGGCGGAGTATGTTTCCTTGATTCAAAAGTCTCCTAAGCTCGGCACCCTAATAACTACTGGCCAAGTCTTGTTCAACAAGATGTGTGCTGAGCTGGTTGAGGAAAACAACAAGCTCGTTCAGGCCGGGGAAAAACAACTTCTCATTGGTGTCCAAGAGAGTGCTGAGAGAAATGCCTACGTAGAGCGGATGTTTTCGCTCTTAGTGGAGGCAGGGCTTTTATTTGGCTTTGCCACCCCGGTCTCGCACGGAAAGGCGCGCACCTATGAGCGATTCATTCCTCATCTAGGGGCGTTAATTAGAGACCGAGCGTTTTCAGATAGCAGTCGAGGCTTCTCTCCATCAAAAATTGTTGAGGGAATTCTCCTGCCAAGTCCAAAGCATCCCTTGAGAAGGTCGGTTTCGACTCTACTGGGTGCTGATGTTATTTCCCATCTTAAGCTTGACCTACCACCGTGTCAAAACTGCCAAGCGGCGCGTATTTCTGAGTCGGCAAAACACTGCCATAATTGTGGTTCGAAGCTTACGGACGCATCCGCCTTCGAAAGCTGTATGAACATTCGGCTTTCGTCTATTCCAACTCTAACTAGTTGGCAACGTAGAAAGCTTCACGAGGAGTTCTCGGACGTATCAACAGTTGGAGACTTTATGTCTTTAAGAGACCCCGGTACTGAGCTAAGGCGAATCTATCGAGTGGGGCCGGTGCGGGCTACGCAAATACATCAAAGCATTGAAGCATACGTCGACGAATTTCTTTCTTAATCCCGTATGGCCTTGAAACTCGAACCATTTGTTTTCAACATAACACCGTCGGAGGCGCTGACGGAATCACTTGATGCTACGTTGCTTTTCCCCTCGACGGCGATATCGACTTCTATTTCGCCTATTGACCGATTTATCGAAAATTCAAACCGGCTTTCAGTAATCTACGCGAATAGCCCGTTCAGGGAGGCATTCAACCCAGAGCTCGGCGCCGTACTTTTACTTGGGCATGTATCGGCAGTAGAAAGCTATCTCCGTGGGGTAGTCCGGGGGCTCGTGCTTGTTGACGAACATACCGAGTTTCTTGCATCGCCCAAAGAGCTTTCATATTTCGCTGCTTCACATCATGCAAGGGACTTGCTTCCCGAAGCATTGCTAGAGTCTATCTCTTTCAGTAATGCCGCGACGGTGTCTTTTACCCTTAAAGAGTTCTGCGGCATTACGGGAATGGGAAATGGAAATTTTCCAAAGGAGTTGAAGCCTGTCTTTGATAAGTACAGTGATATTTGCCAGCTGAGGCACTGCTGTGTACATCGCTTCGGGTTACTCGGAGCGAGTAATGCTCACAAGCTCGGTCTTCCAAAGGGCTCCCCACAGATTGAGAAGCCGCTTTCGCTCACTATCGATATGCTGGAAGACATTAGCTCCATTCTGCAAAAATTCGTGCTTTCGCTGAACGCATACATTTATCGAGATGTTCTGGAGCGCACATTTTCCCGGAGCAGTTTGAACACGCTGGATAAATCAGAGCATCAGTACGATGCAAAGTGGGCACTAGATTTCGCTCAGGATAAAGAGCGTTTCGCTCGGTACCACTCCCTTTTTGCCGTGACTGCGGTGAACCCGCCATCTCCGAGCCTAAGAGATAGTTATGACGCATTCCTGATTTGGATTCAGGATACGCTGGCTGAAAGGGCGAAAGCGATGCAGAGGACAGCTCAACAACGGGCCCAACAGAGAGTCGCGCCAGCACAATCTGCTGGCGCTTCAGCAGCGCCTAGTGTTCCACCTGCTCCTAACCCGAGTCCGTCGCCGACTTTAACCAAGACAGGACTCCTCGCTAAGGTGAGGGCCTTTTTTGGGGTCTAAGAGCAAGTCTGCTGACCGTCACGTTGCTGACGTTGGCGGCGACCTACCCCAATGGCAGCAAGGCCGATCACCAGCCCTTCCCCCAGACGCCCCTCACCCCTTTTTCTTCCACCCCGTCCTGCACGTCTCCTGCAGATACCCCAGCACCCGCGTCTCATCATCCCCATCCAGCTGCTGGCTGGCCTCCGGCCCCAGGTCTTCATCCCACAGGCGGCGGATGTCGGACTGGTATTCAAACGGGACGACGTTGTCGATGAAGCGGGTGATGGCGGGCTGGTTGAAGCCGGTGTCCCGGAAGTTGTCCCAGATGGCGAGGGCGTCTTTCTTGCGCAGGCTGCGGGTGGGTTCGAGGCCGGTGGCGACCATCAGGAGCACGCCGCATTGCACGTCGGGGTGTTCGCCCTGGGTGCCCATGATGCGTTGCCATTCGGCGGCGCGGGCTTTGTCGTGGTGGGTGATCTCGCCGATGGAGTGGCTGTCGAAGAAGAACAGGCCGGAGAAGCGGTCCTGGTTGCGGTAGATCTCGGTGGCGGGGTGTTCGCGTAGCAGGGGCAGCACTTCGGCGGTGAAGCGGGTGCATTCCTTTTCGATGACGCGGCGGATGGCGGGGGTGGCGTCTTCGAGCCAGCTTTCCAGCACGCCAAAAGTGGTGCCGCGCTTTTTGGTGGCGGCTTCGGCGAGCTTGAGGAAGCGGTCCACGCTGAAGAAGCCGCCGGGCTTCTTTTCGGCAAACAGCACGAGCAGGGCGCTGTTGATGACCGATTCGCAGAACACGTGCCATTCCTGGGCGTCGTCGCGGGCGACGCCAAACTTGCCGGCGAGCCAGTAGGCGGCGTCGATGAACTGCTGGTTGCGTTCGCGGGCGCCGTGTTCGGCGAGATAGCGGGAATAGGTGATGCCGGGCTCGAAGGTGTTGCGGGCGAGGAATTCCTTTTCGCTCTCGCGCAGGATTTCGGGGGCGCCGAGCAGGCGCTCGGTGGGCAGGGCGTGGAGCCGGCGCAGGCGGTCGGCGCCGGCCTTGGAGAGGGCGAGCAGGGTCTTGTCGCGCAGCAGCCGCGCGGCGGCGTCGAGCTTGCCGCCGGATTCGGCTTCGAGGGCGAGGCCGACCAGGGTGACGAGCCGGCCGCGGGCGGCTTCGAGCTCGGGGCGCAGGTTGGCGGTGCTGAAGAAGCTGGCGAGCTGCACGATGCCCTTGGCGCCTTCGCGACGGATGCCGTCGAGGCGGGCGGCGTCGATGAGGTTTTCCTTCAGGGCGTGGCGCAGCACGCGCTCGAAGTAGGGGCTGCTGTCGACGGTCGTGAGGGCTTGGGCGTTGGACATGGCGGGCTCGGGCGCGCGCGGCCGGCAGGCCACGCGCGGGTCAGGCGGTTGGGTGGATCAGATGGCGGATTCTTCGTCCTCGTCGTCCAGCTTGGGCACGCCGGGCTCGGTGTCGGCCACCGGCAGGCGGGCGGCTTCGCTGGCGCGGGCGATGCGATCCTGGATCTCGATGACGAGCAGCTCGAAGGTGTCGGAGAACTCGTGGCGCAGCAGCCAGGCGGTCTCCATCCAGTCGCCGTCGGCCACTTCGGTGCGGGAGACGCGGGCCTTGACCATCTCGATGGCGTCGCCGATCTCGAGGCCCTGGTCGAGCTCGTCGATGCGCTCGGAATCGAAGCCGATGGCGGACTTGGGCGTGAAGGCGCGCTCCAGATCCACCTCGACCTCGAACACGCCGTGGTAGGCGAGGGCGAGCAGCGAGTCGTAGTGGTCGGTGAAGTAGTCGGCCAGCAGGCGCACGCCTTCGTCGTGCTCGGCTAGGCATTCGAGCACTTCGGCGCAACTGCCGCTGCTGCGGTGCATCACCGCGTTCATGGTGTTGCGCAGGCGCGGGACGTACTTTTCGAGGGGCTCGCCGTACTGGCGCTCGAGCATGATGGCGGCGACGAACTGCTCGGGGCTCACCACCATGTTGATGATGGATTCCTTGCTGGTGTCGTACTCGCGCATCACCGCGAGGACATCCTTGGGCGCCATCTCGTCGAGCACTTCGACGAGGGCGTGGTCGCCTTCCTGTTCGGCGATGACGGCCAGGGCGGATTCGGCCTCGGCGATCTCGCCGGCCTGGATCAGGGCGTGGGTCTGTTTGATGACAAGGGCGTTCATTCGGGGCTTTCCTGCGTGCTTATCGTTCGACGGCGTCGAAGCCTTGTTCGGACATCCACTCGTCGCCGGCTTCGGAGAGATCCTCGGCGTCGTCGTCCTCGTCATGGTCGCGGCTGGATTCGGGCGCGGCGCGCACGGCAAGGCCGCTGCCGAGCATGTGCTCCAGCACGGCGGTGGTGACGAGGAAGCTGTCGCCGCCATCCTGCTTGAGGCATTGGTCGATGAGCGGCCTTGCCCAGTCGGCGATCTCCAGGGTGCGGGCGAGTTCGCTCCAGCTCGGGAAGTCGTCTTCGCCGGGCTCGCTGTGGGCGGCGCCATAGACGAGGGATTGGCTGCGGAACTTGAAGGCGCCGTGGAAGGCCGGGGCGACCATCTCGGGGGCGGTGTCGATCATCGACAGCAGGAAGGGGAATTCCTTGTGCTTGTCGCGCAGGCGGCGCTTGAGGACGTCGCGCCCTTCCGAGTCGGAGCGCAGGTCGTCGATTTCGCTGGCGTAGCGCTCGAAAATGTCTTCGAAGTAAAACGAGGTCAAGCAATCACCTTTTCAATGTAGGCGTTCCAGAGGAAGGTGGCTTCCTGCTGGGGGTCGTCGATGAGGTTGCGCTGGCGCAGCAGATCGTAGTCGCGCCGCTTTGCCGGATCGGCGAGGAGTTCGTAGGCGGACTGGATGTCGCGGAAGCGGGCCGCGGCGTTGGGATCAGGGTTGCGGTCCGGGTGGTACAGGCGCGCCGCCTTGCGGTAGGCCGTCTTGATGGCCTCGTCGGGGGCGGTGGGTGCAACGCCGAGGACTTCGTAGGGGTCGCGCATGTCAGTTCTCCGTTCCGCAGGACTGTGATACTTGAAAGGCGAGGCACGGCCCAGGGGCCGGCCGCGCACGGCCGCTCCGAAGCTGCCGGCCCGCCCCCCAGTGGGGGGGTGAGGCAGGGATTTCATGGCGCACTGCGCCATGCCTGCCGAACGGGTCGGCTGTACTAAGCCGGCCCTCCACGCCGAAGGCGCATCGGGGGGCGTTCATCTCAGGCAATGCCCAGGCGCTGGCAGATGGCCAGCGTGGCGGCGGACTGGTTCATGCTGTAGAAGTGCAGCCCCGGCGCGCCGGCGGCGAGGAGCTTCTCGCACAGCTCGCTCACCACATCCAGCCCGAAGGCCTTGATGCTGTCGCTGTCGTCGCCGAAGGCTTCGAACTTGCGGCGCATCCAGCGGGGGATCTCGGCGCCGCAGGCATCCGAGAAGCGGGCCAGCTTGGAGAAGGACACGATGGGCATGATGCCCGGCACGATGGGCACATTGACGCCCAGCGCGGCACATTCGTCGCGGAAGTGCAGGTAGGCATCCACGTTGTAGAAGTACTGGGTGATCGCCGAATCGGCACCGGCCTCGACCTTGCGCTTGAAGGCGAGGATGTCGTCCTGGGGCGTGCGGGCCTGGGGGTGGTACTCGGGGTAGGCGGCGACTTCGATGTGGAAGTGGTCGCCGGTTTCGGCACGGATGAATTCCACCAGCTCGTTGGCGTAGCGGAGTTCGCCGGCAAAGCCCACGCCCGAGGGCAGGTCGCCGCGCAGGGCCACGATGCGGCGGATGCCGGCGGCCTGGTAGCGCTGCAGGATCTCGCGGATGTGCTCGCGGGTCGAGCCGATGCACGACAGGTGCGGCGCGGCCTGGTGGCCTTCCTGCTGGATCTCGAAGACGGCCTCGAAGGTGCGATCCTGCGTGGTGCCGCCCGCACCGAAGGTGACCGAGAAGAACTCGGGCTTGAGCACCGCAAGCTTCTGGCGCACGGTGCGCAGCTTGTCGGCGCCTTCGGCCGTTTGCGGGGGGAAAAATTCGATGGAGAGGTGCTGGGAGGAGTGAGGCGTGGTCATGACTGCTCCGTACGTGCGGCGCCCGGGGCGCCGCGGGTTCCGTGATGTGCGGGGGGAGGAGCGGAGCGCGCTCCTTGCTCCTCCCTCCTGACTCATCCCGGCTTCTTAGTAGCGATAGTGCTCGGCCTTGTACGGGCCTTCCTTCGACACGCCGATGTAGGCGGCCTGCTCGTCGGTGAGCACGGTGAGCTGGGCGTTGAGCTTCTTGAGCTGCAGGCGCGCGACCTTCTCGTCCAGGTGCTTGGGCAGGGTGTAGACGCCCACCGGGTAGTCGGCGGTGCGGGTGTAGAGCTCGATCTGGGCGATGGTCTGGTTGGCGAAGGAGCTGGACATCACGTAGGACGGATGGCCGGTGCCGCAGCCGAGGTTAACCAGGCGGCCCTTGGCGAGCAGGATGATGCGCTTGCCGTCCGGGAAGATCACGTGATCGACCTGGGGCTTGATCTCTTCCCACTGGTACTTCTCGATGGAGGCGACGTCGATCTCGTTGTCGAAGTGGCCGATGTTGCAGACGATGGCCTGGTCCTTCATGGCGGCCATGTGGTCGTGGGTGATGACGTGGAAGTTGCCGGTGGTGGTGACGAAGATGTCGGCCTTGTCGGCGGCGTATTCCATGGTGACCACGCGGTAGCCTTCCATCGCGGCCTGCAGGGCGCAGATCGGGTCGATCTCGGTGATCCACACCTGGGCGGAGAGCGCGCGCAGGGCCTGGGCCGAGCCCTTGCCCACGTCGCCGTAGCCGCACACCACGGCAACCTTGCCGGCGACCATCACGTCGGTGGCGCGCTTGATGCCGTCCACCAGCGATTCGCGGCAGCCGTAGAGGTTGTCGAACTTGGACTTGGTGACCGAGTCATTGACGTTGATCGCCGGGAACTTGAGGTCGCCGCGCTGGTGCATCTGGTAGAGGCGATGCACGCCGGTGGTGGTCTCCTCGGTCACGCCCTTGATCTGGGCGAGGCGGGTGGAATACCAGGTCGGGTCGGTGGCCAGCTTGGCCTTGATGGCGGCGAAGAGGATGGTCTCTTCTTCGGACGAGGGCTTGGCGATGACCGAGAGATCCTTCTCGGCCTTGGCGCCCAGGTGCAGCAGCAGGGTCGCGTCGCCGCCGTCGTCGAGGATCATGTTGGAGTAGCCACCGTCGGCCCAATCGAAGATGCGGTGGGTGTAGTCCCAGTAATCCACCAGCGTCTCGCCCTTGACGGCGAACACCGGGATGCCCTGGGCGGCGATGGCGGCGGCAGCGTGATCCTGGGTGCTGAAGATGTTGCACGACGCCCAGCGCACTTCAGCGCCGAGGGCGGTGAGCGTCTCGATCAGCACGGCGGTCTGGATGGTCATGTGCAGCGAGCCGGTGATGCGCGCGCCCTTGAGGGGCTGGGCGGCGGCGAACTCGTCGCGGATCGCCATCAGACCCGGCATCTCGGTTTCGGCGATCTTGATCTCCTTGCGGCCCCAGTCGGCCAGGGAGAGATCGGCGATGACGTAATCGGTGAACTTTTCAGCCACAGTGTTCATGAGTTTTCCTCGAACGTGTGGCCGGGAAGGGAGAGCGCGCCGAGCAGGACGGCATCCTGCGGCGGCGGTACTGCGGGTGGCTGTGGACAACGGCTCACCGCGTCTCCCCGTGCCCGGCACGGGTTTGCAAACAGAGCATGGACGGGTGAGCGCGGTTGCAGGTGGTGCGGACGGGCCGCCGCCACTGACATCGAGCCTGGGATGGCCCGGCCTTGCGCCGGGCGATCTTGCAGCGCTCCTCGAAGCGAGTCGCGATTATATCGGTTTTTGCGCCGGGTTATTGAGCGGCCTGTGCGGGGGCGGGCGGCTGGCCGAGGGCTTCGAGGATCGCCTCGATCAGGTCGTCCCAGACGGCGTTGCGCCAGAAGCGCCGGTAGCGGCCGAACTGGCGGACCGTCGAGTCGAGGGGGAAGCTGTCGGTGCCGGCGCTCACCAGGCGCACCAGTTCGGCGGCGAGGCCGCGGGCCTGTTCGACCACGCCGGCCGCGCAGTCGGGCGCGGGCGGCGCGAACAGCCGGCCGAGGGCGAGCAGTTCGAGCTGGGTGCCGATCGCCCAGATGCGATCCTGCGGATGGCCGTCGCCGGTGGCGTCGTACTGCCAGCCGGCGATCTGCATGGCGGCGGTCCACCACGGGGCGAGCGCGGCGAGACGGCGCGTCCGGGCCTCGCCGGCGTCGTCGTCGCGGATGGCCTCGAGGCTGAGGTACTGGGTGAGCGCCCAGTGGCTGTTGGGATTGCGGCGTACGGCGGTGCGATAGGCGTCGCGGGAGCGGGCGAAGGCTTCGCGCACCACGACGAGGTCGTCGCCGGAGCGGTTGGCGCCGGAGAGGATCAGCCGGTTGAGGGCGATGCGTTTTTCCAGCGCGCCGCCCATGCCCAGCAGTTCGCTGGCGGTGGCGGCGCAGTCGGAGGTCAGGGCTTCCTTCTGCCAGCCGGCGATGATCTGGCGGATGTTGGCTTCGCGCAGGCGGATCTCGGCGGCGACGTCGGCGCTGAGGCCGGCGACGCTGCGTTCGTCGAGGCGCTTGACGAAGCTGTCGATGCGGGCGAACTGGACCTCGGCGCGGCGCTTGGTCTGCTGGTAGCGGAAGCGCTGCACGTCGTCCTGGAAACCCCAGGGCACGCTGGCGTAGGCGACGATGCTCGCCCAGTCGTGGGTGCTGGGCGCGTTGGCGCGCAGGCGCTGGCGCAGGTCGAAGAGCACGCGGCGCGGATCGTTGCCGGTGAGGATGCCGCCGTAGAGGATTTCGGTGGCCATCGTGGAGGCGCGCATCCACAGCGGGAACTGCGATGCGACGACCCACGGGATGCCGGCCATGTGCAGGGCGTGCGCGATGCTGCCGCCGGGGGTGAGCACCGACTCGATGTTGCCGGAGTCGCAGGTGGCCAGCGACACGAAGGTGGGCACCGCCGGGGTGGCGCCGTTGCTGCGGGCGGCGGTGAGGGCGATGGCGAGGCGGGTGCCGTCCACGATGTCGGCCCGGGTGGGGTCGAGGGTGCCGGCGAGGGCGACGCCGAAGCGGTTGTCGCCGGCGTCCTGGTAGGCGTCGCCGTGGGCGAGGATGTGGACGTGGGTGTAGTCGGTCTCGGCGCAGGCCTGGCGGATGGCCTCGAGGGTGGCGTCGGGGAGCACGGTGAGGTGGGCCCGCACCTTGTCGAGGCGCTGCTCGGGCTGATCGGGGTCGACGATGTCCACCCAGGGCTCGATGGCCCGGCGCAGGGCGTTGAGGTGATCCTGCGCCGGTACCGGGGCATAGCCCGGCGGCGAGGCGAAGGCGAACAGGATGCGCGGCCGGCGGTTCCACTCGACCTTGAGCGGGGTGCTGCGGCGCACCTCGCGGGTGACGGTGATTGGCGCGCAGGGCTGCAGGAACAGGGCGGTGCCGGAGCCGGGAAAGGCGTTGGGCGAGATCGCCATCTCGAAGGGCACCATGCCCAGCTCGGAGGGCGACAGCACCAGGCGCAGGTGCACCAGCTCGTTGCCGGCGCCGCAAAGGGCCGACAGCAGCGAGGGCACCTGGCCGATGATCTTGCCGATCTCCTCGCCCATGCTGCGCACCTCGGCCTGGCGCTGGATGTCCTGGGCCGGGTCGACGCCGTTCTCGTAGCGCAGGCGGCGCAGGCGGACGAGCAGTTCGCGGTGCTCGAAGGGCATGTTGACCGTCACCGAGCCGTCGTCGCCGCACACCGCGACGTAGGGGGTGAGCGGCGACAGGAGCTGGTTGTGGGCCGGCCCGGGGCGCAGGAACTCGAGCTTGACGTTGCGGATGTCGTGGGTGGTGCGCATGGTTCAGGCCTCCGGCTGGAATTCGAGGTCGGGGCCGCTGCCGTTCCCCTTCACGTCGATGAGCGTGCCGCGGGTGGTGCCGTCTTCGCTGGCGATGCGCACGGCGGTGGTGCGGTCGAGGACCAGTTTCTTGCCGCCGATCTCGGCGGCGTCGAGGGCGCTCATCCGGCCATTCTCGAACACCGCGTAGACCTGCTTGAACGCGGCCGGGTCGCCGAGCAGCGCCGGGGTGAGCCGGATCAGGCGGATCCAGGTGCCGGCGTTGAGGTAGCGGCGGCCACCGCCCAGGTCGATGTTGCGGGCGAGGTGGGTGTGGCCGGTGACGACGAAGCGGAAGTCGGCGCCGACCGACTTGAGGATGTCGCGGCTGGTGTCGTCGTGTACGGCGGTGTCGAAGGTCTTGTCGTCGTGCAGCCAGTCGAGCAGCGCCCGGCGCAGGGCTTCTTCCTTGGGCACGCCGGTGATCCAGCCGGTCAGGCGATCCCAGGCGTACTGCCAGCCGCCCAGGGTGGCTTCGTCGGCGCTGCCGGCCCCGAGGCCGTCGCCGAGCGCGTATTCGGCGGCCAGCAGCATGTCGTCGGCCCGCGGCGAGCGGCGGGCGGCGGCGTTACGGCTGCAGATCTCGCGCAGGTTGGGGCCGAGCAGCTGGTCGAGGGGCGTCCCGCCGGCGCTGGCCGCGGGGCCGGCGCCGAGCCGGTTGTCGCGGGCGGCGGTGTCGAGGGGCGTGGGCACCACCGAGACCAGCTGGGTGAGCTTGCGGGCCTGGCCGGGGTCGAGGGTGAGCAGGATGCCGCCCAGCGCCGCGGGCTTTTCGGGCTTGAGCAGGTCGATCCAGGCGTAGCGGCGTTTCACCGCGTTCATCACGTCCTTGACCATCCGCGTGCCCGGGTTGGGGTGCCATTCGTTGAGCTGCTGGCCGACGTTGAGCCGTCGTCCGAGGCGGGCCAGATCCTCGTAGAGGTTGTAGTTCCAGACGTCGACCTCGTTGCCGTGGGTGCAGAACACCCGCTCGTTGCCGACGGTGCACGGATAGCCGGCGCCGGTGGTCGAAAACTCGATGCGGGCGCGGGCCTCGGCCTTGCCGCCGGTGAGGCGCTCGACGAGCATCCGCTGAACGGCGGGCAGCGAGAGTTCCACGTCGTGGTTGCCGATGACGATCACGAGGGTGCGTTTTTTGCCCTTCACGAACTCGGTGAGGGCGTCCCACACCGGCGCGAAGGCCGGGCGCCTGATGATACCGGCGACGACTTCCGGCGCGTCGAGCATCGCCACGTAGCCTTTCACCGTGTCGTCCTCGGCCAGGGTGTCGATCACGTCGCCATTGAGGACCAGGGCCAGGCGGCGCTCCGGCGTCTGGGTGGCGAGGCGGCGGATGAAGCCGGCCAGCCGGGCGGTTTCGCGGAGGATCTGGAAATCCGGCTCGCCGCCCATGTGCAGGTCGGAAATGACGTACAGGTCGTCGAAATCGGGCAGGTTCGGCATGGTTTGGCGTGTCCCCTCGGTGACCGGCGCGCCGCTCGGGGGCGATGTGCCCCGCGGCGCGGCGAATCGGTGTTCATCGCTCAAGCATAGGCCCGCTATCGCGGGAAGGCCAGCGGGGACACGCCGCCGCGGGGGCTCAGGGGGTGAGCGCGGCGTCGAGGGCCTTGGCGAAGATCTCGGCTTCCTGGAAGCCGACCACGCGAAGCTGGGGGCGTTCGTTGCCCGTGGCGTCGAAGAAGATGATGCCCGGCGGGCCGAACAGCTTGAAGCGCTTGAGCAGCGCCTTGTCGTCGTCGTCGTTGGCGGTGACGTCGGCCTGGATCAGCTGGAAGCCGGCCAGGCGACGGGCCACCGCCGGGTCGGCGAAGGTGAAGCGCTCCATCTCCTTGCAGGAGATGCACCAGTCGGCATAAAAATCGAGCATCACCGGGCGGCTGGCGGTCTTCAGCACCTGGTCGAGTTCGGCCACCGAGCGCACGCGCTGGAATTTCGTCTCGGCCAGTGGGGCGCCGGCGGCCTGGGCGCGCAGGATCGCGAGGGGCTGCAGCGGATCGCGGGAGCCGGCGAGGGCGCCGACGAACAGTGCCGCGCCGGCCAGCAGGGCGAGCACGCCCCAGCCTTTCCAGAAGCGCTGCCAGCCGCTGGCGTGGGCGGGCAGTGGATCGAGGGCGTGGAGGTAGATCGCCGACACGACGAGGATCGCCGCCCACGCGAACATCGTCGCGACGCCGGGCAGCACCGGCGACACCAGCCACACGGCCACCGCCAGCAGCACCACGCCGAAGGCGCGCTTGACGTTTTCCATCCACGGGCCGGCCTTGGGCAGGGCGCTGCGCGCCAGCACGCCGACGACGATCAGCGGCGCGCCCATCCCGAGCGCCATGAAGAACAGCGCGAGGCCGCCGAGCGCGGCGTCGCCGGTCCTGGCGATGTAGAGCAGCGCGCCGGCCAGCGGCGCGGCGACGCACGGGCCGACGATCAGCGCCGACAGGGCGCCCATGGCGATCACGCCGCCGGGCGAGCCGCCCTTCTGGTGGTTGGCGGTGTCGGAGAGGCGGCTCTGCAGCGCGGTGGGGAGCTGGAACTCGTAGAAGCCGAACATCGACAGGGCGAGGGCGACGAACACCAGCGCGAAGCTGCCGAGCACCCAGGGGTTCTGCAGCGCGGCCGACAGCAGCGTGCCCGACAGCCCCGCGGCGACGCCGGCGGCGGCGTAGGTGACCGCCATCCCCAGCACGTAGAGCAGCGACAGGCTGAAGGCGCGGCCCTTGGTGATGCCGTGGCCGTGGCCGACGATGATGCCGGAGAGGATCGGGATCATCGGGAACACGCAGGGGGTGAAGGCCAGCAGCAGGCCGAAACCGAAGAAGCTGGCGAGGGTTGCCAGCAGGCCGCCGCCGGCCAGCAGGCCGGCGATGCGGCCGGACTCGTCCTGCGCGTCGGCGCTGCTGGCGGGAGCGGGCGTGGCCGCCGGCGCGTCGCCCTTGCCGAGGGCGCGGGCGAGCAGGCTTTCGCCACCCGTGCCGCTGGTCAGGGCGATGGGCAGGGTGTGGGTCTGGGGCGGGTAGCAGATGCCGATGTCGGCGCAGCCCTGGCTCACCAAGTTGAGCGTGAAGGGCGGCTTGCCGGCCGTGACGGGCAGCGCGAAGACCAGCGCCTTGCGGTAGATCTCGACCTCGCCGAAGGCGTCGTCCTTCTTGGGCTTGCCGGCGGGCAGCGACGGCTCGCCAAAGGCGATGCCGTCGGCCTCGAACTTGAAGCGGTGGCGATAGAGGTAGTAGCCGTCGGCGATCTCGAAGCGGACTTCGACGGTGTGATCGTCCACCGCGCGGGCGCTGGCGCGGAAGGCTTGTTCGACGGGCAGCGGCTCGTCGCCGGCGAGGGCGCCGAGGCTGACGAGCAGGCTGGCGAGAAAGAAGAGCAGGGTGCGGAAGATGCGGTTCATGGCCGGGAGCTTGGCGGGCGGGCGCGGGATGCGCCAGCGCCTGGATCAAGAAGAGGGGTCAGGGCTGAGCCTCGCGGGTTTCGGCGGCGACCCACGCCCGATACGCGGGCAGGCCGTCGTGCAGAGGGACCGCGACGATCTCGGGAAGTTCGTAGGGGTGGGCTTCGGCCAGCGCGGCCTGTAGCGCCGGGTAGCGGTCGGCGCAGGTCTTGATGAGCAGCGGCACCTCGGCGGCGGTCTCGACGGCGCCGTTCCAGCGGTACACCGAGGTGCAGGGGGCGAGGATGTTCACGCAGGCGGCGAGGCGGCGTTCGATCAGGAGCCGCGCGATGCGCCCGGCGGCCTCGGCGTCGGGCAGGTTGGTGAGGACGAGCAAGGTGTCGGGCATGGCGATGGGGGCGGCGACGGTGTGCGTGGGCGAGAGGGTACAACCGAACCGGAACTTGGACGGTCGCAAGTTTTATCTGGACGTTTTCAAGGGGGATTTGCGTGCGTCCAAGTCTGACTTGCGCGCTTCGAGCTCCGATTTGCGGCCTTGCAAGTTTGGGTTGGTTTTTTTCCATGTCGGACCTGGAACATCGCAAGTCCGGGCTGGATTCATGCATCTTTAAGGTGCAGGGGCGCAAGTTTGACTTGAAAAATCGCAAGTCGGATTTGAACACGTCCAAGTTTTCGCTGGGCGATCTGCGCCCACGCTTTGACGGGCGCCGCGCGGGCGGCGGCTGGCGCGAATCGGCTTACTTCAGCAGGCGTCGGCGGGTCAGGGCAAGGGCGAGCCAGAAGGCCGCAAGGGTGACGAGCGCCAGCACCGCCAGGTGCAGGCCGGGCTGGGCCGGCATCTGGCCGAGCAGCAGCGGCCGCACCACCGCCACGGCGTGGGCGAGGGGTAACTGGTCGGCCACGCCGCGCACCGCGTCGGGGAGCTGGCTCTGGGGGAAGAACACGCCGGAGAGCATCGTCATGGGGGTGACGAACAGGGTGAAGTAATACATGAAGAAGTCGTAGCTGGGCGCCAGCGCGGTCATGATGAGGCCGAGGGCGGCGAAGCACAGCCCGGTGAGGAACACCACCGGGATCGCCGCCAGCGCCAGCGGCGAGGCGGTGAAGCCGAACAGGGCGATCACCGCGAGGATCGCGGTGCCGGCCAGGGTGGCCTTGCTGGCGGCCCACACCAGCTCGGCGGCGACGATGTCGTCCAGCGCCACCGGGGCGTTCATGATGGCTTCCCAGGTTTTCTGCACGTGCATCCGCGAGAAGCCGGAGTACAGCGCTTCGAAGGTGGCGGCGTTCATCGTGGAGTAGCACAGGGTGCCGCCGGCCAGGAAGGCGATGTAGGAGACGCCCTCGACCTCGGGCACCAGCATGCCGAGGCCGTAACCGAGGCCGAGCATGTAGATCACCGGATCGGCCAGGTTGCCGACGATGGAGGGCAGGGCGAGCTTCTTCCAGACCAGGAAGTTGCGCCGCCACACGGCAAACAGGCGTGGCGACAGGCGGGGCGGGGCGAACAGTGCGGCCATCGGGTCAGGCCTCCGGGGGCAGCGGCGGGATGGACGGGGTCATGGGAATCAGGGGGATCAGTCGCGCAGTTCGCGCCCGGTGAGCTTGAGGAACACGTCCTCGAGGTTGGCGGGGCGGTGCAGGGTGCGCAGGCCCGGCTGCTGGGCCAGATGGGCGAGCAGCGGGCCGGCGTCGTCGGTGTAGCAGAAGGCGGTCTCGCCGCTGATCTCGCAGCGTCTGCTCAGGGGGCCGGCATGGGCGGTGGCCCAGGCGGCGGCGCCGCGCCCGTCCCAGTCGCCGAACACTTCGACGACCTGGGGCTCGATGTGGCCGGCGATGACCTCGCGCGGGCTGCCCTCGGTGAGGATGCGCCCGGCGTCGAGGATCGCCAGCCGGTGGGCGAGGCGTTCGGCCTCGTCCATGAAGTGGGTGGTGAGGAGGATCGTCGTGCCCTCGGCGGTGAGCCGGCGCAGGCGCTCCCAGATGAGGTGGCGGGCTTGCGGGTCGAGGCCGGTGGTGGGCTCGTCGAGGATCAGCAGTTCGGGCTTGTTCACCAGCGCCCGGGCCAGGGTGAGGCGCCGCTTCATGCCGCCGGAGAGCGACTGGATGCGCGCGTTGTCCTTGCCCTCGAGGCCGGCGAAGGCGAGCAGCTCGGGGATGCGCGGGCGGATCTCGCGCTCCGGGATGCCGAAGTAGCCGGCGAAGATGAGCAGGTTCTCGGCGCAGGTGAAGTCGGGGTCGAGGCTGTCGAGCTGCGGCACCACGCCGACCCGCGCGCGGGCCTCGCGGGCGCGCTCGGGCACCGGCTCGCCGCATAGGGTGATGCGCCCGCCGCTGGCTCCGGTGAGGCCCAGCGCGCAGCGCAGGGTGGTGGTCTTGCCGGCGCCGTTGGGGCCGAGCAGGGCGAAGCATTCGCCCGGCCGCAGGCGCAGGTCGATGCCGCGCACCACTTCGCGGGCGTCGGCGCCGCTGCCGAAGCGCTTGACGAGGCCGGCGATCTCGAGGGGCATCAGGCGGGCGGCGGGGTGGTGTCGACGAAGGACGGCCGGGCCATCAGCTCGGCGGCCCAGGCGGCGAGCTTGGGGTGGGTGCTGCGCCAGTGGAGGTGTCCGAAGCGGAAGTCCAGGTAGCCGAGGGTGCAGCCGACGGCGATGTCGGCGATGTTGAGGGCGGCGTTGCCGAAGCCCTTGCGCTGCACCAGGCGTTCTTCCAGCGCGGCGAGGCCGCGGTGGATCTTGGCGAGCTGGCGTTCGATGCCGGCGGCGTCCTGCTGCTCGGGGGGGCGCCGGCTTTCGAGGAAGGCGGCGATGGCGGCGTCGGAAATGCCGTCGGCGAGCGCTTCGGTCTGGCGCACCGGCAGGCTGGCGACGCGCTCGGCCGGCAGCAACGGGGTGCCGCCGAGGGTTTCGAGATACAGCGCGATCACCGGCGAGTCGTACCACACCTCACCGTCGTCGCCGACCAGCGCGGGCACCTTGCCCAGCGGGTTGTAGGCCGGCACCTGGGTTTCGGGCAGCCACGGGATGTCCACCTCGAGGGTGAAGGGCAGGCCCTTCTCGGCGAGGGCGACGCGGATCTTGCGGGCGTAGGGGCTGGTGAGTGAGGCGACGAGCTTCATCGGTGGGACCTCGGCGTGGCGGCCTGGCGGGCAGGCCGGGGTTGGGGAGCGGGGTGGTTCAGAGCGGCTTCCAGGCGCGTTCGATGATCCGGCGGATCACGTGCAGCTTGCCGTGGAAGAAGTGGTCGGCGCCGGGCACGACGACGACCGGGAGTTCCTGCGGCGCGGCCCATGCCATCACGTTGGCCAGCGCGACGGTCTCGTCCACCTCGCCGTGGATGACGAGGGTGTCGTCGGGCACCGGCTCGGTGGTGTAGCTGCGTGCGCCGGTGACGGTGCCGGCGGCGGTACCGACCAGCACGATGCGTCCGGCGGGCGTGACGCTGTCGGCCAGCCGCGCGGCGACGCGGGTCTGCACGAAGGCGCCGAAGGAGAAACCGCCCAGGGCCAGCGGCAGGCCGCCCCAGCGGCTCTGCGCCCAGCTGATGACGGCGAGCATGTCCTCGGTCTCGGCGTCGCCGTTGTCGTGGCTGCCGACGCTCTTGCCGACGCCGCGGAAGTTGGGGCGCAAGGCCGCGTAGCCCAGGTCGCGGAAGACCCGCGCCAGGGTATGGGCGACCTTGTTGGTGTTGGTGCCGTGGAACAGCGGGTGCGGGTGGCACACCAGGGCGATGCCGCGCACCGTGTCGGGCGTGTCGATGATGAGCTCGATGGCACCGTCGGGGCCGTTGATGAGGGCGGTTTCGGTGGCGGGCATGGTCAGACCTTCAGGCGCTCGACGACGCGGCCGTGCTGCAGGTGCTCGCTGATGATCTCGTCGATGTCGGCCTTGTCGACGAAGGTGTACCAGGTTTCCTCGGGGTAGACGACCAGCACCGGGCCGTCGTCGCAGCGGCCCAGGCAGCCGGCCTTGTTCACGCGGATCTGGCCCTTGCCGTTGAGCCCGAGGGCGGCGATGCGTTCCTTGGCATAGGTCTGGAGGGCGACGCTGTCGTGGTTGGCGCAGCAGGTTTCGCCCTCGGCGCGCTGGTTGCAGCAGAAGAATACGTGGTGCTGGAAGTAACTCATCGGGGGCGCTTCTCCGGGATCGGTTCGGGAAATGACCACGATTATCGGTCAATCGTTCCGCCGCGTGGGCGGGTGATGCGTCATCGGCCACGTAGCGGCGGGTGGGGCTCGCGGGCGCTGCTGGCGCCGAGCAGGCCCAGGTAGGCGAAGGCGATGAATGGCCACAGGCTGGCGGTGAGCTGGGTGAGTCCGTGGAAGTTGAGGAAGTTGCCCTGCCGGATCAAGGCCGCGTCGCTGGGCAGGAAGGGGTTCTCGGGGGCGAGATTGACCAGCGCGGTGCCCACCAGCAGCGCCATGCCGGCCAGCATGGCGTGGCTGCGCGCGGGCAGCAGCAGGCACAGGCCGAGCAGCGCGGCACCGGCGCCGAGCCCGATCTGGCCGCCCGGGGTGGCCCAGTGGAGCGGGTCGCCGGGGGCGAAGAAGGTGGCCGAGGCGAGCGTCTTGGCGCCCAGCCCGAGGAGCACCAGCAGCACGATCGGCCAGGGCGTGAAGTCGCGCATGATGCAGCGCGCGGTGAGCCCCACCGCCACCAGCTGGCTGGCGGCGATGGCGGCTTCGACCTTGACGAAGCGGGTCGGGTTGAATTGCAGCGGCGTCGGCAGATCGAACAGGCGGCGCAGGTCGCCGGTGGCGAACAGCAGGCTTTCGGGCGTGAGCAGGGTGAGCAGCCACAGGCCCAGCACCACCAGCCCGATCTCGCCGACGTGGCCCGGCACGATGCGCCGCTTGCGCCAGCGGGTGAGGCCGCTGCGGGGGTCGAACAGGCGGCCGCTCCAGCGTCCGCCGGCCAGCGCGCCGAGGATGCCGCCCAGGGTGTTGCAGCCCACGTCGAGGTTGGACGGCACGCGGCTGGGCAGGAAGTTCTGCAGCGTCTCGACGCTGAGGCTGAGCATCAGGGTGGTGAGGATCGCCGCCAGCACCGCGCCGCCGCGCGACAGCCGCGACGGCATCGCCGCCACCAGGGCGAAGCTGAACGGCACGATGCCGAGCACGTTCACGGTGAGGTCGGTGAGGGTGTAGTAGCGCGGCCAGGGCTGGCGCAGGTAGTCGAAGACGGGCAGGCCGGTGTCGCGCCAGCCGGTGAAGGGGTGCAGGCAGGCGTAGACGATCAGCACGCCGATGGCGGCGGCGAACCAGGCGGCGAGAGGGGAGCTGCGGCGTTGGAAGTCAGGCATGGGGCCGTCGGGCGGGCGCAATGGGCATCGATTCTAGCGGGTCGGCGGGGGTCTGGCGGAGGGTCGGGGTGTATCCTAACGGGGCCTTTCGCCCACCGTGCCTTGCTTCGTCCATGTCCGCCCCCATTGGTTTCGTCCTGCTGACCCACGCCAACGTTCCGCAGATCCGTCGCCTGGTCGGCACCCTCGACCGCATGTTCGACGCGCCGCCCATCGTCTGTCACCACGATTTTTCGAAATGTGACCTGCCGGGCGAGGGCTTCGGCACAAATTTTACGGTCGTGCGCCCCCACGAGACGACCGGCTGGGGGCGCTTTTCGATCGTCGATGCCACCCTGCGCGGCATCGAGGCGCTCTACGCGCGGCCCGACGCGCCCGACTGGTTCGTGCTGCTGAGCGGCGCCGACTACCCGGTCAAGCCCGCCGCGGCGATCCTCGCCGAGCTGGCGGCGAGCCCTTTCGACGCCTACATCGAGCGTCGCGAGGTGAGCTACGCGGCGCGCAAGCTGGCCTCCGGGCGGCTCAATTTCCGGCGCTACCGCACCTTCCGCTTCCACCTGCCGGGCATGGCGCGAAACGGCGCGCCCGGGCGCTTTTTCACGCTCTCGCATCCGCTCCTGACGCAACTCCTGACGCCGTTCTCGGCGCGTTTCCGGTGTTATTTCGGCAGCCAGTGGTTCACCGCCAACCGGCGGGCGGCGGCCCATCTGCTGTGTTTCCACCGCGACAACCCGGCGCTGGCGGCCCATTACCGGCGCCAGGAGCGCTACCGCCTGATCTGCCCCGACGAGTCGTACATCCAGACCATCCTCGGCAACGCGCCGGACCTGCGTCTGGCCGACGATCCGCTGCGTTACATCGACTGGCCCGAGCAGACGCCCCATCCGCGCACCCTCGGCGAGGCGGATTTCGATGCGATGACCCGCTCGGGCGCCCACTTCGCGCGCAAGTTCGATCCCGACGACCCGGTGCTCGATCGGCTCGACGCCTTCGTTGGCGCGATTTGAACGATCGTTCAATCCAGCAGCTTGTGCTGGCGCAGGTAGGTGTGGAGGATTTCGAGCCGCGACACGGTGTCGTCGAGGGCCAGCAGGCGCAGGCGGGCCTCGGGCGGGATCGGCAGCACTTCGGCGAGGCGGTAGCCGACCCAGGTGGCGTCGTCGAAGCGGTGCGGTAGCGGAAAGACCGCTTCGCCGGCGTCGGCGACGATCGCCCGCAGCAGCGGCAGCAGCCCGGCGAGCGCCGGCGGCACCGGCTGCGGCGCCGGTTCGGCGAGCCATTCGACGCGGGCGGTCTGCAGCCCGTCGGACTGGACGGTGCGGGTGGCGATGCGAAAGCGTGCGCCGCCGCGGGCGGTGATGAAGAGCAGCCCGGGCTGCGTCATGTCCCAGTCGACGATCCGCGCCAGGGTGCCGGTTTCGTGGGGTACGGCGGGCGCGCCGACCTCGCCGCCGTCGCGGATCAGGCAGACCCCGAAAGGCGTGTCGCCGCGCAGGCAGCGCGCCGCCATGTCGAGGTAGCGCGCCTCGAACAGCTTGAGCTGCAGGGCGCTGTCGGGAAACAGCACGGTGCCCAGCGGGAACAGCGGAATCTCGTCCGGCTGGCGGGGGGCGGCGTCGGTCATGGCGTGTCCTCGGTGGGCGGCGGGGTCAGTGGTGGTGGATCGCGCCGATGCCCTCGTGGGCCACGCCGTGGGCGTCGGCGGCGTGGTGGCCGCGGCGCAGGCGGTCGTGGACGTGGATGTCGTGGGGCAGCAGCTGGCGGGCGAGGGAGCCGACGATCATGCCCGCGGCGCTGGCGATCAGCCCGGCGAGCTGGGCCGGTACGAAGGGATCGTCGCCGCCCGCCAGGTGCACGCCCAGCCACACCGCGATGCCGCAGAAGATCGCCGCCAGCGCGCCCTGATTGGTGGCGCGCCGCCAGTACAGCCCGCACAGCAGCGGGATGAAGGCGGCGACGAGGGTGATCTGATAGGCGTTCTCGACCATCTTGAAGATCGTCGCCTTGGAGAACATCGCGTACAGCGTGACCAGCACGGTGAAGATCAGTGTGACGACGCGCATCCAGAACAGCAGCTTCTTGTCGGTGAGGTGCGGCAGGGCGGGCTTGAGGATGTTCTCGGTGAAGGTGACCGACGGCGCCAGCAGGGTGGCCGAGGCGCAGCTCTTGATCGCCGACAGCAGCGCGCCGAAGAACATCACCTGGGCGAACAGCGGCGCGCGGGTGAGCACCAGCTCCGGCAGGATCATCTGCGAGTCGCTGCTGATGAGGCGGGCGACCATCGCCGGGTCGATCAGCGTCGCCGAGTAGGCCAGGAACATCGGCACGAAGGCGAACAGGAAATACAGGCTGCCGCCCAGCACCGAACCCCACACCGCGATCTTCTCGGACTTGGCCGACTGCACCCGCTGGAAGACGTCCTGCTGCGGGATGGAGCCGAGCATCATGGTGATCGCCGCGGCGATGAAGGCGATCACCTCCTTCGCATCCGGCGGCGGCAGCATGTTGAACTTGCCGGACTCCATCGCGTGGCCCACCACCGCGCCCACGCCGCCGGCCATGCCGCTCACCTCGCCGCCGATCCACAGCATGCCGATCACGATGATGATCATCTGCAGGAAGTCGGTGACCGCCACCGCCCACATGCCGCCGAACAGGGTGTAGATGAGGATGGTGCCGGAGCCGATCCACATGCCCATCGTCTTGCTGATCTCGCCGCCCGACACCACGTTGAACACCAGTCCCAGCGCCGAGATCTGCGCCCCCACCCAGCCCAGGTAGGAGATCACGATGGCGATCGTGGTGAGCACCTCGACGCCGCGCCCGTAGCGCTTCTTGTAGAAATCGCCGATGGTCAGCAGGTTCATGCGGTACAGCGGTGCGGCGAAGAAGAGGCCGACCAGGATCAGGCACATCGACGAACCGAAGGGGTCGGCCACCACGCCGTGCAGGCCTTCGTTGAGGAAGGTGGCCGGCACACCGAGCACGGTCTCGGAGCCGAACCAGGTGGCGAACACGGTGGCCGTGACCATGTAGAACGGCAGGTGCCGTCCGGCCACCGCAAAGTCCTTGGTGTTGTGGACCCGCGTGGCGGCGACGAGGCCGATGGCCACCGAGATCAGCCAGTAGGCGATGACGAACCAGAAAAGCATGGGCTAAAGCGGAAAAAGCGTTGGCGAATCCGCGGATTATAGGGTGCGGCACCGCCCCTGCGGAGGTCGCGGGCGCCCGTCCGGGGAGCGCGCCCGGCGCGAAACGGGAGGACAATTACATGTGCATCCGCGGCGCCCTCCGGCGCGGCGGGTCTCAAAGGGAGAACCAAGATGAAACGCATCCTGATCGCGCTCATGCTGGCAGGTGCCTTGTCGGCCTGCGGCACCACCACCGGCGGACTCGGCTACGCGCCGCCGGCCCAGCTCAGCCGCGCCGCCGCCACCGCCCAACCGGTCGCCGTGGCGACCTTCGTCGATGCCCGCGACGAGAAACCAAACTGGCTCGGCGTGATCCGTGGCGGTTTCGGCAACCACCTGAAGACCCTCGAATCCACGCGGCCGGCCGTCGAGCTGGTGCAGGCCGCCTTCGCCGACGGACTGCGCGCCCGCGGCGTGCGGACGGAGGGGGGCGGCGCGCAGCTCGGCGGCGTCGTGCGCAAGTTGTATTGCGACCAGGTTGTGCGCCGCGAGGCCAACGTGGTCGTCGACCTGGCCGTGAGCGGACCCGACGGCCGGCAGGTCTTCGCCCGCGCCTATGCCGTCGATCGCGTCGAAGGGTCGGCGCTGGCCCTGGATACGGGGGTCTTCGCTTCCACCGAGGATCTGCGCCTGCTCCTCGAGCGGGTGCTGCGCGAGGTGGTCGACAAGGCCCTCGACGACCCGGAGCTGCGCGCCGCCCTGCGCATCTGAGCGGCGTGACGGCCCACCCGAAACCCCGTTGACCGCGGTCAAGGTGGCAGGGCTGCCGCGCGCCTATAGTCCGGCCGCGTCATTCCTGCCCCCGACCGCCCATGACCTCCGCGCGCCAAATCGAACTGGTCTGCCCCGCCGGCAGCCTGCCCGCCCTCAAGACCGCCGTCGATCACGGCGCCGACTGCGTCTACCTCGGCTTCAAGGACGCCACCAACGCCCGCAACTTCACCGGGCTCAACTTCGACGACAAGGCCCTCGGCGAAGGCGTGCGCTATGCCCACGACCGCGGCCGCAAGGTGCTGCTGGCCCTGAACACCTACCCGCAGACCGACAACTGGCAGCGTTGGACCACCGCGGTGGATCGCGCCGCCGCCTTCGGCATCGACGCGGTGATCCTCGCCGACCCCGGCCTGATGGACTACGCCCGTCGCGTGCATCCCGAGCTGCGCCTGCACCTGTCGGTCCAGGGCTCGGCCACCAGCTACGATGCCATCAACTTCTATCACCGCCATTTCGGCATCGCCCGCGCGGTGCTGCCGCGGGTGCTGTCGCTGGCGCAGGTGGAGCAGGTCATCGCGAACACGCCGGTGGAGATCGAAGTGTTCGGTTTCGGCGGCCTGTGCGTGATGGTCGAGGGGCGCTGCGCCCTGTCGGCTTACGCCACCGGCGAATCCCCCAACTGCAACGGCGCCTGCTCGCCGGGCGCCCACGTGCGCTGGGCGCAGACCCCGAAGGGCATGGAGACGCGCCTGGGCGGCATCCTGATCGACCGCTTCGCCGACGGCGAGCGCGCCGGCTACCCGACGCTGTGCAAGGGGCGTTTCGACGTCAACGGCGAAACCTATTACGCCATCGAGGAGCCCACCAGCCTCAACACCCTCGAGCTGCTGCCCGAGCTCGCCCGCGTCGGGGTGCGCGCCATCAAGATCGAAGGCCGTCAACGCAGTCCCGCCTACGTGGCGCAAGTCACCCAGGTGTGGCGCGCCGCCATCGACCGCCTGCTCGCTCAGACGCCGGATTTTCGCGTCGATCCCGGCTGGATGAATGCTCTCAACAAGGTGTCCGAAGGTCAGAGCCACACCCTCGGCGCCTACTACCGCCCCTGGAAGTGACCGTCCGGCCCGCCCCCGACGGCCTCCGCCCTCTCGAGACCCGCCCATGAAACTCGCCCTCGGCCCGCTGCTCTACTACTGGCCCCGCCAGTCCACCCTGGCGTTTTACGCCGACATGGCCGACGCGCCGGTGGACATCGTCTACCTCGGCGAGACGGTCTGCTCTCGCCGCCACGAACTGCGCCTGTCCGACTGGCTGGAGATCGCCGAGACGCTGGCCGGCGCCGGCAAGGAAGTCGTGCTGTCGAGCCAGGTGCTGGTCGAATCCGAATCCGACCTGAAGACCCTGCGTCGCATCGTCGCCAACGGGCGCTTCCGCGTCGAGGCCAACGACATGGGCGCGGTGCACCTGCTCACCGGCGGCGACGCTCCGGTGGCCGACTGGATCGCCGGGCCGACGCTCAACATCTTCAATCCCGTCACCCTCGGCATGTTCGCCGACCTGGGCGCCACCCGCTGGGTCGCCCCGCCCGAGATCGGCCGCCAGCAGATCGCCGACCTGCGCCGCGGCCTCGGCCGTGCCATGGAGACCGAGATCTTCGCCCACGGCCGCCTGCCGCTGGCCTACTCGGCGCGCTGCTTCACCGCCCGCCACTTCAACCTGCAGAAGGACACCTGCGAGTTCCGCTGCCTGCAGTTCGCCGACGGCATCCCGCTGAAAACCCGCGAAGGCGCGCCTTTCCTCACCCTCAACGGCATCCAGACCCAGTCGGCCCAGGTCCACACCCTGCTCGGCGACCTGCCGGCGGTGGTCGCCGACGGCATTCACATCCTGCGCATCAGCCCCCAGGGCGAGCACACCGGCGATGTCCTGCGCCTTTTCCGCCATGCCCTCGATGGCCGCGTACCGGCCCTCGATGCCCTGCGCGAAGCGCTCCCGCTGCTACCCGAGGCGCCGTGCAACGGCTTCTGGCACGGCCGTCCGGGCGTCGAGCAATTCGTCTCCGCCTGAACCCCGAGGCTCACCATGAAAATCCCCGCCTTCACCCTGCCTGGGCCCTTCGCCCGCGTCGGCGCCCGGCTGCCGCAGCTGCCGCCGACGCTCGCCCTCGTCACCGGCCTCAACCTGACCCTCGACCGCCTGCTGCCCCGCGACGCCCTCGAGCCGCTCACCGGCAAGCGCCTGCTGCTCAAGGTCACCGATGCGGGGCTGGCGCTGCGCTTCACCTTCGGCCCGCGGGGCTTCCGGCCGCTGTTCGACGGTCAGGCGCCAGACCTGACGATCTCCGCCACCACCCGCGACTACCTGGCGCTGGCGCTGCGCGAGGCGGATCCGGACACCCTGTTCTTCAGCCGGCGCCTGCTGATGGAAGGCGAGACCGACCTGGGCCTGCTGGTCAAGAACACCCTCGACGCGGTGGATTGGGACGCGCTGCTGGCGCGTCTGGCGGCCCTGCGGCTGCCAGGCGCGTCGGCGCTGTTCGCCCGCGGGCTCTGAGTCGCACGCCGCCGCCCCG
>NZ_JAYROR010000137.1:0-5403 GCF_041911615.1 Zoogloea sp. | reverse complement strand
TCCGCCGCCGTCGACTGAAGAAACGACCCCCAGACCCGCCATGACCGTCACCCCGCCCCCGATCGCCGCCCAGCCCGCGCCCCAGCAGGCCGCCGCCGCCCAGCCCGCTCCCGCCGCGCCCGCCGCCCCCGCGCCCGAGCCCAAGAAGCGCGTCCTGTGGACCGTGGTCGCCGCCGCCGTCGCCGTGCTGGGGGTGCTGCTGGTGCTCTACGCCTGGCGCCTGCCGCCCTTCACCGGCGACGTCCAGCGCACCGACAACGCCTATGTCCGCGGCCAGGTCACCCTGATCAGCCCCCAGGTGAACGGCTATGTGACCCAGGTGCCGGTCAAGGACTTCCAGACGGTCCAGCCCGGCCAGCTGCTGGCCCAGGTCGACGACCGCATCTACCGCCAGCGGGTCGAACAGGCCCAGGCCGCCCTGCACGCCGCCGAGGCCGCCCTGGCCAACTCGGCCCAGTCCCAGGCCTCGGCCCGCGGGTCGGTGGCTCAATACGCCGCCACCATCGCCGGCGCCCAGGCGACCCTGGCCCGCGCCCAGGCCGATGCGAACCGCGCCCGCACCCTGAAGGAAGGCGGCTGGGTGTCCCAGGCCAATGTCGACGTGGCCGAGGCGGCGCTGCGCAGCGCCCAGGCCCAGGTCGCCCAGGCCCGCGCCCAGCGCGGCATCGCCGAGACGGGGGTCGAAAGCGCCGTGGTCAACCGCGACGCCCTGGCCGCCCAGGTCGAGAACGCCCGCGCCGCCGTGCGCCTGGCCCAGATCGACCTGGCCAACACCCGCATCACCGCCCCCCGCGCCGGCCGCCTGGGCGAGGTCGGCGTTCGCCAGGGCCAGTACGTCACCGCCGGGACCCAGCTGATGGGCCTGGTCCCCGACGTCGTCTGGGTCACCGCCAACCTGAAGGAGACGCAGATGCGCGACATCCGCATCGGCCAGCCCGTCGAACTGTCGGTCGACGCCTTGGGCGGCCAGACCCTGCGCGGTCACGTCGAGCGCATCGCCCCCGCCGCCGGCAGCGAGTTCAGCGTCATCCGCCCCGACAACGCCACCGGCAACTTCACCAAGGTCGCCCAGCGCATCCCGGTGCGCATCGCCATCGATCCGGGCCAGCCGGCGGTGGAGCGCCTGGCGCCGGGTATGTCGGTGGTGGCGAGGATCGATACGGGTGGGTGAGGTGCGCGTCGCGCCAGGAGCGCTCGTGCAGAGCGGCAGATGCAGCTCATGCAGTTTCGCAAGGTACGGGCATGTGAGACGCAGCATCCGTCGTTCCGGCGGAATGGTTCTTTCGGAGTTGGATGGGGTCTCCGTTCGAGTCGGTCGTCTCGAAGCCAATCTGAACCGCGAGTTCTTCGACACCTTTACGGTGCGCTGATGTGCTAGAGATCACGCTGTGACGCTTGACGACGTGGAGAGTGCCTGCGTCGCTGTAAAGCTTGCTTACTGAATCGTGGTGGGCGTTGAGAACTAACACTGAAGCACCCCGGCTCGCAGCGGCTACGGCCTCCGCTTTCAAGCGCTCTTGGTCGGCCCAAGAGAAAATATCCTCATTGTACTTTAGAAATCCGTTATTGTTGCGAGCCACAGTATATGGCGGGTCGATGAACACAAAGTCACCCGCTCTAGCCTGACTTAGCGTCGTGCTAAAATCCGATGCACTGAGCTCGGCATTGAGGAGGGCCTTTGAAACAGCATCGAAGTCGTCCGTTGGAAGTATGACGTTGTTCTTGGTGCCACGCGGCACATTGAACTCACCCTTCAAATTAACTCTATAAAGGCCGTTCCAGCATGTTCGGTTAAGGTAGAGGAAGCGTGCGGCTTCCTTAATGGCATCGGCCTCGGGCGTAGCTCGCGCGACGTAGTAGAACTCATCTGAATGTCGACTTGCGTATGCCCGTAGCGCAGCAATGACGCCGTTCGGATTATCTCGCAGCGCTTCGTAGGTTGCAACCAGTCGAGCGTTCTTGTCGGACAGCACAGCGCGATCCGGCCTCAGCGCGAAGAAGACTGCCCCGCCGCCAAAAAACGGCTCCAGGTATCGATCGTAACTCTTTGGAAAGAGCCATGAATATGACCGAGCAAGCCAGCGCTTTCCGCCTGCCCACTTGAGAGGCGGTTCAATCATCGGATCGCAAGATGCCGTTTTGTGTGAGTTCTGAGCATACGCTGTTGAGTATGTTTATGTCTGCGTCTTTATACTTCTTACCAAAAGGATGAGCGGGTATGCGGCGTATGCGGTTAACTTCATCGAACCATTTAAGATATCGGGCCGCATGCCCTTCTTCTGGAAGCCTAATGCTAAGCGTGTCTGCGAACAGAGGCCAGTTTTCTTTCTGCTCGACGATTTTCCGGAAATCTATGAAGTCAATGTAGGTCTCTAGTGGTCCTTGTTCTTCCGGATCCACGCCAACTTGCTTCTCAAACGCCGATTTCAAGATCTCCTTGTTTTTGACAGCGGCCTGCAAAAACTTGTCCTCGCCAAACTCTTCCTTAAGCTTTTCTACGATGAATTCTGGAACTTGCTCTTGAATAATCCTGACTTGACGATCTGCGGTAGAGGTTTGCGCTTCGGCAACCTCCTTGAGGAAGTCGTCGTAGCCCGGCGGTGTAAAATCCTGATGGTCGGCTTTGATCAAGTCTGCGATCCGGATGAAATACCGGACTGGTCCACCAGAGCCGAACGGGACGCTGAATCGATCAGAGAATTCCTTATCGTTGGCGTGCGTCACGAAGCCAAGAGCAGGGGTCAGGTAAGTGCTAACCTCCTGCAACAGCTCGGTCTCAGCGAGGTTGCGCGGATCAACGCCGGTGCTGGTTTGTATGTAGCGGCACAGTTCCCCTAGGAGCCGAATGTAAGCCTCCACGCCGACGTTCGTGCACAGAAGACCAGCTTTCCCGCTGTCCCAACGGATTGGGTTGCTGTTTCGGACCAAGTCAAAATAGCCTGACAGCACCATTGTAGCTGTTTCAATGGTCTGGCTCGGCCGATCGCCCCAGAACGGGCCTTGAATGAACTTGGCGGGCTTGCTCTTGAGCGCGCCGAGAAGACCAGAGCTAACGAGAGCATTGACTATGGATGTGAGGGTAAGTGTGCGCTCAGGCCCATCCGGTAGGTCGGCGCTCTTAAACCGGTCTTCGAAAGGCCCTCCGGTTTCGGCGCGAAGCTGGTCGATGACCCGAGCTGCTATGGCTCGCATCTGCTTCTGCTTGTCCTCGGAGTGGAGGTCTTGCTCGCCGCGCAGTTCGTCAAGAAGGCCAGCTGAGACCTTTTTTTGCTGGCTGTTGATGGTCTTGAACAGCTTTCCTTCCTCCGGGTCGTCCATCTCTTCGAATGCGATGACAGGGACACGGTGGTTTCCGTTGGGGTCGTCAACCTCAGCGTAAGCATAAAGTCGGTGTTGGCCGTCGATGATCCAGGCCGACTTGTATTGGTTCGGAAGATACAGTGTACCCATCGTAGTACCGTCCTCTGTCTGAGGAGCGGCGAGGTCGAAGCGCACAGCCGACTTGAAGTTCATGATGATCGAGTTGGGAAAATAGCCGCCCTCGTTGATGAACTTGGCTACGCTTTGGAGGCGCGCTCGGGTGATCAGACGCTGGTAGCTCGGGGCGGCTTCGGGGTCTCTCAAATCGCGGTGGTTAACGAATGATATCGGAAGCAGCTTCCGAGCCGGGGCAACGAAGATATATGCGGGATACTTCCCGATCCTCGTTTTGATGGCGGGAAGCTTGACGTCTGAAAGAGCATCAATCTTCGTTTTCGCCAGGTAGGATGCGTGAAACTGAAATCTCCCGGAGGGGCCTAGGCGCTTCGCGATCTCGGAGTAGTATCGCAGCTCGGCTTCTGTAACGACCCGGATGTTGTGTTCCTTGGCGATAGCTAGGTCAGGCTTGCTCCATTCTATATTCCTCGTCACGAACAACCATAGGAACTTTTGATCGGTGATTTCCGGCGACTTGGACTTCACAGCTTTAACGATGGCTGCCTTGTTGGCAGCGAACTCGCCCAAGTCCTTCCGCAACGCACGCTTGCTGCGCTTCTCGCAGGCTTTGCATTCAGCGACGACGACGGTTTCGTCGTCGAAGGCCAGAACATCGATTTGCTTGGTAATTGCTTTCCCGCCATGCTGGGTTAGCTCAACGGTGAACTGCCGCCCAGCGTTCAAATTGGGGTAGCCGAAATAGTAGAGGACGGTCCAGAAGTCGTTCTCAAGCAGTTCGTCGAAGGTTTTGGTCCGGCGCAGCCTGGTGGCCTTGCCTTTGCCCGGAACGACTTCCCACCCTTCTTCGACTAAGGCTGGTGCCTTCGGCGCCGCAACGGTCTGCATTTCGTAACGGACTTTACGCCGTTTGAACTCTGCGATCCGAGCACTTCGCTCGCTGACCAATGGTCCCAGCATTCGCCACCCCGAGGACTGATTCTTCAGCGAGGTTAAGCGGTTGCTAGCGTTCGCGCCATGCTTGTTAACGGCACACTGACTGGGTGATCAGGAAATAACGCTATGATCGACACTATGCCCCGAAAAAACTTACGTCCAGCAAGAGCCGCGAAGAGTGAGAGTTGGTCATAGCGCGACTAATCGACGCCCTGCTCAAAAACCACCGTCGCCCGATACCGCTTCGAGTCTGGACCAGCCACCCCTCACCGCCGCCCCATCCTCGCCGCCAGCAGATGCACGTCATGCGCGCGCATCCGCTCGAAATTCCCCAGCCCCAGCGCCAGGGCGCGCATGATCTCCAGGCGGCGGGTCTCCTCGGGGTGGAGGGGCAGGTCGGGTTCGGCGCGGGCCAGTTCCGCGTCCATCTGGCTCACCATGTCTGAAAGGGCTCGGTCGTTCATCTGATCCTCCGTCGCGCCACCGACGGGACCAGAAAGCAGAACCGGAACGAAAAGGGAACACGCCTTCGCGCCCGGCCTGTGGGCGGCGGTCCGGCGTGTGTGGATTGCAACGCGCCGTCGGCGCCCCCTCCGCCGCCCTGCCGGGGCGTCCGCGGGACGAACCCGAAAGGACGACTTGCGATGGCCGGCCCCGCCCGACCCGCATAGTTGATCCCGACCAGCGTCATCGGAAGACGAATGTTTTCATACCCCTGACCCTCTACTCGATGGACAGTCGGGACAATCGACGCGCCTGGGTCGCCGGTCGTGGCAGGCTTTTCGGGTCTCGAAATGTAGAGATCTCGACCAATTCTGCAGGTGAATCTCCATGCGCGCCCACCCCGCGACCACCTATGTCCGCGCCGGTCCCCAGACCTGGGGCCGGATCCGCGAGGCCTATCTGTCGGGCCTGTCGGCCCCCACCGTCGCCGCCCGCTTCGGCGTCAGCGTCGCCGCCATCCGCAAGCGCGCCGCGCGCGAGGGCTGGACCAAGGCGGCGATGGGCGACGCCTCCGTCGCCGCTTCGTGG
>NZ_JAYROR010000136.1:0-12409 GCF_041911615.1 Zoogloea sp. | reverse complement strand
GGCGCGCACGATGGCGGGCTGCTGGCGGTCGCCGATCAGCCCCGCCAGGGCGGCGGCGCTCCCGGGCTGGCCGGCGCGGGCGGCGGCAAGGATCTCGCCGTAGTGCGCGGGGCGCGCGTGGCGGCCGTGGTGGCCTTCGATGGCGGCCTCGGCCCACTCGGCGGACTTGTCGGCATGGCAGCCCTGGCAGGCGTTGGGCGTGCCGATGCGCCGGGTCAGGTCGGGGCGCGGGATGCGGATGGCGTGGTCGCGGCGGGCGTGGACCACCATGTAGTCGCGGCTCGGCATGTGGCAGTCGACGCATTGACCGCCGGGCTGCCCGGCGGCGTGGAAGTGGTGCGCCGGGCTGTCGTAATCCTTGGCGCGCAGGCCGGGAAAGCGCGGGTCGGGCGTCGGCGCGTGGCAGCGCACGCACAGGGCGTTGCCGCTGGCGCGCAGGCTGCCGGCGTGGGGCTCGTGGCAGTCGGCGCAGGCGACGCCGGCCTGGTACATGCGGCTCTGGCGGAAGCTGCCGTATTCGAAGACTTCGTCGTGCTGCTGGCCGTCCGGGTGGTAGAGCCCGGCGCGCAGGGTGTCGGGGATGAAGCTGTCGAGAAGTGGCCGACCGGGCTCGGCGGCCTCGACGATGCGGGTGCGGCGGGCGTGGCAGGTGGCGCACTGGTCGGCCTGGCCGTGGGCATCGGCCAGCGCCGGGTTGGCGGTGGGGCGGGGCGGCGTGGCGCCGGTGCGGGCGCTCGTGGCGTGATCGGCGCCGGGGCCGTGGCAGGCCTGGCAGCCCACGTGGGGGGCGGCCCAAGTGGTCCGGTAGGTGTCGCGGGCCGCGTCGTAGCCCTTGCGGTAGGCGGTGGTGTGGCACTCGCCGCACATCAGGTTCCAGTTCTGGAAGCGGCCGCGCCAGTGCAGCGGCGAGCCGGGCGGGGCGACGCCGTCGGGCTGGAGGGAGAACCAGCGTTTGCGCTGCGTGTCCCAGGCCACGTCGAGGGCCTGCAGGCGCCCGCCGGGCTGCGGCAGCAGCACCTGTTGCAGCGGACGCAGCCCGAAGGCGTAGGCGACCGGGTGCTGCGTCGGGCGGCCGTCGGGGCCCTCGGTGCGAACGTAAAGCCGGCGGCCCTGATGGCTGAACTGTACCTGCCGGCCCGCTTCGGCGAAGCGGACGTCGGCGAAGTCGCCCTGTACCGTGGCCGGGCTGGCAGGCTGCATCGCCTTGGCGTGCTTCGAGTTTTTCCAGACGGCTGCCTGCTGGGGGTGGCAGGCGGCGCATTGGCTCTCCGGTACGTAGCCGGGGCGCGGCCCGGCCTGGGGCGTCGCCGTCCCCGCGAGGGCGGGGAGGGTGACGAGGACGGCGAGGGCTCCCAGCAGGCCGCGCATCCGGATCACGTCGCGGGCGCTCAGCGAGCGGCCGGCGTGGCGCCGCGGGGTTGCATCTTCACTTCGATCTCCAGGTCGTCGTAGTACTTGCCGCCGTTGCTGTAGCCGGGGCGGTCGGCGAGCGTGTCGATCTCGAGGGTGCCGGTTTCGGCCACGTAGCGCTGCCAGTCGGCCAGCATCTCCTTCAGCTTGGCCGGCTGGCTGGCGGCGAGGTTGCGGCTTTCGCTGCGGTCGCGGGCGATGTTGTAGAGCTCCCAGCCGCCGGTGCCCCAGGGCTGGTTGGCATAGACGATCTTCCAGTCGCCCTTGCGCAGCGCCTTGCGGCCGCCCAGCTCCCAGCCCACCGGCTCGTCCTTGCCGCGCACCAGCGTGGCCTTCCCCTGCAGGTAGGGCAGCATCGACTTGCCGCGCAGGGGCAGCACCTCGCGGCCGTTGTAGGTGGTGCCGGGATGCCGGGTGCCGGCGAGTTCGAAGATCGTCGGGGCCACGTCCATCACGTGAGCGAATTCGCGCTTGACGGTGCCGCCGTGGATGCCGGGGCCCCAGGCGATGGCCGGCACCGAGATGCCACCTTCGTACATGAACGACTTGTAGAGCTTGAACGGCGTCATGCCCACCTGGGCCCAGCCGGGGCCGTACTCGATGAAGGAGCCGGGCTTGCCGATGTTGGCGGTGCTGTTGTCCATGTCCTTGTGGATCCACTCGCGGGTGCGGCCCACGTCGTAGACCGAGTTGCCGTCGGCGCCGTTGTCGGACATGAAGAACACGAAGGTGTTGTCGAGCTCGCCGCGTTCCTTGAGGTAGGCCATGACGCGGCCGATCTGGCGGTCCATGTTCTCGATCATCGCCGAATAGACCGTCATGCGGCGGGCCTCGGATTCCTGCTGGGCGGGGGTCAGGCTGTCCCATCTGGGCCAGTGGGGGTGGCCTTCGTAGATCGGGGTGTCGGCGGCGATCAGGCCGAGTTGCTTGAGACGGGCGATGCGCGCCTTGCGCAGGGCGTCGTAGCCGTCCTTGTAGCGACCTTCGTATTTGGCGATGTCGGCATCGGGTGCGTGCAGCGGCCAGTGGGGCGCGGTGAAGGCCAGGTAGCCGAA
Organism: Zoogloea sp.; assembly: GCF_041911615.1. Lineage (GTDB taxonomy): Bacteria > Pseudomonadota > Gammaproteobacteria > Burkholderiales > Rhodocyclaceae > Zoogloea. The sequence goes on along the minus strand of NZ_JAYROR010000136.1, from coordinate 9,944 downwards.
GAAGGGTTTGCCGGAGCCTTCGCCGTTCTTGAGGTATTCGAGCAGCTTGTCGGTGAAGGCCTGGGACGAATAGAAGCCGTCGCGGGGGATGTCGATGGCCTTGCCGTTCTCGCGGTAGATCGCCTTGGGCGGCTTGGCCGGGTCCATCGCCACGATGCCGGACTGGTCGCCCCAGTGGCTGGCGCCACCCATCACCATCGCGTATGACTGCTCGAAGCCGCGGCTGGCGGGGCTGAACTGCTCGGCCACGCCCAGGTGCCACTTTCCGGCCATGGCGGTGCGGTAGCCGGCGTCCTTGAGCACCTGCGCCATCGGCACGACGCGGTCGTTCAGGTAGCCCTCGTAGCCGGGCTTGCCGCGTTGTTCGTCGGTGATGAGTTCGGCCATGTCGCCGAAGCCGACGAGGTGGTTGTCGCTGCCGGACATCAGCATCGCGCGGGTGGGCGAGCAGAAGGGCGAGGCGTAGAAGCTGGTCATCTTGACGCCGGTGCTGGCGAGTTGGTCGAGATTGGGCGTGGCGATCTCGGCCCCGAAGGCGCCGATGTCGGTGTAGCCCAGGTCGTCGGCGACGATCAGGAGGATGTTGGGGCGCTTGGCGGGCGAGGCGGCGAGGGCGCTGCCGGCGGCCAGGGCGAGCGCCGGGATGCACAGCGTCGCCAGGAGCGGCGGAATCGGTTTCATCTGGTTGTCTCCGGTGGTTTTCTTATGCCGGCGGACGACGGGCGCCAACCGGTGGAGACATGCTTGCACAGAGTCTCGAGATTTTCTGTTCGGGACTGCCAGCGTTTCACTCAGTGGAACATTTCGGGGCGCGGGCCGCGGCGGCGGCGATGGCGCCGGCGGCATCCTGGAGGTCGCCCAGATGGTCGGCGACGATCTGTGCCTTGAGCCGGTACTTGCGCGGCCACACCAGATTGACACAGGCCAGCACCTTGCCGTTGGCGACGGCGGGCACGGCGATGGCATCGATGCCGTCGTCGTGGACGTGCATCGGCTTGTCCTCGGTACCGCCGAAGAGCGGGTCGCGCGAGGCGTAGCCGAGGCGCCGGGTTTCGCCGAGGATGGCCGGCAGTTCGCCGGCCAGCACCTGCCGGGCGCGGGCGAGCTGGGGCGGATGGGCGGCCGCGTCGGCGAGGATCGCGGCCCGCTCGGCGTCGCTGCAGAAGGCCAGGAAGGCGCGCCCCGGGGCCGACAGGAACATCTCGACCCGGTAGCCGATGGCGTACACCGCCACGTTGAGGGCGCTCTGGCGGCGGGATGTTTCGACGAGCTCCATGCGGAAGTTGCGATGCACCAGCACGTCCGACGGCCAGATGACCTTCATGCGCAGGCTTTCGAGGAAGGGTGCGGCGATCTCGCCGATGCCCAGCAGCGCGTCGTCGATGCCCGGTCGGAAGATCAGCGAGACCCGGCGTCGGTAACGCCGGTCGCCGATCGCGCGCCAGGCGAAGCCGCCCTGTTCGAGGGTGTCGAGGATGCGCAGCAGGCTGGCCTTGGGCACGCCGGTGACGCGGTGCAGTTCGGCCAGCGACTGGCCGCGGCGCTCGTCGAGGCTGCGCAGCACTTCCAGGCCGCGGGCAAGGGCGTCGATGGTCTTCATGGGGCGGCGCGGCGGCGGTCGAGGAGCGCGAGGCGGGTGGTCGCCAGCTCGAGCTGGTCGAGCCACCAGCGCAGCGCCTTGCCCGGCGCGGTGGGGCCGCGATGGCGCCAGGCGTAATTCACGCGCAGCAGGCGGTCGTCGCGTTCGACCGCGCGCACCACCAGACGGCCGCTTTCGACGTAGGGCAGGGCCAGCGACTCGGGCAGGAAGCCGGCGCCGAGGCCGCGTAGCTGGGCGTCGAGCTTGGCCGGCAGGTCGGGCACGGTGAACACGTCCTGCCCGCCGAGCAGGCCGATCGAGAGGCCGTCGCCACGGGAGGTGGAGTCGGTCACCGCGACCATCCGGTGGGCCCGCAACACCGCGTCGGAGAGCGGTTCGGCGGCGCGAGCCAGCGGGTGGTGGGGCGCCACCGCGAAGATGAAGCGCAGCTCGCCAAGGGCCCGCAGCTGCACGTCGGGCGGCGGCGTGGCGGCGCTCACCAGGCCGATGGCGAGATCGGCCTGGCCGCTGGTCAGTGCCTCGAGGGTGCCCGACAGCACCTCGTCGCGCAGGCGCAGGCGGGTCGGCGGGGCGAGGGCGAAGAAGCGCTCACACAGCTCCAGCACCGTGGCGCGGCTGATGACGCCGTCCACCGCCAAGGTGAGGTGCGATTCCCAGCCCGTGGCGACCCGCCGCACCCGGTTGGCTACCGCGTCGATCTCGTCGAGCAGGCGGGCGCCCTCGCGCAGCAGTTCGCGGCCGGCTTCGGTGAGGCGGGCCTGACGGGCGCTGCGGTCGAACAGCAGCACGTCGAGGGCATCCTCGATCTGACGTACCCGGTAGGTGAGCGCGCTCGGCACCATGCCGGCGGCGCGGGCCGCGGCGGCAAAACTGCCGGCGTCGGCGATGCGCTGCAGCATGGCGAGGGCGTCGGGTGTGAGGAGATCGCGCGCCAACGGGCTTTTTTGCGGCATGGCGGGTTTATCGTTCAAATTTTTTGAATGATGCCATCAAAGCGTCTGCACCGCGAAGGCCGCGCGGGTCGGCACAATGGTTCCACTTTCACGAGGAGCCCACCATGCTGACGATTCGCCGTTCCGACGACCGCGGCCACGCCGACCACGGCTGGCTCAAGAGCCACCATTCGTTTTCGTTTGCCGGCTATTACGACCCCGCCTGGCAGGGCTGGGGCAACCTGCTGGTCATCAACGAGGACCGCATCGCCCCCGGCACCGGCTTCGGTACCCACGGTCACCGGGACATGGAGATCATCAGCTACGTGCTCTCCGGCGAGCTCGCCCACAAGGACAGCATGGGCAACGGCGCGGCGATTCCGCCCGGCGACGTGCAGCGCATGAGCGCCGGGCGCGGCGTGCGCCACAGTGAGTTCAACCACGCGGCCGATCGGGAGACTCACTTCCTGCAGATCTGGATCGAGCCGGATCAGGTCGGCATCGAACCCGGCTACGCCCAGAAGACGTTTCCCGACAGTGCCAAGCGCGGGCGCCTGTGCCGCCTGGCCTCGCCCGACGGCGCCGAGGGGTCGGTGACGATCCACGCCGACGCGACGCTGTACGCCGGGCTGTTCGACGCCGACGAATCGGCCCGCCTGACGCTCGACCCGGCCCGCAAGGCCTACGTGCATCTGGTACGAGGCGCGCTGACGGTGAATGGTCAGCCGCTGCAGGCCGGCGATGCGGCGCTGATCGCCGACGAGGGCGAACTCCGCCTCACCGACGGGCGCGACGCCGAAGTGCTGGTGTTCGACCTGGCGCCCTGACCGGCGCCGCCGCGGCTCTCGATTTTCTCTTGCCCTTCAACCGATAAAAGGAGCATCACCATGGCAAAAATCGTCGTTGTCTTCCATTCCGGCTACGGCCACACCCAACGTCTCGCCGCGCAGATCGCCAGCGGGGCGGATGCCGAGCTGCTCGCCATCGACGCCGAGGGCAACCTGCCCGAAGGTGGCTGGGAGCGCCTCGCCGCCGCCGACGCGATCGTGATGGGCAGCCCGACCTACATGGGCACCGTGAGCTGGCAGTTCAAGAAGTTCGCCGACGCTTCCAGCAAGGCCTGGTTCACCCAGCAATGGAAGGACAAGGTGTTTGCCGGTTTCACCAACAGCGCCACCATGAACGGCGACAAGCTGTCGACCCTGCATTACCTGTTCACCCTCGCGATGCAGCACAGCGGGATCTGGGTCGGCACCGGCATGATGCCGTCCAACACCAAGGCCGCCGGGCGCAACGATCTGAACTACGTCGGCTCGTTCAGCGGCGCGATGGCCCAGACGCCGTCCGACGCCAGCGTAGATGAAATTCCGCCGGGCGACTTGGAAACCTTCCGCCAGTTCGGCAAGCGGGTGGCCGAGGCGACGGCGCGGATTCGCGGCTGATGCGGCGCCGCGCCGTCCTGGCGTGGCGTTCAGTGGCCGACCGGAAAGTGCGCGTCGATGGCGTCGCGCCGACGTTGCCGGTGGGCGTTGTCGCCGACGTAGGCGCGCAGCGTGTCCTCGGCGCGCCAGTGGTTGCGCTCGGCGAGGCGGGCAAAGCCGGCGGCGCCCATCGAGTTGGCGATGCCCAGCGCGATGGCGAGGCTGCGTCGGTCGTGCCACCCGTGGTCGAGGGCGTTGTCGACCACCGGTTTCATCATCTCCAGCCACGCCGCTTCCTGGGCGGCGGGGCTCTCGGCGCTGTGGACGAAGGCGTTCATGCCGTCGCGCCACCAGCGCTGGGCGTAGCAGCCCCAGCCGGTGTCGTTGCCGCTGCGGTTGGCGGGACGGCAGGCGGCGGCGAACTGCTTGACCATCACCGTCTCGCTGCGACCGAAGTAGCGCTGGGTGTCCATGTGCCGATACAGCGGCGCGAGGCCACCGACCGCGAAATGGGCGATGCCCACCGTGCCGCCATCGAGCGGCAGCACGTCGGTGTAACGCTTCGACTTGCCGCCCCGGGCGATCACCCGATCGAGCACGTCCTTGGCGAGCCCCGACTCGGCGACGTCCGCGTAGCGGGTCAGCTCGGCCGCCGCGGGGGCCGCCTGGGCGAAGGATGCGCCGGGGGCGCACGCGAGGGCAGACCCCACGAATCCTGCGATCCGGGCGATGGTGTGGGTGCGGTGCATGACGTGCTCCTGTCGCGACGGGGGCGAGACCGGCGGTGAGGCGCGGCTATTTGGCGTTTTGCGGGTAGGCGGCAATGCAGGCGTTGAGGCGCTCGACGCCGCCCCAGGCGTCGAAACGCTGACGGGCGGCGGCGTCGATGCGATCGACGCCCATGAACGGCTCGGCCTCGTCGCGGCTTCCCGGGAAGATCAGCACCGCGGCCTTCGGCACCGTCCAGCCTCGACCGGCGTAGGGCCCCTTGCCGCGCACTTCCTGATAATTGGCCGGTGGCCTGGTCTTGCCGAGGAGCTTCCCGTTGAGGGCGATCGAGCCTTCGCCTAGCTCGTCGGCCGGGCCGGTGTCGCCCACCACCGCGTACACCGGGGCCGCCGCGCCGGGCACCAGGGTGACGACCAGATCGCCGATCCGGGCGTTGCGCCGGGCGAACTCGGACGGCACGCCCTTGGCGGGATTCTTCGGGAGGACGATGGCCGGCACCGTGAGCGCGTCGAGGTAATTGGCGATGTCGCACTGATCGTCGATGTGCGGCCGGGCGAGGGCCGTGGCGGACACCAGGAAGCCGTCCACCGCCGGGCAGGGCTTGCCGTGCCGGAACGGGATGATCGCGCTGGCGATCCGCGTCTGGGCCAGTTGGTCGGCTGGCCAGCCCGCCGCCGCGGCTTTCTGGGTGGCGATGCGGCGGGCGCGCTTGCCGGCCGCGTCGAGGCCGGCGCAGCCGTCGCGCATGGCGTTGCAGAGGTTGTTGAGGGCTTTCGTCTCGCCCCAGAAGTCGTCGACGCTGTACGAGCGGCGGGTGCCGTCGGTGTTCACGTTGAGCCCTTCGACGAACAGCAACGTGCCTTGGTCGGGGGCCGCCCAGACGGCCGTGGTACCACCTTTCGCGTTGCCGTCCTTTTGGCGAAAGGCCGGATTCATGCCGCAGTCGACGGCCTGGGCGGAGAGGCTGAGGAGCGCCAGCGCGGCAGGCAGCAGGGCGTGGCGTGAAAAGGCGTGGGGCATGGTCGGGGCTCCGGCGGGCTGCGGTGGCCGCACGACGGATGTCATGCGGAGAGGCTATGCAGACGTTATAGGCCGCGCGGTGGCCGCAGGCAAACCCGATTTGAGCTGGGCGCCGCTCAGTGGAGGTCGTCCTTGTCCGGCGGAACCGGCAGGACGGGAATGCCTTCGTCGATGAGTTCGAGCAGGTCGCTGCGATTGGCCTTGCCGCGGATGGCGCGCTCCTCGGCGTCGCCGTAGTGGATGCGGCGGGCCTCCTCGGGGAAGCGCTCGCCCACGTCTTCGGACTGGCCCGCGGCGCTGCGCAGCGCTTCGACGAGGCGCGCGGCGATGGTGGCTGCGTCGGGCTGATGCGTCGGTGCGGCCGGACCGGCCGAATGGGACGAGGTCTGCACGTAGGGCGCCGACGGGAGCCGGCGCACTGCGTGCGAGTTGCAGTGCGGGCAGCTCACCAGCCCGGCGGCGTGCTGCGCGTCGAAGGCGTCGCCCGAGGCGAACCAGGCTTCGAAGCAGTGCGCCTGGTCGCAGATGAGGTCGAGGACGATCACGGTGTCAATGCAAAGAAATGGTGCCCGGAGCGGGACTTGAACCCGCAAGGCTCGCGCCGGCGGATTTTAAGTCCGCTGTGTTTACCGATTTCACCATCCGGGCCGTGCTGTCTTACTTGGACTGCTCGGGCAGGGTGATGTCCACTTCGAGGATCTCGAAGTTGTCGCGCTTGCCGAGCTGGACCTTGATGTCGTCGGCCGAGACGTTGACGTACTTGGAGATGACCTCGATCAGCTCGCGCTGCAGGGCGGGCAGGAAGTCGGGCGTCGGCTGGTTGGCGCTGCGCTCGTGGGCGATCAGGAGCGACAGGCGCTCCTTGGCCACCGAGGCGGTCTTGGGCTTGGAGCCGAAGAAGTAAGAGAGCAGGGACATGTCACTTGCCTCCGAACAGCCGCTTCAGGAGCCCCGGCTTCTCGTAGCTCACGAAGCGCAGCGGGCGGTCTTCCTCGAGGAAGCGCGCCACCACGTCCTGGTAGGCGGTGGCCACGTCGCTGTCCTTGAGGTGAATGGCCGGCGTGCCCTGGTTGGAGGCCTGCAGCACGTCGTCGGATTCGGGGATGACGCCGATCAGCGTGATCCGCAGGAGCTCCTGGACGTCCTTGTACGACAGCATCTCGCCTTCGTCCACGCGCTTGGCGGAGTAGCGGGTGACGAGCAGGTGCTCCTTGACCGGTTCGCGGCCTTCGATGGCGCGGCGGCTCTTGCTTTGCAGGATGCCGAGGATGCGGTCGGAGTCGCGCACCGACGAGACTTCCGGGTTGGTCACGACGATCGCTTCGTCGGCGAAGGTGAGGGCCATGACTGCGCCGCGCTCGATGCCGGCGGGGGAGTCGCAGACCACGTAGTCGAAGCCCAGGTGCTCGAGTTCCTTGAGCACCTTCTCGACGCCTTCCTCGGTGAGCGCGTCCTTGTCGCGGGTCTGCGAGGCGGGCAGCACGAAGAGGTTCTCGCAGTGCTTGTCCTTGATGAGGGCCTGATTCAGGTTGGCTTCGCCGTTGATGACATTGACCAGGTCGTACACCACGCGGCGCTCGCAGCCCATGATGAGGTCGAGATTGCGCAGGCCGACGTCGAAGTCGATGACCGCGGTCTTGTAGCCACGCAGGGCGAGGCCGCTGGAGATGCTCGCGCTGGTGGTGGTCTTGCCGACGCCGCCCTTGCCGGACGTTACTACGATGACGCGTGCCACGAGATGTTCCCTTCGGTGTTGAGGCGCTTCAGTCGAACTGGAGCGGAGTGATTTCGAGAGTGTGCAGGTTGTCCGAGCCGGTCAGCCGGACCTGGGCGCTGCGCCCGGCGACGGCTTGCGGGATGCCGCGCTCGAAGGTGCGATAGACGCCGGCGATCGAGACCAGCTCAGGGCCGAAATTGGTGCTGAAGATGCGCGCGCCGGTATCGCCGCGGGCGCCGGCCAGGGCGCGGCCGCGCAGCGGGCCGTAACAGTGGATGCTGCCGTCGGCGATGATCTCGGAACCTGGGCTCATGCCGGCGAGCAGCACCAGGTCGCCGCCCTTGGCATAGACCTGCTGGCCGGAGCGCAGCGGACGGTCGACGATCAGCGTCGGCGCAGGGGCGGTGTCGCTCGTCGCCGGGGCCGCCGCGACGGGGGCGGGGGGCGGGGCGGGCGTGGGTTCCGGGGTCGGCGCGGGCGGGGGCGGAGGCGTGACCGGACGTTCGACGGACATGCCTTCGGTGCCGAGGATCGCCAAGTTGGCGCGGCGCGCGCCTTCGTGCAGGTGCCCGGCGAGGTGGCGCACGCCCATCGGCTGCAACTGGTAGCGCCGCAGCAGGCTCAGCAGGCCGGTCCAGTCGATGCGCTCGGGCACGTTGCCGAGCTGGGAGAAATCGAGCACCGCCGGTTCGCCGGCGAAGAAGTCGGGCATGCCGCCGAGCATCATGTGCAGGGCGTCGGCAAGGCGCACCGCGTCCGCGTCGCGGACGTAGGCGGTCATCACGGCCAGGCTGGCGCCCTTGAACTCGATCAGTTTGCTCTGCAGGGATGCGTCGGCCATGGATACGGGGGGCGAATGTGCGGAATAAAACCTGCCAAGTCTACTTTTGACAAAGATTTAGGGCAAGTCCGCCCACCGTTTGGCGCGAGATCAATGCAGGGTGCGGGGTTCGGCGGTGTCTTCGGCGAACAGCGCGGCCACGTCGTCGGCCGAGAGGCGGTATTCGTGGTTGGACAGGTCGTCGTGGATGAGGATTTCGCCGTGTTCGGCGAGCACCGCGTCGAGTTCGGCCCGGCCCAGGGAGCGCAGCATCTTGCCCACCTTGTTCCAGTCGAGCGGCCAGTGGTGGGTGACGTCGCGGGCGTCGAACAGGCGCACGGTTTCCTGGTGGAACAGGCGGGTGAGGATCGCCTCGGCGGGCAGGCCGAGCAGTTCGTCCGGGCGCACGGTGGCGGCCAGGCGGGTGATGCGGTCCCAGCCGTCCGGGTCCTTCCTGTCGGCGTCGGGCAGCTTCTGCAGGAACAGGCAGGCGGCGCGGTTGCCCGAGCAGGCGGTGTGGAGCGCGGCGGGCTGCTGTTCGGACTGGGTGAGGTAGTGCTCGAAGATCGCGCCGATGGTGTCGCCTTCGATGGGCACGTAGCTCTGGTAGGGGCGACGCTGTTCGGGCATGTCGAGGGTCAGCAGGAGCTGGCCGTCGCCGATCAGCGCGCCGACGCCGTGCTTGCCCGCGGCGTCCTCGCCGGCCTTGGCGTAGCCGCGCAGGTTGAGCGCCTCGGTGATGTCGACGACCAGCAGGCTCACCGGGCCGTGGCCCTGGAGCTGCATGGTGAGCCGCCCGGCCTGCTTGAGGTTGCCGCCGATCACGCAGGCGACGGCGCTCATCTCGCCGAGCAGGTCGCGCACCGGGGCGGGGTAGTCGCGGTTTTCGAGGAGGGCGCGCCAGACGTCGTCGAGCTGGACGATGGCGCCGCGGATGTCGAGTTCGTCGAGCAGGAAGCGCTGGACGTAGCTGGTGGCGTCGCTCATTGGGGGGCTCCGGCGGGGGTGACGAGGCTGGCGTAGAGGTCCGGGTCGAAGCCGACGAGGAGCTGGCCGTGGGTGGTTTCGAGCACGGGGCGGCGAATCACGCTGGGGAATTCCTTCATGAGTTGCACGGCGGCGCTCTGGGTGGTGATGTCCTGGCGTTCCGGCGGGAGCTTGCGCCAGGTGGTGCCGCGGGTGTTGATCAGCGTCTTCCAGCCGATCGCGCCGCACCAGGCGTGCAGGCGCCCGGAGTCGATGCCGGCTTTCTTGTAGTCGTGGAAGTGGTAGGCGACGCCGTGCGCGTCGAGCCAGGCGAGGGCCTTCTTCATGGTGTCGCAGTTCTTGATGCCGTAGCAGATCACTGCGTGGGGCTTCTGAGGGATGGCGTCGGACATGAGGCGGTGTGGGCCTGGACGGGCAGGCCGGGGGTGAATTCGAGGTGCCCTAGTTTAAGCGACAGCCCGGCCGCTCCCAAGTCCGCTGCGCGGTGGGGCGTCGTCGGCTTTATCCGGCAGGCCGTCGAGGCAGCCGGGGCGATTCAAGCGTAGCTGGCTGACGGTCGGCTGGAGCGGGATGTTAACAGCCCGATGCAAAACCCCGAGAAACCGCGCCAGCAGTGGTCCTCGCCATTCGATTTCTCATGACTTCATTCCCGGAATTGGCTTCCCATTCCCGTTTTGATGCCCATCGAATGGGTCGGGAAATGGGTTTTATCCGATTC
>NZ_JAYROR010000135.1:0-53600 GCF_041911615.1 Zoogloea sp. | reverse complement strand
GCCCGCAGGCAGCGGCGCCAGGACCAGCCGCGCGTCCGGCACGTCGGCCAGGAACCGCGCCCGCAACCCCACCAGAAAGTCCGCCGCGCACGCCAGGGCCACCGGCTCGGCCAGCGAGAACCACACCTGGAAACCCGCCGCCCCGGCCACCGCCACCGCCGGCGGCGGCAAGGCCAGCTCCGCGTCCACGCCCGCGCACAAGGCCGCCACCGGCCCCCAGCCGGTCGCCGCCGCCACGCCCACCACCAGCGTCCGCACCCGCCCGTCGGCGTCGACGAGATCGAGCAGATCCGCCTCCGCCCCGTCCGGCATCGGCTGGTCCGGCAAGGCAAACAGGCGCTGGCGCTCGGCAATCAGGGAATGCATCTTCACCCTCCTCGGTTGAACGATTCGACGGAGCGCAATGTACAAGCGCGCCCGCGCATTGCAAAGCCACCCGCATGACGCCGCCGCATGTCAGCCATGCGGACGAATCGTTTGAAGCGCCACGGCCCGCCGCCTACCATCGGCTCACTGCCCCCACCACCCCCGGACAGCCGCCATGGCCCCGCACGCCGCCCCCGCTCCGCGCCCGATCGCCTTCACCGCCGCCGACGGTTACCCCCTGCGCGGCTTCTGCTGGCAGCACGCCGACGCGGACCTCCGGCGCCCGGTGGTGGTCATCAACCCCGCCACCTCGGTACGCTGCCGCTACTACGCCCGCTTCGCCGACTTCCTGCACCGCAACGGCTTCGACGTGCTGAGCTTCGACTACCGCGGCATCGGCGAATCGCGGCCGACGCGACTGCGCCACTTCGAGGCCGGCTGGATCGACTGGGGCCGGCTCGACGTGGAAGCCGCGCTGCAGCACGCCCTCGTCCACTTTCCGGGGCAGCCGGTCCAGGTCGTCGCCCACAGCGTCGGCGGTTTCCTGATCGGACTTGCCCCATCCTGCCGGCACGTCGCCCGGGTGTTCTCGATGGGCGCGCAGTACGCCTACTGGCGCGACTACGCGGCCCCTCGCCGGGCCGGCCTGCTGCTCAAGTGGCACCTCGCGATGCCGGCCCTGACCGCGCTGTTCGGCTATTTCCCGGGCAGCCGCCTGGGCTGGCTGGAGGACACCCCGAAAGGCGTGGTGCGCGACTGGACCGCCCGTGCCCCGCGCTTCGAGGACAACTGGCGGGCGCTCCTGCCCACCGCCGAGCGCGACGCGATCCTGCGCCGCTTCGCCAGCCTGCGCGGCGACACCCTGGCCCTCAGCGTTGCCGACGACGAGTTCGGCACCGTGGCGGCGATCCGCCGCCTGCTCGGCTACTACCGCGCCAGCCCGCGCACCCATCTGCACCTGCATCCCGAGGCCATCGGCGAACGCCAGATCGGCCACTTCGCGTTCTTCCACAGCCGCTTCGAACACAGCCTGTGGCCGATCGCCCTCGAATGGCTGCACCACGCCCGCCTGCCCTCGCCGCTGCGCGGTGAAGTCACGACCCTGCCGGTGGAGGCGGGCTGACCGCCGGGCCGGCCACAGCCGCGCCGAAAGCCTCCGCCAGCCACGCCAGCAAGGCCTTGATCCGCGCCGGCTGGTAGCGCCGGCTGGGATAGGCGACGTAGAGCGGCGTCTCGTCGTAGCGCGCGGCCGGAAACAAATCGACCAGCGCCCCCGACGCCAGGTCGTCGATGACGTCGAGGCGCGACTTGTAGGCGATGCCGTAGCCCTCCCGGGCCCACTTGCGAACCAGGGCCCCGTCGTTGGCGGCGCGGTCGCCCGCGACGGTGACCTCGCGCTGGTGACCGTCCAGGAACAGCCGCCAGCGATTGAACAGCTCGCCGTTGCGGTAGAAACAGATGCAGTTGCGGCCGGCCAGCGCCTCGAAGCTTTCCGGGTGGCCGTGACGCGCCAGGTAATCCGGCGACGCCACCAGCACCCGGCCGTTGTCGCACAGCTTGCGCCCGACAAGGTTCGAATCCTGCGACAGGCCATAGCGCAGCACCAGGTCGATGGGGTTGCGGTAGAGGTCGATCAGATCATCGGCCAGATGCATCACCAGCCGCAGCTGGGGGTGGCGCCGGCGGAAAGGCTCCAGCAGGGTATCGAGGCGGTCGCGCCCCAGATCGGAGGGGGCGCCCAGGTGAATCTCGCCCGACAGCTGCTCGCGCCCCTGCTTGAGCGCCGCCAGCCCCTCCTCCAGCGCCTGACGCGACTGCACGCAGAAACCAAGGAAATCCTCGCCCGCCTGGGTCAGACGCAGCGAGCGGGTCGACCGCTCGAAGAGCTGGCTGTCCACCCGCCGCTCCAGCCGCTTGAGGGCCGCACTGGCCGCCGCCGGACTCAGCCCGAGGGCACGCCCGGCGGCGCTGATGCTGCCCAGTTCGGCCACGCGGATGAACAGCTCGACGTCCGGAAGATGGATCATTTTCAAAACTGATTTGAAAGTTCGTTAAAGGATAGCCCAATTATCAAACCCACCCCACCTGCCTAGACTGCGACGCCATCTCCCTCACGCCCGCACCGTCACCATGAACGCGCCCCTCTTCCAGCCGCTTGCCGTAGGCGATCTGCGCCTTCCCAACCGCATCGTGATGCCACCGCTGACCCGCGCCCGCGCCGCCCAGCCCGGCAACGTGCCCACCGCGATGAACGCCGCCTACTACGCCGCCCGCGCCTACGCCGGCCTGATCGTGGCCGAAGCCACCGACATCTCGCCGGACGCCAAGGGTTACTCGCTCACCCCCGGCATCCACAGCCGGGCGCAGATCGAGGGCTGGCAGCACGTCACCGAGGCGGTGCACCGGCGCGGCGGGCGGATCTTCCTGCAGATCTGGCACTGCGGCCGCATGTCCCACCCCGACTTCCACGCCGGTGCCCTGCCGGTGGCGCCGTCGGCGCTACCCTTCTCCGGGCAGATCTGGAAAGCCGGGCCCGACGGACGCGGCGGCATGGTGCCCTGCCCGCCCCCCCGCGCGCTCGACGCCACGGAGATCACCGCCATCGTGGCGGACTTCCGGCAGGCCGCCCGCAACGCCATCGAGGCCGGCTTCGACGGCGTCGAGATCCACGCCGCCAACGGCTACCTGATCGACCAGTTCCTGCGCAGCAGCGCCAACCAGCGCAGCGACGCCTACGGCGGCAGCCGCGACAAACGCCTGCGCTTCCTGCTCGAGGTCACCGACGCGGTCACCGGCGCCATCGGCGCGGCGCGCACCGGCGTGCGCCTGTCGCCGCGCAACCTGGCGAACGGCATGGACTGCCCGGACAGCCTCCCCACCGCCGTCGCGGCCGCCACCCAACTGGCCGCGCGGGGCGTGGCCTACCTGCACATCAACGAGCCCGGCGACGACAGCCCTGAAGCCATCGACGCGCGCCGACAACTGCGCGCCGCCTTCCCCGGACCGCTGATCGTCGCCGGCGGCTACACCCTGGCACGGGCCGAAGCCGTGCTCAAGGGCGGCGAGGCGGACCTGGTGGCCTTCGGCCGCCCCTACATCGCCAACCCCGACCTGGCCGAGCGCCTGCAGCACGGCTGGCCGCTCAACGCACCCGACGCCACCACCTTCTTCGGCGGCGACGCCCGCGGCTACCTGGACTACCCGACCCACCCCACCACCGAGGCCGAACCCGCATGAAAGCCGTCGCCTACCACCAACCGGGCGCCCTCGACCGCCCCGACGCCCTGCTCGACGTCGAGTTGCCCCGCCCGCGGCCCGAGGGCCGCGATCTGCTGGTCGAGATCCAGGCCATCGCGGTGAATCCGGTCGATACCAAGGTACGCCGCGGCACCGCGCCGCCGCCGGGCGCCTGCAAGGTGCTGGGCTACGACGCGGTGGGCATCGTGCGCGAGGTGGGCGCCGAGGCCACCCTGTTCCGCCCCGGCGACGCGGTGTGGTACGCCGGCGCCATGGACCGCCCGGGCAGCAACGCGGAGTTCCAGCTGGTGGATGAACGTCTCGTCGGCCGCAAGCCGGCGAGCCTGAGCCCGGCGGACGCCGCAGCGCTGCCGCTCACCGGCATCACCGCCTGGGAACTGCTGTTCGACCGCCTGCAGGTGCCCCTCGCCGGCGCCGGCCGCCCCGCCACGCTGCTGGTCGTCGGCGCCGCCGGCGGGGTCGGCTCGATCCTGATCCAGCTGGCCCGTCAGCGCACCGGCCTCACCGTGGTGGGCACCGCGTCGCGCCGGGAAAGCCGGGCCTGGGCGCTGGCGCTGGGCGCCCACCACGTGATCGACCACCGCCAGCCCTTCGCGCCGCAACTCGCCGCGCTCGGCGTGCCGCCGGTCGATTACGCGATCAGCCTGACCCACACCGACCAGCACTTCGCGCAGCTGGTGGACGCGCTGGCGCCCCAGGGCAAACTGGCGCTGATCGACGACCCGGCGCCCTTCGACGTGCGCGCGATGAAGCGCAAGAGCCTCAGCCTGCACTGGGAGCTGATGTTCACCCGCTCGCTGTTCCAGACCGACGACATGATCGCCCAGCACCACCTGCTGGACGCCCTCGCCGACCTGGTGGACCAGGGCGCCATCCGCAGCACCGCCCAACTGAAGCTGGGCCCGATCTGCGCGGCCACCCTCCGCGAGGCCCATGCCCTGCTCGAAAGCGGCAGGGCGGTGGGCAAGATCGTTCTCGAGGGCTTCGCCCGCCACGGGGACACCCCCGCCGCTTAAGGGCTGGCGAGGCGCTCGCGGCTGCGCCGCAGCCAGCGCAGCAGGGTCGAGAACAGCCGGTCGGGCTCGACCGGCTTGGAGAGGAAGTCGTCCATGCCGGCGGCCATGCACTGGGCGCGGTCCTCGGCGAAGGCGTTGGCGGTCATCGCGACGATCGGCACGTTCTCGCGGCCCGGGATGCGGCGAATCAGGCGGGTGGCCTCGAGGCCGTCCATCTCGGGCATCTGCATGTCCATCAGCACCAGATCGAAACCGGCGTCGCGCAACATCTCGACGGCCACCGCGCCATTGCCCGCGATCGCCACGTCGAGCCCCACGTCGAGCAGGAACAGCTTGGCGACCTCCTGGTTGACGGGTTCGTCCTCCACCAGCAGCACGCCGGCGCCGGCGAAGTCGCGGCGCAGGATGTCCTCGGCGCGCCCCTCGTCGGGCGGCAGCGCGTCGGCGGCATGCACGGCGCGCCCGACGCCCAGCCAGGCGGTGAACCAGAAGGTGCTGCCGACTCCGTGGGTGCTGGTGGCGCCGGCCTCGCCGCCCATCAGCTCGGCCAGCCGGCGGGTGATCGCCAGGCCCAGGCCGGTACCGCCGTACTTGCGGGTGGTCGAGGTATCGCCCTGCTCGAAGGCGCCGAACAGCTTCGGCAACACCTCGGGCGGCACCCCGATGCCGCTGTCGCGCACCTCGACCCGCACCCGTATCCGCGCATCGCGCCGCTCCACGACCTGCACATCGAGGGCGACGGTGCCGGCCTCGGTGAACTTGACGGCGTTGCTGGCGAGATTGAGCAGGGCCTGGGTGAAGCGGGTGGCGTCGCCGCGCACCAGGCTGGGCAGGCTCTCGAGCTTGGCCTCGAGGCGCAGGCCCTTGGCGCCGGCCTTGTCGTGGAGCATCGAGACGACGCTGGCGACGACGCCGTCGAGGGCAAACTCGCCGTCCTCGAGGTTGAACTTCTCGGCCTCGATCTTCGACAGGTCGAGGATGTCGTTGATGACGCCGAGCAGATGCTGGGCGGCGCCGTCGATCTTGTCGAGCTGCTCGGTCTGCTGGGGGCTGGCGCCCTCGCGCCGCATGATGTGGGCCATGCCCAGCACGGCGTTGAGCGGGGTGCGGATCTCGTGGCTCATGTTGGCCAGGAAGGCGCTCTTGGCGCGGCTGGCGCTCTCGGCGACGTCCTTGGCCAGGGCCAGCTCGCGGGTGCGCGCCTCGACCAGGCTTTCGAGGTGCAGACGATGGCGGTCGAGTTCCTGCTCGATGCGCTTCTCCTCGGTGATGTCGCGCTTGATGCCGAGGTAGTGGGAGATGCTGCCGTCGGCACGGCGCACCGGCGAGATCACCGCCGATTCGAGGTACACCTCGCCGTTGCGCCGCCGGTTGACCAGTTCGCCATGCCAGGAATCGCCCCGGGTGAGGGTCTGCCACATCTGCCGGAACACCTCCGGCGAGGTCTGGCCCGACTGCATCATGTTGGGGTTCTGGCCGCGCACCTCGTCGAAGGTGTAGCCCGAGGTGCGCTCGAAGGCGGCATTCACGTAGATGATGCGCGCGTCCAGATCGGTGAGGACGATGCTGCCGGGGCTCTGCTCCACGGCGGTGGACAACATGCGCAGGCGCTCCTCGGCGAGCTTGCGCTCGGTGATGTCGGTGGAGATGCCGCACAGGGCGTAGATGCTGCCGTCCTCGCGGCGCAGCGGCAGCTTGATCGACAGGAAGTCGCGCACCTCGCCGGAAGCCGCCTCGCGGTTGGTCTCCTCGACCTCGATGCGCTCGCCGCCGAGGATCACCCGGCGGTCGTTGGTGCGCAGCACCGCCGCGGTGGCGGCGTCGAAGAAGCGCTCGTCGGGGTGCCCGACGATCTCGCCGCGCTCGCGGCCGAACAAGGCGCACACCTGGCGGTTGGCGTAGGTGTAGCGGTAATCCACGTCCTTGATGTAGATGCAGGCGCCGACGTTGTCGAGGATGGTGGTGAGCATCGCCTCGCTCTGGCGGCGGCGCTCCTCGCCGAGCCGGCGCTCGGTCACATCGAGCACGATGCCGATATAGCTCACCAGCCGGCCGGTTTCGCCGTAGTTCGGCTGGCCGCGGCACAACAGCCAGCGCGGCGGCGCCGACGGCGGCTGCATGACCCGCCATTCCGTCTCGAAGGGCTCGCCGACGTTGCGCGCCGACATCACCGTGGCGACCACCCGGTCGAGGTCGTCCGGATCGATGGTCTGCCACCACGCCTCGGTGGATGGCATCGAGCCGTCGGCCGACAGGCCGTAGAGCTGCCACAGCTCGTCGGACCAGAAATGGTTGCCGCTCTCGATGAACCACTCCCAGGTGCCCGCCCGCGCGGCGTCCAGGGCCAGACGCAGGCGCCGCTCGCTGGCCCGCAGCAGCGCCTCGGAGAGGCTGCGCTCGGTGACGTCGGAGACGGTGACGAGGACGTGCTCGGTGCCATCCAGCGTCAGGCTGGCGAGGCTCAGCTCGACCGCCAGCTCGGTGCCATCCTTGCAGTAGCCGTTGATGCTGCGGCGGGCCATCAGGGCCTGCGCCTGCGCTGGCGCGATGCGGTACATGTCGCGCTGGATGGCGTGGTTGGCGCGCAAGTGCGGCGGCACGAGGCATTCGGCCAGCTCGCCGGCCAGCTCGCCGGGCGCGTAGCCGAACATCCGCTCGAGGGCCGGATTGACCAGCACCATGCGCCCCTCCACATCCACCACCGCGAGCCCGTCGACGCTCGAATCCCACACCTGGCGGAAGCGCGCCTCGCTGTGGTCGCGGGCCTCCTCGGCGCGATGCAGGTCGGAGATGTCGGCGAAGGTGAGCACCGCGCCGCTGGTGCGGCCGTGCTCGTCCCGGTAGGCGTCGATCTGCATCAGGTAATGGAAACCGCGCTGGTGCACGTGCTCGACGTGGGATTCGTCGCTGCTCACCACCTCCTCGACCCACTCGCGCAGGCGCGGCAGCTCCAGGTAGCACGGCACGCCGTACAGGAACTGGCCGATGTCGTTGGGCAGCACCCCGAAGATGCGTGAGGCCAGCGGGTTGAAGCGGGTCACCCGGCCGTCCCGGTCCACCACCACCAGGCTGGTGCGGATGGAGTTCTGGATGTTGCCGAGGGTGGCGTTGAGGCGGGCGTACTCGACCGACTTGATCTGCAGCTCGTCGTTGAGGGTGGTGAGTTCCTCGTTGGTGGCCTGGAGTTCCTCGTTGGACGCCTGCAGCTCCTCGCCCGCCGACTGGAGCTCCTCGTTGAGGCACTGCAGCTCCTCGTTCGACGCCTCGAGCTGCTCGATGACCGCCTGCAGGTGATCGCGGGTGTCGGCCAGCTCGCGGCGCAGGCGGGCGATCTCGTCGGCGGCCTCGTCCGGCGCGAGGGTGTCCGTGGCGCCCGCGGGGCGCAGCATCACGCTGGCCTGGCTTTCCTCGAAGCCGATCAGCAGCGCCCAGCGCGGGTCGCTGCCGCCACTCTCGATGCGCCGCACCACCGGCCGCACCTTCAGCACCTCGTCGCCGAAGCGCACCAGCGTGCCCAGGCCCTGCAACTGCTCGAGGCGCTCCTGGCGCATCCGGAAGCACAGCGCGCGCAGCTCGCTGCGCAGCTCGGGCAGGCACAGGCTGAACACCGAAAAGTCGGCGCTGCCGGCCGGCAGGGCGAAGTAGCGTCGCGAGGCGCCGAAGAAATGCAGCGGCTCGAAACTCGCGTCGATCAACACCGCCGGCGGCCCATAGGCTTCCAGCAGGGTGCGGCGGCTGATGTCCACCAGCGACTCGCGCCGCGAGGCCAGCACCGGCCGCTGCGCGATCGGCCGCGCCAGGGCCGGCGCGTGGGCCACGTGGGGCCGGGCGACCGGCGCCGCGCTGCTGCGGTAGAGCTTGCCGGCGGCATCGACGGCCTCGAAGCCGCCACCGTCGAGCCCCACCGATTCGGATTTGCCGAGCAGCAGCAGCCCACCCGGCTTGAGGGCGAAGTGGAAGCTGCGCAGCAGTTCGGCCTGCTGGCCCGGCTTGAAGTAGATCAGGATGTTGCGGCAGCTCACCAGATCCATGCGCACCAGCGGCGGGTGGCCGATCAGGTCGTGCTGGGAGAACACGCACAGTTCGCGCAGCGGCTTGCTCACCCGCCAGGCCTCGCCTTCCGGACGGAACCAGCGCGCCAGCCGCGCCGCCGACAGCCCCACCAGGTCGGACGCGGCATACACCCCCGCCCGCGCGAAATCGAGGGCTTCCTGGTCGATGTCGGTCGCGAAGACCCGCGCATCGAGGCTGTCGAGGCGTTCGCCGAGGCTCTCGGCGAGCAGGATCGCGATGGAGTACACCTCCTCGCCGGTGGCGCAGGCCGGCACCCAGACGCGCAGCGCGTCGCCCGGCTGCTTGGCGGCGATCAGCCCATGCAGCGCCCGGGCGAGCTCGTCGAACACCTCGGCGTCGCGAAAGAAGGCCGACACCGAGATCATGAAGCTCTGGTGCAGGCGCCCCGGCTCCTCCGGATCCGTCCCGAGGTGAGCGAGATAGGCCTCGAGGGAATCGAATCCCAGCACGCGGCAGCGGCGCCGGGTCTGGCGCAGCAACGTGCTTTCCTTGTAGCGGCTCATGTCCACGCCGCTGGCGCGCGACACCTGGGCCAGGATCGCCTCGAAAACGGGTCCGCCGACCGCGTGGTCGGCCGCCCCGCCGGCGGTCTCACCGGTTGGGGCGGTGGAACCCGGCTGCCTCTCCACTCCCTCGTCCGGGGAGCTTTTTGTCGTTTTGTCGGTCATCTATCCACCGGCCCGGCACAGACTGCTCAGAAGGAGGAATGTTAAGCCCAAGCAGCCGGCTCCCAGCGTGTTTTCTGCGCGCCGCACCCGAATTCGACACATCCCGGCACAGCGCCCCCGGCGCTGCGCCGCCTTGCGAAAGCGGTCCCGGCGTTCCATATTGAACCATCACCCCAACCGGAGATGACAGCATGATGCGCAAGATCGCCCTCCTCCTCGCCCTCGCCCTGGGCGCCGCCGGAGCCTCCCAGGCCTGTGGCGACAACGGCGCCAAGGGTGGCAAGCCCGACATGAGCAAGCCCGCCAACCCGAAGGCGGCCGCCTGATCGACCACAACAAGAAGAGCCGGCCCGCCCTGCGGGTCGGTCGCGATCGCCCTTCCCACCTTTCACCCTGCAAGGAGACTCCCATGCCCAACAGAACCCTGCGCCAGATCGTCGCCGGCCAGACCGTCGTGACCGCCCGCGCCGACACCTCGGTGCGCACCGCGGCGGTCACGATGGCCACCCACAAGGTCGGAGCGATCCTGGTCGTCGATCCCGGCGGCGTCCTGAGCGGCCTGTTCACCGAGCGCGACGTGCTCAACCGGGTCGTCGCCCGCAGCCTCGACCCCGACACCACCCCCCTCTCCGCGGTGATGACCACCAACCTCCAGACCGCCAGCCCCGACAAGCCCCTCGCCCACGCCCTGCACCTGATGTTCGAAGGCGGTTTCCGCCACGTGCCGGTGGTCGAGGACGGCAAGCCGATCGGCATGGTGTCGGCCCGCAACGCCCTCGGGCTGGAAATCCACCAGTTCGAGCAGGAACTGGTGGAGCGCGACCACATCGCCGAAATCCTCTGACCACGACGCCGGAAGGCCCGCCCCGGGCTTTCCGGCCGCCCCATCGGCGGCGCACGCGCGTCGGCGCGGACTTCGCCCGAAATCGCGTTAAAATCCCCGTTTCCCCTCAAGAAGAACCACGCCCATGTTCTCCGGAATCGTTGCCGCCACCGGCCGCATCCTGAGCGTCACGCCGCTCGAAGACGGCGTCCGCCTGGCGGTGGATGTCGGCACCCTGGACCTCTCCGACGTCCAGCTCGGCGACAGCATCGCCCACAACGGCGTGTGCCTCACCGTCATCGCCCGCGACGGCAACGTCCTCAGCTACGACGTCTCGCGCGAGAGCCTCAACTGCACCGTCGGCCTCGACGCCCCCGGCGAGGTCAACCTCGAAAAGGCCCTGCGCCTGGCCGACCGTCTCGGCGGCCACATCGTCACCGGCCACGTGGACGGCATCGGCGTGGTGCAGAAGTTCGAACCCGTCGGCGAGAGCCACGAACTCGTCATCCGCGCCCCGGCGGCACTGGCGGGCTACATCGCCAAGAAGGGCTCGATCACCGTCGACGGCGTCAGCCTCACCGTCAACCGCGTCGACGGCTGCGACTTCTCGATCAACCTGATCCCCCACACCGTGCAGGTCACCACGCTCAAGCGCCTCGCCGCCGGCAGCACCGTGAACCTCGAGATCGACATCATCGCCCGCTACATGGAACGCATGCTGGCCTGGCGCGACGAAAACCCCGGCACCACCGAAGGAACCCCCGCATGAGCGCACTGGCCCCGATCCAGGACATCGTCGCCGACATCAAGGCCGGCCGCATGGTCATCCTCGTCGACGAAGAAGACCGCGAAAACGAAGGCGACATCGTCATCGCCGCCGAGCACATCACGCCCGAAGCCATCAACTTCATGGCCAAGCACGCCCGCGGCCTGATCTGCCTGACCCTCACCGAAGACCGCTGCCGCCAGCTCGGCATCAACCAGATGGCCCGCGACAACCGCAGCCAGTTCAGCACCGCCTTCACGGTCTCGATCGAGGCCGCCGAGGGCGTCACCACCGGCATCTCCGCCGCCGACCGCGCCCGCACCGTGCAGGCCGCGGTGGCCCGTCACGCCAAGCCCACCGACATCGTCCAGCCCGGCCACATCTTCCCGATCATGGCCAAGCCCGGCGGCGTGCTGATCCGCGCCGGCCACACCGAGGCCGGCTGCGACCTCGCCGCCATGGCCGGCCTCGAGCCCGCCTCGGTGATCTGCGAGATCATGAACGACGACGGCACCATGGCCCGCCTGCCCGAGCTCATCGAGTTCGCCGCCGCCCACGGCCTCAAGATCGGCGCCATCTCCGACCTCATCGAATACCGCGCCCGCACCGAGAAGCTCGTCGAGAAGGTCAGCGAGAAACCCGTCAACACCGCCCACGGCACCTTTCAGCTGTCCGCCTTCGAGGACAAGACCTCCGGCGACGTTCACCTCGCCCTGAGCTACGGCGACATCGCCCCCGAGGTCGAGACCCTCGTGCGCGTCCACGAACCCGTCTCGGTGCTCGACTTCATCGATCCCCAGAGCGGCCGCCACAGCTTCCCGATCGACACCTCGCTGCAGCGCATCGCCGCCCACGGCCACGGCGTCCTGGTCCTGCTCTACCACCCCCAGAGCGGCCAGGAACTGCTCGCCCAGCTCAGCGGCGACAGCGCCAGCCCGCGTCCCGCCCAGAAGTGGGACCCGCGCCTGTTCGGCATCGGCGCCCAGATCCTGCGCGAACTCAAGGTCGGCAAGATGCGCATCATGGCCAGCCCGCGCAAGATCCCCAGCATGACCGGCTTCGGCCTCACGGTCGTCGGCCACGCCGCGCCCGACGCCTGATCCGGCCCCACCCCAATTTTCCAGGTAACACCATGCCCCGCTACAACGACATCCCCGAAATCGCCCCCAACCTGGACGGCCGCGGCCTCCGGGTCGGCGTCGTCATGTGCCGCTTCAACCTCGACGTCTGCGAAGGCCTGCTCTCGTCCTGCACCGCCGAGCTCAAGCGCCTCGGCGTCGCCGCCAGCGACATCACCATCGCCACCGTGCCCGGCGCCCTCGAAGCCCCTCTCACGCTGCAGGTCATGGCGAAGAGCGGCCGCTTCGACGCCCTCGTCGCCCTCGGCGCGGTGATCCGCGGCGAGACCTACCACTTCGAGCTGGTCTCCAACGAGCAGGGCGCCGGCCTCACCCGCGTCACCCTCGACACCGGCGTGCCCATCGCCAACGGCATCCTCACCACCGAGGACGACGATCAGGCCCTCGCCCGCATGCAGGTCAAGGGCGCCGACTGCGCCCAGGCCGCCGTCGAAATGGCCCGACTGCTGAAGGCTCTGGCATGACCGGCGCCCCCAAGTCCCCCCGCCGCCGCGCCCGCGAATTCGCCCTGCAGGGCGTCTACCAGTGGCTCCTCAACCAGTCGGCCCTCACCGCCATCGAAAGCCAGATGAGCGAGGTCGGCGGCTTCGACAAATGCGATCGTGACCTCTTCGTGGGCCTGCTGCGCGGCACCATCAGCAACGCCCCCGAACTGCAGGTCGGCTTCGCGCCCTACATCGAGCGTCCGCTCAACGAACTCTCGCCGATCGAGCGCGGCATCCTGCTGATCTCCACCTTCGAGCTCATCCACCGCCCCGACACCCCTTACCGGGTCATCATCAACGAGGCCATCGAGCTCGCCAAGGGCTACGGCGGCACCGACGGCCACAAGTTCGTGAACGGCGTGCTCGACAAGCTCGCCGCCCACGTGCGCGCCGACGAAGTCGAAGCCAACGCCCGCGAGCGCGCCGCCGCCCGCGGCCACAAACCGGCCTGAGCCGGCGCGCCACGCCCCCAATCCCGGCGGAATCACCCTGCGATGCCCTCCGAATTCGCCCTGATCCGCCGGTACTTCACCCGTCCCGCCCACCACACCGATCTCGCGGTGGGCGACGACGCGGCGCTGATCCGCCCCGCCGCCGGTATGCAGCTCGCCATCTCCACCGACATGCTGGTGGCCGGCACCCACTTCTTCGCCGACACCGACCCCGAAGACCTCGGCTGGAAAACCCTCGCCGTCAACGTCTCCGACCTCGCCGCAATGGGCGCCCAACCCCGCTGGGTCGTCCTCGCCGCCAGCCTGCCCGGCGCCGACGAAGCCTGGATCGCCGCCTTCGCCCGCGGTTTCTTCGCCTGCTGCGACGCCTTCGGCATCGACGCCATCGGCGGCGACACAACCCGCGGGCCACTCAACCTGTGCCCGACGATCTTCGGCGAAGTCCCGATCGGCCAGGCCGTCACCCGTGCCGGCGCCCGGCCCGGCGACGATCTGTGGATCTCCGGCCGGCCCGGCCGCGCCGCCCTCGGCCTCGCCCACCTGCGCGGCGAAGTCCGCCTCGCCGACGCGCACCTCGCCGATTGCCTCGACGCCCTGCACCGGCCGCAGCCGCGGGTCGCCCTCGGCCTCGCCCTGCGTGGCCTCGCGTCCGCGATGCTCGACGTCTCCGACGGCCTCCTCGGCGACCTCGGCCACATCCTCGAACTCTCGCAGGTCGGCGCGACCCTCGACGAGGCGGCGCTGCCGCTCGCCCCGCTCGTTGCCGCCTGCGCCGATCCCGCTCGCGCCCTGAAGGCCTGCACCAGCGGCGGCGACGATTACGAGCTGCTGTTCACCGCGCCGGCCGCCCGCCGCGGCGACGTGACCGCGCTGTCGACTCGCCTAGGCCTGCCGCTGCACTGCATCGGCACCATCGCCGCCGCGCCCGGCCTGCATCTGCGCACCGACTCCGGCCGCCTGCACGACCTGGCCGCCCGCGGCTACGACCACTTCGGCAGCGGCGCATGAAACCCAGCCTGCGCTTCCTGCTCTCCGATCCGGCCCACTTCGTCGCCCTCGGCTTCGGCTCCGGGCTGTGGCCCAAGGGCCCCGGCACTGCCGGCACCCTTGCCGGCTGGCTGCTCTTCCCCTTCATCCGCGCCCCGCTCGGCGACGGACTGTTCGGCGGCCTGCTGCTCGCCTGCTTCCTGTTCGGCGTCCTGGCCTGCGAGCGCACCGGCCGTGCCCTCGGCGTGGCCGACCACGGCGCCGTGGTGTGGGACGAAATCGTCGCCATCTGGCTGGTCCTGTGGCTGACCCCGGCCACTTTCGGCTGGCAGGCCATCGCCGTCGCCCTTTTCCGCTTCTTCGACATCGTCAAGCCGCAACCCATCCGCTGGGTGGACGAGCGCACCCGCGGCGGCTTCGGCGTGATGCTCGACGACCTCCTCGCCGCCGGCTACACGCTGCTCGCGCTGGCCATCCTCGTGAGGCTCCTCGCCTGATGGACACCCGACTCGACACCCTCTCGCGCCTCGTCGGCGACCACCTCGCCGCCCGCGGCTGGCGCCTCGTCACCGCGGAATCGTGCACCGGCGGCTGGGTCGCCGAGGTCGTCACCGCCACCGCCGGCAGCTCGGCGTGGTTCGACTGTGGCTTCGTCACCTACTCGAACGACGCCAAGTGCGCGCTGCTGGGCGTCTCGCCGATGACCCTCGCCCGCCACGGCGCGGTCAGCGAACCGACCACCGCCGCGATGGCCCGCGGCGCGCTCGAACGCGCCGAGGCCGACGTCGCCCTGTCGATCTCCGGCATCGCCGGCCCCGGCGGCGGCTCGGCCGAAAAACCCGTCGGCACCGTCTGCTTCGGCTGGGCCCGCAGCGGCGAATCCCCCCAGACCGCCACCTGCCGCTTCGACGGCGACCGCGAGTCGATCCGCCGCCAGGCGGTGGTCTTCGCGCTCACCGAACTGCTCCGCCGCTACGCCTGAAATCCCCGTCGCCTCAAGGCCTTGGCGATGCCTGTGGACTCGCCGCGAGAACTGTATAAAATATCAGATGTCGCAAAAAAACGGCGCTGCGACACCCACCGCAACGTCGTGCGAGCACCCGCACGCAAACTCTGTGCCATAATCCCCAAAACCCTTTCTACAAGGATCACGACAGATGGATGACAACAAGGCCAAGGCCCTCGCCGCCGCGCTTTCCCAGATCGAAAAGCAATTCGGCAAGGGTTCGATCATGCGCCTCGGCGACGGCGAAGTTGAGCACGACATCCAGACCGTCTCCACCGGCTCCCTGGGCCTCGACATCGCCCTCGGCATCGGCGGCCTGCCCCGCGGCCGGGTCGTGGAAATCTACGGTCCCGAATCGTCCGGCAAGACGACCCTCACCCTGCAGGTCGTCTCCGAGATGCAGAAGCTCGGCGGCACCGCCGCCTTCATCGACGCCGAGCACGCCCTCGACGTCTCCTACGCGCAAAAGCTCGGCGTGAACATCGGCGACCTGCTGATCTCCCAGCCCGACACCGGCGAACAGGCCCTCGAGATCGCCGACATGCTGGTGCGCTCCGGCGGCGTCGACGTGGTCGTCATCGACTCCGTGGCGGCCCTCACCCCCAAGGCCGAAATCGAAGGCGAGATGGGCGACCAGCTCCCCGGCCTGCAGGCCCGCCTGATGTCCCAGGCGCTGCGCAAGCTCACCGCCAACATCAAGCGCACCAACACCCTCGTCATCTTCATCAACCAGATCCGCATGAAGATCGGCGTGATGTTCGGCAGCCCCGAGACCACCACGGGTGGCAACGCCCTCAAGTTCTACGCCTCGGTCCGGATGGACATCCGCCGCATCGGCACCATCAAGAAGAACGACGAGGTGATCGGCTCCGAGACCAAGGTCAAGGTCGTCAAGAACAAGGTCGCGCCCCCGTTCAAGGAAACCCTGTTCGACATCCTCTACGGCGAAGGCACCTCCCGCGAAGGCGAGATCATCGATCTCGGCGTGCAGCACAAGTTCGTCGACAAGTCCGGCGCCTGGTACGCCTACAACGGCGAGAAGATCGGCCAGGGCAAGGACAACGCCCGCGAATTCCTCAAGGCCAACCCGCACATCGCCCGCGAGATCGAGAACAAGATCCGCGTCGCTGTCGGGCTGCCCGAGATGGCCGTGATCCCGCCATCCTCGCCCTCCGCCGAAGCCGCGTAAGCCCCGCGCCGCCCGACCGATGGCCACCAGCTTGCACGACCGGGCCCTGCGCTGCCTCGCCACGCGCGAGCATTCCCGCGCCGAGCTGGCCCGCAAGCTGGGTACCCTCGGCAACGAAGACGACGTGAAGGCCGAGCTCGATCGCCTCACCGAGCTCGGCCTGCTCTCCGACGCCCGCTTCGCCGACGCCTTCGTGCGCGCCAAGGCGGCCCGTTTCGGCGCAGCCCGGCTGCGCCTCGAGCTTGCCCGGCGCGGCGTAGCCGCCGAGCAGATCGGCGAAGCCATCGCCGACAACTGCGGCGACAGCGAGCTCGAACGCGCCCGCGACATCCACCGGCGCAAGTTCGCCGCCGCCCCGGGCGACGCGCGCGAGTGGGCCCGCCAGGCACGATTCCTTCAAGGTCGCGGCTTTTCGACCGAAATCATTCGTAGAGTCCTGAAAGAAAATCCCGGCGATGAGCCTGCTTAAAGTCAGCAACCTGCGCAAGAAGTACAAGGCCCGCACCGTCGTCCACGACGTCTCCTTCAACGTCGGCAGCGGCGAGGTCGTCGGCCTGCTCGGCCCCAACGGCGCCGGCAAGACCACCTGCTTCTACATGATCGTGGGCCTGGTGGTCGCCGACGGCGGCGAGATCACCCTCGACGACCAGGTCCTGACCCATCGCCCGATCCACCAGCGCGCACGCCTCGGCCTGTCTTACCTGCCGCAGGAAATGAGCGTCTTCCGCAAGCTCACCGTCGCCGAGAACATCCAGGCCGTGCTCGAACTGCAGAACCTCAGCAAGGCCCAGATCGCACAGCGCCTCGACCAGCTACTCGACGAACTGGGCATCGCCCACCTGCGCGACAACACCGCCATCTCGCTGTCCGGTGGCGAGCGGCGACGCTGCGAGATCGCCCGCGCGCTGGCCACCGACCCACGCCTGATCCTCCTCGACGAGCCCTTCGCCGGTGTCGACCCGATCGCGGTCATCGACATCCAGAAGATCATCCGCTTCCTCAAGGAAAAGGGAATCGGCGTCCTCATCACCGACCACAACGTCCGCGAGACCCTCGGCATCTGCGACCGCGCCTTCATCATCAACGCTGGCGAAGTGCTGGCCAGCGGCCGCCCCGACGAGATCGTCCGCAATGAGCAGGTTCGTCAGGTTTACCTCGGCGAACACTTCAGGCTTTAAGGCATCATCGCTGTCATGAAGCCCAGTCTCCAGCTCAAACTCTCCCAGCATCTCGCGCTGACGCCACAGCTGCAGCAGTCCATCAAACTGCTCCAGCTGTCGACCCTCGAACTCAATCAGGAAATCGAGAAGATCCTCCTCGAGAATCCGATGATCGAGCGCGACGAGCCGGACGCCAACCTCGGCTCCAGCCGCCTCGAGGCTCCCGGCCCCGTCGCGCCGGCCGGCAGCGAGGCCGCCCAGGAGCGCGAGCAGGAACAGGCCCGCGAATCGGAGCAGCGCGAACGCGAGCCCGACCACGACTTCGACATCGGCACCGACGGCGGCGACTGGCAGTCGTCCGGCAGCGGCAGCCAGCGGGACGACGACGACGAGACCGACTTCCACGACTTCCACGACTTCCAGGCCACCGTACCGACCCTGCGCGACCACCTCGACGCCCAGATCGCCCTCACCCCGCTGTCCGATCGCGACCGTGCGCTGGTCCGCTTCATGATCGAGGCCCTCGACGACGACGGTTACCTGAGCCAGACCCTCGAAGACCTGCTCCCCCTGCTTCCACCCGAGTTGGAAGTCGAACTGGACGACCTCACCATCGCCCTGCGCCAGATCCAGAGTCTCGACCCGTCGGGCATCGGCGCCGCCGACATCAGCGAATGCCTGGCCTTGCAGCTACGCCCGCTGCCGCCGAGCCGTGACCGCGAGCTGGCCCTCGCCATCGTCGCCGAACATCTCGAACTGCTCGCCTCCCGCGATTTCCTCAAGCTCAAGCGCGCCCTACGCTGCAGCGACGACGAACTGCGCGAGGCCCACGCCCTGATCCTCAGCCTCAACCCCCGGCCCGGTGCCCAGTTCGCCCAATCGGAAATCCGCTACGTGGTTCCCGACGTGGTGGTTCGCAAGGTGCGCAACAGCTGGGTCGTCAATCTCAATCCGGACGCGATGCCGCGGCTGCGCATCAATCAGCTTTATGCCCAGATCCTGCGTGACAACCGCGGGGCCAGCGGGTCGCTGTCGAACCACCTGCAGGAAGCCCGCTGGCTGATCAAGAACGTCCAGCAGCGCTTCGACACCATCCAGCGCGTCTCACAGGCCATCGTTGACCGCCAGCGTCAGTTCTTCGATTATGGCGATGTGGCGATGCGACCGCTGACACTGCGCGAAATCGCCGAACAGTTGGAATTGCACGAGTCCACCGTCTCACGGGTGACCACCCAGAAGTACATGGCCACGCCAAGAGGCATTTTCGAGTTCAAGCATTTTTTCGGCAGTCACGTCGCCACCGATACCGGTGGGGCAGCTTCCTCAACGGCGATTCGGGCGCTGATTCGCCAGTTGGTGGGGGCGGAAGACAAGAAAAAACCCTTGTCCGACGCCAAGATTGCCGAATTGTTGGGCCAGCAGGGTATCGTCGTCGCTCGCCGCACGATCGCAAAGTACCGCGAGTCCCTCGATATTCCGCCGGTCAGTTTGCGCAAAACCATCTGACAGAAAGGTAAGAACCATGAACCTCAACATCACGGGGCATCACGTCGAAGTCACGCCGGCCATCCGCGAGTACATCTCCTCCAAGCTCGACCGCGTGATCCGTCATTTCGACAACGTCACCAGTGTCGGCGTGACCCTCTCGGTGGAAAAGCTGCGTCAGAAGGCTGAAGTCACCGTTCATGTGCGCGGCAAGGACATCCACGTCGAAAGCGAAGACGCCGACATGTATGCCGCCATCGATGCCCTGGCCGACAAGCTCGACCGTCAGGTTCTCAAGTACAAGGACAAGGCCTCCGATCACGGCCATGATTCGCTGAAGCAGCACCTCGCCGAATCCTGATTCCCGGCGAAACGTAATACCCTTATCCCCGGGACCGTTGTGGCTATAATGCGCCCCAACTGACACAACGGTCCCGGCGGCCCCCGCCTCCGGATTTCTTCCAGCGTCGTTCTTCATCGGCACCTGTCCCGCCCCGTCGCGTGCAGGAGAGTCTTCCATGAACCTCATCGCCAAACTCCTGCCCCCGGCCAACGTGGTCGTCGGCCTCGAGGCGAGCAGCAAGAAGCGTGCTTTCGAGCAGGCAGGGCTGCTGTTCGAGAACAATCACGGCATCGGTCGCAGCACCGTCTTCGACAGCCTGTTTGCCCGCGAAAAACTCGGCTCTACCGGCCTCGGTCAGGGCATCGCGATTCCCCACGGCCGGATCAAAGGCCTGAAGGACGCCCTCGGCGCCTTCATCCGTCTCGCCGAACCGGTTCCCTTCGACGCGCCCGACGGCCGCCCGGTTTCGATGCTGTTCGTGCTGCTGGTACCGGAGCAGGCCAACGAACACCACTTGCAGCTGCTGTCCGAACTGGCTCAGATGTTCAGCGACCGCGGCTTCCGCGAGCAGCTCCTCGCCGCCCCTGACGCCCTCGGCGCCCACACCCTTTTCGCCCAGTGGGGCAGCGATGCGCCAGACAACGGTCGCCCGGCTCTTTGACGACAACCTCGATCGTCTGAGGCTGCGCCACATCTGCGGCAGCCTCGATACCCGCATCTCGGTTTCCGAAGACCGGATCTGGCCGGCCGACATGGTCGGCCACCTCAACCTGATCCACCCCGACCGCCTGCAGATCCTCGGCTCGTCCGAGCTCGCCTGGGCACGCCGTCAGACCCGCGACAAGGTCATCCACCACGTCCGCGAGATCCTCTCCTACGGCCCGCCGGCGATCATCGTCGCCGACGACGAGGACATTCCGAGCCTGATCCGCACCGTCTGCGCCAACGAAGACGTGGCGCTGTTCGCCAGCCCGCTGCCATCGGCAAATGTCATCGATCTGCTGCGCAGCTACCTGTCGCGCAAGCTCGCCGAACGGGTCGCGCTGCACGGCGTGCTGATGGATGTGCTGGGACTCGGCGTCTTCATCACCGGCGATTCCGGTGCGGGCAAATCCGAACTGGCCCTCGAACTGCTTTCCCGCGGCCACGGCCTGGTCGCGGACGACATCGTCGAGTTTTCGCGCATCGCCCCCACCGTGCTCGAGGGGCGCTGCCCCGCGCTGCTCCAGGACGTGATCGAGGTCCGCGGCCTCGGCATCCTCAACATCCGCACCATCTTCGGCGAGACCGCGTGTCGGCGGAAGATGAAGCTCAAGCTGGTGGTCCACCTGCAGCGCCGTCAGCCGGGCGATCAGGACCCCCTGCGCCTGTCCCTCGAAGGCGAGCAGCAGATGATCCTCGGCGTGCCCATCCGCCGCGTGATCTTGCCGGTCGCCGCCGGCCGCAACCTCGCCGTCCTGCTCGAAGCCGCGGTACGCTCGACCATCCTGCTGCTGCGCGGCATCGACTCGACCCAGGAATTCGTCGACCGCCAGCGCCGCGCGATGGAAGAAGGCGGCTTTTAACCAAAAGACACGCAATCCGGCCGACCAGCCCCGGCACCCCGTCAACGGATTGACGCGCGCCCCGTTTAAGATGGTGTTGCAGTCCCCTAAACCGCCCATTCGAGGAGTGGCCAGATGAAAAAAGTGATCCTGAGCGTCGCCGTTTGGATGTTTGCCGCCAGCCTGGCGCCCGCCGCCTTTGCGGCCTCGGCGCAGCAGAACAAGATGAAGGAATGCAACGTCTCGGCCGCCGACAAGAAGGGCGACGAACGCAAGGCCTTCATGAAGGAATGCCTCTCCGCCAAACCCGCCGCGGCCGAAACCAAAGGCACGCCGCAACAGGAAAAGATGAAGGCCTGTAACAAGGAAGCCGGCGAGAAAGCGCTCAAGGGCGACGAGCGCAAGCAATTCATGAGCAGCTGCCTGAAGGGCTGAACGCGCCTCTGCACCTGTAGCCTCCACGAAAAGAGGGCCCCGCGGGGCCCTCTTTTCATTGGCGACGTCGATTGAAGCTCAGTCGAGCGCGAACGCCACCGCATCGAGCATGTTGTCGCCAACCGAAAAGCCGCAACCGATGTGGCCTTTTTCGCTCAGCACGAACTCGTCGCGCTTCACGCAGTGCTCCGCCGTACCCTCCTCGAGCAGATAGGTGCCGTTGGTGCTGGAGTCGGCCAGATAGAACATGCCGTTGCGCAGTTCGATACGGGCATGCTGGCGCGACACGCGGGGATCGGAAACGACGATATCGTTGCCGGTTTCGCGGCCGAACAGCAGCGTCGGATGGGCGGCATCGATGACCCAGCTCTGCCCGCGAAAGCTCACCCGCATCTGCTTCTGGGCCTGCTGCGCCTCCTGGCGCAATTCGGCGGGGCTGGGCGGCGGCGCGTTGTTCAGTTCGAGCGCCGGCAGGGCGGCGTTGCCCGGGGCCTCATCCACCTTGCCGAGCATCCGCCGCATCGACGGCGAGAGCAGCTCGGACAGGTTTTCGGAAACCGCGATCGTGTCCGGGTTATGGCTCTCGACGAGGCGCGCGGCCCACTTCTCGGCACTTTCCGCCTCGCTGCCCTCGGATTCGAGCACCACGCCCGCCCGCAGGACCAGCTTGATGCCACTCATCGGCGGCAGGGCACGCACCCGTTCGCGCATCTCGCGGGCAGCCAGCAGGGCGGCGTCCGCATCGGGAAAGCGCGCCACCAGCACGTCGGAGCGAATCTCCAGTTCGCTGGCCGAATAGGCCTCGGCGCAACGCGACATGCGGTTCAGGCAACGCTCGACGGCGTAGCCCGCCTCGGCCTCCCCCAGCTTGACGGCCAGCCGCACGCCGTTTGCCACATCGGCAAACAGCAGGCAGCGGGCGGATGAACGCTCAGTCATCGCAGCGGCCTCCGACGGGCTCCGAAGCTGGGTTCGACACGGACGCGGCGGCTCCCGCGGGTATTCGCATTGGGCTGGCAGGGCGATCCATGGGTGCTAACTTCTCCAGATCCCGATCGGGATGGCTGAGGCTTCTTCATGCGGAACCGGCAACTCGGGAGCGTCGAAGACGATGTCCCCCTGCTCCACTTTCGTCGTGCTCGACACGTTCAGGAAATCGAACAGGTTGCCATCCGCCAGATGGGACGGCACCACGTTCTTGAGGGCGGTCGCGATCGACACGATACGCCCCGGAAAACGGCTATCCCAATCGCGTAGCATAGCCTTGATCTGCTTGCGCTGGGCATTTTCCTGACTGCCGCAGAGGTTGCACGGGATGATCGGGTATTCCATGCCCCGGGCGAAACGCTCGATGTCCTTCTCGGAGCAATAGGCAAGCGGACGGATGACCACGTTCTGTCCATCGTCGCTCACCAGCTTGGGTGGCATCGCCTTCATCTTGCCCCCGAAGAACATGTTCAGGAACAGGGTTTCGATCATGTCGTCGCGGTGATGACCGAGCGCGATCTTGGTCGCACCCACTTCCTTGGCGGTGCGGTAGATGATGCCCCGGCGCAGGCGCGAACACAGCGAGCAGGTGGTCTTGCCCTCCGGAATCTTGTCCTTGACGATCTTGTAGGTATTCTCGGTGACGATCTTGTACTCGACGCCAATGGACTCGAAATACGCTGGCAGAACGTGATCGGGGAAGCCCGGCTGCTTCTGGTCGAGGTTCATCGCGACGATGCGGAAATCGATCGGCGCCTTTTCGCGCAGCGCCAGCAGCAGCGTGAGCAGCGAGAACGAGTCCTTGCCACCGGACACGCAGACCATCACCACGTCGCCGTCGGCGATCATTCCGTAATCGACAATGGCCTCCCCGGTCTTGCGCATCAGGTGCTTCTTGAGGCGCAGGAAAGAGTTCGAGAAACGGGATTCCGTTTCGGGAGGTTCGGTCGCCGCCGGCGCGGGGAAAGCCACGAGGTGTTCCATTCAGTCAGATGTCCGTTGATTATAAGGGCGCCCGAATTTGATCGGTCCGCCATAAATGTTAAATACGTTATAAGTGCGCACTTCTTCCACCATCGACCGGAATGATCTGGCCCGTGATGTATGGCGCGTCGAAAAGCAGGAAACGCACCGTGCGGGCGATGTCAGACGGCGCACCGACCCGACCGAGCAGGGTGTGGGCGACGATCGCCTCTTGCTCGGCCGGCGAGAACTGGCCGTCGCTCGGCCATTCGATGGGGCCCGGCGCGACGCCATTGACCCGTACCCGCGGCGCCATCTCGATGGCCAGGGCGCGGGTCAGCCCGACCAGGCCGGCCTTCGCGGCGCAATACAGCGGATACCCCTTGAGCGGACGCTCGGCATGAATGTCAACGATATTGACCACGGCGCCGCTCCGCTCGGCCAGCCACGGGGCTGCCGCTTGGGTGAGGAACAGCGGCGCCTTGAGGTTGGAGCCCATCAGATCGACCCAGGCCGCCTCGTCGATCTCGCCCAGGGCCGTGGGAAAGAAGCTGGACGCGTTATTGACAAGCCCGTCGATTTGCCCAAAATGGGCAACCACATCGGCGACCAGGCCCGGCAAACCCGCAGTGTCGAGCAGATCGGCCTGGAACACCGCAGCCGACGCCGGCCGCAGGGCGTTGAGTTCGGCCGCCAGGGCATCGGCCGCCACACGCGAATGCCTGCAATGCAGGGCCAGGCGTGCGCCGGCGTCGTGCAACTGGCGTGCGATCGCCGCGCCGACGCGCCTGGCGCCGCCGGTCACGAGCACCACGGGAAGCTCTGCCGCTGGGTTCATCACTGGCTGGACGTACAAAAACGGGGAGCGTAATCATACGGTGCCTGACGCCAGAATGGCGTCGTCGTGCGACGTGCGGCGCCGGGACGCCTCCGTACGGCGGGCGGCGGACGGCACGGATGGCCGCACGGAGTAAAATGCCGGCTTTTGCGCCTCCTGCCGCCGCCATGAACCTGCCTCAACCGTCCGCCGAAGCGCTCGCCCAGAGCGACCGCCTTGTCGCCCGCCTGCAAAGCCAGATCGACGCCGCCGGCGGCTGGGTGTCCTTCGCCACCTACATGGCCGACGCGCTGTACACGCCCGGGCTCGGCTATTACAGCGGCGGCGCCCGCAAGTTCGGGCCGGGCGGCGACTTCATCACGGCGCCGGAACTCACCCCGCTTTTCGGCCAGGCTCTGGCCAACCAGGTCAAGCAGATCATGGATCTGTCGGCGCCGCACATCATCGAGGCCGGCGCCGGAACCGGCCTGCTGGCGGCCGATCTGCTGCTGGAACTCGAGCACCTGGGCGCCGTGCCCGAAACCTACGGCATCCTCGAAGTCTCCGGCGAACTGCGCGAACGCCAGTTCGCCACCCTGGCCGAAAAGGCCCCCCACCTGGCAGCCCGCGTGCATTGGCTGGACGGCCTGCCGGAGCGCTACTCGGGCGCGGTGGTGGCCAACGAAGTGCTCGACGTGATGCCGGTGCACCTGATCGCCTGGCGCGCCGACGGGGTGTTCGAACGCGGCGTCAGCCTCGACGCCGCGGGTCAGTTCGCCTGGGCCGACCGGCCGGTGAGCGGCAAGCTCGCCGAAGCCGTGGCCGCGCTCGACCTGCCCCTGCCCGACGAGGGCGAATACGTCAGCGAACTCAACCTCGCCGGCCGCGCGTGGGTCGCCGAATGGGCCGCCCGCCTCGAACAGGGCGCGATGATCCTGATCGACTACGGCTATCCCCGCGCCGAGTACTATCTGGACAGTCGGAGCACCGGCACGCTGCTGTGCTACTTCCGCCACCACGCCCACGGCGACCCGTTCAAATGGCCCGGACTCAACGACATCACCGCCTTCGTGGACTTCACCGCGGTGGCCGAGGCCGGTTTCGATGCGGGGCTGGACGTGCTGGGCTACACCGATCAGGCCAACTTCCTGTTCAACAGTGGGGTGCTGGCCTGCCTGGCGCGGCGCGCGCCCGAAGAATCAGCCGACTACATCCGCGCCGCCAAGGCGGTGCAGCGCCTGACCGGCCCCCACGAAATGGGCGAGCTGTTCAAGGTGATCGCCCTGGGCCGCGGCATCGCGCAGCCGCTGCTCGGCTTCCTGCGCGGCGACCGCCTCCACGCGCTGTAAGCCGCGCCTCGCCAGACGCGCGAAGGCCCGCCGACGCATCACGTCGGCGGGCCTTCGTTGATTGAACCACCCGCCTGACAAGCCGTTTCGCTTATTCCTGATAGCGATAGACGGCGTTCAGGAAAGCCTCCGCGTCGATCGGCGCGGCGTGGCTGTCGTGGCTGGTCGCAGGAATCTCCTGCAGGCCCAGAGCCAGTTCGGGGGGCAGCAGATTGGCGTTCAAGACTTCGTCGTCGTACGCCGGAACCATCGATTCGTCGGGCTCGAGATAGCGCCGATCACCGCTTTCCATATCCATGAAGATCACCATTTCGGCCTCCGTTCCGGGGTGGCATTCGAACCCCTTGTTATTTTTAACGGCTGCGGCCTCCAAAGGTTGAAGGGAAAACCCGGCGGCAGCGGCGGAGGAAAACCCTCCGGGACGGCGCCATCACCGGTCGCACGTTCTCAGAATGGATCACGCCCGAATCAACCGCAATGACGAAGTTCACGGCCGCGACGTGAATCGCGCCGCCGTCACAATCCCTGACGCGCGAGCCAGGCCAGGATCGGATCGGCCGCCACCCGCCAGTCGGTTTCCAGCATCATCCCGTGGCCGAGCCCCGGCAGGATCGTCGCCTCGACGTCGTAGCGCATGGCGGTCATCCGCACCTGATCGGGCGGAATCAGCACGTCGTGCTCGGCGCCCAGCACCAGCATCGGCGGCGCCTGGATGCGCGACAGCGAGGGCAGGTCGAACAACGACATGTCCCAGATCGCCCGATGGGATTCGGGCTGGCAGAGGTGGTAATAGCGCTGCAGGCGCTCCAGCTCGATCGTCTCGTGGAACAGCGCGTCGCGCAGGGTTTCCATCTGCGGCTGACCGCCTCCCATGATGCGGTTCAGGTCGCCCAGCAGATGCGGCCGCGCAAACGCCAGCCCGAACGCCGAGCCGAGCAGTCCCTGGGGCGGCACCGACGACATCAGCACCACGCCGGGCGCGCTGAAACGCTCGAGGAACTTCTGCACCACCATGCCGCCCATCGAATGGCCGATCAGCACCGGTCGCGCCGGCAATTTGGTGGCGACTTCGGCCACGTCCTCCACGTAGTCGGCGATCGAGAAACTGTCGAGGTAAGCCCGCCCGCGGCTGCGGCCATGGCCGGACAGGGACAGCGCATAGGCCGCGTAACCCTGGCTCGCGAACCACGGCAGGAAATTCTCCTGCCAGCACCACGCGCCGGTGTAGGCGCCGTGGACGAACAGCAGCGGCGTCGGATGGGCAGGGCCATCGGGCATGCTGGACAGGACTTCGAGATCACCGAAACGGGAACGGTTCATGCGCACGCTCCAGCGGCAACGGGCCGGGAACGGCAGACAAGCGGAGAGATCATGGGCGGGGAGAGGATTTTTCTTGTGGTGGGCCGAGAACTTACCCCAGCGCGCTGCCGGAGGAAAGCAAAAGACGCGCCGAACAGCACTCCGCATATCCCCACCGAAGCGTCCGAGCGAGCCCGGATCGTCCCGCCCGCCGGATCGCGGGCCGGCCCGGCGAATCCATCAAACCCACGCCAGCGTGTCGAGGGACTTTACACTTTGTCGCAAATTCATCTAGATGATTTTGCAAGATTTTGTTTTTATTTGAAAAACCGTTTTGAGCATGAATTTTGCTTATTAAATTTTGCATTTTTTCACGGAGGCTAAAATGCAAAGCAAAGTTCTGTTCGCGGCCATCGGGGCCCTTCTGTCCATGAGCGCCACTGCGGCGCCCGTGATTTACAACAACGATATCGTCACCGGTCAGGCTGCGTTCGACGCAACCATCACCGGCGTCGGCGGCACGGTCACCACCCTGTCGCTTTCCGGCCTGTCGTCCGGCGCGTCGAGCTGGACCGCCACGGCCGGCTCGACCACCGTGACCATCACGTCGACCGACGGCACCGGCCGCTTCGTCTACAGCGATTACAACGGCTACCGTTCCTCGGGCTACAGCTACGCCATCGGCGGCCAGGCCATCACCATCAACCCGTACGCCCCGGCGTCCGGTTCCGGCCTGACTTTCACCTTCTCGACCCCGGTGAACGCCTTCGGTCTGCAAATCGCCGACTGGGCGACCTGCTGCACCAGCGTGACCCACGCCGACACCGGCGCGCCCACCGGCTCGAACCTGTTCATCTCCTTCGACGGCGGTGCGACCCGCCTGGTGGCCAACGCCACCAGCGACGATTCGAACCCGGGCAACAAGGATTACAACGGCGACTCCGTCAAGGACTACGTCTACACCAACTTCGTGGCCGCCATCGACGACACCAGCACCTTCACCACCGTGACCTTCTACGGCGACGGCTTCGGCGAAGCGCTGTATGCCGGCGGCACCCTGCGCTGGGCCACCGTCGACCAGGGTTCGGTTTCCGTTCCCGAACCGACCGGCCTCGCGCTGGCCGGCGTGGCCCTGACCGGCCTGCTGGCGACCCGCCGCCGCAAGGCCTGACAACACGACGGCCCGGAAAAGCGTTACTTTCCGGGCTGCGTGTCGTCGAGCTGCATTCCCATCGGCCCTCCCCAGGCCCGGAAGAAACCGACGATGGTCGAAGCGTTTCTTTCGAAGCCTGCGTGAGGGCCGATGCTCAAGTGGTTACTGGCAATCGTCGTGCTGGCAGTGGTGTCGGGGCTGAGTTCAAGCCTGCCGCTGCGGCAATGGAAAATCGGGCACCTGCCCGGTGATCTGCATTTCGACGTCTTCGGGCGTCACATCCACATTCCGCTCACCAGCACGCTGCTGATGTCACTGCTGGCCTGGCTCGTCTTCCGCTGGCTTTGATACGGGCTCGAGCGGCGCCCGGACCGCGAAGGTCACGCTGTCGAGCACCTGGCCGTCGGGCCCCAGCAATTCGAGCACGTGGCGCCCCGCCACCGGCCGCCACGCGGTACGCAGCGTTGTGCCGCCGTTTCCGCCCACCATCCCGTTTCCGTTCCCGCCGGCCGCTACGGCGGGCGTGCCGAAGCGTTCGCCATCGAGCCGCCAACCGGCCCCCGCGGGCACGCGCGTCGCTTCGAAATGCACCCGGAAGCTGTCGTCCTCGACCAGCGCCATCGCATCCACCAGCATGCCGTTGCCCGGCTGGGCGATGCGCGGCGGGTTGCGTGGCAGCGCCACCCGATCCACCTCGGTGCCGCGGATGAACCATTCCCGACGGGCGCTCTCGACCGGCGGCTCGAAGGCCACCAGCGTCGACACGACCCCCGGCGGCGGCAGTGGCCGCTGGGCCGGCTGGTTGCGGTGCAGACCGCGCAGGATCTCGGCCCATGCCGCCCCGGCCTGGGCGGGCAGCGCCCGGCTGCCTCCGGCCCACAGCGCCACGCTGAAGCGGTCGGAATAGCCCGCCAGCAGCGACTCGCGGCCGTCCGGCACGTAGTGGCGCAGCGCGAAGGGCTGCGGATTGCCGTCGGCGTCCAGCGCCGTGATGATGTCGCCGACGATGAAGTCGGATTCGACCCGCAGCAGGCGGCGGGGGGTGCGATCGCCGCCCGGCGTCAGGCGCGGCGCGAGCCACTGACCGCCGCTGGCGAGGCTGCGATACAGGCCGGCCAGCTGCAGCAGCCCCAGGTCGGCCAGCCCGCCGCGGGCAAGATCCACCTCGGCCTGGCGCAGGCGTTCGGCGAGGGCGTCGCCGCTCATCCGCAGGACGACCTGGGCCGGCTCGCCGAGACTGTCGGCGAGGGCGCGGCGGGCGCTCACCCACAGGCGCTCGTCCGGATGGGTCGGGGCGTGATTGGCGAGGGATTCATCGAGCAGCGTGGCGGCGGTAAGCTGGCGCCGCTCCAGCGCGACACCGTAGGCGAAAGGCAGCAGCAGCGGACCCGCGCCGCGCAGAATCCCGGCGTGGTCGGGCTGGCCGGCATCGGGAGCGCCGACGTAGGCCAGCACGTCGCCGGTGGCATTGTCGATGACCACCGCCGCCGCGTCGCCGCTGCCGAGCCGGCGCACGGCGGCGAGGGCCAGCCGCTGCGCATCGGCGTCGAGGGTGGTGACGAGGCGCTCGCCGGCGTGCTGGAGGAGCTGACGCGCCAGGTGGGGCGCAAGCTCCCAGCGCGGTGCGGTCTGCTGGCGGTCGAGGTTGTTATCGGCCAGGCGCTGGGCCGGGCCGCAGGCAGACGGCGCGTTGAGCCGCTCGGCGAGCAGGCAGGCACGCCGGCCGACCATCTCGGGCTTGGCGTTGGGACCGCGCAGGAGCACCGCGAGGATCAGTGCCTCGGGCCGGCCCAACTCGGCCGGGGTCTTGCCGAACAGGGCGCGGGCGGCGGCGTGCACGCCCTGGAGATCGCCGCGGAACGGCGCCAGATTGAGGTAGGCCTCGAGGATCTGCTCCTTGGTCCAGCGCGCCTCCAGCGCCTGGGCGGCGAGGGCC
The DNA here is from genome assembly GCF_041911615.1 of Zoogloea sp. Taxonomy (GTDB): domain Bacteria; phylum Pseudomonadota; class Gammaproteobacteria; order Burkholderiales; family Rhodocyclaceae; genus Zoogloea. Next base: position 23,900 of record NZ_JAYROR010000135.1, on the reverse strand, counting down.
TGGTCCCACTTCTGCCCGATGGAGCGACGCGGCGCGCCGTCGCGGCCCAGGGCCAGCTCCGGATCGAGCAGCCCGGCGAGCTGCATCGACAGCGTGGAAGCGCCGCGTTTGCGGTCGTACCACAGGTTGTGCCACAGCGAGCCGGCGAAGGCGCGCCAGTCGACGCCGGAATGTTCGAAGAAGCGCTTGTCCTCGGCGACCAGCATGGCCTCCTTGAGCGGCGCCGAAAGATTTGCCAGGGGCACCCATTCGAGGCGCCGCACGTGCGTGTTGATGCGCCGCTCGGCCAGTGGCGTGCCGTCGCGGGCAAGGAGCACCGCCACCGAAGGGGTGGCGCCCGACTTGACGTCGGCGAAGGCCGGGATCGGCTGCGTCGCCTCCGCGGCGGTGGCGACGCCGGCACCGAGCAGCACCAGCGCGATCTGCCGGAGTAGCGGGGAAAACGCGGGAAAAACGTGGCTGTGGAACATGGCTGGGCGGGATTGTATGCCCCTCGCCGCCTCCCCGGACGCGGGACTACTGCCCGGCTGCGGGCATGGGATTGTCAACAATCGTGTCACCCACCAGACCCAGCGCCCGCACCGCGGCCACCCGGGCGGCATGCACTTCGGCGGGAATCCGCGACTTGTCGGTTACGCCCCGGGCGATGGCCCCGGCGTCGACGCCGCGCACGGCCTCGAGCACCGCGAGCAGGCGCTCGCGCGGCGGGTAGGGCCGATCCGCGCGGCCACCACGGCCCCGGTGATCGCAGGCGCAGGCGTCAAGCATCGCCGCGAAACGCTCGGGCCGACGCAGGCCGTCGCACCGCTCGACGAGTTTCACCGCAGTGGCGGCCCGCAGTTCGAGGGCGCGATGGACGATTCCGTGTTCGCGGGCCACCATCAGCGCCAGGTCGCGGCAGTCGGCCGGGCACTTGAGACGCTCGCAGACCGCCCGCACCAGCGCCTCGCCGGCGGCTTCATGGCCATGGTGGTGGGGCAGCAGGTGGGCCGGGGTGACGCCCTTGCCGAGGTCGTGGAGCAGGCAGGCGAGCCGCACCGGCAGCGGCTGGGCGCTGGCGGCGGCCACGTCGAGCACCATCAGCAGGTGCAGCCCGCAGTCCACCTCGGGGTGATGGACGGCAGGCTGGGGCACGCCGAACAGGCGCTCCACCTCCGGCAGCAGGCGCGCCAGGGCGCCGCTGTCGCGCAACACCTCGATCATCCGCGACGGGCGAGCCTCCATCAGGCCGCGGGCGATCTCCTGCCAGACCCGCTCGGGCACCAGCGCGTCCACTTCGCCGGCGGCGACCATGCCACGCATCAGCGCGAGGGTTTCGGGCGCCACGCGGAAGTCGGCGAAGCGGGCGGCGAAGCGGGCGAGGCGCAGGATGCGCACCGGGTCCTCTGCGAAGGCCGGGCTGACGTGGCGGAACACCCGCGCAGCGAGGTCGCGCTGGCCGCCGTAGGGGTCGACGAGGCCGCCTTCGGCGTCGCGGGCAATGGCGTTGATGGTGAGATCGCGGCGGGCGAGGTCTTCTTCGAGCGTCACCGACGGATCGGTGTGAAACACGAAGCCGGCGTAGCCCGGCGCGGTCTTGCGTTCGGTGCGCGCCAGCGCGTATTCCTCGTGGGTGCGCGGATGCAGGAAGACCGGAAAATCCTTGCCGACCGGCTTGTAGCCTTCGGCGACCAGGGCTTCCGGGGTCGCGCCGACGACGACCCAGTCGCGATCCTTGACCGGCAGGCCGAGCAGTTCGTCGCGGATCGCGCCGCCCACGCAGTAGGTCTTCATCGTCAATCGCGGCGCAGCAGCCCGGCGGCGAGGCGAGCGCGCTTGTTGGCGGTGCCGAGGTAGGCCGGCGCGACGGCCTCGAGGGGCGTCGGCACGCGGCCCCAGGGCTGCGCAACCCCCGCCGCGACGTTGTCGGCACGCATCGAACGCACGTTGTCGCGGCTCATCAACGGGCCCGGCAGGCATTCGAGCAGCGTCGCCTGGAACATCGCCAGGCTTTCGGGCAACGGAATCACCGGGCAGGGGTGGCCGCTGACCCGGCCGACGTATTCGACCAGCTCGCGCAGGGTGTAGACCCGCGGGCCGGCGAGCTCGAAGGTCTGGCCGACAGCGTCCGGGCGGACCAGGGATGCGGCCACCACGTCGGCCACGTCACCGACGAACACCGGCTGGAAGCGCGCCGTGGCCCCGCCCAAGGGCAGCAGCGGAAAGCGCTTCACCAGCCCGGCGAAGAGGTTGAGAAAGCTGTCGCCGGGACCGAAGATCACCGACGGTCGCAGGATCGTCCACGCCAGCCCGGTGCCGGCGGCGCGGATCGCGGCTTCGCCGGCGGCCTTCGAGCGCTGATACTCGGACGGGCCCGCGGCGTCGGCGCCCAGGGCGCTCACGTGCACCAGCCGGCGCACGCCCGCCGCCTGGGCGGCGGTGACGAGACGCGTCGGCAGTTCGACGTGGGCGCGCGCGAAATCGGGCCCCCACGGCGCGCCGGGACGGGAATGGAGCACGCCGACCAGGCTGACCACCGCGTCGACGCCGTCCATCAGGCGTGCCAGGGTCGGCGGATCGAAGACGTCGGCCTCGACCAGTTCGATGGCGGGCAGGGTGAGCAGGTGGCGGGCGCGTTCGCGGCGGCGGGTCGGCACTACAAGGCGCGCCCCGTCGCGGGTCAGACGGCTGGCGACGGCGGTGCCGACGAAACCGCTGCCACCGACGACGAGGATCTTGCTGGGCGTATTCATGGGCGGGCTCCGGAAAGTTCAGTCATGCACGACATGGATCGGCAAAGCGGCGCGGAATTCCCCGGCGCGGCTCACTCGCCCGAGCCGGCCCCCGCCGATGGCGTGTCGAGCCCTGCCCCGGGCGCGGCGCTGCCGACGCCAGAAAGGCTGCCGTCGCTCGCCGCGATGGTGCCGAGGCGCGCCTTGAGCGACGGCGCGCGGCCGTCGAGGAGCGCGGAATAGACGATGGAGTTGGCCATCACCTTCTTCACGTAGTCACGGGTTTCGTTGAAGGGGATGCTCTCCGCGTAGATCGCGCCCTCGAGGGGCTTGGCGTCCTTCCAGCGCTTGGCGCGGCCGGGGCCGGCGTTGTAGGCGGCGGAGGCGAGCACCGGGTGGTTGTCGAGGCCTTCGAGCACCATCCGCATGTAGGTGGTGCCGAGCATCACGTTGGTATCCGGGTCCTGCAGCCAGCCGACGTTGTAGCCGCTCATGCCGAGCTTGCCGGCGACCCACTTGCCGGTGGCCGGCATGATCTGCATCAGCCCCTGGGCGCCGACGCCCGAGCGGGCGGCGGTGACGAAGCGGCTCTCCTGGCGCATCAGGCCGTACACCCAGCCGGTGTCGAGGTCGCGACTCTTCGCGTTGGGCTCGATGCGCTCGCGGTAGGGGGCGAGGTAGCGCAGGCTGTAGTCGTGCTCGTTGCGGGTCTTGTCGGCGGCGTTGATGGCGCGGTCGTAGATGCCGAGCTGCTGGGCGAGCTGGGCGGCGGCCAGCAAGAAGCGGTCGTCGCGATTGCGCAGCGCCCAGTTCCACTCGCGGGTGCCCTCGGTGCGCAGATCGAGGCGGAACAGGGCCACGGCGCGCTGGATGCCGGGGGCGTTGCGGGTCTGGTCGAATTCCTCGGTGCTGATCGGCCGCGCCTTCCGGGGCAGCGTGAAGCTGCGGCCGAGCTCCTCGTCGGCGAGGATCGCGTAGAAGGTGGGATGCCCGGCGATGCGCTCGAACGCCTTGCGGGCCGCCTCGCGGTTGCCCAGCGCCTGCTGGGCGCGGCCGAGCCAGTAGGTCCAGTCGGGCTGGCTGCGCTGCTCGGCGGACATGGCCTCGACGGCGCCCTTGACGGCCTTCCAGTCGCCGGCGCGCAGGGCGGCCCGCACCCGCCAGGCGGCCTGGTCTTCGGACATCGGGGTGTCGCCGGCCATCCGGAACCAGGTGTTGGCGTCGGGCATCAGCTTGGTGGCGGCCTGCCAGCCGATCTGGCCGAGCACGTAGCCGCGCTCCGCGGCGGAGAGACGTTCGTTGATGCCGAGATAGCGCGCGTAGGCGCCCTGCGGGTCGTCGCGGGCGAGTCGGGCCAGGGCCATCAGCGCCAGCTCGCGTCCGGCACGGCTGGCCGAGAAGTTGATCGGCATGCGGTCGAGCCAGGTGGACGGATTGGCGGCCGCCTTGTCGAGATCGGCGGGGCCCGGCTGCTGGTCGGCGGGCAGCCAGCTCGCCACGGCGCGGGCGCCGGTGACGCGCTTGGCTTCCATCAGCCGGCGCACGCGGCCCCACATCTCGTCGGGGCTCACCATCGCCTCCCGGACCAGCGCCTGCAGCACCGGCACGCAGGCCTCCGGCGTATCCACCAGCGAGAACCACAGCGGGCGCACTTCGGCCAGCACGTCGGGGTCGCCGCTCGCGAGGCGGGCCTGACTGTAGTAGCACTTGAGATCCTGCTCGGGCTGCTCGAGCTTGTCGAACTCGGCGACGAAGGGGCCGAAATCGCCGCGCTTGCCCATGAAGCGCAACCAGTCGGCACGCAGTTTCTCGGCCGGCCAGCTGCCCGGGTAGCGCTGCAGGAAGTCGCGGATGCGGGCGTAATCGACGTCGTTAGGGCGGGCCAGCATGTTGGACAGCGCCCAGTATTCGGGATAGAGGTCGAGGACGTGTCCGGTCGGCGGGGCCAGCTGGGCCAGACGGCCGCGATCACCGCCCCGGGCCGCGTCCTTGGCCAGCAGGATCCGCTCGTCGCCGGGATCGCCGCCGGCCGGCATGGCCATCCACAACACTGCCGCCAGAACGGCCCACGCGCTATTCTTCATTGCTCTACGTCTCGCCAAAATGCCGCCGGAGAATAGCACAGTGACCTCGCCCTTCCCCGCCTCGCCGGCCCGATCCGGCAGCGAAATCGCCACCCTGCGCAAAAACCTTCGCAACGCCCGCATCGCCGCCCGCGAAGCGCTGCCCCCGACGACCCGCGCGGCCCTCACGGCGCGGATCGAGACGCAACTCGACGCGCTCGTGGCCCGCCTCGCCCCGATGCGGCTGGCCTTCTGCTGGCCCTGGCGCGGCGAGGCCGACCTGGTGCCGTGGGTGCGTCGCTGGCTGGCCGCCGAGCCGGCGCGGCAGGCAGCGCTGCCGGTGGTGCTGAACCCGGCGCAGCCGATGGGCTTCCTGCGCTGGACGCCCGACGCGCCGATGGCCACCGACCATCACGGCATCCCGATCCCCGGCGGCGACGAACGCCTCGCCCCCGACCTGATCCTCGTGCCGCTCAATGCCTTCGACGCGGCCGGCTACCGCCTTGGCTACGGCGGCGGCTACTTCGACCGCACGCTTGCCGCCCTCGACCCGGCCCCGCCCACCGTGGGCGTGGCCTTCGAGCTGGCCCGCGCCGACACCTGCTGGCCGCAGCCCCACGACCAGCCGATGGACTGGCTGGTCACCGAGGCGGGCTGCTGGCGCACCAGCGCCTGAGCGCCGCACCGGCCGGCGCAGGACGACTCAGCGCACCGGCCGCACGCCGTCGAGGGGGCTGGCGAGGATCGCCTGGCGGATCACGTCGATGGCGCCGCTGCGCGGGTAGGTGACGCGCCACGCCAGCGCGATGCGGCGGGACGGCTCGGGCGCCTCGAAGGGACGCACCGTCAGCATCGGGTTGCCGCCCGGAATCGGGGCCGCGGCGGTACTCGGCAGCACCGTCACCCCGGCACCGGTGGCCACCATGTGACGGATCGTCTCCAGCGAACTGCCCTCGAGGGTGCGCTGCAGGCCCTCGCCGGGGCGGCACAGGGGGCAGACTTCCAGCACCTGGTCGCGGAAGCAGTTGCCGGCGCCGAGCAGCAGCAGTTGCTCCTCGGCCAGGCGCTTGGCGGGAATCGCCGCCTCCTGCTCCCAGGCGTGGCCGGCGGGCATCAGCACCCGGAAGGGCTCGTCGTACACCGCCTGGGTGACGATGCCCGGCTCCTCGAAGGGCAGCGCGATGACGATCACGTCCAGATCGCCGCGCTTGAGCGATTCGGCCAGCCGCGCGGTGTAGTTCTCCTGGATCAGCAGCGGCATCGACGGCGCCGCCTGATGCACGCGGGGAATGAGGTGCGGCAGCAGGTAGGGCCCGATGGTGTAGATCACGCCGAGCTTGAGCGGGCCGGACAGCGGGTCGCGGCCGGCGGTGGCGAGTTCCTTGATCTGGCCGGCCTCGAGGAGCACCTTCTCGGCCTGGGCGACGATGCGCGCACCGATGTCGGTGATCTTCACATCGGCGGCGCTGCGCTCGAAGAGCGTCACCGCGAGCTCGTCCTCGAGCTTCTTGATGGCGACCGACAGGGTCGGCTGACTGACGTTGCAGCGCTCCGCGGCGTGCCCGAAATGCCGTTCGCGGGCCAGTGCGACGAGATAGCGGAGATCGGTAAGCGTCATGGGTCACCCCCGGCGAGAACGATAGTGATTAACTATACATCGGACCCATGAAATGGGAAGTGGATAATGAAGATCGCGGTGCCAGGACTGGAAATCCGGCGTCGCGCCCCCATTTTCAGGCACATCACCGGGGTGCCCGGCCGCTGCGCTTTTGTAAGCCTTTGTTCGAACCGGGAACAGGCCGCCGCCCGCGTCGTCCATAGTCCCGTGCCAATTCAGGAGCCACGCATGAAACCTGCCGTTGTCCGCTCGACCCTCGTCGCCTCCGCGATCGCCCTGGCCCTTGCCGGCTGCCTGCAGGAAGGCGGCGCGATCTCGCCCTCCCACGCCGCGACGCCGGCTCCCGCGGTGGCGCCGGCCGTCGCCCCGGCCGCGCCCGCCGGACGCTACGGGCTGCCGGATTTCTCCGCGCTGGTCGAACAGGTCGGACCGGCGGTGGTGAACATCAGCACCACCCAGCGGCTCACCCGCGGTGGTGGCGGCAACGGCGACGACCCCTTCGCCGGCGATCCGTTCTACGACTTCCTGCGCCGCTTCGGCGTACCGGTGCCGGGCATGCCCGGCGGAGGCGGCGGACGCTCGCCGGAGCAGATCCAGCAGGGCGTCGGCTCCGGCTTCATCGTCAGTGCCGACGGCTTCGTGCTGACCAACGCCCACGTGGTGGATGGCGCCAACGAAGTCACCGTGCGCCTCACCGACAAGCGCGAGTTCAAGGCCAAGGTGGTGGGCGTGGACAAGCGCACCGACGTGGCGCTGCTCAAGATCAACGCCACCGGCCTGCCGGCGGTGCGCACCGGCGACGCCGAGCACAGCAAGGTGGGCGAGTGGGTGGTCGCGATGGGCTCGCCGTTCGGGTTCGAGAACACCGTGACCGCCGGCATCATCAGCGCCAAGGCGCGCCGCCTGCCCGACGAGAACTACGTGCCCTTCATCCAGACCGACGTGGCGATCAACCCGGGCAATTCGGGCGGCCCGCTGTTCAACCTGGCGGGCGAGGTGATCGGCATCAACTCGCAGATCTACTCGCGCTCCGGCGGCTTCATGGGCATCTCGTTCGCGATCCCGATCGACGTGGCGATGAAGGTCAAGGACCAGCTCCAGAAGTACGGCAAGGTCTCGCGCGGGCGGCTGGGCGTCGCGATCCAGGGGCTCGATGCCGACCTGGCCCAGAACTTCGGCCTCGACAAGCCCGGCGGCGCGCTGATCGCCAACGTCGAGCCCGGCTCGCCCGCCGAAAAGGCCGGGCTGCAGAGCGGCGACGTGGTGCTCGGCGTGAATGGCCAAAAGATCGACAGCTCCGCCGACCTGCCGCGCATCATCGGCGACCAGCGTCCCGGCTCGGTGGTGCGCCTGTCGATCTGGCGCGACCGCAAGGCCCGCGAGGTGAACGTCACCCTCGGCGAGCAGAGCACCGAGAAGCTGGCCGCCGCGGCCAGCCCCGAACGCAAGAACGAAGCCGCCAGCGGCAAGCTCGGCCTCACCGGACGAGCCCTCACCGCCCAGGAGGCGGCGCGCCTCGGCGTGCCCGGTGGGGTGGTGGTGGACGGGGTGAGCGGGCCGGCGGCGCGCGCCGGACTGCAGGCCGGCGATGTGATCGTCGGGGTGAACAACCAGTCGATCAGCGGCATCGAACAGTTCCGCAAGCAGCTCGACGGCGCCGGCAATCGCTTCGCGCTCCTCGTCCAGCGCGGCGGCAACCGCATCTTCGTGCCCCTGCGGCTCGACTGAACACCTTAAAACGAATCGGCGCCCGACGGGGCGCCGTTCTCTTTCCGCGACCAGGACAAGGCTCACGACGGGCGTCACGATTTACCACGCTCGGGGCGGGAGAGGCTGTTTATAATCGGGAAAATCGGGGCGGTGCCGGCGCGGCAGCCTCCCGTACCGGTCATAACAACGATAAAGCCCGATGTCCCTGCCGTCGTCACGTCGGTTCCTGCTCTTCACCTTCACCGCCCTGTTCTCCCTGCCTGGTATCGCTGGCGACGCCGGGTCGGCCAGCGAGAGCGGCGAAAGGCTGTTCTTCGAAGAGCTGCCCACCGTGTTGTCGGCCTCGCGCCTGCCCCAGGCGCTCAACGAAGCCCCCGGCGCGGTCACCATCCTCGACCGCGACTTCATCCGCGCCACCGGCTACCGCGACGTGGCCCGCCTGCTGCGGCTGGTGCCGGGCATGCAGATCGGCCAGGAGCGCGGCCACGCCCAGTGGGTCACCTACCACGGCCTGGGCAGCGATTACCCGACCGAGATCCAGGTGCTCATCGACGGCCGGTCGGTCTATGCCCCGAGCGCCTTCGGCGGCGTCGACTGGTCGGCCCTGCCGCTGACGCTGCAGGAAATCGAGCGCATCGAAGTGGTGCGCGGCACCAATTCCAACGCCTACGGCGCCAACGCCTTCCTGGGCGTCATCAACATCATCACCCGTCACAGCCACCAGGATCATGGCGCCACGGCGCAGACCAATCTCGGCAGCCACGGGCTGGCCGACCTGCACACCAGCTGGAGCGGCGGCGGCGACGGGCTCGGCGTCCGCATCTCGGCGGCGCGCACCCGCGACAGCGGCTTCGGCAGCCTGCGCGACAGCCGCGACAACCGCACCCTGAGCCTGCGCAGCGATTACCGCCTGAACGCCCGCGACGAATTGACGCTGCGGGCCGGCTACAGCCACATCAGCCGCGACCTGGGCTACCCCGACTCGACCTTCGGCAACAACGCCGAGCGCAGCGCCACGGCCGAAGACAGCACCCTGCACCTCACCTGGCGCCGCACCATCAGCGACGACGAGGAATGGCTGGTGAGCCTGTACCGCAACCACGAGGTCGGCCACGACCGCTGGCTCGCCTCGGCGCCCCCCACCTACCCGGCGGTGCCCCTCGACCGCAACCGGTCCGCCAGTCGCACCAACGTCGAGCTGCAGCACCGTTTCGCCCTGGCGCCCCAGGCGCGGCTGGTGTGGGGGCTCGAAACCCGACGCGACGAGGCCCACGCGCCCTTCCTGTTCGTGGGCGGGACGCCGCCGGTGGCGGAAATGCACCGGGCCTTCTCGAACCTCGACTGGCGCCTCACCCCCGACTGGCAGCTCAACCTGGGCGGACTGCTCGAAAAGAACGGCCCGTTGGTGCCGCAGTTCATTCCGCGCGTCTTCGTGAACTGGCAGGCCGGCCCGCGCGACACCTTCCGCGCCGGTTACGCCCGCGCCTGGCAGCAGCGCAACCTTTTCGAGCTCTACAGCGACGTGCGCGCCTACGACCCGGCCAAGCCCAACACCCTGCTGGCGTGGCCCTACCAGCCCAACCCCGAGCTGCGGGTGCCGCGCGTCGACACTGTCGAGATCGGCTACCTGGGACGTTTCCAGGCCCTCGATTCGACGCTCGACGTGCGCATCTTCAACGAGCGCATCACCAATTTCGTGATCCGCCGCACCGTGCCGGCCGGCAGCGCGATCCTGCCGCTGCCGAGCAGCCAGTTCATCAACCTCGACTCGCCGGTCGAGCTGCGCGGCATCGAATACCAGCTCCGCGCCAAGCCGCGCAGCGGCACCGAAATCCTGCTCAGCCACACCCTCATCGACCGGCGCAGCGACGATCCGGAAATTCTCAAGCGCACCGCGCCCTACAGCGCCAGCCTGACCTGGCTGCAGAGCTACGCCAACGGCTGGTCGAGCACCGCCAGCCTGCTGCGCATGGGCCCGCTGGCCGGCGGTTACGGCTACGTGCCGGGCTGCGACTACGCCGCCCGCGCCTACACCACCGGCGACCTGCGCATCGCCCGGGCCTTCCGCCTCGACGGGCGACGGGCCGAGGTGGCGGTGAACGGCATCAACCTGGGCAGCCGCCACCAGGAGATCACCGATCGCTCCGAGCAGTGTCTGCCCGCCCATCTGGGCAAGCCGGTCAACCCGGCCGCCACGATGGGCTGGATTTCCTTCAGCCTCGAGCTCTAACCCCCCGGAGCCCCGCCATCCAGCGTGCGGCGGATGAACACCGCGCGCTGGATGTCGGTCACCCACACCAGGCCGTCGCCGGTCTGGCCGGTGCTGGCCACCTGGACGATCAGCTCGACCAGCGCATCGACGAGGTCGTCCGGCGAGACGATGTCGATGCGCACCTTGTCGGAGAAATCGGTCAGCTCCTCCTTGATCGTGCTGGGGATGTGGCGCGCGGTGGCGCCGCAGCCCACCGCGCGGGTGATGGTCATCCCGGGAAAACCGGGGTAGGCCCGCAGCACCTCGCGCAGACGGGGCAGTTTCTGGGGGCGGACGACCGCCTTGATTTCCTTCATGCCTCGATCTCCTTTTCCTCGAACCAGCGGTACAGCACCGGCAGCACCAGCAGCGTCAGGGCGGTCGAGCTGACCAGGCCGCCGATCACCACCACTGCCAGCGGACGGGTCACTTCCGAGCCCGGGCCGGTCGAAAACAGCATCGGGATCAATGCCAGCAGCGCCACGCTGGCGGTCATCATCACCGGGCGGAAGCGCTGGCGGCAGCCCTCGCGCACTGCCTCGGCCTGGCTCATCCCGGCCGCCTGCAGCTGACGCACGCAGGACACCAGCACCACCCCGTTGAGCACCGCGATGCCCCACAGGTTGATGAAGCCGACCGCCGCCGGCACCGACAGGTATTCGCCCGCCACCAGCAGCCCGAACAGCCCGCCGATCGACGCCAGCGGCAGCACGGTGATGATCAGGCCGGCGTAGCGCGCCGAGTTGAACAGCACGAACAGCAGGAAGAAGATCGCCAGCACGGTGATCGGCACGATCACCGCCAAGCGCGTCATGGCCCGCTCCATGTTCTCGAACTGTCCGCCCCACTGCAGGTAATAGCCCTCCGGCAGCGTCACCTCGCTGGCGAGGCGCGCCTGGGCGTCGGCCACGAAGCTGCCGAGGTCGCGCCCCTGCACGTTGGCGCCGATCACCAGCCGGCGCTTGCCGGACTCGCGGGAAATCTGCGCCGGGCCGTCCAGCACCTCGATGCGCGCCACGTCGTGGAGCGGCACCACGGCGCCGTTGGGCGAGCGCAGCACGATGTTGCCGATCGCCTCGGCGTTGTTGCGGTACATCGCCGGGTAGCGCAGCAGCAGCTGGAAGCGCCGCTCGCCCTCGTACACTTCGGTGGCCACCCTGCCGCCCACCGCCATCTCGATCAGCTCGTTCACGTCCTCCACGTTGATGCCGTGGCGGGCGATCGCGGCGCGGTCGATCTGGATGTTGAGGTAGCTCTGGCCGGACACCCGCTCGACCCGCAGGTCGGTGGCGCCGGGCACGGAGGTGAGCACCCGCGAGATGTCTTCGCCCACCGCGCGCAGGGTATCCAGATCGTCGCCGAACAGCTTGATCGCCACCTGGGAGCGCACGCCGGACACCATCTCGTCCACCCGCGCCGCGATGGGCTGGGAAATCGCAAGCTCCACGCCGGGCAGGCTCTTGAGGCGCTCGCGCATCTCGTTGGCGATGTCGTCCTGGGTCCACCCGTCGGGCCACGCGTCCTTCGGCTGGAGCGACACGATGGGATCGGACTCGTGGGGCTGGCCCGGGTCGGAGGCCGATTCGCCGCGTCCCAGGCGCGACACCACCATCTTCACGCCGGGCACTTCCATGATGCGCTTGAGCGCCTCGAACTCCATCTTGATCGACTCGTCCAGGGAGATGTTCGGCGCCCGTACGATCACCGGCGTCAGCGCGCCTTCCTGCATCGTCGGGATGAACGACTTGCCGAGCAGCGGCACCACCGCCAGGCTCGCGACAAACGCGCCCACCGCCGCCAGCGTGGTGGCCTTGGGATGGGCCAGGGCCTTGTCGAGCAGGTGCAGGTAAGGCCGCTTGAGCAGGGCCACCACCCGCGTGTCGTGCTCGTCGCCGCCCTTGAGCAGGTAGGAGCACAGCACCGGCGTCAGGGTGAAGGAGAGCAGCAGCGACAGCGTGAGGGCGATGCCGATGGTCAGCGCCAGGGGCGCGAACATCTTGCCCTCCATGCCCTCCAGCGACAGCAGCGGCATGAACACCAGGATGATGATGCCCACCCCGAACAGCACCGGCTTGCCCACCTCGGACGCCGCGTCGAAGATGATGCGCACCGCCGACTCGCCGCTCCGGGCGCGCTCGCCCAGGCGCACGAAGGCGTTCTCCACCACCACCACGGCGCCGTCCACCATCAGGCCGATGGCGATCGCCAGACCGCCCAGGGACATCAGGTTGGCCGAAATCCCGTAGCGGTTCATCACCATGAAGGTGAGCAGCGGCGTGAGGATCAGGTTCGCCACCACGATCAGCGACGAGCGCACGTCGCCCAGGAACACGAACAGCACCACGATCACCAGCAGGATGCCCTCCGCCAGCACCTTGCCGACGGTGAACATCGCCGCATTGACGAGGTCGGTGCGGTCGTAGAAGGGCACGATCTGCAGCCCGCCTGGGAGCATCTGCTTCTGGTTGATCTCGGCCACCTTGAGCTTCAGGCGCTCGACGATCTCCCGCGCGTTGCCGCCGCGGATCATCTGCACGATGCCTGCCACCGCCTCGGTCTCGCCGTTCTTCAGGATGGCGCCCTGGCGCGATTCGGCGCCCAGGTCCACCTCGGCCACGTCGCGCACGTAGACCGGCGTGCCGCCCACCTCCTTGACGACGATGAGGCTGATGTCCTCGACGCTGCGGATCAGGCCCTGGCCGCGGATGATGAGCTGCTCGGCATACAGGGGCAGCACGCCGCCGCCCGAGTTGGCGTTGTTGGCCGCCAGCGCGCGATACACCTCGTGGGCGGTGAGCTGGTAGTAGCGCAGCCGGTCGGGATTCACCTTCACCTGGTACTGCTTGGCGAAGCCGCCCTGGGAGTTGATCTCCGCCACGCCCGCCACCGAGCGCAGCAGCGGACGCACCACCCAGTCCTGCACGGTGCGCCGCTCGATGAGCTCGGCCTCGGTGAGCTGCTTGAGCTTGCCGTCGGCCCCCCGGTCGTCCGGGTGCTCCAGCGTGTACTGGAACACCTCGCCCAGGCCGGTGGTCACCGGGCCGAGCACCGGCGCCACGCCGGCGGGCATCCGCCCCATCACCTCGATGAGCCGCTCCATCACCAGCTGGCGGGCGAAGAACACGTCGGTCTTGTCGGTGAACACCAGCGTGACGATGGAGATGCCGTTACGGTTGAGGGAGCGCATCTCGGTGAGGCCCGGCAGGCCAGTCATCGCGATCTCCACCGGCACGGTGACGAAGCGCTCCACCTCCTCCGGCGAGCGCCCCGGCGCCTCAGTGGCCACCTGCACCTGCACGTTGGTCACATCGGGAAAGGCGTCCACCGACAGCTTCTTGACCGCCAGAAGGCCCGCCACCAGCAAGGCGACGGCCACCACCAGCAGCACGACGCGCTGCTTGAGCGCGCCGCGAATGAGGGATTCGATCATCGCTCAACCCCCCAGCAGAATGCGTCGGCGTTCGTTGTTCAGGTGGAAGGCGCCCTCCACCACCACCCGGCTCCCCGGCTTCACCGCGGTGTCCAGCACCGGGCGCTGCCCGCGGGTCTCGGGCCCCAGCGCCACCTTGGTGAGCCGGTAGCGACCGGCCGCCTCGTCCTCGGCCACGAACACGTAATCGGTGTTGTCCTCGCGGACCACCGCGCTGGCCGGCACCACCAACTGATCTTTCGGCTTACCCTCGATCAGCATGGTCGCCAGCATGTCGGGCTTGAGGCGGCCATCGGTGTTGTCCAGCGCGATCCGCACCAGCACCGTGCGCGTCTGCGGGTTCACGATCTGCCCCACGTAGATGACCTTGCCGGACACCCGCTCGCCATCGAGCGCGGGCACTTCCACCGTGACGCTCTGGCCCACCCGGGCCTGACCGGACTGCTCCTCCGGCACCTGGGCCACGGCCCACAGGCGCGACAGATCGGCCACCGTGAACAGCGCGTCGGACGGCTGCACCACCTGGCCCGGCGTCACCTTGCGCTCCACCACCACCCCGCTGAGGGTGGCGGCCACCGGCGTGGTGGACGAGATCGCCCCGTTGCGCCCCAGCGCCTCGATGGCCTTGTCCGACAGGCCCAGCACCCGCAGCTGGTCGGCCGCCGCCTTGCGCTCGGCCTCGGCCAGCGCCAGTTCGGTCTCGCGGCGCTGCAGCTCGGCGGTGCCGATCACGTCGTTCTGCACCAGCACCCGGGCGCGCTCCACCGCGCGACGGTTGAGCTCGGCGGTGGTGCGCGACTTGAGGTAGGCGAGCTGGGCGGTGGTCAGCTCGGTGCTGTGGATCACCGCCAGCACCGAGCCCGGCCTCACCTCGTCGCCCAGTTGCGCGTGCAGGTCGGCCACGCGGCCGGTCACGGTGGCGCCGATGCGCGCCAGGCGCTGCTCGTCGAAGGCGATGCGGCCGGCCACCCGCAGCGAATCCGTCACCGGCGCCAGCGCCAGTGGCGCCACCTTGAGCTGCGCCCTGAGGGCGTCGCCCGGTTCGATGCGGGCCGGGTCCGGCTTGGCCGGGGCGGGGGATTCGACCTTGGCCTTGCCACAGGCCGCCAGCACGGCGGCGCACAGCACGAGGGTCAGCAGACGGGAGGGAGCGGATTTCATTGCGAATCCTCGAGGTTGGCGGCGCGCAGGCGCTCGATTTCGATGACGGCCAGCTGCAGTTCGTAGCGGGCGGCGATGAGTTCGTTGCGGGCGGCACGGAAGACCCGCTGGGCGTCCAGGTAGTCGAGAATGCCGCGCTCGCCGAAGCGGTAGGCAGCCTCGGCCACCCGCAGCGCGGCCTCGGCCTCGCGCAGGATGCCGTTCTCGAGGGCGCTGACCTGGGTGCTGGCGATCTCGTACTGGCGGTAGGCGGTCTCCAGCGCCTGTTCGAGCACCAGCATCTGGCCGGCCTGCTCGCTGCGGCTCTTGGCCAGCAGGGCGCCGGCCTCGGCGACCGGCCCCTGGCGCCGATCCCACACCGGCACCGTCACCACGACACCGACGCGGGTGTCGCGCAGCTCGTGGTCGCGATCTTCGGAGAACTTCAACGCCACATCGGGCTGGCGGCGCAGGCGCTCCAGTTCGAGCTGGCGCTCGGCGCGGCGCACCTCGGCCTCGCTGCGGCGCAGTTCGGGGTTGCGCGCGCGCAGCTCGTCGCGCAGCAGGTCGAGCGGCGGCACGCTCACCGAGCCGGCCAGGGTGCCTTCGAGCTGGAACTGACCGCCCAGGGCCGGCCCCACCACGGCGCGCAGGGCCGCGCGGGCCTGGGCGACGCGCAGGGCCGCGCTCTCGGCGGCCTTCTGGGCGTTGAGCAACTCGGTGTCGGCCTTGATGAGCTCGTAGCGCGGCGCCTCGCCGGTATCGACGCGCACCGCCACCTTGGCACGAATCTGCTCGGCCAGGAGCAGATCCTCCCGCGTCGCGCGCTCTTCGGCCTGACGACGCAGCATCTCGAAGAAGCGCTGCTCCAAGCGCGCCAGCAGGTCGGACTCGAAGCCGCGGCGCTCGGCCTGACGCGCCTCCAGCCCCGACTGCGCGGCGGCGATGCGCGCCTCGCGCTGCCACGGGTTGTCGAGGCGCTGCTGCACGCTGAGGTTCTGGGCGCCGCCGGCGACGGCCCCCGGCACGCGGGCCTGGGTGCGGCCGGCGAGAAATTCGACCTCGGGATTGGGATAGGCGCCGGCGCCGATCACCTGGGCGCGGCTGGCATCCACCTGGGCCGCCGCCGCCGCGAGGGCCGGATGCCCGTCGCGGGCCAGCGCGCGCAGCGCGGACAGGGAATAAACGGGCGTGGCCAGCGCCTGCGCCGGACGCACGGCGGGGGTGCCGGCCGGCGCGACAGGCGCGGCCAGGGACGGGGCGGCCGCCACCGCGAGGGCGACGGCCAGAACCAATTTCGTAGACATGGGATTCCTTCGACGCGCCGGGCGCGCCGCTTTCAATGCACGGAAACACGGAGCCGCGCGCCCGACGGCGGCCACGAAGGCCGACGCAGGAGCGCCCAGCGGGGGATCAGGCGGGAATCAGACGCGCCTGGGAGGCGGCGAGGTGGGCTGTGGCAGCACCGAGCGGAAACGCGGCAATGGCGTTTCGGCCCGCATCTCCAGCAGCACCCGCGTCGGCAGCGCAAAGCTGCTGACGAAGGCCGGACAGTCGTGGGGACCGTCGATGCCGTTGTCGAGGGCCGTCAGCTGGTCGAACTGCACCTGCTCGACCAGCTCAGTGGCGGAGTCGTAAGCCTCCTCGGCACTAGCGGCCCCCGCCCACACCAGCACGAGGCAGGCGAGCGTCAGGGAGAGCAGGCGAGAGAGCGTTCGACGAAGGGGTTGCATTGCAGCAAGGGAGACCCGGCGGGCCGCCGGGAGTTCCCGTCGAAAGCGAAAATTCCAGGGCGAACGGCGGCGCCAGCGTGACTATAATCGCGGTTTTACCGCTCTGGCCCCCACCATGCTGCATCGCATCATCCTGTTCCTGCTGCTCGTCCCGGCGCTCGCTTTCGCCCAGATGACGCCTCCGCCGGTCGCCGCCAAGGCCTGGCTGCTCCTCGACGTCGGCTCCGGCCAGCTGCTCACCGCCGAGAAGCCCGATCAGCAGATCGAGCCGGCCTCGCTCACCAAGCTGATGACCGCCTACCTCACCTTCGCCGCCATCAAGAACAAGACCCTCGCCCTCGACCAGACCATCCCGGTGTCCCAGAAGGCCTGGAAGGTGCCGGGCTCCAAGATGTTCATCGAGCCGCTCAAGCCCGTCACGGTGGATGAGCTGATCCACGGCATGATCATCCAGTCGGGCAACGACGCCTGCGTGGCGCTGGCCGAAGCCATCGCCGGCTCCGAAGAAGCCTTCGCCCAGCTGATGAACAAGGAAGCCGCGCGCCTGGGCATGAAGAACACCCACTTCGAGAACGCCACCGGCCTGCCCCACCCGTCGCACCTCACCACCGTGCGCGACCTGTCGATCCTGGCCACCGCGATCATCCGCGACTTCCCCGAGTTCTACCCGATCTACTCGATCAAGGAATACGCCTACAACAAGATCAAGCAGCCCAACCGCAACCGCCTGCTGTTCATCGACCCGACCGTCGACGGCGTCAAGACCGGGCACACCGACAGCGCCGGCTTCTGCCTGATCGCCTCCGCCAAGCGCAACGACCGCCGCCTGCTGTCGGTCGTCGTCGGCACCACCAGCGACAGCGTGCGCGCCCAGGAATCCCAGAAGCTGCTCAACTGGGGCTACCTGGCCTACGACACGGTCAAGGTCTACAGCGCCAACCAGGCGGTGAACGAGTTCCGCGTCTGGAAGGGCAGCGAGAACATCGTGAAGGCCGGCTTCCTCAACGATTTCGTGCTGTCCCTGCCCAAGGGCGACGTCGCCAAGCTCAAGGCCAACGTCGTCAGCCAGCAGCCGCTGATGGCACCGCTCGCCAAGGGCCAGACCGTCGGTACCCTGCAGCTCACCCTCGACGGCAAGCCGGTGGGCGACTATCCGATCGTCGCCCTCGACGAGGTGCCCCAGGCCGGCTGGTTCGGCCGCATGTGGGACGCCATCCGCCTGTGGTTCAAGAACCTGTAAGCCGGGCCTAGCAAAACGCCACGGGCGCCCCCATATGCGGTGGGCGCCCGTTGCTTTTTCCCCGCCCAAGGAGCCCGCCATGACCGAAGAACGCCAGACCCTGCTCGAGTTTCCCTGCGAGTTCCCGATCAAGATCATGGGCGCGCGGGTCGACCACTTCGCCCAGACGGTGCTGGAGGTCGTGCTGCGCCACGCCCCCGATTTCGAGCCCGGCTCGATGCAGATGCGCCCCTCGTCCAAGGGCAACTACCTGGCAATCACCTGCACCCTCAACGCCACCTCGCAGCTGCAGCTCGACAACCTGTACCGCGAGCTGTCGTCGCACCCGATGGTGAAGGTCGTCCTGTGATCGTCCGCCGCCTCGGCGTCGCCCCCTACGAGCCCACCTGGCGGGCGATGCAGGAATTCACCGCCACCCGCGACGCCGCCACCCCGGACGAACTGTGGCTGGTCCAGCACCCGCCGGTTTACACGCTGGGCCAGGCCGGCAAGCCCGAACACCTGATCCACCCCACCGCGATCCCGCTGGTGAAGATCGACCGCGGCGGCCAGATCACCTACCACGGCCCCGGCCAGGTGGTGGCCTACCTGCTGCTCGACCTGCACCGCCGCCACCTCAAGGTGCGCGAGATGGTCAATCTGCTCGAACAGGCCCTCATCGACTGCATCGCCGACTACGGCCTCGACGCCCGCCGCAAGGACGGCGCGCCCGGCGTGTACATCCACGGCGCCAAGATCGCCGCCCTCGGCCTGCGTGTGAAGAACGGCTGCAGCTACCACGGCCTATCCCTCAACGTCGATATGGACTTGACACCATTTACGTGGATCAATCCCTGCGGCTATAGTGGCCTCAAGACCATCCAACTCAAGGACTTCGGCGTCACCGAAGACCCCGACACCGTCGCCGAACGCCTGCTCGGCCACCTGCAGCGGCACTTCCCCGACGCCGTCGCCCCCACCGCCTGACCAAAGGACGCAGCCCGATGAGCACCGACAGCCGCAAGCAGCGCGGCGCCGAAAAGACCGCCCGCATCCCGATCAAGATCGTCCCGGCCGAACGCCTGAAAAAGCCCGAGTGGATCCGCATCAAGCTCGGCGCCGGTGCCGAGGTCGAGCGCTTCAACGAGATCAAGGACACCCTGCGCGAGCACAAGCTGCACACCGTCTGCGAGGAAGCCTCCTGCCCCAACATCCACGAATGCTTCGGCAAGGGCACGGCCACCTTCATGATCATGGGTGACATCTGCACCCGCCGCTGCCCGTTCTGCGACGTGGGCCACGGCCGCCCCGAGCCGCTCAACGCCAACGAGCCCGGCGATCTGGCCAAGACCATCGCGGCGATGCGCCTCAACTACGTGGTGATCACCAGCGTCGACCGCGACGACCTGCGCGACGGCGGCGCCCAGCACTTCGTCGACTGCATCCGGGCCACCCGCGAAGCCAGCCCCAAGACCACCATCGAGGTGCTGGTGCCGGATTTCCGCGGCCGCATGGACATCGCCCTCGAAATCTTCGACGCCGCCCCGCCCGACGTCATGAACCACAACCTCGAAACCGTGCCGCGCCTCTACAAGCAGGCCCGCCCGGGCGCCGACTACGCCTACTCCCTCGAGCTGCTCAAGCAATTCAAGGCGCGCCACCCCGAGGTGCCCACCAAATCCGGCCTGATGGTCGGCCTCGGCGAGACCGACGACGAAATCCTCGAAGTCATGCGCGACATGCGCGCCCACGACGTCGAAATGCTCACCATCGGCCAGTACCTGCAGCCCTCCGGCGGCCATCTGCCGGTGCTGCGCTACGTGCATCCCGACACTTTCAAGATGTTCGAGACCGAAGCGCTCAAGATGGGCTTCAAGAACGCCGCCTGCGGCCCCATGGTCCGCTCCAGCTACTGGGCCGACCAGCAGGCGCATGGCGCCGGCGTGGTTTAAACCACCCAGGCCCGGCCCCGCAATGCCCCGCTCCGGCGGGGCATTTCCATTTCGGCGGGGAACTCCCGGATCCCGCCGGGAGTCCGTCCCATTCGACAACAACAACGCCCCCAACCTCAGGAGACCCCCATGACCCAATCCCTCTACACCATCCCCCTCAAGAAGATCGACGGCACCCCCGCCACCCTCGCCGACTACGCCGGCAAGGTGCTGCTGGTGGTCAACGTCGCCTCCAAGTGCGGCCTCACCAAGCAGTACGAAGGGCTGGAGAAGCTCCACGAACGCTTCCGCGACCAGGGTTTCGCGGTACTGGGCTTCCCCGCCAACGATTTCGCCGGCCAGGAGCCGGGCAGCGACGCCGAGATCGCCAGCTTCTGCACCGCCAACTTCGGCGTACAGTTCCCGATGTTCAGCAAGCTCGTCGCCACCGGGCCGGACAAGCACCCGCTGTACGCGGCCCTCACCGCCGCCCAGCCGGCAACCGAAGACCGCGCGGGCATGGAAGACATGCTCCGCGGCTACAAGATCGAGCCCACCGCCGCCCCGGAGGTGCTGTGGAATTTCGAGAAGTTCCTGATCGGCCGCGACGGCCGGGTGCTGCGCCGCTTCGCGCCGGACACCACGCCCGACGCCGACAAGCTGGTGGCCGCCATCGAAGCCGCGCTCGCCGCCTGAGCGCCGGCCTTCACGCCGCCGTCGCCACCCCGGCGGCGGCAAAGAACGCATCGAGCCAGGCGATCCACCCGGCTTTTTCTTCGTCCGTCGCGAAACTCGCCTCGAAGCTGTTGCGGGCCAGCCGGTACCAGGTCGCCGCGTCCAGCCCGAAGGCCGCCTGCACCGCACGGATGTTGGCGCCCAGGTAGCCGCCGAAATACGCCGGGTCGTCGCTGTTGATCGTCACCTTGGCGCCCGCCGCCAGCAGTTGCGGCAGGCTGTGCGCGTCCATCGTCGGAAACACGCACAGCCGCGTGTTCGACAGCGGACAGACGGTGAGCGGCACCCCCTCGCGGACCAGCCGGGCGAGCACCGCCGCGTCCTCCACCGCACGCACCCCGTGGTCGATGCGCTGCGCGCCGAGCACGTCGAGGGCTTCGACGATGTAAGCCGGCGGGCCTTCCTCGCCGGCGTGGGCCATCACCGGCTTGCCCAGCGCCCGGCAGCGGGCGAACAGCCGCGCGAACTTAGACGGCGGCTGGCCGCGCTCGGACGAATCCAGCCCGAAGCCGTGGATGCGCCCGATGAAGGGCATCGCCTCGTCCAGCGCCGCCAGACACGCTTCCTCGGAAAGATGACGCAGGAAGCACAGGATCAGCCTTCCGCTGATTCCCCAGCGCGCCGCACCCTCGGCCAGCCCGTCCTCCAGCCCGGCGAGCACCGTCTCGAACGGAACGCCGCGCGCCGTGTGGGTCTGCGGATCGAAGAAGATCTCGGCATGGACCACCCCGTCGGCCACCGCCCGCGCCAGATAGGCGCGCATCAGGTCGCGGAAATCGGCGCGCGTGCGCAGCACGTCGGCACAGGCGTAGTACAGATCGAGGAAGGACTGCAGGCTGTCGAAATCGTAAGCCGCCGCCAGCGCCGCCTCGTCGGCGTAGGGCAGCGTCACCCCGTTGCGGCGCGCCAGCGCAAAGGCCAAGCCGGGCTCCAGCGTGCCTTCGATGTGCAGGTGCAGCTCGGCCTTGGGCATCGCCAGGGCGAGGTTCAGCGGATCGGTGGACATGGCGGCGACTCCGGTCGGACACGATACGGCCATCTTACCCGCCGACGGCAAAAGATCGGCGCCGCCACGCCGTAAACAGGCTCGCCCCCGCCCGATCGACCTCGCCGGAGAACCGCCATGTCCCCTCAGCCCGCCGCCCCGGACCACGGCCACGCCACCAGCTTCGCCATCACGCTGATGGCGCATCTCGTGGTCCCCACCTTCGTCCTCGACGCCGAGCGACGCGTGCTGATCTGGAACCACGCCTGCGAGCGCCTCACCGGCATCCGGGCGGACGAAGTGATCGGCACCCGCGACCATTGGCGGGCCTTCTACGACAGCCCGCGCCCGTGCCTCGCCGACCTCGTCGCCGACAACGACTGGACCGCCATCGACAAGCTCTACACCACCCACGACGCCCCCGACACGCCGGCCTTCGGCGTGCACGCCGAGAACTGGTGCGTGATGCCCGCGCGCGGCGAGCGACGTTATCTAGTGGTGGACGCCGGCCCCGTCTTCGACGACGCCGGCCAGCTCGTCGCGGTGGTCGAAACCCTGCGCGACAACACCGCCAACAAGCTCAACGAAACCAAGGTCGCCGAGCAAGCCAGCATCCTCCAGCACCACTACGAAGAGCACGAACGCGAGGCGAAGATGGCCCGCCGCATCCTCGACCACCAGATCCGCACCGACCTGATCCGCCAGGCCGGCGTGCGCTACACCGTGATGCCGGCCACCCACTTCTCGGGCGACCTGATCCTCGCCGCCCGCGCGCCCGACGGCCGTCTCTTCGCGCTGCTGGCCGACGCCACCGGCCACGGCCTCGCCGCCGCGGTGAGCGTGCTGCCGGTGGTTCAGGAGTTCTACCGTCTCGTCGAACAGGACGAAAGCCTCGCCACGATGGTCGAGTCGATCAACTTCGTGCTCGCCAACTCGCTGCCGGCCGGCCGCTTCGTCGCCGCCGCCTTCGTGTGCCTCGATGAGGCCGCGCACCGCGGCGAGGTGTGGGTCGGCGGCATTCCCGGCGTGCACCTGCTCGACGACACCGGCCAAGTGCTGCGCTGCTTCGAATCGCGCAACCTGCCTCTGGGCGTGTCGCGGGACGACGCCGGCATCGACGCCATCGAAACCCTCGCCTGGACCGCCCCGGCCCGCCTCGTGCTGCTGTCGGACGGCGTCATCGAAGCCACCGGCCCCGGCGGCGAAGCCTTCGGCGAATTGCGCCTCGCCGACGCCCTCGCCTGTCCGCGCGACACCGACCTGATCGCGCGCCTGCGCGACGCCCTCACCGCCCACCTGGACACCTGCCCGGCCCACGACGACATCTCGGTGCTGGTCATCGACTGCCCGGCCTAGGCGCCCGGGCCCCGGCGAGTAAACGCAAAAAAGGCCGGAACCCTTGATTTTACTGGGCTTACCGGCCTGATTCGGAACACTGCGGAACAGCTATTGGTGCCTTGGGCGAGACTCGAACTCGCACGACTTGCGTCACTACCCCCTCAAGATAGCGTGTCTACCAATTTCACCACCAAGGCACTCCGGCGCACCCGAAAAAACAGGAGCACAGAAGGGCGCGGAGTATAGCCCATCTGAGGCGGCTGTCAAGCCCCGCATTCGCTGCGGGCGCCGCCGCCTTGTGATAACGTGGTCTGCACGCCACGTGCGGCCCGGGCCGCCGCGGCACCGACGCAGAGACGGGTTCGGACCATGATCGAGCGCCCCATCCAGTTCCATTTCCGCGGAGCCATCCACCGGATCGATGGTCTGCCGCCCACGCATACCGTTCTCCGATACCTCCGCGAGACCGGCCTCGCCACGGGCACCAAGGAAGGCTGCAACGAAGGCGACTGCGGCGCGTGCACCGTGGTGCTGGGCGAGCGCGACGACGAGGCCCCCGGCGGCGTGCGCCTCGCGCCGGCCAACGCCTGCCTGCTGTTGCTGCCGATGCTCGACGGCAAGGCCCTGTTCACCGTCGAAGACCTCGCGTCCCTCGCCGGCGGCGGCCTGCACCCGGTGCAGCAGGCGCTGGTGGAGGGTCACGGCAGCCAGTGCGGCTTCTGCACCCCGGGCTTCACGATGGCGCTGTTCGCGCTCTACGAGAACCACCCCGACGCCGACCGCGCCCAGGTGACCGACGCGCTGGCCGGCAACCTTTGCCGCTGCACCGGCTACCGACCGATCGTCGACGCGCTACCGGTGGCGCGCGCCCGCGCCCGCGTGGCCCTCGACCGCGCGCCGCTGCGCGTCGCCCTCGACGCCCTGGCGACGGCCCCCGACCTCGACTACCACGCCGGCGGTGAGCGCTTCAGCGCGCCGCGCAGCCTCGCCGCGCTCGCCGCCGCCCGCCTCGCGCGGCCCGACGCGCGCCTGGTCG
>NZ_JAYROR010000134.1:0-27116 GCF_041911615.1 Zoogloea sp. | reverse complement strand
GGGATTCGACCGAGAAGTAGTGAAACATCGAGGACTGGGGATCGACTTCGCCGCGCATCGTTGCTGTGCCTGGGGTTCGGGGGTACGGCTAGGACAGGCGGGTGGTCGGATCGTTCACTGGGTTTTGCATCAACCTGCTAGGGTCTGCTAAGGAGATTTGGGTGGCGGGCGTTGAGCGGAAGTTGGTGTCAATTGACGTACTACATAGACTCCCTTGTCGAAATTGACACCAAGGGCAATCGGCCGCTCGGAATCGAGCCTGTCCGAATTTTTGTGTTTGAGGCATAACGAAGTCCCGGAAAGGAATGGTTATGCCAAGGAAGAAACAGAAGTTACCGCTGCCGCCTGTAGCAGCGTTGCCGGAAGGCGCGCAGCAGTGGCTCGATCAGGTGGTGACGGGCCCGATGACGGCGGGGGCGGTGGAGGACGTGATGCGCGGGATCAAGAAAGCCTTGATCGAGCGGGCGCTTCAGGCCGAGCTGAGCCATCACCTGGGCTACGCCGAAGGCGAGGACAAGCCCGAATCGAGCGCCAACCAGCGCAACGGCACGAGCGGCAAGACGGTGCTCACCGACGACGGGCCACTGCGCATCGACATCCCGCGGGACCGGGCTGGGCAGTTCGCGCCGCAGCTGATCGGCAAGCACGAGCGACGCTTCACCGGCTTCGACGACAAGATCATCGCCATGTACGCCCGCGGGATGAGCGTGCGGGAGATCCAGGCGTTTCTGGTGCAGATGTACAACACGGAGGTGTCGCCGGACTTCATCAGCCAGGTCACCGAAGCGGTGATGGAGGAAGTGCGCGAGTGGCAGGGCCGGCCCCTGGAGGCGGTGTATCCGGTGGTGTTCTTCGACGCGCTGCGGGTCAAGATCCGCGAGGACGCAGTGGTGCGCAGCAAGGCTGTGTTTCTGGCGCTGGGCGTGCGGGCCGACGGCAGCCGGGAGATCCTCGGGCTGTGGATCGAGCAGACCGAAGGGGCGAAGTTCTGGCTCAAGGTCTTCAACGATCTGAAGCTGCGCGGTTGCGAGGACATCCTGATCGCCGTCACCGACGGGCTCAAGGGGATGGCTGAGGCGCTGGAGGCGGTGTATCCGCGCACGACGCTGCAGACGTGCATCGTGCACCTGCTGCGCAACAGTCTGAGCTACGCGGGCTACAGGGAGCGCAAGGCGCTTGCCGATGCCCTCAAGCCCATCTACCAGGCGGTGAGCGCCGAGGCGGCCGAAGCGGCGCTGGAGGCGTTTGCCGAAGGAGAATGGGGCCAGCGCTTCCCGACGGTGGCCGCGGCGTGGCGCCGGGCGTGGGAGCAGGTGATCCCATTCTTCGCGTTTCCGCCGGAAGTGCGCCGGGTGATCTACACCACCAACGCCATCGAGAGCCTCAACGCCGGGATCCGCAAGATCATCAAGACGCGGGGCCACTTCCCGACCGACGAGGCGGCCACCAAGCTGATCTGGCTGGCGCTACGCAACATCACGGCCGACTGGAAAAAGCCGATGCTGCGCTGGAGGGCGGCGATGAATCAGTTCGCCATCCTGTACGGCGAGCGCTTCATTCCGGCGGTGACAAAATGAGAACCGCCGATTGATCCCGGCCATGGCCAGGATCAATCGAAATTCGCCTTGAACACAAAATTACTGACACTCCCCGGGCGGCGGGGGCTGTCTTGATGTTGGAGGTGCAAACCTTCATGTTGGCCTGCGCTACCCTTATGTTGACCGCTGCAACCTTGATGTTGGGCCGTGCACTGTTCTTGTTGACGGCCCTAACCTTTATGTTGAGTCGTCAACTAAAGGGTTAGGGCGGTGCACTGTTTAGGTTGACGACCCAACATAAGGGTTTCGCCCGTCAACATCGTCTGTTGGGTCGTGCACTGCTTTCTGCGATGGTTTGATCGCCTTGATCCGTGGGCCGGCAGACGATGTCGGGTGGCGCGACGAAGGATCGGGCGGCAGGATCAAAGGCCGTGAGGCGGCAAACGCGGGGTTGGCGGGCGTGGCGGCGGGGGTGCGGGGGCTTTTGCTGCGCTCGCGGCGGCGCGAGGGGGTGTGGCGGGCGCCCTGCCCCTTTTTCGTGGGTCGATCAGGGGCTTTGTCGCCACGCAATCCGTGCCCTCGGCGGCGCCTTCAGGCATCATGTCGGCCCTTACCGCTCACGGGGAAACGCCGGGGATTGCCGCGTTTCCTGGCCTCCGTCGGAGGCGGGCCGGGCCTTGCCCGGCTTCGGGAGCCTAGAACAACTCGCCCACAAAGGCCCAATCATGTACCCCATCAACGACATCGACGCCCAGCTGCTGCTGGCTACCCTGATTGCTTCCAAACGGCGCCCGGCCGAGCTGGTGGAGATCGTCGCGGCGGCGGATGTGCTGGGCTGCCCGGTCACTTCAGGCAACCTTTGGGCGGAATCCTTCCGCCGTTTTGCCACCCACGATCTGATGGTGGCGGTGGATGGCGGTTACGCGTTGACGCCGGCGGCCCAGGCGCTGGGCGAGGGGCTGCCCAAGAAGGCCGATACGGCCGAGCGGGTGTTTCTGGTGCGCGAGCGCCTGGCCGAATACGCCCCGGCCGACAAGACCGCTTCGATCCCGGTGAGCGCCGAGCAGTTCGAGGCGGCGATGGCGGCCCACGCGGCCAACGCCAGCCAGGGCGGCAAGAACCTGCTGATGCCCAAGCCCAAGCAGAGCGAGGAAGAACAACGCCGCCGCGGCCCCCACCGCCGCTTCGGCGGACGCGGCCGCGAGTAAGCCCCCCGCGGGGGGCCGCTCTGGCTCAGGGGGTGTCCCCGCTGCGGGCGATGCGCCAGCGTCGCCCGTCCCACAGCAGGAGTTCGTCGATGCCGGCCTCGGTGCCCAGCAGCACGCCGTCGCCGCGCCAGCGTCGGCTGAGGCGCGGCCAGTCGCGGATGGCGGGATCGCTGCGGTGGAGCACCTTGATCGGCTTGTCCGCGGCCTCCCAGATCGGGGTGGAGAAGAAACGCGGGTGCTGGATCACGCTGCAGCGGTGGCCGTGGGCGACGATGAGGGCGGCTTCGCGGATGTTGTAACGGCGCCGGAAGCCGGTCCACGGATCGGCGGCCATCTCGACGAAACCGAGCGGCGTGCCCGGCGGGCGCACCCAAAGGCGGTCGGGCTTGCCGTCGCCGTCGAAATCGCCCTCCCACACCGGGGCGGGCTGTCCATCGACGATCGGCGGGCCGGCTTCGCACAGGCGGGTGCCGGCGTGGGTGGAGGGGGTGACGCAGGCGAGGCCGACGGCCACCCCTGCCGCCAGCCGGTTGAAACGAAGCATCATGCGTTGGCGAGTCTCGTTTTCCAGTCGTTGAGGAAGGGTGTCGGGTCGATGAGATCGGCGCGACGGTTGAACGATACGCCATCCGCACGCCGGGCGGCACTCGACGCGGGCTGGGTGAGCCCGCCGGCCACGTCGCCCCGGTACATTTCCAGATGCAGCATGGCGCTCGGCACCGCGATGCCGACCAGTTGGCCGACCCGGGCGATGGGCTGCCCCTTGCGCACCGCGTCGCCCTTGCGCAGGGCGCAGCCGGGCTGAATTTCGCCGTAGCGCAGCACGAAATCGCCGTGGTCGATCTCGAGGGCGTCGGTCTCGGCATAGAAGGCGTAGGGGGCGCGCAGCACGGTGCCGTCGCGCACGGCGAAGATCGTGCGCCCCACCGGCGCGTAGAGGTCGCAGCCGGCGTGGGCGCGGGTGCCGCCGCTGCGGTTGGCACCGAAGGCGCGCGGCGCGTGGGTCCAGTCGGCGGTGGCGGGCTTGTCGAACGGAAAGCACGAATCGCCCGCCGGCGGCACGCTGATGCTGCCGGCCACCACCGCCGCGAGACGCTGCCAGGTTCTGCCGCCGGGGTCGATGCGGCCGTCGACGGCGAGCCCCGAGAGCGCCTGAAACGCGCGGATCGCCTTGACGGTGCCAGAAACGCGCGGCGGCTTGAGGATGCCGCCATCCACCCCGCCCGGATCGATCTCGGGCCGGCCGAGCTGCGTGGCGGCCTGGGTGAGCCGTTGCTGGACGACGGTGACATCTGCGGGGTTGTTGCGGGCGCCTTTGTCCCAGGCGCCGACCGATGCGCTGATTTCCATGACGATCTCCCTTCGAACGCGGTGTTCGGGCGCTGCCTGGCGGCCACCGCCCTGCTGCTATCAGCATAGCCCGTGGCGGACGAAAAAAAGCCCGACCCTTGCGGGCCGGGCGGCGCGTTGGGAGGAACGCGCTTGGGGTGATCGCGGCGCGGCTTATTCGGCCTTGCTGACCATGAAGTCGACGATCGCCTTGATCTCGTCGTCCTGCAGGGCGGGGTTGCCACCCTTCGGCGGCATGGCGCCCTTGTTGCCGTTGAAGCCTTCGGTGGCGTGCTTGTAGAGCGTGTCCTTGCCCTGGGCGATGCGCGGGCCCCAGTCGGCCTTGTCGCCGAGCTTGGGCGCGCCGGCCACGCCGGTCTGGTGGCACATGGCACAGGTTTTCTTGAACAGTTCGGCGCCCTTGCCACCGTCGGCGGTGGCATCGGCGGCCGGTGCGGGCGCCGGCGCGGCGGCCACCGGCGCAGGCGCGGCGGCCGCCGCTTCGGTCTTGGGCGCTTCGGACTTGCCGCAGGCGGCGAGCAGACCAACGAGGATCAGGGGCAGGACTTTCTTGATGGACATGACATTTCTCGTGACTGAATGGGGTGACGGGATGGTATGCCGCCGCCCCGCGCGGGCTCATTGACCCGAATCAAGTCCCGCGGACGCCCCCTCAGAAACGCATCCGCAGACCGGCGCTGAGGGCGCGCGGCTGCGACAGGCTGCGGTTGTAGGGCTGGTTGTAGGCGTAGGCGTTTTCGGAGTAGGCCCGATCGAAGAGGTTGACCACGCTGCCGAAGACATCCACCGCAGGGCTCCAGGCCCAGGTGGCGCTGGCGTTGACGACGGTGTTGCTGCCCTGGCCGAAGCGCGTCGTGCCGTTGGTGCTGGTGGTGTCGAGGAGCATGGCGCCGATGTAGCGCACTTCGGCGAAGGTGCGCAGTTTTTCGAGCGGACGCCAATTGACGCCGATGCTGGCGAGATCCTTGGGCACGGCGACGAGTTGCACGCCCACCGGGTCGGTGACGATGTTGCCGTGGCGGGTGAGGTAGGTTTCGGTGCGGGTGTACCAGGCATCGAGGCTGAGGTCGTGGCGGATGCGCCAGTTACCGGTGAGTTCGACGCCGTGGGCGCGGCCGTCCTGATCGTTGGTGTAGTACTTGGCCGAGCCGCCGCAGCCGGGCAGCGCCGGGCCGCCGCAGATGAGCTGCACCTGGGCCGGGGCGCTGCCGGCCTTGGCGGTGTAAGTGGCGATCATGTCCTTGATGTCGTACATGAAATACGTGGCCGACAGGCTCAGCGGGCCCTTGCGGTAGTCGCCGCCCAGCTCCCAGCCGGTGAGGGTTTCGGGGGCGAGGTCGGGGTTGGCGATGGTGGTGCTGGTGCCGGTGCCGAAGGTGCGCGTGAGGTTGTTGAAGCCCGGCGCGCGGAAGGCCTTGTAGGCAGCGGCGCGCAGGGAGGCCGCATCGGTGAGTTCGTAGCGCAGCGCGAGGCTGGGGTTGAAGGCGCTCTTGTCGCTGGCCGGCAGTTCGCCCCCGGTGGTGACGCCTGCGGCAGTGCTGCGGGTGTTGGCCCGATCGCTGATGCGCCAGGTGTCGAAGCGGGCGCTGAGGGTGACTTCGAGCGGATCGATGGGGAAGACGCGGGTCTGCCCGAACAGGCCGGCGAAGGTCTGGCGGCCTTCGCCGAAGGTGCTGCTGTTGAAGTTGCCCTGGGGCACGGCGGGCGACGTGGGCGTGGTGTAGAAGCGCTCGGTGTCCTCGGCCTTGAGGGCGCGGTAGTCGATGCCGGCCTCGAAGCCGGTCCATCGCCCGGCGAGCCGCTGGCTGTAGATCAACGAGGCGCCCTGCTCCCGGTAACGCTGGTGGCCGTACTGGGTGTAGAACTCGACGACATGGTCGTTCACCGCCGCCGGGGTGAGGCTGGCGCTGTTGCTGTTCACGCAACTGGTGCCGCCCTGGTAGTAGCAGGTGCTGCCGTTGTACTTCTCGAAACGCACGTACTGGGCCCAGGCGTTGGCGGTGAGGCTGCTGCCGGCGCCGAGCGCCTTGGTGAGGTTGGCAGCGAAGTCGGGGCTGCGCTGCACGTTGCTGCCGTTCTCGTAGCTGATGTCCTGGTCCTGCACGTGGTAGCCCACGCGTACGAAACCCGAGAGGTCGGACGCGGGCTTGAAGTAGGTGGTGAGCTGCAGGTTGCGGTTATCGGCACGCACCGCGCCCTTGCCGGGAAAGCGCCACAGGTATTCGGACGGCGTGGTCTGGTAGCCATCGGTGTGATACAGGTCGGCGGCGAGGTGAAAGCTCAGGGCCTCGGACACCGCGAAGTTCTTGGACAGGGCGAGATTGGCAGTGCCCCGGCTGCCGATCGACATCGTCACTTCGCCGGCGTTGTCGCGGGCGCGCCGGGTAACCACATTGACCACGCCCGCCACCGCCATGTTGCCCCACAGGCTGGAGTTGCCGCCGCGCACCACCTCGACGCGTTCGATGTTCGACAACGGCAGCTTGAACCACTGGGTCGTCATGTAAAAGGGGTCGTGGATCGGCACGCCATCGAGCAGCACCAGCACCTTGGCGTTGCCGAGGCCCCGCATCTTGGTCTGATGGCCGGTGGGGTCGGACTGGCTGGCCGGCACGCCCGAGAAGTTCATCCCCGGCACGCCGCGCAGCAGCTGGTCGAGGGTCTGGGCGGGCGAGCGCTCGATCTCGTCGCGGGCGATGACCGTGGTGTGCAGGGGCATCTCTTCCACATTGGTCTCGCTGCGGCTCGCCGAGATGGTCACGGTTTCCAGTTCGCGCTCCGCGCCGGCATCGGCCGCCAGGGCGAACGGGGAATGAATCAATGCAATAGCCATGGCCAGCGGCCGGATCGGTGTCTTCACGCTTTTTCCTATTTTTTCTTATTCGGGATTCAATGAATCGAACGACGCGGATTATCGTCCTGCGCGCAAATCGCCCACCTGCGACAAATCGACGCACAATACCTCGACACGCCCGACAACCCGCTGATTCATAATGATTTGCTAATTCACTTAACCTGACGCCGAATAGACGCGGAATTGCCGCAGCGCTACCATTTCAATTCGACCCAGCCCGGTCGACTTTGAAACGCGAATTAACACAGCCAATTGAAAACAAAATTGACGCGAGATAATCGATGACAAAAAAAGTGGCCGCCCCCGCCTCCTCGCGACGCCGCGGACCCGGTTGGGCATTGGCACTTGCCGTATGGTGCGGAATCGTCCCGACCGCCGCCCTCGCCCACGACGCCGCCCAGCACGACGCGACGACCCACGTCGTTCGCCCGGCCCGCAGCGAACTCGCCACCGCCGTCGCCTTCGGCCCCGACGGCCAGCTGTACGCGGTGAGCAAGGAGGGCGGCCACCTGCTGCTCAGCCGCAGCGCCGACGACGGGGCCAGCTGGAGCACGCCGCAGCGCGTCAACGCCGAACCCGAAGCCATCGCCGCCGACGGCGACAGCCAGCCGCGCATCGCCTTCACCCGCGGCGGCGATCTGCTGGTCAGCTGGACCCGCCCCCTGCCCCGCCCATACACCGGCGAAATCCGCCTCGCACGACGCGAGCGGGGCGCCGACGCCTTCGACGTGCCGATCACCGTGCACCGGGATCGCGCCGAGATCACTCACCGCTTCCAGAACCTCGTGGTGGACGCCGCCGACCGCGTGACGGTGCTGTGGATCGACAAGCGCGACCAGGAAGCCGCCCGGGCCCGCAAGCAGCCCTACCGCGGCGCGGCCATCTACGCGGCGGTATCCGGCGACGGCGGGCGCAGCTTCGCCCCCGAGCAGCGGGTGGCCGACTACTCCTGCGAGTGTTGTCGCATCGCCCTCACCCTCGACCGGGACGGTGCGCCGCTGGCCCTGTGGCGGCACGTCTTCGCGCCCAACGAGCGCGACCACGCGCTGGCCCGCCTGCGCCCCGATGGCACGCCCGAGACGGTGACCCGCGCCACCTTCGACCACTGGAAGGTGGACGCCTGCCCCCACCAGGGGCCATCCCTCGTCGTGGCCCCCGACGGCACCCGCCACGCGGTGTGGTTCAACCAGCGCGACGGCGAGGGCCGCGTGTTCTACGGCCGCCTCGCCCCGAACGGCGTCGACGGCCAGATGCCGGTCGGCGGCCCGCGCGCCGCCCATGCCGACATCGCCAGCGCGGCGGGCGCCCTCGCCATCGTCTGGAAGGAATTCGACGGCGAGCAGACCCGCCTGCGCGCCTTGCACTCGACCGACGGGGGACGCCACTTCACGCCGCTCGAGCTCGCCGCCAGCACCGGCAACACCGATCAACCCCGGGCCATCGTCCGCGGCGCTCGCCTGTTCGCCTTCTGGCGCCAGGCCGACGCCGGCTTCAAGCTCTACCCGCTGCCATGAAGACCCTGTTCGCCGCCATCCTGCTGGCGCTTTGCGCCGCGGCCCCGGCCGCCGACTTCACCCCGCTCGACCGCGGTGCCGCCCGCGCCCTGCTGGCCCATCGCGACACCGCGCAGCCCACCGTGGTGGCCCTGTGGGCGTCGGATTGCAGCTACTGCAAGCAGAACCTGCGCACCCTCGCCGGGCTCGCCCGAACCCATCCGCGACTGCGCATCGTCACCGTCGCCGCCGAGCGCCCGTCCGCCCTCACCCAACCCGAACTCGACAAGACCGGCGTGCCCGGCGAACGCTACGCCTACGCCGACGACGTACCCGAAGCCCTGGCCTACGCCATCGACCCCAACTGGCGCGGCGAGCTGCCGCGCACCTATCTGTTCGACGCCCGGGGCGGCGTTCAGGCCGTGTCGGGGACCCTCGACGCGGCCGGCTTTCGTACCGCCCTCAAACTGAAATGACGTCCGGCCGGCGCGGCTCAGCCCACCGGCGCAAGCGCTGACCGCCAGGCGGCGACCATCGCCGGGTGAAAGGCCTCGTGGCCGCACCCGTCGACCCACACCAGCCGGCTGCCGGGAATCGCGGCGTGGAGCCGTTCGGCATTGGCCGGCGGGCAGACCCGGTCGAGGCAGCCGTGGATCAGCGTCACCGGCACACCGGCGAGCCCGGCGCAGGCAGCGAGGAAGGCCGTTTCCTCGACGAAGCAGCCGGCGCTCAGGTAGTGCGCCTGCAGGCGGTATTTGCGCACCAACCGATCAAGGTCCGCCGCCCCCGGGGTGGTGGGCGGCGGCGACGTCGGCTCGGCCACCGCGCATTCGTAGCGCACCCAGGCGAGCGCGGCAGCCCGCGCCACCGCCGGATCGGCGTCGTGCAGGCGCACCGCAAGGGCGCTCAACACGCCAGCCGGCGCAGCGCCGTCGACGGCGTCCGCCAGCGCCCGCCACGCCGCCGGGCACACCGCCGCCAGCCCTTCGAAGAACCAGCGCACGTTGCCCCCGCCGGGCAGGAAGCTGCTGCGCACCACCACGTCCGTCACCGCCTGCCGATGCGCCGCCGCATACGCCAGCGCCAGCGTGGCGCCCCACGAGCCGCCGGTGACCCGCCAGCGGTTGATGCCCAGGCGGGTACGCAGACGCTCGATATCGGCGATCAGCTCGGCGGTGGTGTTGGCACGGGTTTCGCCCGCCGGCAGCGAACGCCCCGCACCGCGCTGATCGAAAGCCACGATGCGCTGACGCGCCGGGGCGTACAGCTCGACGAGACGCGCACTGCAGCCGCTGCCAGGCCCGCCGTGGAGCACCAGCACCGGCTCGCCGGCCGGGGCGCCGAAGCAGTCCACGTGCAACGCGTGGCCGTCGCCGACAGGCAGCAGGAAGGTTTCGAAGGGCAGGATCGGCATCGTCGCGCGGGGCTGCAAATCATGATTTTCGTGAGGCGCGAGTATGCCGTCCTTCGCAACAATCCGTCTCACGGTGCTGCCATTCCGGTGCGCCGGCAAACAGACGAATGGAGACAAAACATGACCTGGACCACCCCCCAAGCCTGCGATCTGCGTTTCGGTTTCGAAATCACCATGTACATCGCCGCCAAGTAAGCCGCGTACCCGGGCCGGCCTTTCGCCGGCCCGCAGGCGACGATGGATTCGGATTCGCGCGCCCGACCACGGCCGACGCCTCGACTGAAGCCCGCGGGCGCACGAATCGCCCCCGACGCAAGCCCGCCAGATCACATCATGAAAATCCGCGTTCTCGGTTCCGCCGCCGGCGGCGGCTTTCCCCAGTGGAACTGCAACTGCCCCAACTGCAAAGGCGTGCGCGCCGGCAGGCCGGGGTTGTCGCGTCGCACCCAGTCGTCGATCGCGGTGAGCGCCGACGGCCAGCGCTGGACGCTGGTCAACGCCTCGCCCGACCTGCTCCAGCAACTGCAGGATTTTCCCGGTAGCTGGCCCGCCGGGGGCTTGCGCGGCTGCGGCATCGAATCCGTGGTGCTGGTCGACGCCCAGATCGATCACACCACCGGGCTCTACATGCTGCGCGAGAAAGGCAGCCCGTGGCCGATCTGGACCACCGACCCGGTCTACGAAGACCTGACCCGCGGCAACCCGATCCTGCATCTGCTCGAACACTACTGCGGCGTGGCCCGCCAGCCGATTCCCCTCGACGGACGGCCGTTCCACCCGGAGGGCACCGCCACGCTCGCCTGGCACGCGATGCCGCTGCGCTCCGCCGCGCCGCCGTATTCGCCCCACCGCAACGCGCCGGTCGCCGGCGACAACGTGGGCCTGACCATCGAAGACCCGGCCACCGGCGGACGGGTGTTCTACGCCCCCGGCCTCGCCGAGGT
The DNA here is from genome assembly GCF_041911615.1 of Zoogloea sp. Lineage (GTDB taxonomy): Bacteria > Pseudomonadota > Gammaproteobacteria > Burkholderiales > Rhodocyclaceae > Zoogloea. The sequence continues at coordinate 16,315 of NZ_JAYROR010000134.1, read as the reverse complement.
GGACGACGCGGTGTTCGCCGCCATGAGCGCCGCCGACTGCGTGATGGTGGACGGCACCTTCTGGACCGACGACGAGATGATCGCCCTGGGCCTCTCGAAGAAACGCGCCCGCGACATCGGCCACCTGGCCCAGAGCGGCCCGGGCGGCATGATCGAACAGCTCGCCCGCCTGCCCCGCCACGTGCGCCGCATCCTCATCCACATCAACAACACCAACCCGATCCTCGACGAAAGCTCGACGGAGCGGGCCATCCTCGCCGCCGCCGGCATCGAAGTGGCTTACGACGGCATGGAGATCGAACGATGAACGCCCCTCGCCCCTGTACGCCCGAAGAGTTTGAAGCACAGCTGCGCGACAAGGGCGCGGCGTACCACATCCACCACCCCTTCAACGTGATGCTCAACACCGGCAAGGCCAGCCGCGAGCAGATCCAGGGCTGGGTGGCCAACCGCTTCTACTACCAGATCATCATTCCCCAGAAGGACGCGGCGGTGATGTCCAACTGCCCGGACCGCGAGGTACGGCGCGAATGGATCCAGCGCATCCTCGACCACGACGGCCACGGCAGTGATGCGGGCGGCATCGAGGCGTGGATTCGCCTCGGCGAAGCCGTCGGCCTTTCCCGCGAGGAAATCGTCGACCAGCGCCACGTGATTCCCGCGGTGCGCTTCGCCTGCGACGCCTACCTCAACTTCTGCCGCCAGCGCCCGTGGCAGGAATCGGTGTGTTCCAGCCTCACCGAGCTGTTCGCCCCGACCATCCACAAGCAGCGCCTCGCCAACTGGCCGGAGCACTACCCGTGGATCGAATCGGAGGGCCTGCAGTATTTCCGCAACCGCGTCACCCAGGCCCGCCGCGACGTGGAGCAAGGGCTGGCGATCACCCTCGCCTACTTCGAGACCCGCGCCGCGCAGGAGAAAGCGCTGGATATCCTCAAGTTCAAGCTCGACATCCTGTGGTCGATGAACGATGCCATGGCCCTGCGCTACGGCCTCGAAGGCGGCGTCAAGCCGTTCTAGGAGCGATCATGGACGTCCCCCCCCGCCCCGCCATCCACCGCCTGTACCGCTTCCAGTGGGAACCGGCGCAGCAGGCCCACGTGCTGCTCTACCCCGAAGGCATGGTCAAGCTCAACCAGAGCGCCGGCGAAATCCTCAAGCGCTGCGACGGCACGCATAGCGTGGCCGAGATCGTGGCCGACCTGGAAGCCACCTTCAACGCCAGCGGCCTCACCGCCGACGTGGAGACTTTCCTGACGATGGCCGAAGCCCAGAACTGGATCGTCTGGAACCCCGCGTGATGGAAACCCTGCTCGTCCCCCCAGCCGCCACCGCACGCCCCGGCCCGCTCTGGCTGCTGGCCGAAGTCACCTACCGCTGCCCGCTGCACTGCAGCTTCTGCTACAACCCGGTGGATTTCGCCCAGACGGGGCCGGAACTTTCGACCGACGACTGGCTGTCGGTGATCCGCCAGGCCCGTGCGATGGGCGCGGCGCAGTTCGGCATCTCGGGCGGCGAGCCGCTCGTGCGGGACGACATCGAGATCATGGTGGCCGAGGCCCGCAAGCTCGGCTTCTACACCAACCTCATCACCTCCGGCGTGGGCCTTACCGAGGCACGCCTCGCCGCGCTCAAGGAAGCCGGGCTCGACCACATCCAGCTCTCCTTCCAGGACGCCACCCGCGAGGCCAACGACCTCATCACCCACACGCGCACCTTCGACCTCAAGCGCCAGGTGGCCGACCTCACCAAGGCTGCCGGCTACCCCACGGTGATCAACTGCGTGCTCCACCGGGGCAACATCGACCACCTGGACCGCATCATCGAGATGGCCGCCGAGATCGGCGCCGAGTTCCTCGAGCTCGCCAACACCCAGTACCACGGCTGGGCCTTCCTCAACCGCGCCGCGCTGATGCCCACCGCCGCCCAGCTGGCCACGGCCGAGGCAACGACCGCGCGCTGGCGCGAGAAGCTCGGCAAGCGAATGCGCATCCTGTTCGTGACGCCGGACTACCAGTCCGAAAAACCCAAGAAGTGCATGAACGGCTGGGGCGAAGTCTTCCTCGCCGTCACGCCCGATGGCCTCGCCCTGCCCTGCCACACCGCGCGGATGCTGCCGGGGCTCGAGTTCCCGGACGTGCGCGCGCACAGCATCGAATGGATCTGGCGCGACTCACCGCTCTTCAACCGTTACCGGGGCACCGCCTGGCTGCCCGAAACCTGCCAGAGCTGCGACGACAAGGACAAGGACCACGGCGGCTGCCGCTGCCAGGCCTTCATGCTCACCGGCAACCCGGACGCCACCGACCCGGTGTGCCCCAAGTCGCCGGATCACCACCTCGTCACCGCCGCGCTGGCCGAGGCCGAACGACCGGGCATCACCCGGCCGCTGGTGTTTCGCGACCCGAAGGCATCGCGCCGCCTGAATCGGCCTTTCTGACCCCCGCGACGGCGCCAAAATGTCGGCGTCTATAACTTTTGGCGGATGCGCAAATCGGGGGCTGTAAATACAATCAGGTCCAGAGAATAACAAGACCTGCGCCATGAAACGCTCCCGGTTTCTCCTCGCCCTCGGCCTTCTCGCCTGCGGGTGCGTCGGAGACGGCATCGGCACCGCAGCCGCAAGCAAGGCCCCATCGCTCGCCATCGCCCCGGCCAACATGGGCGCCGTCGCCGCTATGGGTACCACCCTGGTGTCGATGAACCTGCCGTTCCACTCGGGTGGCGAGGCACCGCCCAGCCTCCCCGGCGGCACCCCTGCCAACCTCACCGGGCTCAGCCTCGCGCTGTTCACCCGTCTGCTCGGCGACGGTCACCCCGGCCCCGGCCTGCCGGCCCGCTTTTCCCGGCACTGCGCAAACGGGGGCACGTTGCGGTTCGACATCCAACGCCGACAGTCCGCCCCCCGCCCGCTGCAGGCCGGCGAGCGGCTCGTCGTGCGCCTCGACGGCTGCGACGAATTCGGCACCGCCATGGACGGCACCGTCACCTACCGCCTCGAACGCTACCGGGGCGATCTCAACGACACCGGCCGCGCCCGCCTGCGGCTCGATTACCACGGACTCGGATTCGCCACGCTCGCCGGCCGCACGCGCGTCGACGGACGCGCCCGGGCCTACATCGACACCGCCGCCAGCACCACCCGGGTCGACTTCCGCGCCGAACGGCTCGATTACCGCGTCGAGCGCCGCGACAGCGTGGGCCGGCTCAAGATTTCGCGCCAGCGCCTGCGCTTCACCATCGACCACGAAGCCAGCACGGTCACCACGCTCGCCAACGACGCGCACTTCCGCTTTCCGGCCCTCGCGGGTCGCCTCAGCGTCAGCACGCCGCGCGCCCTGATCGCCAGTGCGGATGGCGCCATCCGCGCCGGCACCGTCGCGCTGCGAGGGGCACGCAGCACGCTCTACCTCAGCTACCCGGAACCCAGCGTCATCCGCCTCGACCTCGACTGCGGCAACAACGGCACCATCGACGCCAGCCACAGCGCCAGTCCGACCGAGCTCGAAGCGCGTCCCTGGCGGTAGCGCCAGCCCCGGCGGGCACGCCGCCGCCGTTCAGAGCACCTCGAGATACAGGGACGCGTGGTCCGACACCTCGTTGAGAAACGTCGCCTGCGCCGGACCGTTCAGCTCCGGCCAGCCATGCACCAGCACCTGCGGCGCATCCGGCTCGGTGCCGAAGCGGCGCAAGCTCAGCGTTGCCGTCGCCACCGCGTGATCCAGGTTGGCTTCGCCCGCCGAGCCTTTCCAGGTCGTCGGCCGATCCTTGCTCAGCAGCACCATGCCCGCGCCTTCGGCCGCCTCCGCCAGCGCCGCCACCTCGGTGGGCGCATCGACCCGCAGGAACTTCTTCGCGGGCCGCGGGAACATCAGCCCCATCGTGTTCAGATCGCCCATCACCACCAGCCGCGACATGCCATCGCCGCCCAGGTGACGGTCCAGCGCCGCCTTCAGGCTCCAGGTCTTGCCGAACATCTCCGCCCGGTTGCCGAAGGCCGGCGCGTCGGTGCCGCTATCGGTGTGGAGGAACAGCAGGTTGTACCAGACGCCGCTCTGGCGCACGCTCAGCAGCGCTCCCGGACGCAGCCGGTCGTTGCCCACGTCGAACTCGCGCTTCTGCGAGAAGACCGCCTGGTCGAAGGCATCGCGGCGCCAGCCCACCAGGATCTCCTGCACCTGCGGACCATCGGTCAGCGCAAAATCGTAGCCGGGGAACTCCTGCTCCATCAGCGTGCGCACGTTAACGTTCTCGATTTCGAGCAGGGCGAACACGTCCGGCTTGTGCCGCTTGATGTGGACCGCCACCCGCTTGAGGCGCACCACGCCGCCTTTGAAATGCTCGATGTTCCACGACAAAACCGAAAACTTCATCTCAACTCAACCCTTTGGTCTGCACTCGCGAACGGATGCCCGCGACATGAAGCCGCAACATGGCTGAAATAAAGCGCGGATTCAATAGCGCCGCGCATTCTATTTGCCCATTGGGAGAACAATCATCGCCGACAGCCTCGCCATCGCGCTTCTCGACGCCGCCGACACGGCCACCCGCAGCGCCGCCGCCGACATTCTGGTCCAGGCCTTCGCCGACCCCGAACGCTACGGCCATGCCCGCATCGTCGAGCAGCTCACGCCTGCGCCGGCGCCCTTCTACCGTCACTTCTTCATCGCCCGCGTGGGCGGCGTCGTGGTTGGCGTGGGCGGCATTAAGGCTGCCGACTGGGCCAGCGACACCCATATCCTTTACCTTTCGGCGGTGGCCGAGCACGCCCGCGGCCAAGGCATCGCCCGCGCCTTCATCGATTACCGCATCGCCTGGGCGATGGAGAATTTCGAGCACGGCCGCCTGCTCGTCTCCACCGCGCGCACCCGGCGCTTCGCGCGGCTGGGCTTCAAGCTGGTGGGCAAGCGCGAAGCCGCGGGCCGCCGTCTGATGATCCACGAGTTCTGATCGCGCCCACCGCAAGAAGCTGCGGCCGGATTGCAAGGCCTTGTATAATCGCGGGCTTTTCCGCTTTTTTGGCACCGCACCATGTCCGCAGCCGTCCAGCAAATCGCCCGCCGCCGCACCTTCGCGATCATCTCCCACCCCGACGCGGGCAAGACCACGCTCACCGAGAAGCTGCTGTGGTTCGGCGGCGCGATCCAGGTGGCCGGCGAGATCCGTGCCCGCAAGGCCGCGCGCCACGCCACGTCCGACTGGATGGAGCTGGAAAAGCAGCGGGGCATCTCGGTCACCTCGTCGGTGATGCAGTTCCCCTACCGCGACTGCGTCATCAACCTGCTCGACACCCCGGGCCACGAAGACTTCTCGGAAGACACCTACCGCACGCTCACCGCCGTGGACTCGGCGGTCATGGTCATCGACTCGGTGAACGGCGTCGAAGCCCAGACCATCAAGCTGCTCAACGTGTGCCGACTGCGCGCCACGCCGATCGTCACGTTCATCAACAAGCTCGACCGCGAAGGCCGCGAGCCCATCGAGCTGCTCGATGAAATCGAATCGGTTCTGGGCATGCAGTGTGCCCCGATGACCTGGCCGATCGGCATGGGCAAGCGCTTCCGCGGCGTCTATCACCTCTACACCGACACCATCCAGTTCTTCGACCCGCAGGCCGAAAAGGGTACCTCGGAGATCATCCAGGGCATCGACAACCCGCGCCTGGACGAAGTGATCGGCGCGCAGGCCGACGAATTGCGGATGGATGTCGAACTGGTGCGCGGCGCCTCCCACACCTTCAACCGCGAGGCCTACCTCGAGGGCAAGCAGTGCCCGGTGTTCTTCGGCTCGGCGGTGAATAACTTCGGCGTGCAGAGCCTGCTGGACGCGGTGGTCGACCTCTCGCCCGCGCCGCTGGCCCGCCCCACCAAGACGCGCATGGTCGAGCCCATCGAGCCCAAGTTCTCGGGCTTCGTGTTCAAGATTCAGGCCAACATGGACCCGAAACACCGCGACCGCATCGCCTTCATCCGCGTCTGCGCCGGCCGCTTCGAGCGCGGCGGCAAGCTCAAGCAGGTGAGCACCGGCAAGAGCCTCGCCATCAACAACGCCATCACCTTCATGGCGCAGGACCGCAACACCACCGACGAAGCCTGGGCCGGCGACATCATCGGCATTCCCAACCACGGCACCATCCACCTGGGCGACACCTTCACCGAAGGCGAAGACCTGCAGTTCACCGGCATCCCGAGCTTCGCGCCCGAGCACTTCCGCCGCGCCCAGATCAAGAACCCGCTCAAGATGAAGCAGCTGCAGAAGGGCCTCGAGCAGCTCGCACAAGAGGGCGCCACCCAGCTGTTCAGCCCCACCACCACCAACGAACTGATCCTTGGCGCCGTGGGCACCCTGCAGTTCGACGTGGTGGCCCACCGGCTGGAATTCGAATACGGCGTGGATGTGATGTTCGAATCCTGCAGCTACGCCACCGCCCGCTGGCTGCGCGGCTCCGACACCGACCTGAAAGCCCTCGCCGACAAATCCCCCGCCAACATGGCGCTGGACGGCAACGGCGATTACGTCTACCTCGCCCCCAACCGGGTCAATCTGCAAATGGCTCAAGAGCGCTTCCCGGACATCAAGTTCCTGGAAACCCGCGAGATCTACTAGACCAATTCGGCCATTCCGGACAGCGAACCCGCTACCGCACGTTCGTCTGATCCGGACCGCCGGCGCACATCACGCTCAAAAAGACAGGCCCCCGAAAATCGGGGGCCTGTCTTTTTGCGCACGATCACGGATCGGAATCGGGCTATTACAGCATCGCAACAATCTGTCGGCCGTTACCGCAACACGAAAGCTCAGACACGCTTGCGTCGGCGCGCAGCAATTGCGCTGGCCAATCCCAAGCCCGTCAGTGCCAGCGATGCCGGTTCTGCAACCGTACTGGTATCCGTACCGGAAAAAGACCCGGCCTGGACGAAGACGCCGGAATCGTAAAATGAATCGCCCATATCCTCAATTCGGAACTCGAAACTGTGGAGGCCTGCGCTGACGTCTGCTTCGGCGACGAGCACTTTCGTCAGACCATCGTATTGAATGTCCAAATTGAGGCTGGGACAAGACGACGAAGCTGCAGAATTATTGCGGTAATAGGCCGAGTTCGAACCACAATTCACGTTATTGATTGCCACCGTCGTGTTCGTTCCCGGAATCAAGGCGATGTTGTTGCCATCCAGAAAGAGCTGGAATTGGTCATTATAGGACGACCCTACATATTCGTTGTATTCCTCCGAGCCAAAAACATAGGAGAAAAACAACTTGCCGGTCGTCGACGTGAAGTCGAACCTCAACGCAGCAAAGCTATAACCCGAGTTGTCCGAACAGTTGGTTTGAGTGTTCGGACCCTGCACGCACCCCAGCGTCCCGGTCGTCATCACGATGCCCGAATCAAACCCCACTGTGCTGGCGCCATTGGTGAAAGTCCCAACTTGAGCACCGTTGCTCCAGAAAACGGCATTGCTGATGCTGACACCCGGTCCGACAATTGCATTAGCCAGCGCCGTCGCATCGCTAATGGGGCCGGAAACGAGGGGCGTCGCGTACGCGGCGTTAGCAAACAATGCCACGGCCGCGGCCATTGCGGCTTTATTGATTTTCATCAAATTCTCCGTCGCTAACAAAACAAGACACTGATTTGAAACATTTTGTTTCGAACAGAAAATAGCAAAATTTGTGCTGGAAATTTTTTTGAGTAAATTCAATTAACTATAAAAAAACTCAGCCAGCCGGATCGCATTTTGTAAAATTTCTCGACAAATTTGGCCGTCGATCGCTTTGCGAGTGACGGAATGCCCAGCTGCGTTCGCGACGCGACGTAGAGGGCCTTGCTGAAAAATGACTTTTACAGGATCACCCCGGACGCCACACCGACCCGCCGCCGAAACCGCCGAGTCTCATTCGTCGCAGGTTCAGCGGGACATCCGCTTCACAGTGCCTAGGAAATCGATCATGACGACCCATCAGGTCCAGCTCCACCGCGTCATCCGCAGCACGCCGGCCCGCGTCTATCGTGCTTTTCTCGACCCGGCGGCCTGGGCGAAGTGGTTGCCGCCCCACGGCTTCACCGGCACCGTGCATCTGCTCGAGCCCCAGGTGGGTGGGCGCTACCGGATGTCCTTCACCAACCTCGGCAGCGGGCACAGCCATAGCTTCGGCGGCGAATACCTCGAACTCGTGCCCGAGCGCACGCTGCGCTATACCGCCGCCTTCGACGACCCGAACCTGCCCGGCACGATGCAGACCACGGTGCAGATCAGGCCGGTTTCCTGCGGCGTCGAGCTGTCCATCGTCCAGGAGGGCATCCCGGCCCTGATTCCGCCGGAAGCCTGCTATCTCGGCTGGCAGGAATCGCTGCAACTGCTCGTCCAGCTCGTCGAGCCCGACATCCCCGCGTAATCCCACGGGGCGCACCAACGCTTTGCCCCCCGCGCCCTGGCGCCGCTATGCTGGATCATCATTCCTCAGGAGCGTCGCCATGGTCCTCACCGTTTTCCGCGCCCGCCTCAAGGACGAAGGCCGGGACGCCTACTTCGCCCTCGCCCCCAAGATGGGCGAGTTGGCCCGTTCGATGCCGGGCTACAAGTCCCACAAGGTGTTCGTGGCCGAAGACGGCGAGCGGGTCACCCTCGTGGAGTTCGAGGACACGGCCAGCCAGCAGGCCTGGTCGCAACACATCGACCATCTCGCCGCCAAGCGGGAAGGCCGCCAGTCGTTCTACGCCGAATACCACCTGCAGATCTGCGAGGTGGTGCGCGAATCCCACTTCACGGCCCCGTGACGGCGTGGCGCGCGGGCAGCGCGCCCGGCGACGCAGATTGTCACACGCGCCAGCCCGGCGGCTGCTAGGTTGAAAGCAGGCGTCACCGGGGTGGTCACCGCCTCGGGCGCCGTCATGGCCCCACACCATCACCGAAAGCCCGTCATGTCCGCCAACACATCGCGCGCGTGCATTCGCCACCTTGCCACGACGCTGGTCTGCGCCGCCCTGCTCGGCCTGGCTGGTGCCCCTGGGCCAGCCCGCGCGTTTGCGCTGCTCGGCGGCGTCGGCCTCGACGACACCGCCCGCTGGGATCTGAAGGCCGTCAACGGCCGAGGACTCGAAGGCGGCCTGCAGTGGAGCAGCGAGGACGCGCTGTTCAAGTCGCTCGTCTTTGCCGAGCGGGACGCCACCCAGGCCAGACTCGGCGAGGCCATCTCCCGCGCTTTCGATGTCTGGCAACAGGCGGCCAAGGCCGACGCGGCGATCTACGACGTCCGCTTCGCTCAGGGTGGCGGCGCCGTCGAGGCCTTTCCCAGCGACGGCTCGCCCGCCGACCCGAAGAAGCCCACCCAGGGAGCCGAGATCAGCCTCTTCGCCCGCGCCGCGGACGCCAAGATCGTCCTCGGCGACGGCGTCGCGCGCGACGTGTTCACCCGCGACAGCGATGGCACACGGGAAATCGGCCACACCTGGATCGTCACCCAGGCAGGCCGCAAACCCGTCAGCACCGCCACCGCCAAGCCCCACAACGTGGGCGACACGATTCTCGACGCCGACATCTACCTCAACACCGCCACCACCTGGACCCTCGACCCCAAGGCCAACCCCGGCGCCCAGGACCTCCAGGCCCTGCTGATCCACGAGATCGGCCACGCCCTCGGGCTCGCCCACCCCGACGAGGACCGCTTCTTCGACACCAACGGCAACCCCAACGACCTCATGGCGATCTTCGCCAGCGCACCCGAGAAGACCGCCGGTCTCGCGCTGCGGGCCCACCCCGCCGCCAACGCCTTCACCCCGCCCGCCGCGATGATCGCCGACGCCCAGGTCCGCGCCCTGGCCAACGACGACCTCAGCGGCCTGCGCTACCTCTACCCCGTGCCCGAACCCCACGCCCTGCTGCTGGCGCTCAGCGGCCTCGCCGCGCTCCGCTGGCGCCGCCCTTGACCCCGGGCAAGGCGCCCGCCCGCGGTCGCGCTAGCATGGGGCCATCAAGCCGGCCACCCCGAGCCGGCCCACGCGAGCCCCGAGCATGAGCAAGAAATTCCCGATCCATCCCAAGAACCCCGAACGCATCTGCTGGGGCTGCGACAAGTACTGCCCGAAGGATTCGCTGGCCTGCGGCAACGGTTCGGGCCGCACCCTGCACCCGATGGAACTCATGGGCGACGACTGGCACCTCACCGGCGACTGGGGCTTCGACCTCGACGACGACGCCACCGCCATCCAGCCCGGCCCCCCGGACAAGCCCTGAGCCGCCGGCCACGCCGAAAGCCGCGTCGGCGCGTCATCGCGTCTGGCAGAGCCCGCTGCCGCGATCTAAGATAGATCAATCGATCCGGATAAACCGCCGTGCAGCCCGAGGGGGCCCGCCATGAAACTCCACGCCTTCGTCGCGATGCCCTTCGGCACCAAGCCCGACACCTACGGCAACCCCGCCCACTTCGACGCGATCTACGCCCAGCTCATCAAGCCCGCCATCGAACACGCCGGCCTCGACGTCATCCGCGCCGACGAGGAAAAGGCGGGCGGCGACATCCTCGAAGACATGTTCCAGGAACTGCTGATCGCCGATCTGGTGCTGGTCGACCTCACCGCCGACAACCCCAACGTCTGGTACGAACTCGGCGTGCGCCACGCCCTGCGCCGCAGCGGCGTCGTGCTCGTGAATGCCCCCCGCGCCAACAAGCCCTTCGATAATTACACCAGCCGCAAATACACCTACACCCTCAAGGACGGCGCGCCCGACCCCGCCACCCTCGACGCCGACATCCGCGCCATCGCCGAGATGATCCGCGCCACCCTCGACAGCGGGCTGGAGAAGCCGATCAGCCCGGTCTATTCGATGCTTCCCAACCTCGCCGAGCCCGACTGGAAAACCCTGCGCATCGGCAGCGTCAAGGCGTTCTGGACCCGCTACGAAGCCTGGGCCGCGCTGATCGAACGCGCCCGCCGCGCGGAGCGGCCGGAAGACATCCTGGTGCTCGCCGACGAGGCGCCCGTCGTCGCGCTGCGCGTCGAGGCCCGCCTCAAGGCCGGCAAGGCGCTGCTGGCCGGTCAGCACTACCACTTCGCCCTCGAGCAGTTCGACGCAGCCCTCGCCGCCGACCCCGCCAACCTCGAAGCCGCCCGCCAGCGCGGCCTGTGCCTGCAGCGCCTGGGTCGGCTCGACGACGCCCGCGGCGCCTACGAGCAGATCCTCGCCGAGCACCCCAAGGACGTGGAAACCTGGTCGCTCCTCGGCCGCCTCGACAAGGACGCCTGGGTCGCCGCGTGGAACCGTCCGGGCGCCACGCCCCGGCAGATGCGCGAAGACGCCGCCTGGAACGATGCCCTCCTCCTCAAGGCCATCGACAGCTACGCCACCGCCTTCGCCGCCAATCCCGCCCACTACTACTCCGGCATCAACGCCGTCACGCTGCTGCGCCTCTACGCCGACCTGGTCGGCCGGCCCACCGCCTACGACACCCAGTTCGACTGCATGGCCGGCGGCACCGGCTGGGCCGCCCGCTGCGTCAAGGACGACCCCCGCGACGGCTACTGGGCCCGCGCCACCCTGGGCGACCTGCGGGTCCTCCTCGGCAAGCCCGACGAAGTCGGTGAAGCCTATCGATTCGCCATCGCCCTGGCCGACAACAACTGGTTCAACCTCGACTCCACCCTCGGTCAGCTGCGCCTGCTCGCCGCCATCGGTCACGCCGCCGACAACGTCGCCGCCGGCATCGCCACCTTCGAGCGGGTGCTGAGCCGCCTGCGCCCACCCGAAAAACACTGGCAACCCGACAAGGTCTTTCTGTTCTCGGGCCACATGGTCGACGCCCCCGACCGCAAGTCGCCGCGCTTCCCCGCCGACAAGGAGCCCATCGCCGCCGCCGCCATCGGCGCCACCCTCGACGAGCAGGGCGCCGGCGGCAACGACCTCGCCCTCACCCAGGGTGCCTCCGGCGGCGACCTCCTGTTCGCCGAAGCGGCCATCGCCCGCGGGATGCGCGTGCAACTCCTGCTGCCCCTGCCCGAACCCCAGTTCATCACCGAATCCATCCTCCCCGCCAGCAATGGCGAAGCGTGGCGCAAGCGCTACTACCAACTGCGCGGCAACCCTCTGTGCCTGCCGCCGCGTGTCATGCCCGACTGCCTCGGCCCCCTGCCCAAGGACGGCCACGGCAAGGAGACGAGTCCCTTCGAACGCTGCAACCAGTGGCTCCTCAACAGCGCCCTGGCCCTGGGCATCAGCCGTACCCGCTTCATCTGCCTGTGGAACGGCAGCGGCGGCGACGGCCCCGGCGGCACCGCCCACATGATGGACGAAGTCCAGCAACGCACCGGCCAGGTCACCTGGCTGGACACGCGAAAACTCTGGTAGGCGCCGCACCCCGATCGAATCCGCTTCCCCCAACCCGCAGGAGAGGATCATGGTCAAGAAACTGTCGGAGCATTTCACGCTGGAAGAACTGTTGTTCAGCCAGACCGCCACGCGCAAGAAGATCGACAACACCCCCACACCCGAGATCCTCGCCAACCTCGCCCGCCTGGCCGGCGTGCTCGAGGTCGTGCGCGCCGAACTGGGCAACGTCGCCATCCACGTGAGCAGCGGCTACCGCAGCCCGGCCCTCAACAAGGCGATCGGCGGCGCCAAGCACAGCAGGCACATGCGGGGCCTGGCCGTCGACTTCACCGCGCCGGCCTTTGGAACGGTGCTCCAGACGGCCCGCAAGATCGCCAGCCTCGACCTCGGCTACGACCAGATCATCCATGAGTTCGGGCGGTGGGTGCACCTCGGCCTCGCCGAGCCCGGCGCCAAACCCCAGGGAGAACTGCTCTCCTACTTCGGTGGCGACTATCTGAAAGGGCTCATCTCCAAGCCCGCCTGACCCGCCCTGATTCGTGCGGCGAGCCCCCGCACGCGCCGCACCTTTGCCTCTGTGCCCCCGCTCGCCTTTCCCCGGAAGGAACCGCCATGACCACCGCCCTCGAACGCATTCGTAAAGCCGGCCCGAAGAAGATCCTCGCCTGCGACGGCGGAGGCATCCTCGGCCTGATGAGCGTCGAAATCCTCGCCAAGCTCGAGTCCGACCTGCGCACCGCACTCAAGCGGCCCGACCTGCTGCTGGGCGACTACTTCGACTTCGTCTGCGGCACCAGCACCGGCGCGATCATCGCCGCCTGCATCGCCGCCGGCATGGGCACCGACCAGATTCGCCGCTTCTACGTGGAGGGCGGCACCCAGATGTTCGACAAGGCCTCGCTGCTCAAGCGCCTTCGCTACGAATACAACCGCGAACCCCTCGCCGAAAAGCTCAAGGCCGAGTTCGCCGCCGCGCTCGGCGACGACGTCACCCTCGGCAGCCCGGCCCTGCGCTCGGTGCTGATGATGGTGATGCGAAACGCCACCACCGACTCCCCGTGGCCCGTCAGCAACAACCCGTTCGCCAAGTACAACCAGGGCGGCCGCGCCGACTGCAACCTCAAGCTGCCCCTGTGGCAGCTGGTGCGCGCCAGCACTGCCGCGCCCACCTACTTCCCGCCCGAAGTCGTCACCCTCGGCGAAGGCGAGCACTGCTACGACTTCGTCTTCGTGGACGGCGGCGTCACCACCTACAACAACGCCGCCTTCCTCGCCTTCGAAATGGCCACCGCCGCGCCCTACGCCATGAACTGGGCCACCGGCACCGACAAGATGCTGATCGTCTCGGTGGGCACCGGCAGCGTGCCCGCCGCCCGCCCCGGCCTCAAACCCGAGGACATGTGGCTGCTCGACGCCGCCAAGACGGTTCCCGGCGCCCTCATGAACGCCGCCGCCACCGGCTGGGACATGGCCTGCCGGGTGATCGGCGAATGCCGCTTCGGCCGCCCCATCGACCGGGAAGTCGGCGACCTCCTGGGCCCCGCCAGTTCCACCGTGCCCAAGCAGTTCGCCTACGTGCGCTACGACCCCGACGTGAGCCAGCCCGCGCTCGACGCCCTCGGGCTCGCCGACATCAAATCGGCCGATGTGCAGACCCTCGACTCCGTCGCCCACATCCGGGACATCCAGCGCGTCGGCGTCGCCTTCGCCAACCGCTACCTCGACACCGCCACGCACCTGCGCGGCTTCGTCTGACCCGGTCGCCGCCCACCCGGCCCGCCATGGCCGCATCCAGCCAAGCCTCCGCGTCCGGCAGCCCTGTCGCGGCGGCACCTCCCACGTCGCCGCGGGCCGACCGGCGGCGTCCCCCGCGTCGCAGCCGCGGCTTCGCCACCTACCTCTTCGGCTACGACATCTTCATCTCCTTCGCCCTCGGCCACCTGCCCCGGGGCACCCAGTCCTACGCCTCCGACCTCGCCCGCCAGCTGCGCGAGCGGGATTTCGCGGTGTTCTACAGCGAAGACGAAGCCACCCCCGGCGGCAAGCTCGACAGCACCCTGCGCAAGGCCCTGCTCGCCGCCAAGGTGCTCGTCGTGATCGCCAACCGCGGCATGCTCGAAGACCCCCGCTGGGTCCGTGTCGAAGTGGAAGAATTCCGCTCCGCCCGCCCCAACCGCCCGATCGTGCCGATCAGCATCGACGGCGCCCTTGGCGACGCCGCGGTGCTCGACGCCATCCGCCCCTGGCTCGACCCCCACGACACCATCTGGCTCGACGAGACCCAGGAGGCCGTCGAACACGGCATCGTCAGCCGCGACGTCGTCACCCGCCTCGCCCTCACCCCGACCCACGTGCGCACCGGCCAATGGTGGCGCGCCACCGTCTTCGGCGTCGTGCTGAGCCTGGCGATCCTCAGCCTGTGGGCGCTCACCTCCGAGCAGGCCGCCATCCGCAGCGCCGCCGAAGCCGAACAATCCGCCACCCGCGCCCGCCAGTCCGCCGCCGAGGCCGAAGCCGCCAAGGCCCGCGCCCTGGGCGAGATGCGCGCCGCCACCGGCCTGCGCCTGCGCGCCGAATCGTCGGCCATGCTGGCGCGCCTGCGCCCCGGGCCGGACGAGCGCGCCCTGCTGCAACTGCTCGCCGCCCAGCACCTCGCCGCCCCCGGCCGCCCCCTCGATCCCCAGGCCGAAGGCGATCTGCTCGCCGGCCTGCGCGCCAAGCAACACCTCGTACGCATCATCGGCGGCAACAAGGCCCTGCTCGGCATGGCCCTCAGCCCCGGCGGCGAACGGGTGGTCACCATCGTCGACGACAAGACCCTGCAGATGTGGAACACCCGCAGCGGCCAGCGCCTCGGCGAGCCCCAGGACATCCACGACAGCACCGTGCGCAGCGTCGCCTTCAGCCCCGACGGCACCCTGCTCGTGTCGGCCAGCAACGACCGCAGCCTGCTGCTGTGGTACGCCGGCGCCGACACCCTCACCCCCGCGTACGCCCTGCCGCTGATCGGCCACACCGACGACGTGCGCGCCGCCGCCTTCAGCCCCGACGGCAAGCTCATCGCCTCGGGCGGCAACGACACCACCGCCCGGCTGTGGGACGTGCGCACCAGCAGCCCGGTCGGCGCCCCCCTGCGGGGCCACACCGAAACGGTGATCGCCGTCGCCTTCAGCCCCGACGGGCGCCGTCTCGTCACCGCCAGCTACGACCGCAGCCTGCGCCTGTGGCGCGTTCCCGACGGCCGCCCGATCGGGCGCCCCCTCCTCGGCCACACCGATTCCGTGCGCTGCGTCGCCTTCAGCCCCGACGGCCGCCAGATCGTCTCCGGCGCCTGGGACAACACCCTGATCCGCTGGAACGCCACCACCGGCCAACCCATCGGCAAACCCCTGCGCGGCCACACCGGCCTGGTGCGCAGCGTCGCCTACAGCGCCGACGGACGCCAGATCGTCTCCAGCAGCGACGACGGCAGCCTGCGCCTGTGGAGCGCCCGCAGCGGCGCCCCGCTCGCCGCGCCGCTCTACGGCCACGGCAAGGACGTCACCGCCGCCCGCTTCACCGGCGACGACGGCGAGCGCATCGTCTCCACCGGCCTCGACGGCAGCCTGCGCCTGTGGAATCCACGCAGCGCCTCGCCCGTCGGCGCCCCCCAGCGCAGTGCAGCGCACCTGGGCGCCAGCCTTGCCATCAGCCCCGACGGCAAGCGCATGGCCGGCACCGGCGAAGACCTGCGCCTGCACCTGTGGCCGGTGGCCGGCGGCAGTGCCACCCGCGCCGCCCGACAGCCCGGCGCCTTCGCCCTGCCCTGGTGGCTGGCGCCGGTGGTGACGCTCGAATTCAGCCCCGACGGCGAGCGCCTCGCCGCCGGCACCTACGACGGCCGCCTGCTGATCCTCGACGCCCGCAGCGGCGCCGCCCTGCGCGCCCCGATCGCCGCCCACGACACCCCGATCTCCGCGCTTGCCTGGAGCGCCGACGGCACCCGCCTCGCC
>NZ_JAYROR010000133.1:0-36348 GCF_041911615.1 Zoogloea sp. | reverse complement strand
TTCGATCCGTGCCCATTGATCATCCCGCAACCACATCCGTGCCATGCCTGTCATGCCCCAAAAGACAGGATGTAAACAGAAATCAGCCTTTGTGCACAGCCCTTTGAGCAAGCGCTGGGATTAAATGTCCACAGACTCTAGGCGAGCGACAACCCGCTCATCGATCACGACGTTCAATCTAGGCAGTGGGTCCAGCTTTAGCTGGGCGATTCTTCGCGTGTATTCACGCGCCGGTTTTCGCCCGCGGCTTCAGGACGCGCGCGATTTGCCGGCCTTTCCCGGCACTTCAGGGCGTGTCGGGGAGGATGCCGAGGGCTTTCAGCGAGGCCCTGGTAAGCGCCGGGCGCAGGGCCAGATCGGCCTGCTGGCGGATGTCGATGTTGGTGGCGAAGACCCAGGTGTCGTCCGGGGTTTCCACGTAGCCCACGTACCAGCCGATCTGCGGTGTGGCGCGGGCGGCCCAGCCGGTCTTGGCGTAGAGGGCGTAGGCCGGAGTGCGCTCGGCGAGCATCACGGCCTTGAGGGTGGCGTAGTTTTCGGCATCGAAGGGCAGTTGCCGGCGGACCACCTGCTTGAGAAACGCCACCTGCTCCTGCGCGCTGATCTGCAGCGCCCCATCCAGCCAGAAGGTGGTGGTGTCGAAAGGTTCGGTGAGCTCACCATAGCCGGCCTTGCGGATGTAGCGGCGGTAGGCTTCGCCGCCGACCCGCTCGGCCATCTGCTGGTAGCACCACACGCAGGAGACGCGGAAGGCGCTGGCCAGGGTCTGGTCGCGGTTCCAGTCGGGGATGTCATGCTGCCGGCCGTCCCACTTGAGCACGCTGTCGGCGGTGATGGCCTTTTCCTGCAGGGCGATCAGGGTATTGAAGACCTTGAAGGTGGACGCGGAGGCAAAGCGCCGCGCCGCCCGGGTGTCGTCGTGAATGAACGTGCGGCCGTCGCGCAGGGCGCTCACCACCAGCGTCCCCTCGACCTGCTGGCCGGCAAACACCGCGGCGATGCGGGCGTCCTCGGCAGACGCAAGCTGGGCGAAGGCGAAAAGGGCGACGAAGACGAGGCGTTTCACGGGCGGGACGCAGGGCGTGGCGGGTCCGTCATCTTACCGGCGCGACGGCCGCCATCGCCCATGAAAACGCCGCCCTCAGGCGGCGTGGGGTGGAACGACGATCGGGCTGGCGCTCAATTGGTGTCGCGGCCGCCGATCGGGCCAAGCTGCTGGTTCACATCGGACCACTGGGTCCAGCCGTAATAGGTGCCCTGATAGGTGTCGCCGCTGCGATAGGCATCGGAGTCCTTCATCATGTCGGTCCTGACCGGGCCTTGCGAGCCGCCCGCGGCGGTGGGCTCCATGCTGTCGTAGGGATCGCTCCCCATGCTGCGGTGCAGGCTCATGTCGTAGGAAAACGCCTGCAGGCTGTCGTAAAGATCGGCTGCGCCGGCGGGCGCTACGGCCAGAACGCTTCCCATCAGGAAACCGGCACCGATTTTCGCCAAGAGACTCTTTTTCATGTTGTCCTCCTTTGGGTTTTCCTCCCCGAAAAAGAGTGGTGGAACAGCGCCCGGATGAACCCGGGAGCCGCTCCCGACTGCACGCTGGCACCTGAATGCCCGCCTGCCATGACCACCAGATTGACCCGCCCAGGAGGCAGGTCCGGATCGGCTTCTGTCACCTTTTCATCATAGTCGACGAATTTACTCAACAAAGGAGAATCGCTACGCCGGGGCGATCACTTGGCGGCGGTGCGCAGCGGGCCGCTGCCCCGCTCGAGCGGCACCACGTCGTCCAGCGCCAGCAGGGCCAGCACGCCGGCCACCAGCGCGCGGTGGGCCAGCGGGGTGTTGGCGTACCAGCGGGAGAGATAGCTGCGCAGGCTGCTGCGGGCGTCGTCGGGGTCGAGGTTCATGTAGCCGAGGGCCTGCCAGTTTTCCGGGTTGCGCTCGAAGAGGGGCAGCAGCAGGTTGGCCAGCACCTCGTTCTTCTCGCGCAGATAGGGGTTGTGGCGCAGCTCGTCCTCGTGGGCCTGCAGCCAGGCGGCCAGCGGCGCGTCGGGCGGCAGGCGGCGATGGCCTTCGGAGACCAGCAGGTCGAAGAAGCGCCGCAGCCGGTCGGCCTCGCCCGCCCATTCTGGCCCGGGTGGCTCCGCTTCCCAGCGCTGGGCGAGATGACGCAGGGTGAACAGCGAGGCCGTCTCGCAGAGGGTTTCCTCGAACCACTGGTTGTCCCGGTGCGCTCCGGCGGGCAGCGGCTGGGCGTCGTAGTTGGAAAGCAGGTGGCACAGCTCGTGGGCGAACTCATAGACGTACAGGTGCCAGTTCTCGTCGCGGGCGTGCAGGCGGATGCGGTACTCGCCAGCGCCGCCGCGTCCGTACAGGGCCATCGGCGGGCCGTCGGTGTGGGTCACGACGATGGGCGCGCCCAGGTGTCCGGGGGGCAGGCGTGACATCAGCGTGTCGGCCACCGCGTAGAGCACGGTCTCGATCGACTCCTTGCGGCCCCGCCCCCAGCCGCCACCCTGCACCTGGATCGTCAGGCCGAGCTTGCGACCGGTCGATTTCTTGGACGGCGGCTCACCGCCGTCGGCCCAGGCGAGGGAGCACACCACCGAAGCCAGGATGAAGGGCAACCGCATCCCGCGCCGCACCCAGTCGGCGGCGCCCGCGCCGCGAAAGAAGAAACGTCTGCCCATCCGCATGTGCGCCCCCGCGCGCCCGTCGACGCCGTCTTTTTTCATGATAGATCGGCCACCGCCGTTGCCAAGGCCGGACGCGGTTAGCCCCGCGCCGGCGGGCATTCCGCGAAAATATTCCGTAGGCAAGAGGCGGCCGCGGCGCCGCGCCGGGCCTGTTCCGCAGAGTGCGACTTAGCACACGAATCGCCCGGAACGGGCGCGCTATCATCCAGCGTCATCGGCCTTCTGGCACACATTTTCACCGTCCCGCCCGGCATTTCGAGATGATTCCGTTCCTTCGCCGCACCCTCGTCGTCCTGGCCCTCTGTCTGCCCAGCCTCGTCTTCGCCCAGACCGACGACACGCCGGATGCCGCCCAGACGCGCCTCGAAGCGGCCCTCGTCGCCGCCAAGGCAGCCGTCCAGATGGGGCCGCGCGACGTGCCGCTGGGCGACCAGGGCGTGCTCAAGCTGCCCGAGGGCTATGGCTTCATCCCCAAGGACGAAGCCCAGGCGATGATGGAAGCGCAGGGCAACCGCGGCGGCAAGGGGCTCTTCGGGCTGGTGGTGAGCCCCGATCTGGCGGGCTTCGTGGCGGTGGAGTTCACCTCCGCCGGCTACGTGAAGGACGAGGAAGCCCGCGACTGGAATGCCGACGAGCTGCTCAAGAACCTCAAGGAAGGCACCGAAGCGTCCAACGCCGAACGGCGTCGCCAGGGCATGACCGAGTTCAAGGTGGTGGGCTGGGTCGAAGTCCCCAGCTACGACCCGGCCACGCACCGGCTGGTGTGGTCGGTGTCGGCCCGCCCGAAAAACGCCCAGGCGGGCGGCGAAGGGGTCAACTACAACACCTACATGCTGGGCCGCGAGGGCTACTTCTCGATGAACCTGGTGACCAGCATGGACCGCGTCGAGCTGGAAAAACCGGCCGCCCGCGAGCTGCTGGCCGCCCTCAGCTTCAACGAGGGCAAGCGCTACACCGACTTCAACGCGGCCACCGACCGGATGGCCGAGTACGGGCTGGCGGCACTGGTGGGCGGCATGGCGGCCAAGAAGCTGGGCCTGCTGGCCACGCTGGGGGTGTTCTTCGCGAAGTTCTGGAAGATCGGGCTGCTCGCCGTGGCCGGCGTGGGCGCCGGCGCCGGACGCCTGCTGTCGCGCAAGAAAGACCAGGCCTGAGGGCGCACCCCGCCGGCGATCAGGCGGGGTCGGGAATCGCCGCCTCCAGGCGGGGTCCCATCCAGTCGATGAACTGCCGCACCCGCGGCGATAGCAGGCGGGCGTGGGGATAGACGATCTGCACCGGCAGGTCCGCCGGCTCGAAATCCCGCAATAGCCGCACCAGTTGCCCCGCCGCCAGCGGCTCCGCCACCTGGTAATGGAGCACCCGGGCGATGCCGAGTCCGTCGACGCACGCCGCGCAGGCCACCTGCACCTGATTGGTCACCAGCCGCGGCGCGATCGCCACCGCCAACGACCGCCCCGACTCGACGAAGTGCCAATGCCGCCCGTGGGGCACGAAGCCGATGCAGGGCCGCGCCTCCAGCTCGGATGGGTGCCGCACCGGCCCAACCGACGCCACGAACCCCGGGCTGGCGCAGGCCACCAGGCGGGTGCGCCCGACCGGCGTGGCGACCAGACTGGAATCCGGCAGCGCGCCGACGCGGATCGCGAGATCGAGCCCTTCCTCGAGCAGATCGACGACGCGGTCGAGGAGAAGCAGCTCTACCCGCATCGCCGAGTTGCGCTGCAGGAAGGCACTCACCAGCGGCGCCACGTGACGACGGCCGAACTCGACCGGCGCGGTGAGCCGGATCAGCCCGCCGGGCTGCGCCCGCTGCGCATCGAAGCGTTGCTCCAGCGCGTCGAACTCGGCCAGCATCCGGCGGCTCCACGCCAGATATTCGGCCCCTTCGTCGGTCAGCGCCAGGCGGCGCGTGTTGCGGTTGAGCAGGCGCACGCCCAGGTGCCGCTCGAGCGCCGCCAGGGTGCGCACGACGGAAGCCGCCGACTGCCCCAGGGCCTGTGCCGCGGCACTGAGGCTGCCGCGCTCCACGATCTGCACGAACGTGCTCATCGCCTTCAATCTGTCCATCGGATGCTTTCGATCTGTGCGCTGCGCGCAATGGTGTTGTCAGCCGGGCGCCATTGATGGGACGGGGCCGACGGCGGAGACTGGCGCCTCCTTCATCCCCGCCGGAGCCCCCCCGAAATGAACAGCGCCTATGTCGTCGGCCACCTTACCGTGAAGGACGCGGACCGGTGGGCCGAGTACCGCCGCCAGGTGCCGGCCACCCTCGCGCCCTGGGGCGGCGAGCTGGTCTTTCGCGGCACGCAGATCGCGACGCTTGCCGGCCATTCGCCCCACCCGGACATCGTCGTGATCCGTTTTCCGTCGGCGTCGGCCTGCGAGGGCTGGTTTCACTCGCCGGCCTACCAGGCCCTGATCCCCCTGCGCCAAAGGGCCGCCGAGATGGATCTGCTCGCCTACCAGGCCTGACGCCCCGCCAGGATCGCACGCCATGTCCGCTTCCGACACCGCCGCCGCGCCCAACCCCGCGGCCATTCTCGCCTTCGACCACGTGGGCATCCGCGTCAGCGACTACCACCGCGCGCGGGATTTCTACACCGCCCTCGGCTTCGTGGAAAGCGCCGTGTTCCCCCACTACGAGGCCAACGAGATGCTGAGCCCCCATGGGGTGCGCATCAATCTCATCTTCAACGGCGCCCGCCAGCCCGAGGCCCGCAACGTCCTCCTCGACGCGCCGATCAAGCTGCCCGGCATGACCCACCCGGCCTTCGTGGTGGACGATCTGGCACGGCTAGCCGCCTGGCTGGCCGCCCGGGGCATCGTCGTCACCGAGGGCCCTCACCCCATCGGGCCGCGACGCATCGCGCTGTTCATCCGCGACCCGGACGGCAACGTGCTCGAATTCAACCAGCTGATCCACCCCAACGGAGACCCACGATGAAACTCTACGACCTCGAACTCTCGGGCAACTGCTACAAGGTCCGGCTGTTCGCCGCCCTCGCCAACATCCCACTGGACGTCGTACCGGTGGATTTTCTGGGCGGCGAGCACAAGCGTCCGCCGCTGATCGCGCTCAACCCCTGGGGCGAACTGCCGATCCTGGTGGATGGCGAGCGGGTGCTGCGCGATTCCCAGGCGATCCTGGTGCATCTCGCCGGCACCTACGGCGGCGCCGCGTGGTGGCCCAGCGCCCCGCATCTGCAGGCCGAGATCGTGCAATGGCTGTCCACCGCCGCCAACGAAATCCAGAACGGCCCCGCCTCGGCGCGCCTGGTGGACAAGTTTGGCTACCCCCTCGACAAGCCGACCACCCTCGCCCGCAGCGCCCACATCCTGCCGCTGCTCGACGCCCATCTGGCCACTCACGACTGGCTGGCCCTGGGCCGCCCGACCATCGCCGACTGCGCCGTCTATCCCTACGTCGCGCTGGCGCCCGAAGGCGGCGTCGAGCTCGCGCCCTACCCGCACATCCTGCGCTGGATCGACCGCGTCAAGGCCCTGCCGGGCTACCTGGCGATGCCGGGCACCTGATGCGCCGGGGCCGCGCCGGCTTCGGCGTGGCCCGTGGCGGTCGTTCGCCCCTACAATCGGGGCGATGAAACTCCTCCTGCTCCTGCTCGGCGGCGCCAAGTTCGGCAAGCTGCTCACCACTGCCGGCACCATGCTGCTGTCCATCGGCGCCTACGCCCTGATCTGGGGCTGGCGCTACGCCGCCGGCTTCGTCGCACTGATCTTCTGCCACGAGATGGGCCATTACCTGGCCGCCCGCCAGCGCGGCCTGAACGTGGGAGCCCCCACCTTCATCCCCTTCCTGGGCGCGTGGATCGAGCTGAAGGAGCAGCCCATGAATGCCGAGACCGAAGCCTACGTGGCGATGGCGGGCCCGCTGGCCGGCACCGCTGCGTCGCTGCTGTGCTACTTCGTGGCCCGCTCGGAAGGCAGCGACCTGCTGCTGGCGCTGGCGTATTCCGGCTTCTTCCTCAACCTGTTCAACCTGATTCCGGTACCGCCGCTGGATGGCGGGCGGATGACCGGCGTGGTGTCGCCGAAGTTCTGGCTCGTCGGCGCGCCGGTGCTGGTGGGGATCTTCCTGTGGCGGCCCAGCCCGATGCTGATCCTCGTCGCCCTGCTGGCCGGCCCCCACCTGTGGCGCGCCTTTCGCGGCCAGGCCGCGCCGGCCCCGGGCTACTACGACACCCCGCCGGCCAAGCGCATCGAATACGCGGTGCTCTATCTGGGCCTCACCGCCTGGCTGGCGGTGATGACCCACGACGTGCACGAGATGCTGGCCGCGGTACGCGCTACCCCGTAACCCGCTCCGCCGTCACCCATCGCGGCGCACCATCACGCGCTTTTCGGGCGGGATGCGTTCAAATTCACGCCGCGAATAACTGCCGGCCTCACCGTAGCGCGGCGAGTCGATCACGTGGGTGCGCGTCGCCGTGTCGATGTGGTGCATCAGCACCGCGTCCAGATCGGCGTCGCAGACGAACTCCCGACGTTCCGCGATGCGTCGCGGAAGCGACCAGCGATCCCAGAACACCGGTCGCCCGCCATCCAGCAGCGCCCGCACCGTATCAAAAGCCTGCCGGGTGCCGTCGATGAGGCGGTAGCTGATGAAATCGAAACCCCGCAGTTCGAGATCGGCCACGTGCCGATGCAGGACGTCGGGGTTGTCGATCAGGCGCATACCCTGCAAGGCCTGACCAACCGTGCGCGTGTTGCCGGGCATCAGTTTTCGCGAGGCATCCTGCCCCTTGTCGCGCACTTTTAGCACCGACAGGCATTTATCGGCGCGCGCCAGCGGAAACCACATCGATCCGGGCGCCGCGACAAAGCGCCACGCGCACCGCAAACCCGCCTTGACGCGCACCTCCTGCTCGGTGACGAACTCGACATGGATGCAGGCATCGAGCGCCGGCGGCAGCGGGCCCCAGGGTGTCGCGAGCTGGCTGAACAGCCAGATCGTATCGCCGCGGCGCACCCGGTCGGCCGGATAGCCGCGCTGGCGGGTCACATGGAAGGCCGGCGCCAGAAAACCCTGCCCATCCGGCGGATTGGCGGCGAACCACGGGTCGCCCGGATCGAGGTAGTTCGGCTGGGCCAGGCGGCGGCGGACGTAATGGACGAAATCGGCCATCGGAAACACCTCGCGATCAAGTTGGCAAACCGCCGCGCTCAGTCCTCCACGCGGAAGCCGATCTTCATGCGCACCTGAAAATGCGCGACCTTGCCATCGACGATGTGGCCGCGGTGTTCCAGCACCTCGAACCAGTCCAGGTGGCGCGTGGTACGGGATGCGGCCTCGATCGCGTTGCGGATCGCCTCGTCGCTGCTGGTGGGCGAGGTGCCGACGACTTCGATGAGCTTGTAGGTGTGGGCAGACATGATCGTTCCTCCTTGAGCGGGCGCGGTCGGGCCAGAGCGGAATGCCCGGGCCAGCGGCCTCGATAAGTGAATCCCCCGGCTCAGTTTAGTCCGCGGGCATTGAACGAGGTTCAGGACTGGCGGCAGCGGCAAAAGAAAAACGGCGCCACCCGGGCGCCGTTCTTCGTGCGTCCTCCCCGAGCGGGGAGGATGGCTTCACTGCCATTACATGCTGCGGCGGTACTGGCCACCCACGTCGTACAGCGCGGTGGTGATCTGGCCCAGCGAGCAGTAGCGCACCGCCTCGACCAGCACGGCAAACACGTTGCCGTTCTCGATGACGGTCTGCTTGAGCTTGGCGAGCCACTTGGGCGCTTCCTCGGCGTTGCGGGCCTGGAAGTCGGCGAGGCGCTGCAGCTGGCTCTGCTTTTCGTCCTCGGAGGAACGGGCCAGCTCGATTTCCTGCTGGGCCATGCCCTTCGGGTTGAGGAAGGTGTTGACGCCGATGATCGGGTAGGAGCCGTCGTGCTTCTTGTGCTCGTAGTAGAGCGACTCTTCCTGGATCTTGCCGCGCTGGAAGCCGGTTTCCATCGCGCCCAGCACGCCGCCGCGGGAGCTGATCGCCTCGAATTCCTTGAGCACCGCTTCTTCGACGAGGTCGGTGAGCTCGTCGATGATGAAGGCGCCCTGGTTGGGGTTTTCGTTCTTGGCGAGGCCCCATTCGCGGTTGATGATCAGCTGGATCGCCATCGCGCGGCGCACGGATTCCTCGGTCGGCGTGGTGATCGCTTCGTCGTAGGCGTTGGTGTGCAGCGAGTTGCAGTTGTCGTAGATGGCGATCAGCGCCTGCAGCGTGGTGCGGATGTCGTTGAAATCCATCTCCTGGGCGTGCAGCGAGCGGCCGGAGGTCTGAATGTGGTACTTCAGCTTCTGGCTGCGCTCGTTGGCGCCGTACTTGTTCTTCATCGCCACGGCCCAGATGCGGCGGGCGACACGGCCGATCACCGAGTATTCCGGGTCCATGCCGTTGCTGAAGAAGAACGACAGGTTGGGCGCGAAGTCGTCGATGTGCATGCCGCGGGCGAGGTAGCTCTCGACATACGTGAAGCCGTTGGACAGCGTGAAGGCCAGCTGGCTGATCGGGTTCGCGCCGGCTTCGGCGATGTGGTAGCCGGAGATCGACACCGAGTAGAAGTTCTGCACCTTGTTATGGACGAAGAACTCCTGGATGTCGCCCATCATCTTGAGGGCGAACTCGGTCGAGAAGATGCAGGTGTTCTGGCCCTGGTCTTCCTTCAGGATGTCGGCCTGCACGGTGCCACGGACGGTGGCGAGCACCCATTCGCGGATCTTCTGGTATTCGTCGTCGGTGGCGTCACGGCCGTTCTGGGCCTTGAACTTGGCGAGCTGCTGTTCCAGCGCGGTGTTGAAGAACATCGCCAGGATGATCGGCGCCGGGCCGTTGATGGTCATCGACACGGAGGTGGTCGGGTTGACCAGGTCGAAGCCGTCGTACAGCACCTTCATGTCGTCCAGCGTGGCGATGGAGACACCGGAGTTGCCGATCTTGCCGTAGATGTCCGGACGCGGATCCGGGTCGCAGCCGTACAGCGTGACCGAGTCGAAGGCGGTGGAGAGGCGATGCGCGGGCATGCCTTCGGAAACCTTCTTGAAGCGGCGGTTGGTGCGGAAGGCGTCGCCTTCGCCGGCGAACATCCGGGTCGGGTCTTCACCCTCGCGCTTGAAGGCGAACACGCCGGCGGTGTAGGGGAAGGAGCCGGGGACGTTTTCCTTCATCAGGAAGCGCAGGGTCTCGCCGTCGTCCTCGAAGCGCGGCAGGGCGACCTTGCGGATCTTGCTGCCGGAGAGGGATTCGGAGGTGAGCTGGGTGCGGATTTCCTTGTCGCGGATCTTCACCACGTACTCGTCGGCCGCGTACAGCTCGACGGTCTTCGGCCACATGTCGAGGAGCTTCTTGGAGGTGCCGGTGAGCTCGCCGTCCTTCCATTCGATCAGCTCGTCGAAGTCGCCGGCACCCTTCTTGCAGCCTTCGAAGAGCTGCTTGGAAATGCGCAGGGCCTGACGTTCGCGGGCGACGCGGGCCTGCTCGGACGTGTGCTTGTGATAGCCACGCACGGTGTCGGCGATCTCGGCCAGGTAGCGGGCACGCTCGGCCGGGACGATGGCACGGCCGCGGCTGGAGGCCTTGACGGTGACGATCGGCAGCTTGGCGCCGTGCAGCTTGAGGCCCTTGGCGACCAGCGCCGGGGCCAGCGCCTGATACAGCGCGGTCACCCCGTCGTCGTTGAAGCGGGCAGCCATGGTGCCGAACACCGGCATCTCGTCGGTGTTCTGGTTGAACAGCTCGCGGTTGCGCTGGTACTGCTTGCGTACGTCGCGCAGAGCGTCTTCCGCGCCCTTGCGGTCGAACTTGTTGATGGCCACGAAATCGGCGAAGTCGAGCATGTCGATCTTCTCGAGCTGGCTGGCAGCGCCGAATTCGGGGGTCATCACGTACAGCGACACATCGACGAAGGGGACGATGGCGGCATCGCCCTGGCCAATGCCGGAGGTTTCGACGATCACGAGATCGAAACCGGCCAGCTTGGTGGCGGCGATGACTTCGGGGAGGGAGACGGAAACTTCCTTGCCGGTGTCGCGGGTGGCCAGCGAACGCATGAAGATGTTCGGATGCTCGATCGCATTCATGCGGATGCGGTCGCCCAGCAGCGCCCCACCGGTGCGCTTGCGCGACGGGTCGATGGAGATGATGGCCAGCTTGAGCTGGTCGTTCTGGTCGAGGCGGAAACGGCGCACCAGCTCGTCGGTGAGGCTGGACTTGCCGGCGCCGCCGGTGCCGGTAATGCCCAGCGCCGGGGTCTTGAGGCTCTTGGCGGCCTCGATGACGGCGTTCTTCACGGCGTCCGGATAGGCGCCGTTTTCAAGGCCGGTGATGATCTGGGCGAGCACGCGGCGGTCGCCCGACTTGAGCGCGGCCACCACGGCGTCGGCGCCTTGCGGGCCGGAGTGGGACAGATCCTGGTCGCAGCGCTCGACGAGGTCGTTGATCATGCCCTGCAGGCCCAGCACCGCGCCGTCTTCGGGCGAGTAGATGCGGGTGACGCCGTAGTCGTGGAGTTCCTTGATCTCGGCCGGGACGATCACGCCGCCACCGCCGCCGAAGACCTTGATGTTCTCGCCGCCGTTCTCGCGCAGCAGGTCGATCATGTACTTGAAGAACTCGACGTGACCGCCCTGGTACGAGGTGATGGCGATGCCCTGCACGTCTTCCTGCAGCGCGGCATTGACGATCTCGCCCACCGAGCGGTTGTGGCCCAGGTGGATCACCTCGGAGCCGGTGGACTGGAGAATCCGCCGCATGATGTTGATGGATGCGTCGTGGCCGTCGAACAGCGCCGCGGCGGTGACGAAACGCACCTTGTTCTTCGGCTTGTAGGCAACGAGCTTCTTGGCAACGCTCAGATCGGTCATGCTGTCTCCCCCATTTCGTGTTTGTCGATCCTTGAATGGTAGAAGGCGACCCGGGCCTTTGCCATTGTCGATGTCGACGGGATTCGTGCAAAATCCGCCAAACGTCGGGCGCCGCCGCGGCGCCTTTTGCCTCTACCCCGGAGAACCGCCCTTGGCCGCCGCCGCGTCGCGCAAACATACAAGCGTTTCAATGGGTTTCGTCACCGGGATGCTGTCCGGAATGATGCGCCGCAACATCGACCCCGTCGCGCAACTCGCCGGGCTCGACATCAAGCTTGCAGACGCGGCCAGCCGCGTCCCGGTGGATCGCTACGCCACGCTCTACAACCGCGTCATCGCCGCCCTCGACGACGAGGCCTTCGGCCTGTTCGGCGCCAAGATGCGGCCGGGCAGCTTCGAGTTCCTGTGCCGCGGGATGCTCGGCGCACCGACCCTCGCCGACGGCCTCGACCGGGCACGGCGCTTCCTGTCCATCGTGCTGCCCGACCTGGCGGTGAGCATCGAGCGCGGCGACACCCGCGCCGAGCTGCGCATCGACGAGACCACGCCACTGGCGGCCAGCCCCGACGACCCCGGCCGGGTGTTCGCCTTCGAATGGCTGCTGCGCCTCCTGCACAGCCTGTCGTGCTGGCTGGTGGGGCGCGGGCTGGCCCTCGACGCGGTGGATTTCCCCTTCGCCCGCCCGGCCCACGCCGACGACTACGCGCTGGTCTACACCGAACATTCCGCCTTCGTCGGCGGCCACCGCCTCACCGCGCGCTTCAACGCCACCTTGCTCGACCTGCCGATCCGCCGCGACGAAGCCGCGCTGGCGAGCTTCCTCGAAGGCGCGCCGGGCCGCATCAGCATGCTCTACCGGCGCGACCGGGCCACCGTGCTGCGGGTGCGCGACCTGATTCGCGACGCCCTGCCGGCGAGCCTGTCCCAGGACGAGGTGGCGAACCGCCTGCACGTGTCGCCGCGCACCCTGCACCGCCGGCTCGAGGAGGAAGGCGCGAGTTTTCGCGGCATCAAGGAGGCGCTGCGCCGCGACATCGCCCTGGCCCGCCTCACCAAGACCCGCCAGCCCATCGCCCAAGTGGCGGCCGACCTGGGCTATGCCGACACCTCGGCCTTCTACCGCGCCTTCACCGCCTGGACCGGCCTGTCGCCGGAGCGCTATCGCAAGCAGCTTGCCAACCACGCCGCGGAAGGCGGCGCCGGCAAACCCTAGAATCGGCCCGTCGCCCCGCCCGAAATGAGTGCCCGAATCCTGCCCCCGTCGCCCGCCGGACGCCCCGGCTCTCCCGAAGAACTACGCCGCTACGACCTGCTGCTGGCCGGCTTCGACCTGCTCGACCAGGCCATCGCGGTGTTCGACGCCACGCCCAAGCTGGTGAGCTGGAACAAGGCCATGCTGCGCCTGCTCGACTTTCCCGAATCGCTGGTGCGGGTCGGCACGCCCTTCGAGGCGTTCGTGCGCTTCAACCTGCGCCGCGGCGAATACGCCGGCAGCACCGGCACGCCACCGAGCGAAGCCGAGATCGAGCGTCTGGTGGCCGAGCGCATGGCCGCGGTGCGCGCCTTCCAGCCCCACCAGGCCGAACGCACCCGCCCCAACGGCCAGGTGCTGTCGATCCGCGGCGTGCCGATTCCCAACCTGGGTTTCGTCAGCCTGTGGACCGACATCACCGAACAACGCCGCTACGAGCGCCTCATCGAAAGCCAGAACGCCGAGCTCGAAACCCGCGTGCGCGCCCGCACCGGCGAACTCGAAGCGGCCACCGGCCGGCTCGACAAGCTCGCCGTCCAGCTCGCCCGCAGCGAGGAGCGCCTGCGCCTGATCCTCGACGCCATTCCGGCGATGATCGCCTACGTGGATGCCGGCGAGCGCTACCAGTTCGCCAACCGCGGCTACGCCGAGTGGTTCGGGCTCGACAAGGCGCGCATCGCCGGGCGCACCATCGCCGAGGTGTTCGGCCCCGACGCCTACGCCCAGATCCGTCCCCACCTCGAACACGTGTTCTCGGGCGAACAGGTCAGCTACGAATATTCGCGCCTCACCCCCACCGGCCGCCAGGTGTACGCCCGCAGCGCAGTGGTGCCCGAGGCCTCCGAGGCCGGCGGCGTGCGCGGCTTCTTCGTGCTCTCCATCGACATCACCGAGCAGAAGGCCAGCCAGGCCGCGCTGATCCAGGCCCAGAAGATGGAAGCCGTCGGCCAGCTCACCGGCGGCATCGCTCATGATTTCAACAACCTGCTCACCATCATCACCGGCAACCTCGCCACGCTGCAGGGCAAGCTGCCCGCCCACCAGGGCTTCGAGGAGCACCTCGAACCGGCTCTCTCGGCCGCCCGCCGCGGCACCGAACTGATCCGTCGCCTGCTCACCTTCTCGCGCCAGCAACCCCTCGCGCCGAGCCCGGTGGAGGTCGGCGCGCTGGTGCACGGCATGAGCCAGCTGCTGTCGCGCTCGCTCACCGAGCGCATCCACATCCGTCTCGACCTGCCCACCGAGAAGATCCACGCCCTGGTCGACCCCCACCAGCTCGAGAACGCCCTGCTCAACCTCGCCATCAACGCCCGCGACGCCATGCCCGAAGGCGGCGAGCTGGCCATCGCCGTGGCCCGTCGCCACGTCTCGTCGAGCCTCGCCCTGCTGGTCGAGGTGCCGCCCGGCGACTACGTGCAGTTCGACGTCTCCGACACCGGCGTCGGCATCGCGCCGGAGCTGCTGCCGCGGCTCTTCGAACCCTTCTTCACCACCAAGTCGTTCGGGGCCGGCAGCGGACTCGGGCTGGCGATGGTGTATGGCTTCATCCGCCAGTCCGGTGGCAACATCCGCATCCTCAGCACCCCCGGCAAGGGCACCAACGTGCGCTTCATCGTGCCGCTCACCGACGCCCCGCCGCCGCCCGCCGCCAGCGCCCGCCCCCCCGCCGACACCGCCGCCAACGCCCGCCGCCTGGTGCTGCTGGTCGAGGACGAACCCGAAGTGCGCAAGGTGATCCGCCAGCAACTGGGCGAGCTGGGCTACCCGGTGCTCGAGGCCGCCAACGGCTTCGAAGCCCGCTCGATGCTCGAAGCCGTCGAGGACATCGCCGTGCTGGTGTCCGACACCGTGATGCCCGGCCTCGGCGGTCGTGAGCTCGCCGCCGCCGCCCGCGCGCTTCGCCCGACGCTGCCGATCCTGCTCATCACCGGCTACGCCACCGGCGACGCCGCGCCCGTCGCCCCGGACATCCCGACCCTGCGCAAACCCTTCGAACGGGCGGCGCTCGCCGCCGCCCTCGCCACGCTCGACTACCCGGAGACTCCGGCATGACCGCCGCCGACAAAGACAGCCCCCTCATCTTCGTCGTCGAAGACGAAGCCGACATCGCCCGCCTCATCGCCGGCACCCTGGCCGACTACGGCTTCCGCAGCGAAACCTTCGGCACCGGCCGCGCCCTGCTGGCGCGCGCCCGCCGCGTACAGCCCGAGCTGGCCATCCTCGACCTCGGCCTGCCCGACATGGACGGGCTGCAGGTGCTGCGCGAGCTACAGGAATCCCACCCCTGCGCGGCCCTCATCCTCACCGGCCGCGACGGCCTCACCGACCGCGTGCTGGGCCTCGAGCTGGGCGCCGACGACTACCTCGTCAAGCCCTTCGAGCCGCGCGAGCTGGTCGCCCGCGTGCGCTCCATCCTGCGCCGCTACCAGAAGGCCGCCCCGGCCGAACCCGGCATCGGCGGCAGCCTGCGCTTCGCCGGCTGGCACTTCGACACCGGGCGCCTCACCCTCACCCACGACGACGGCCGCGAGGTGTCGCTGTCGGCCGCCGAGGCCGCACTGCTGCAGACGCTGCTCAAGCGCCCCAACAAGATCCTCACCCGCGAACAGCTCATCGGCGAGCGCGAACTCGACCCCTTCGACCGCAGCATCGACGTGCGCATCTCGCGCCTGCGCCGCAAGCTCGAGGACGACCCGCAGGACCCGAAGATCATCAAGACGGTGTACGGCGCCGGCTACCTGCTGAGCGCCAGCGTGGAACGGCTCGGCTGACGCGTCAGCCAGTCGACCATCTACATCGGCTTCAGCCAGCCGTAGCCGTCCTCCGCCCCCTGATACACGTAGGGCAGCACCGCGCAGGCGCCGCCCACCCACCAGCCCGATCAGCGCCGCCACCGCGACGATGGCCGGAAACGACACCGCGAACACGAAGATCGTCACGAACGACGCCGCCGCGATTGCCCACAGCGGGCCGTTCTTCAAAGTCCGGCCGCCGATCCGGTGCGCCGCGTGGAGCACGATGGCGGTCACCGCCGGCTTGATCCCGGCAAACACCCCGGCCACCACCGGCAGGCTGCCGAAGGCGACATACACCCACGACAGGCCCACCAGGATGAACAGCGACGGCAGCACGAACAGCGCCCCCGCCACGATCCCGCCGAGATTCCGATGCATCAGCCAGACGATGTAGGTCGCCAGCTGCTGCGCCGCCGGCCCCGGCAGCACCATGCAGTAGTTCAGCGCGTGCAGGAATCGCCGCGCCGAGATCCAGCGCCGGCGCTCCACCAGTTCCTGGTGCATGATCGCGATCTGCCCGGCGGGCCGGCCGAAGCTGATGAAACCCAGCCTCAGCCAGAACAGGGAGGCATCGCGAAAGCCGATCGCGGTGGGCCGCGCGGCCGGATCAGGCCTGTCGCTCACGGTATCGGGGCGCCTGGTTGGCGCGGCCGGCCGGCCGCCTTCCCGGCGCGGCGGCACGGCGCCCGCCGGTACAGCGCGCACTCTACAAGCCCCTCGTCCCGTCGGGGCGGGCGATTCGCGCCCGCCGCCCTTTCCTCCCCCCGCCCCGGCCCGTAAAATCGGCCGTTCTTACAAGGGAGAAAACAGCATGACCAGACCTTTCAAGATCCTCGGCGTCCAGCAGATCGCCATCGGCGGCCCCTCCAAGGATCGCCTGCGCACCCTGTGGGTCGACATGTTCGGCCTCGAGGTCACCGGCAACTTCAAGTCCGAGCGCGAGAACGTCGACGAAGACATCACCGCCATGGGCAAGGGCCCGTTCAAGGTCGAGGTCGACCTGATGCAGCCCCTCGACCCCGAGAAGAAGCCGGCCGTCCACACCACCCCGCTCAACCACGTCGGTCTGTGGGTCGACGACCTGCCGAAGGCCGTCGAGTGGCTCGGCGCCAACGGCGTGCGCTTCGCGCCGGGCGGCATTCGCAAGGGCGCGGCCGGCTTCGACATCACCTTCCTGCACCCGAAGGGCAACGACGAGTTCCCGATCGGCGGCGAAGGCGTGCTGATCGAGCTGGTCCAGGCCCCGCCCGAAGTGGTGGACGCCTTCGCCAAGCTGGCCGGCTGACCCACCGTCCCCGCCAAAGGGGCAGACAGCTTTCCCGGCGCTGCCAGGGCGCGGGAAAGCGAATACCATGCGCGTATTTCGCTTTCCCGCCGCAGCCGCGGCCCACTCTCCGCGAGCATTCCAGACCATGACCACGCCCGGCTCGCCGACCGCCTCCCGCCTCGTTCCGCTGCTCCTGCTCGGCCTCGCGCTGATCCTCTGCCTCGCCGCCAGCACGACGCGCGCCGCCCCGGGCCTCGACCTGCCCCTCGAAGGCCTCGAAGGCGACCCCGTCACCCGCTTTCGTGCCAGCCTCAGCCGCGACGAACTGCTCTGGCTCGACCACCACCCCGAAATCCGCTTCGGCAACGGCCCCGACTTCCAGCCCTTCTACGCCTGGCGCGACGGGCGCTACACCGGCCCCAGCGCCGACTACCTCGAACTGCTCAGCCGGCGCACCGGCCTGCGCTTCACCGCCCGACGCTTCGACGACTTCACATCCGCCCTCGCCGCCCTCGACCACGGCGACATCGATCTCATCCCGACCCTCACGCCCACCGAGCCGCGCCGCCGCAAGTTTCTATTCACTGGCGGCTACCTGCACTCCCCGGCCGTGGTGGTGACCCGCAGCGGCGCCAGCAGCGTCGCCCTGCCCGGCAACTTCGAGGGCGTCCGGGTCGCCCTCGAACGCGGCCACGCCTCGCGGGACGTCCTCAAGCGCAGCAAGCCCGCCGCCACCCTCATCGAGTTCAACAGCACCGAAGCCGCCCTGCGCGCCGTCTCCAGCGGCGAAGCCGACGCCTACGTCGGCATGCTCGCCGCCGCCCACTACTGCATCGAACAGTTCGCCCTCGCCAACCTTCAGATCCGCCAGCGCTTCGACGCCGACCTGTCCGCCATGGCGATGGCCACCAGCCACGCCCAGCCCTTGCTGCACAGCATCCTGCGCAAGGCGCTCAAGTTCGTCAGCGACGACGAGAGCAACGCGCTGCTGCGCCGCTACCTGCCCGGCGCCGCCACCCTTTCCGGCGACCCGTTTCGGCTCACCAACGCCGAACTCGCCTGGCTGCGCGCCCACGGCCCGGTGCGGATGGGCTACGACCAGGCCTTCTACCCCCTCAGTTACACCAACAGTCGCCACCAGGCCGAAGGCTTCTCGATCGAACTGTTCCGCCTGCTGCGCGACAAGATCGGCATGACCGTCGAAGAAAGCGCCGGCCCGTGGTCGACGGTGCTCACCAAGGCCTACCGTGGCGACCTCGACGTACTGGTGGCCAGCGCCAACATCGCCGAGCGCCGCGAACGGCTCGAGTTCGTCGGCCCCTACCTGAGCACCCCGACCGTCATCATCACCCGCAGCAACTTCCAGCAGGTGTGGGATCTCTCCAGCTTCGCCGGGCGCAAGCTGGCACTGCTCAAGGATCACTTCCTGGTCAACCGCATCCGCAGCGCCTACCCGACCATCCGGCTGGTCGAGGTGCCCACCCAGGAAGACGCCCTCAGCCTGGTCGCCGCGGGCGCCGCCGACGTGGCGATCGGCAACCTGCACGCGGTCAACCGCCTGATCCAGGCCCGCTTCCTCGGCACCCTCTACATCGCCGGCCACATCCCCGACGGCGACAGCGAACTCTACCTGGGCGTGCGCAAGGACATCCCCGAACTGGCCGCGATCCTGCGCCGGGCCCTCGAATCGCTCACCCCGGGCGACATCGCCGCCGCCAAGAACCGCTGGCTCGACACCGTCTACAGCCCCGCCCAACACCAGGACGAAAGCCCCCGACTGGCCTGGGGGCCCACCGCCGCGGCCGCCCTGGTGCTGCTCGGCGGCCTCTATTCCCACCGCCGCCTGCGCCAGGAGCGCCGCGCCCGCCGTACCGCCGAAGCCCGCCTCGACGCGGTCCGGGACATCGCCCCCGGCGTCGGCCGCATCGGCGAACACGCCGTCGCCCTGCAGCACGCCCTCGCCGCCGACCATACCGGCCAGGCCGTGGCGCTGGTCGAACGCATCCGCGCCGAACAGCAGGACGTCCTGCAGCGCCTGAACGGGCTCGCCAACAAAAAGCCGCCGGCGGGCTGACACCCGACGGCGGCCTCGCGCCCCGCGCGCTCCGGCGACGCTACAGCGCGCGTGCCTGGAAGGTGTTGCAGGCGTTCAACTGCCCGCTCTCCATGCCGCGGCGGAACCAGCGCACCCGCTGCTCCGACGAACCGTGGGTGAAGCTGTCCGGCACCGCATATCCCTGCGCCTGCTTCTGCAGGTTGTCGTCGCCGATGGCCGTCGCGGCGCGCAGCGCCTCGTCCACATCGCCCGCCTCGAGAATGCCCCGCGCGGCGTCGGCATTCTTCGCCCACACCCCGGCCAGGCAGTCGGCCTGCAGCTCGAGGCGCACCGACAGCGCGTTCGCCTCCCGCTCGCTGGCGCGCTGGCGCGCCGCCTGCACCTTTTCGGAAATGCCCAGCAGGTTCTGCACGTGGTGTCCCACCTCGTGGGCGATCACGTAGGCCTGGGCGAAGTCGCCGGGAGCCTTGAAGCGGCTCTTGAGCTCCTGGTAAAAGGCCAGGTCGATGTACACCTTCTGGTCGCCCGGGCAGTAGAACGGCCCCATCGCCGCCTGTCCCACACCGCAGGCGGTGCGCGTCGCCCCGGAGAAAAGCACCAGCGTCGGCTCCACGTACTGCTTGCCGTTCTGGCTGAAGATCTGCTTCCAGGTGTCCTCGGTCTCGGCCAGCACGTGACGCACGAAGACGGTTTCCGCGTCGTTCGCCGGCGGCCCCGCCGGACGCGACTGGGCCTGCGGGGCCGGCGCCTCCACCGCCTGGTTCAGCACCACGCTCGGATCGACACCGAAATACATCGCCACCAGCGCCAGCACGATCGTGCCGATGCCGATGCCACGCCCCCCGACGGGCAGCCCGCCGCCCCCGCCACCGCCGCGCCGGTCCTCGATGTTGTCGCTTTCCCGGCTGTTGTCGAAACGCATGGAATGTCCTCTTCTGATGATGGGTCAACGATAATCGTCGCGCAGGGCGACGCGCGAGACAAGCCACCGGCCGCGCGCAAAGCTCACACAAAGTCACACTCTGCGTCCGCACCCGCCGTGGCGCGCGCCCGGCGCATCGTTTTTGCGCCGCAACATTTTCCTTGTGCCGCCACTTCATTATCGCTATAGTGCGCGATCCGGTGCAAAGCGGTTCGCACCGAGTCACATCGTCCCTGACCTTCTATATCTCCCGTACTCGACGCGAGGTTGCCCCGATCGGTTAGTGCCGATATGCCAGTCAGGCAGCCTGATTGCCGCGCGCAGCCCTGCGCCGCGGCGCGTTGCCATTTTTTCTTCGCGGGCACCGCATCCGCAGTACAAGATAAGGAAGCGAACATGGATTTCGCCAGCCTCGGCCTGTCCGAGAACATCGTCAAAGCCGTCAACGAAGCCGGCTACACCGACCCCACCTCCGTTCAGCAAGCGGCCATCCCTGCCGCCCTCGCCGGCAAGGATCTCGTCGTGTCGAGCCAGACCGGCTCCGGCAAGACCGCCGCCTTCATGCTGCCGTCCCTCGAGCGCCTGACCACCGAGCCGACCATCAAGGCCCGCGGCCCCCGCGTGCTGGTGCTCACCCCGACCCGCG
This sequence comes from Zoogloea sp., assembly GCF_041911615.1. GTDB lineage: Bacteria > Pseudomonadota > Gammaproteobacteria > Burkholderiales > Rhodocyclaceae > Zoogloea. The sequence continues at coordinate 15,852 of NZ_JAYROR010000133.1, read as the reverse complement.
AACTGGCCGTCCAGGTCACCGACGCCACCAAGCGCTACGGCAAGAACCTGCGCTACGCGAAGGCCGTCAGCGTCGTCGGCGGCATGCCCTACCCGGTGCAGAACAAGCTGCTGTCCAGCCCCTATGAAATCCTCGTGGCCACCCCGGGCCGCCTGATGGACCAGATGAACAGCGGCCGCATCGACTTCGCCCGCCTCGAGATCCTGATCCTCGACGAAGCCGACCGCATGCTCGACATGGGCTTCGTGGACGACATCGAAGCCATCTGCGCCAAGCTGCCGGCCAGCCGCCAGACCCTGTTCTTCTCGGCCACCCTCGACGGCCAGGTCGCCCGCATGATGCAGCGCCTGCTGAAGGACCCGGAGCGCATCGAGATCGCCTCCGCCCAGACCCGCCACGAGAACATCGAACAGCGCCTGCTGGTTGCCGACGACATCGGCCACAAGAACCGTCTGCTCGACGGCCTGCTGCGCGACACCGCGGTGGACCAGGCCATCGTGTTCACCGCCACCAAGCGCGACGCCGACGCCCTCACGCTCAACCTCGAGTCCATGGGCCACTCGGTTGCCGCCCTGCACGGCGACATGAACCAGCGCATGCGCACCCGCACCCTCGACCAGCTCCGCCGCGGCCACCTGCGCGTGCTGATCGCCACCGACGTTGCCGCCCGCGGCATCGACGTGCGCACCATCAGCCACGTCATCAACTACGACCTGCCGAAGGTTGCCGCCGACTACGTGCACCGCATCGGCCGCACCGGCCGCGGTGGTTCGTCGGGCATCGCGATCAGCCTGGCTGAACGCCGCGACGTGCGCCTGCTGCGCGCCATCGAACGCTACACCCGTCAGCCCCTGGCCGTGCACACCCTGCCGGGTCTGGAGCCGCGCAGCACCATGCCGGCCGACGACCGCCGTCCTGGCGGCGGTGGCCCGCGCCGTGACGGCGGTCGCAGCTTCGGCAACGGCGGTGGTCGCTTCGGCGACAAGCGCCCGTCCGCCGGCCACGGTGGTGCCCGCTTCGGCGACAAGCCCGCCGGCGGTTTCGGCGGCGGCCGCTTCGACCGCAACGAGCGTCGCGACGACAGCCGTCCGGCCAGCCCCTGGGCCGGTCGCAACGAGGGCGGCCGCGACTTCGGCGACAACCGTCGCGGCGAGTTTGGCGACCGCCCGCGTCAACCCGAGCATCGCACCGAGTTCCCCCACGTGGCCAAGCGCAGCGCCAACCAGCACACCCCGGGCGGCTTCGGCGGCCATCGCGGACGCGACGGCGATCAAGCCGGCAAGCCCCGCACCGGTCGCACCTTCAACCGCGACCGCTGATCGACACGCGCCCGCGTGACACGAAAGGACGCCTCCGGGCGTCCTTTTTCATTGGGTGCCCACCAGGCCGACACGCCATGCGCATCGGCAGGAAAGCCGTCAAAAAACCCCTCTCTTCCCGAGCTTGCCCGCGGCGCCCGCTGACTATGATGGGGGTAAGCATCCGGAGGGCGGACGTCCGCTCCTGCCCACGCTCACTCAAGGGGGAAACCATGAAGATCACCAGTCCCGTCGTCGGCGAAATGGAAGTCTCGGCCGACCGCGTCATCACCTTCCAGGCTGGCCTGCCCGGCTTCGAGGCCTGCCGCCAGTTCACCCTCGTGCACAGCGCCGACAGCGATTCGCCGAAGCTCTTCGTGCTCCAGTGTCTCGACGATCCGCAGGTGGCCTTCACCGTCACCACGCCCGACGTGCTGGGCCTCAACTACGAGTTCGGGCTCACCGACACCGAGGTGGCCACCCTCGATCTCGCCAGCGCCGACGATGCCAGCGTGCTCCTGATCGTCAGCCGCAACGACGCCAGCGCACCGATCCACGCCAACGTGATGGCCCCGCTGGTGGTGAACACCACCACCCGCCGCGGCCTGCAGAAGATCATCGGCAAGGTGGACACCAGCGTCACCCTCAAGGCCGTGGCCTGAACCTTGCCCGATCGGCCGCCAAGGCCCCAAAAAAACGGCGCTCCCGAGGGAACGCCGTTTTTTATGCGCGCAAGGCGGCTCAGGGATAGAGCAGGAAGGGCCGCCGGGTTTCCTCCCACTCCCGCTCGTCGGCCTGGGCCAGGGCGTCGAGATCGCCGGGGCGGGCATTGCTGTCGTCCACCCACTCGCGCAGGATTTCCGAACCGTTGATGAGATCGATCGCCAGGCGGTCGTGCTCGTATTCGTAGGGAAAATCGCGCCACAGCGGGTAGTCGGCGCGAATGCGCCGGATCGCCTTTAAGGCCAGCGCCTGCAGTCGCCACGGGCGGAAGGCCGCGTGGTCGTAGTGGGTCGGGTCTTCCACGTGGATCTGCACGCCGTTGCACAGCTTGCCGGCGTGTTTGTGAAAGGTGGGCTCGAACCAGCAGTCGCGCAGCCGGCAGCCCGCCAGCCACTTCGGGGCGATGGCCTGCATGTGGGCGATGACCTGGCGGGCGTCGATGTCGGGGGCGCCGAACAGCTCCAGCGGACGGGTGGTGCCCCGCCCTTCGGAGAGCGTCGTGCCCTCCAGCATCACCGTGCCGGCGTAGGCGCGCGCCATCGACAGGTTGGGCGCGTTGGGGCTGGGATTCACCCAGCTGCGCTCGCTGCCCGGCCAGCCGTGGCCCGGGGCGGCGTCGGGCTGCCAGCCTTCCATCGTGATGACCTCGCACGCCACGTCGAGCTTGAGGGTGGCGACGAACCACTTCGCCAGCTCGCCCATCGTCATGCCGTGGCGCATCGGCAGCGGGCCGGCGCCGACGAAGCTCTCCCAGCCGGGTTGCAGCAGCGTGCCCTCCACCGGGCGCCCCACCGGATTGGGGCGATCCAGCACCCACACCGCCTTGTTGTACTTGGCGGCCGCTTCGAGGACGTAGCGCAGCGTGGTGATGAAGGTGTAGATGCGGCAGCCTAGATCCTGCAGATCGACCAGCAGCACGTCGAAGCGGTCGAGCATCGTCGCCGTGGGGCGGCGCACCTCGCCGTACAGGCTGAACACCGGAATGCCGTGCAGGGGATCGAAGTAGTCCGGCGACTCGATCATGTTGTCCTGCTTGTCGCCGCGCAGGCCATGCTGGGGGCCGAAGGCGGCGGTGATGTGCACGTCGCGCAGCGCCGCCAGGGCGTCGAGGGAATGGGTCAGGTCGCGGGTGACGGAGGCCGGGTGGGCCAGCAGCGCCACCCGCTTGCCGGCGAGGGGCTGGCGCAGCGCCGGGTCGGCGAGCAGGCGGTCGAGACCGAATCGAATCATGGGGTCGCAGCTTTCAAGGCGACGGCAAAGCCGTCGCGGTGGTGGAAATCGGGCTGGGCGGCGGGATGGCTCAACGCCCAGTAGCGGTGGCCGCCGTCGGCGTGCTCGACCACGGCCGTGAGACCGAGGCGCAGCGCGCCCGACGGCAGCAGTTCGAGGGGCAGACGGGCGGTCAGTTCCAGGCCGCCGGCATCCTGCCGCACGTCGATCCGCGGCGCCGGGCCGTCGGGCGACGGGACGCGCTGGCGGTAGCCCGCGAAATCGAAGCGCATCCACTGCCCGCTGGGCGAGAAGTTGAACTCCCGGTAGGCGGCCTCCTCCGCCCCCGCCACGAACAGCTCGAAGCAGGTGAAGGCCCACAGCCGCTCGACCGGCAGGGGCTCGCCCGGCGCCGGCACGCGCAGGGCAGCGAGCCGGCCGTCGAGGCGGTAGGCCACGGCGAGCCCGGTCTCGGCCCGGCGCAGGCACACCGCGATGCCGTCCACCGCCGGGTCGGGCGTGGCCGGGTGGCACAGCAGGGCGAACTTTGTCTCGGTCATGGGAATCTATGGCAGAGCCGGGCGGCGTGACAGCGGCCCGCAGTGTAGCCCGTCTCGCCGGGCACGATAAACTGGATAACCCTCTCCGTTTGTAAGCCTGCCTGCAATGTCCGCCGCCACACCCCGCCTGCGCAGCCTGCCCGACCGCCTGCGCCAGATCGCCCTGTTCGAGATCGGCGGCCTCGTCCTCATCACGCCACCCTTCGTGTGGCTCTCGGGCGAGGCGCTGATGCCTTCCGTGGCCCTGCTGGCCATGCTCGCGCTGATCGCCGCGGTCTGGAACGGCGTCTACAACACCGCCTTCGACTGGTTCGAAGGCCGCCTCACCGGCCGCCCCGCCGACCGCCGCCCGTGGCGCCTGCGTGTGCTCCACGCCACCGGCTTCGAGCTCGGCGTGCTGCTGATGAGCCTGCCGGTCATCGTCTGGTGGACCGGCATGGACTGGCTCGCCGCCCTCGTCGCCGACCTGGGCCTCGCCGCCGCCTACGTGGCCTACGCCTTCGTCTTCAACCTCGGCTACGACCGCCTGTTCCCGATCGCCGACCCCGCCAACCCCTGACCGCCCCCCCACGAGGCCCCGCCATGCCCACCACCACCCTCGTCATCACCGGCATGCAGTCCGACGACTGCCTGCGCACCGTCATGAACGCCATCCAGGACCTGCCCTGCATCGGCTACGTGGACGTTTCCCTCGCCAGCGGCGAGGCGACCATCGAACACAGCCCGATGGTGTCGGAAGGCGACATCCGCGCCGCCATCGAGGACGCGGGCTTTCCGACGAAATAAGGGCGGGCGGCTATAATCGGCGGCCTCACCCCCGCCTGGAAGCCGCCGTGTCCGATCGCCTGAAAGTATTACCCCAATACCTGATCCCCAAACAGGCGCTCACCGTGCTGGCCGGCAAACTCGCCGGCGCCCGGGCCGGCGGGCTCACCACCGGCGTGATCCGCTGGTTCGTCGGGCGCTACGGGGTGAACATGGCCGAAGCCGCCAACCCGGACATCGCCAGTTACCCGAGCTTCAACGAGTTCTTCACCCGCCCCCTCAAGCCCGGCGCCCGCCCGCTGGCCAATGCCGACTACCTCTGCCCGGTGGATGGCGCGATCAGCCAGTTCGGCCGCATCGAGCGCGACCAGATCTTCCAGGCCAAGGGCCACCGCTACTCCACCACCGCGCTGCTCGGCGGCGATCGGGATCTCGCCCTGTGGTTCCACGACGGCGAGTTCGCCACGCTGTACCTCAGCCCGCGGGACTACCACCGCATCCACATGCCCTGCGACGGCCGCCTCACGCGGATGATCTACATCCCCGGCGCGCTGTTCTCGGTCAATCCCACCACCGCCCGCGGCGTGCCCGGCCTGTTCGCCCGCAACGAGCGCGTGGTGTGCGTCTTCGAGAACGACGAAACCGGCCCCTTCGTGCTGGTGCTGGTGGGCGCCACCATCGTCGGCAGCATGGCCACCGTGTGGCACGGCCAGATCAACCCGCCGCGCCCCGGCGTCATCAAGGAATGGGACTACGCCCCCGGCCAGGTCACCCTTAAAAAGGGCGACGAGATGGGCCGCTTCCTGCTCGGCTCCACGGTCGTCATGCTCTTCCCCAAGGGCCGCCTCGGCTTCAACCCCGAGTGGGCGCCCACCCGCGCGATCCGCATGGGCGAGGCCATGGGCCGCCGCGTCTGACCCCCGCGGGCCCCGCTCGCCCCCACAACCGGCACCAGATCGGGCCCGAGCCCGACACCCGGAGGAGACCCCACGATGCGCCTGCCCGCGCTGCCCCCGATCGTCATCGCCCAGCTCTTCGGCACCTCCCTGTGGTTCTCGGCCAACAGCGCCGGCGCCGATCTCATGCGCGCCTGGCAGCTGCAGCCGTCCGATCTGGGCCAGCTCACCAACGCAGTGCAGCTCGGCTTCATCGCCGGCACCCTGGGCTTCTCCCTCTCCGGCCTCGCCGACCGCTTTGCGGCGAGCCGCATCTTCGCGGTCTGCGCGATCCTCGGCGCGCTGGCCAACGCCGCCTTCGCGCTCTTGGCCGACGGCCTCGGCGCCGCGCTACCGCTGCGCTTTTGCGTGGGGCTGGCGCTCGCCGGGGTCTACCCCCTGGGCATGAAGCTGGTGGTGAGCTGGGTGCCCCAGCAGGCCGGCGCGGCGCTGGCGTGGCTGGTGGGGATGCTCACCCTCGGCACCGCGCTGCCCCACGGGGTGCGCTTTCTCGACACCGGCTGGGGCTGGCAGGCCACGGTGCTGGTGTCGTCGGGCCTGGCGGTGCTGGCCGCCGGCCTCATCACCCTGCTGGGCGACGGCCCGCATCTGGTGCGCAAGCCCGGCGCGCCGCCGCTGCGCCTGGGGCGCGTCCTCCTCGCCTTCTGCGAGCCGCGCCTGCGCGCGCCCGCCGGCGGCTACTTCGGCCACCAATGGGAGCTCTACGCCTTCTGGACCCTCGTGCCGCTGCTGGTGGGGCAGGTCACCCAGGGCGCGGTGTCCGGCCCCTCCTTCGCGGTGATCGGCATCGGCGCCATCGGCTGCGTGGCGGGGGGCTTCCTCAGCCGACGCATCGGCAGCGCCCGGGTCGCGGCCATCGCGATGGGCGTCTCGGCCCTGTGCTGCGCGATCTACCCGCTGCTCGCAGGCAGCCCGGAATGGCTGCTGGGCGCGGTGATGCTGGTGTGGGGCGCCAGTGTGGTGGCGGATTCGCCGCACTTCTCGGCGCTCTCGGCCCGCGCCTGCCCGCCGGAGATCGTCGGCAGCGCGCTGGCCTTCCAGAACGCCATCGGCTTTGCCATCACCATGGGCTCCATCGCCCTCACCACCCGCCTGTGGCCGGCGCTTCACGAGCAGGTGGCGTGGATCCTGCTGCCCGGCCCGCTGCTCGGCCTCGTGGCCCTGTGGCCGCTGTGGAAGCCCGGCGCCGCCAAGCCGTAAAATCGGCCCATGACCGCCATTCCCATCCGCTACGTCGAACCCGTCTTCCGCCCGCCCTCCGAGGCGCAATCGCTGATCCTGCCCGTCACCGACGGCTGCTCCTGGAATCAGTGCACCTTCTGCGAGATGTACACCGCGCCCCAGAAAGCCTTCCGCGCCCGCGCCGAGGACGAGGTGCTGGAGAGCATCCGCCGCACCGGCCAGCTTTACGGCGACCAGCTCCGCCGCGTCTTCCTGGCCGACGGCGACGCGCTGGTGCTGCCCACCCGGCGCCTGCTGGCCATCCTCGACGCCATCCGCGCGCACATGCCCGCCGTGCATCGCGTCTCCAGCTACTGCCTGGCGCGCAACCTCAAAAAGAAGACCGTGGAAGAGCTCGCCCAGCTCCGCGCCGCCGGGCTGGCGATGGTTTATCTCGGCGCCGAATCCGGCGACGACACGGTGCTGGCCAAGGTGAATAAGGGCGAGACCTTCGACTCCACCCGCAGCGCCCTCGACAAGCTCGGCGAGGCCGGCATCACCCGCTCGGTGATGATCCTCAACGGCCTGGGCGGGCAGGTGTATTCCGCCCAGCACGCCGACCACTCCGCCCGCCTCGCCAACGCCACCCAGCCGGAGTACCTCTCCACGCTGGTGGTGAGCTTCCCCACGGGCGAGGCGCGCTTTCGCTCCGGCTTCCCTGAATGGGCGCCGCTGGACCAGTCGGGCCTCTTCCACGAGATGGAACGCTTCCTCAGCCAGCTGGAGCTGCGCCGCACGGTGTTCCGGTCCGATCACGCCAGCAACTGGCTGGTGCTCAAAGGCACACTGGGCGCCGACAAAGAACGCCTGCTCGCCCAGGTGCGACAAGCCATTGCCGAACCCGGCGGCGCCCACCTGCGCCCGGCGTGGGCGCGAGGCTTGTAAGCCGCCGAAAAGCACCAGCGCCACATTCGAAGTACTTTGCACCTGCCGAGCAATTCGTCGCGCGCTTGATGAGGCTGCAGGGCGATCGTTGGAACGCCTCGACATCGCACGTCTGACGGGGCTGGTTTTCCTGCACGACCTAGCGACGCGGCCTGAGACACGCCCTTCGCAACACCCGACGCCGGGTGATCGGTCATCGACGTCGGCTTCCGCTTACCCCCATCGACCCTCGCTGCGCCCCCCTGAGGGGGGCTGCGTCACCCACCCCCCGCCTCATTTTCAGGCGACGGCGGTTGGCCGCGAGGCGAAGTCGGCTTGGCGAGCGTCGAAGTCGATGAGCGTTTACCCCCTCCGGGGGTCGGCGGCACCCCCTCGGGGGGTTGGATTTCATCGAGATCGGCTCGGGTTTCATCAAACTCGGGTGAGCGTTCATCAAGGTCGGCCGCCCGCCACCCGACCTCGGCTTGTGGTAAGCCTCGCTTGCCCCCGGCCCACCCTCGGGGGCTGTTCCCTCACCCGAAACCGCCACCGGCCTCATCGATGACGACGCGCCGCACACGGCCAAGGTCGTCGGCAGGGCCGTCTCCAAGCGCGGCGGCTACAAGGAGCTGGCCAGCCGGGGCGACAGTCTTCCCCTGGTGACGACCTTCCCATTCGCCGGACTTCCTCAACGCGCTGTCGCTGGACGAGATTTATTGTCTGCGCAAGGTGGATGGCTTTACGACGATCACCCGGGCCTGCGACTCGGACAAGCTGCGGGCATTGTTCGACGCAGGCGATCTGCCCGGTTATCTTTGGAAACAAGGTCTCTTCGAGGGTCTCAACGGATGGCGGAGCGCCTCATCTTCCTGCTCGAAGCGCCCTCGATGAAGGCATTGCTCGACGGCTTGCTGCCGCGGCTCTTCCCGGGCTGGGAGCCCGGGACGCATTTCATGTACGTGCCCCACCAGGGCAAGCGCGATCTGGATGCCAGCGTACCGTTCAACATTTCTATTATCTGAAAACGCCGGCGCGCCCCTCAGCCCTCGCCGATCTGCGCTCGCAGCTTCTCCAGCGCATCGGCCTCGGTGCGCACCTTGAAGAAGGCGCCGGCTTCGTCGGCGCGCTCTTCGAGCACCTGGCAGTTGGCAAACACCGCCTGGCGCAGGTGCTGGGCGGACCAGGGGAGGAAGAGCTCGGCTTCGACCAGATCGCGCTGGAAGAAGGCGACGATGAGGCCGTGGAGGCGGGCCACGTCGTCGGGGCGGCGGGCGCTCATGACGATGCAGCCGGGGTAGCGAGCCTGTAGCGCGGCGGTGTAGTCGGCCTGGGCCGCGGCGTCGCCGACGTGGTCGATCTTGTTGAACACGCGCAGGCGCGGCACCGCGTCGGCGCCGATCTCGGCGAGCACGCTGTCGGTCACCTCGAGCTGGCGCTCGAAGCCGGGGTCGCTGGCGTCGATCACGTGGAGCAGCAGCTCGGCCTCCAGCGCTTCGTCGAGGGTGGATTTGAAGGACGCGACGAGGCCGTGGGGCAAATTTTTGATGAAGCCGACGGTGTCGCTCACCAGTACGCGGGGCACGCTTTCGGGGTAGAGGACGCGGACGGTGGTGTCGAGGGTCGCGAAGAGCTTGTTGGCCACCAGCACCTCGCTGCCGGTGAGGGCGCGCATCAGCGTGGATTTGCCGGCGTTGGTGTAGCCCACCAGCGCGACGCTGGCGAGGCCGCGCCCCCCCTGGCGGCGGGCGCGCTGGGTCTTGCGCTCGGCGTCCATCGCGACGATGTCCTGCTGGAGTTCGGCGATGCGGTCGCGGATCTTGCGGCGGTCGAGTTCGGTGAGCGATTCGCCCGAGCCGCGCCCGCCACCGCCGCCCCGCTGGCGCCCCTGCGATCCGGCCAGCTTGGCCAGCTCGCGCAGGCGCGGGGCCATGTAGCCGAGCCGGGCGATCTCCACCTGGGCCTTGGCCGCGCGGGAGCGGGCGTTGCGGTGGAAGATCTCGAGGATGACCATGGTGCGGTCCATCACCTCGCAGCCCACTTCGACCTCGAGGTTGCGCGCCTGGGAGGGGGACAGCTCGTGGTCCACCAGCACGATCTCGATGGGGCGGCCGTCGTCGCCGGCCACGTAGTCGCGGACCTCCTGGCGCTTGCCGGCCCCCAGGTAGGCCGCGGTGTCGAACGTGGCGCGTTTCTGGACGAAGTTGTGGACGACCTGCAGGCCGAGGGTCTTGGCGAGTTCGCGCAGCTCGGCAAGGGAGGCGTCGAATTCGAAGTCGGGGACGTTGGGCAGCTGGACGGCGGCGATGACGGCGTAAATGGGGGTGTCGCGGGCTTCGGTATGCATGCGGCGGGAGCGGCGCTCGAATGGGCAAAGGCGCAGTGTACCCGTCGTCAGCCCGGTGGCCGCCGCTAAGTTCGATCGCCAGCTAACTGGAAAGGCTTCCTCCCGCCGCGTCGGACAGAAAAAGGGCCCGCGCCGGGAGGGGCGGGCCCAAACGGGAGACGCATCAGGAGGATTGCTGCAGATATGCGGTGCTGCCAGGCGGGGCTTACTCCACGGCGGCCTTGGCCGCGGCCTTGGCGCGGCTCTTGTGGTACTGGGCCTTGTGCTTGTGCACGATGCGCTCGACCTTGGTGTCGGCGGTCTGGCTCTTGACCGCGCTCTCGGCGGCCTTGGCGGACTGGCTGGCGGCTGCGCGGGTGTTGTCGACGGTGTCGGCGGCGTGGGCAGAGACGGCGAAGGCAGCAATGGCGGCGGAAATGAGCAGTTGTTTCATGGGTGGCTCCAGGGCGGGTGAGTTTGTCGGGCGCGTCCGCTTGGGGTGTCGCGCTGGTCGTCATCTTCCCGCGCCGGCCGGACTGGGAGTGTCGGCGGATTCCGATAGCGTTGTCGGAAGGCGACGCCTCAGCGCAGCCAGCGCAACAGGGTGGCGTAGAGCAGTTCGGGCACCACGGGCTTGGGCACGAAGTCGTTCATGCCGGCGTCGAGGCAGTTGGCGCGGTCTTCGCTGAAGACGTTGGCGGTCATCGCCAGAATCGGCACGCGCTCGCGGCCGGGGATGGCGCGAATCCGGCGGGTGGCGGTGAGGCCGTCCATGCGCGGCATCTGCATGTCCATCAGGATCAGGTCGTAGGCGGTGCGCGTGGCCTTCTCGACGGCCTCCTCACCGTCGTCGGCGGTGTCGATGACGAGTCCGGTGGAGCCGAGCAGTTCCTCGGCGACGAGCTGATTGACCGGCTCGTCCTCGACCAGCAGCACGGTCTTGCCGGCGGCCAGCGCGGTCAGCTCGGCTTCGGCGTCGCCGCGTTCGCCGTGGGCGTCGGCGCCGACGGGGTGGCTGCATTTTTCGAGGCGGGCGGTGAACCAGAAGGTGCTGCCGACGCCCGGCGTGCTGACCACGCCGACGCTGCCGCCCATCAGCTCGGCCAGGCGCCGGGTGATCGCCAGGCCGAGGCCGGTGCCGCCGTATTCGCGGGTGGTGGAGCTGTCGGCCTGCTCGAAGGCGTTGAAGATCTTGTCCTGGGCGGCGGGGGCGATGCCGATGCCGGTGTCGCGGACCTCGAAGCGTACCCGCAGGTGCTCGCCTTCGTCGGCATCGATGCGCGCGGCCAGGGTGACGCTGCCCCGCTCGGTGAATTTGATCGCGTTGCCCACGTAGTTGAGCACCGCCTGCTGCAGGCGGGTGGCGTCGCCGAGCACCCAGGGCAGCGCGTCGGGCACCGCCGTGACGAGCGCGATGCCCTTGTCGGCGGCACGGTCGTTCATGATCGACATGACGTTGGCGAGCAGGGCGGCAATCTGCAGCGGCTCGGCGCTCAGGGTGAGCTTGCCGGCCTCGATCTTGGAGAGGTCGAGGATCGAGTCGATGATCTCGAGCAGGTGATGGCTGGCGGCTTCGATCTTGTGCAGGCGGTCGGCCTGCGCCGGGGCGACGCCCGAGCGGTGCATGAGGTAGGCCATGCCCGAGATGGCGTTGAGCGGCGTGCGGATCTCGTGGCTCATGTTGGCGAGGAAGGTGCTCTTGGCCACGTTGGCGGCCTCGGCGGCGTTGCGGGCCACCTCGAGCTGCTCGGTGCGCTCGCGGACGAGTTCTTCCAGATGGGTGCGGTAGCCTTCCAGCTCGTGCTCGAGGGCCTTGGTCGCCGTCACGTCGGTGACGAAGCCGTACCAGACGATGCGCTCGCCATCCATCTCGGGCATGGCGTCCACGTGCAGCCAGCGCTGGGAGCCGTCGGCCCGGCGGATGCGGTAGTCCACCAGCCAGCGCTCCATGTCGGTGGCCGAGCGGCGCAGGGAATCGAAGAAGCGCGTGTAATCCTCGGGCACCACCAGTTCGCGGATGCGCGTGGCGTCCGACTCCAGCGCTTCGGGGCTGACCCCGTAGAGCTCCCGCACCGCGTCGCTGGCGAACGGGAAGGCCCCGGTGCCGTCGGGGTACTGGAAGTACTGGAAGACCATGCCGGGCACGTGGGAGAGGATCTTGCGCACCTGTTCGGTGGCGGCCACCCGGGCGAGCAGCGTCTCCTGGTCGACGATGGACTGGAGCAGCCCGTTGAAGGCATTGGCGAGCTGGCCGATCTCGTCCTCGCGCTCGACCGGCAGCGCGGCGCGCGGACGCGTGCCCTGGCGCATCTGGTCGAGCAGCTCGGCCGAGCGTTCGAGCGGCCGTAGCTGGTGACGGACCCACCACCAGGCGATCAGCGCCGCGAACACCGTCAGCAGCCCCGCCGCCAGGATCAGGCGATGCTGCATCTGGCGCACCACCAGGAAGGCTTCCTCGGTGGGCAGCACCGACTGCATCAGCCAGCCCGTGGCGCCGATCCGGACCGACGACGAAAGCTCCTCGACCCCGCGCGAACTGACCGCGACGCCGGAGCCTTCGTGCCCCGCCATGTAGCGGTCGTAGACCGGATTGACGCCCGTCGGCGGCCCGGCCTTCATCACCCGGCGCCGGTCGGACGAGGCGATGCAGATGCGCGCCTTGGCGTCGGTGATCAGGAAATCGCCGGTGCGCCCGTACTTGGCGTCGCTGATCTGATCGAGGAAGTTGTGTCGGCGCAGGTTGGTGACGCCGAAGACGCTGCCGATCATGCGCCCGTCGGGGGTGAGGATGGGCACCGCGATGGTGATGACCGGCTCACCGGTGCGACGTCCGATCATCGGCTCGGCGATCACCGGACGGCCCGTGGCCTTCATCGTCCGGAAGAAGGCCAGATCGCCGTAGCGCGTACCGTTGCGGTCGAGGGCGGCGGGCACGCTGGCAATGGCGAGCCCGTCGGCGTCCACCACCATCACGCCCCAGTTGAACATCGGATCGAGGCCGGATTGCGACGCCAGCACCGCCTGCACCCCGTCGGCCGTCAGGCGCCCGGCGTCGCCCAGACGCAGGGCCAGGCTGTCGAGGATCGCGGTGCGCTCGGTCACCGAGCGGTCGATCTCCGAGGCGATCAGCGATACCGTCGAATACTGCTGCGCGGAAATCGCCGCCTCCATGTCGCTGCGCAGGTATTTGCCGATCACGAAGGTGACGATCCACAAGGACATCACGGACGCGCACAACGCCCCCGCGATCAGCCGCGTACGCAGGGATTGCCATGAAAGGCTGCTTAGCACTTGATGTCCACCTGTGAGTCCTGTCCTGTTGCTTCGGGCCGGGCCTGCCCCTACGGGCCACGCCGGCGTCAGGCTTTACGGTAAGGCGGAGGAAACATTTAGCCGCAATGCGCCGCCGGCGCCCGGGCTCAGGTCGCGGTGCGGTTGCGTCCGCCTTCCTTGGCGCGGTAGAGGGCCTGGTCGGCGCGTTGCAGCACGGCATCGAAGTGCATGTCGTCCACCGCGAGCACCGCCACGCCGATGCTCGCGGTATGGCGCACGACCTGCCCGTCGTCGGCCCGCACGCCGTCCGACGCCGCGATGGCCTGGCGCAGCCGTTCGGCCAGCGCAATGCCCCCGTGCAGGTCGGTCTCGGGCAGGATCACGGTGAACTCCTCGCCGCCCAGGCGGCCGCAGATGTCCACGGTGCGCAGGACGTCGCGCATCCGGTCGGCGATGTGGCGGATCACCCGGTCGCCACCGAGGTGGCCCCAGCGGTCGTTGATCCCCTTGAAGTTGTCGATGTCGATCATCAGCACCGCCAGCGGCTTGTCGTAGCGCAGCGCGCGGCGGGTCTCCTGCTCGCTCAGCGCGAGGAGCTGGCGCCGGTTGGCGATGCCGGTCAGCGCGTCGGTGGTGGCCATGTGATACATCTCGGCGCTCTGGCGCACGGCACGCCGATGCGCCCGCAGCAGGGCCACCGACAGCGCGACCAGCACCGCGTAGGCCAGGCCGAACTGCCAGGCGCGCTGCCGCCAGCCTTCGAGGGCGCGCGCCTCGTCGATGCCGACCACCGCGATGAACGGGAAACGCTCCAGCCGGGTCAGGCCGACGATCCGCCGCCGGCCGTCCAGCGGCGAGGGCGCCGTGAAGGTGCTGCTCCCGGTCAGGCGGTCGAGCGGGGGCTGGTCCGGCGGCGGCGCGGTGCGCGTGCCCTGGATGTCCGGCAGCGGCGGATTGCGGGCCAGCACGATGCCGTCGCTGTCGAGGATGGTCTGCACGTCGTGCTCGGCCACGCGGACGGCCTCGATCCACTGCTGGGCGTAGTCGAGCGCCACCACCGCCATGGCCGCGCCCTCCATGCGCCCCGCCGGGGAGCTGACGATGCGCGACATCAGCACCACGGGCTTGCCATTGGCCGAACGGTCGGCGGGCATGTACTGGATGTGCAGGCGCTGGCCGGGCGGATGTTGCGCGAGGGCGCAGAAACGCTGGCGGCTGCGGGTGCCCACCAGGTGCGTGTCGCGGCTGCCGACGGCGACGAAGACGCAGTCGGCGTCGAGCAGCACCAGATCGGTCAGGGCCGGCACGGTGCTCAGCTTGGCCTCGAGCAGCGCGGTCAACCCGGCCGGTGCGACACCTCGCGGGTAATCGCCGGCCACATGGCCGAGGATGTCGCGCAGCACGTAATCGGCGGCCAGGAAGGTGTCGCCGAACAGGCTGGCGACCAGCTGGCTCTGGCGCACCGCCACCTGGCTCATGTCGGCCATCGTGCGCGCCCGCTCGCGCCAGAAGTCGTACGCCAGCCAGCCGCCCAGCACGACCAGGAACACGATGGCCGCGCCAAGGGTGGCGAAGGAACGGGACAGGCGGGCGTGGGACGACGCGTCGCTCATGGCAGGGCGGACAGGCGTGGTGGCACGCGCGTGGGGGCCGCGCGTCGGCTCACCACATCAGATCGTCCGGCACCTTGAAGTCGGCGTACGGATCGTCCGGATCCAGCTCGGCACTGCACTTCTTGACCCGCACCACCATCGCCGGATCGCGCTCGGCGATCTTGTCGGCGATCACCCGCGGCACCAGCTCGACGGACTCGCCGGCGCAGACGATCACCAGGTGCTCGGCGGCGATGTGGGCCTGGACGGCGGCCGAGACGTGGATGCGCTTGATCTTGTTGTCGTGAGTGAAGTTATAGGCGATGTCGCCATTGCCCTTGCTCTGGCGGTTCTGCTGGATCATCTGGGCGATCTGCGCGGCAATCGCCTTCTGGGCCGCCGTGGCGTCGCGGCGGGCGTTCAGTTCGCGGGCCCGCTCGGCGTTCTGGCGCTGCGCCTCGACGGCCGCCAGGCGCGCCGCGTCCACCTGCTCGGTGCCGGCGCGGCGATCGGCCTTCTTCTGGTTGCTCTTCTCGTGGCTGACCTGTTTGGCCTTCTTCTTGTCCACCAGGCCGGCTTTCAAGAACTGTTCCTGCAACGACGCCATCTGTACGACTCCATCGGGGAAAAACGGACGACCCGACCGGGTCGCCCGGGGATTGCTCGGGGACGGGCACCGATTGTATGCGTCCTGACCGCCGCGCGGGGCGGCGTGCCCGCGCCAGCCGCGACATCACCGCCGACGCGGCGGGTGGTCGTGACGGCGCTCGGCGGAGGCCGCCCGCGTCGATGCCGCGTCCACCAAGCCCGTCACGGGTGGCCGGCGGCGTGGATGCTATGCTCCCCGGGTTCGCCGCGGGCCGTCGTCGCCGGCGGCCAGACCGCATTCCCGGAGTCCTGCCCATGAAATCCGCCCCGCTTTCCCCGCTGTCGCTGCGCCCCCTGGCCATCGCGACCGCCCTCGCCCTGACCGCGCCGGTCGTGTTCGCCCAGGCGCCCGGCGTGCCGGCGAAACCCGCCGGCGTCGCGCCCGCCCCGACGGGCAAGCCGGCCGCCGTGCCCCCCATG
>NZ_JAYROR010000132.1:0-15593 GCF_041911615.1 Zoogloea sp. | reverse complement strand
GTGCCGCTGGCGACGCCGACCGCGCCGCCGTCCCGTCCCGCCCGCGGCGTGGCCCGGGCCTACGCGATGGACGGCGCAACCTTCTATCAGAGTGGCCGCAAGTTCCGCGTCCAGGGGCTGGACGCACGGGATCCGGGGATGAGTTCGGAGCACGCTACCCAGCGCCTGCAGCGCGCGCTCGACGCGGGCAACCTCACCGTCGAGCCGGTCGAGGTGGATGGTTCGGGCCACACGGTGGCCATCGTCCGCGTCAATGGCCGTAACGTGGCCGACGCGGTGCGCGCCGCGTCGAACTGAGGATCGAAACGCGGGCGGCCTGCCCGCTGCAATGAAAAACGGGGCCCGCGTGGCCCCGTTTTTTTTTGGCCTGCGCAGGCCTTACATCGCCACCAGCGACTGGCGACCCCACCACTCGGCGCCAGGGGCGAGTTCGACCGGTTCGCGCACGGCGGCGGCTTCGACGCACAGCATCCGCCGGAAGCCGTCGGCCGGCATGTCGGCGAGACGGGCGCACTTGTCGACCCACGGGTTCCAGATCACCACGTCGGGGAAGTTCTCGGCGTGGATGCCCATCGCGCGGTGCTCCTCGCGCACCAGCAGGGTGTGCGGCGCCTTGTGGTAGATGCGGTCCACCTCGTCGTCGATGGCGAGGCCGACGCCGGTTTCCTTCTTGAGTGCGCCGCTGGCGACGCAGTCGGTGAATTCGAGGCCACGCAGGCCTTCGATGCGCAGCGCCTCGACCTCGCGCACCTTGAGATAGGTGTGGAGGGCGGCGGTGAAGCGGAAGGGGGCATCGCCGGTATTGGTGACTTCCAGTTCCATGTCGAGGCGGCCGCCGCCGATGGAGACGCTCATCTCGGCGGCAAAGGCGTGGGGCCACTGGGCGAGCGTGGCGGCGTCGGCCTCGAGGCGCAGGGTGGCCACGGCGTAATCCTTGCCGGCGCGGGTGTTGGTCACCGTCCATGCCCGGTTGCGGGCGAAGCCGTGGGCGCGCAGCGGACCGTTGCCGGCGAACTGCGGGAAGCACACCGGCACGCCGCCGCGGATCGCGGTATCGCCGTCGAACACGGCCTGCGGGCTGAGGTAGAGGCGGTCTTCGCCGCCGGCGGGCGTCCACGACAGCACCTGGGCGCCGTGCAGGCTGATGAGGGCGACGGCGCCGTCGGGCGTCTGCAGCTTGAGGACGGGCTGGCCGTGGAGTTCGGCCATTTCGATCTGGTCGGTCATGATTCGCGGTGTGGGCCGCGCGCGGGCCCGTGAAGTGTTACAGAGGGCGCGATGATAACGCGGCCACTTCGGCGTGGCGGAAGCAGTCGATGACGTGGTCGTTCACCAGGCCGGCGGCCTGCATGAAGGCGTAGCAGATGGTGGTGCCGACGAAGCGGAAGCCGCGCTTCCTGAGGGCCTTGCTGAGTGCGTCGGACAGCGGCGTGCTGGCCTGGGCGTCGGCGAGGCTGGCGAGGCGGTTCTGGATCGGCTGGCCGTCGACGAAGCGCCACAGCCAGGCGTCGAAGCTGCCGAACTCGGCCTGGATGGCAAGGAAGGCACGGGCGTTGTCGATCGTCGAGGCGATCTTGAGGCGGTTGCGGACGATGCCGGGGTTCTGCATCAGGCGCGCCTGATCGGCCTCGGTGAAGGTGGCGACGACCGCCGGGTCGAAGCCGGCGAAAGCCTCGCGGTAGGTTTCGCGCTTCTTGAGGACGGTGATCCACGACAGCCCGGCCTGGGCGCCTTCGAGGGTGAGCAGTTCGAAGAGCGCCCGGTCGTCGTGGAGCGGCACGCCCCATTCGGTGTCGTGGTACGCCTGGTACAGGGGATCGACCCCGCACCAAGCGCAGCGCACACGGTGAGCGTCGGTGCGCATCAGCCTTGCAGGGTGAGCACGCCGTGCTTGACGGTGTTGTCCTCGGGGTCGTTGGTGAGGACGAAGCCGAGGCTGGCGACGAACTTGAGCATGCGCTCGTTGTTCGACAGGAAGATGCCGGTCATGGCGTGCAGGCCACGGTTGCGGGCGGTTTCGATGAGCACGCCCATCAGCCGGCGGGCGAGGCCGCGGTGCTGCCAGTCTTCGGCCACCACGATGGCGAACTCGCAGGTTTCGCCGTCGGGATTGACCGCGTAGCGGGCCACGCCGATCTCCACTTCGACGCCGTTCTCCTCGATGATCGCGACGAAGGCCATTTCGCGGTCGTAGTCGATCTGGGTGAGGCGGGCGACCATCGCCGGGGGCAGCTCGCGCATGGTGTTCATGAAGCGCAGATACTTGGTCTCGGGCGAGAGCTTGCGGACGAATTCGATCTCGAGCTCGGCGTCCTCGGGCTTGATCGGGCGCACGGTGATCTCGCCTTCGGGCATCTGAAGCTTGGTGATGAGGTGCGACGGGTAGGGGTGGATCGCCATGTGGTCGTAGCGGTCGGCCGTCGGGGCGATGTTGTCCACCACGATGCGCGCATCCACCGCCACGGCGCCGTTCTCGTCGACGATCAGCGGGTTGATGTCCATCTCGCGGATCCACGGCAGCTCGCAGACCATCTCGGAGATGCGCAGCAGCACGAATTCCAGCGATTCCATGTTGATCGGCGGCATGTTGCGGTATTCGCCGAGCAGGGTGGCCACGCGGGTGGACTTGATCAGATCCTGCACCAGATAGCTGTTGAGCGGCGGCAGGGCGACGGCGCGGTCGGCCTGGATCTCGACGTGGGCGCCGCCTTCGCCGAAGGTGATGACCGGCCCGAAGATCGGGTCGCGGAAGGCGCCGACCATCAGCTCGCGGCCGTAGGGCTTGACGACCATCGGCTCGATGGCGACGCCGTTGATGATGGCGTCGGGGCGCTTGCGCTTCACGTCCTCCAGGATTTCCTGGTACGCGGAGCGCACCGCGGCGAGGCCGTTGAGGTTGAGGCGCACGCCGCCGGTGTCGGCCTTGTGGGTGATGGACGGGGAATCGATCTTCATCGCCACCGGCAGGCCGAGTTCTTCGGCGAGCACCATGGCCTCGGTGGCCGAGCGGGCGACGACCGTTTGTGCGATGGGAATGCGGAAGGCCGCCAGCAGCGCCTTGGATTCCATCTCGTTGAGATTCTTGCGGCGCTCGGAGAGGGCCGTCTCGATGACCAGCCGGGCGCTTTCGACGGACGGCGGGTTGAGGTCGGACGACAGGGACGACGGCGTCTGCACCAGCAGCTTCTGGTTGCGGTAGTAGGCCGAGATGTGGCCGAACAGCTCGACAGCCGGCTCCGGCGTGCGGAAGGTGGGGATGCCGGCGGCCTCGAAGAGGTGGCGGCCCTCGCGGACCTGCTCCTCGCCCATCCAGCAGGTGAAGACCGGCTTGTCGGCGGCGCGCTCGATCTCGATGACCTGCTGGGCGACGTCGGTCGGGGAGCTCATGCCCTGCGGGCACAGCATGGTCAGCACGCCCTCGACGTTCTCGTCGGCGAGGACGATCTCGAGGGATTTGCGGTAACGCTCGGGATCGGCGTCGCCGATGATGTCCACCGGATTGCAGTGGGACCAGGTGGGCGGCAGGATCTCGTTGAGCTTGGCGACGGTGGCGTCGGACAGGGTGGCGAGCGGGATGCGCAGGTCGGCCGCGCGGTCGGCGGCCATGACGCCCGGTCCACCGCCGTTGGTGATGATCGCCAGGCGGTTGCCGCGCGGACGGAAGTGGGAGAACAGCGCGTTGGCGGCGGCGAACAGCTGGCCGAGGTTGTACAGGCGGATCACGCCGGCGCGGCGCAGGGCGGCGTCGAACACCGCGTCCTCGCCGACCATCGCGCCGGAATGCTTGAGCGCGGCGTGGGAGCCCACCGGGTGGCGGCCAACCTTGATCAGCAGCACCGGCTTGACCCGGGCCGCGGCGCGCAGGGCGCTCACGAAGCGGCGGGCGTCCTTGATGCCCTCGACGTACAGGAAGATGCTCTCGGTGCGGGAGTCCGACACCATGTATTCGAGGACTTCACCGAAGTCGATATCCACCGAGGTGCCCAGCGACACCACCGACGAGAAGCCGACGTTGTTGGGGCGCGCCCAGTCGAGGATTGCCGCGCACAGGGCGCCCGACTGGGAGATGAAGCCGATCGAGCCCTTGGCCGCGCCGCCGTGGGCGAAGCTGGCGTTGAGACCGAGTTCGGGGCGCAGCACGCCCAGACAGTTGGGGCCGAGCAGGCGGATGCGGTGGCGGCGGGCGTTCTCGATGGTGTTCTTCTCGAGCATCTTGCCGCGCGGGCCGGCGTCGGAGAAGCCCGACGGAATCACCACGACCGACTTGGTGCCGGCACGCCCGCAGGCGTCGACGATGGCCGGCACGCGGTCGGCCTTGGTGGTGATGATGGCGAGGTCGAGGCGTTGGGGGATGTCCTCGACGCTCTTGTAACAGGGGACGCCGAGCACTTCGTCGTATTTGGGATTGACCGCGAACAACTTGCCCTTGAATCCCGCCTCCAGCATGTTGCGGACAACCACGTTGCCGAGAGAGTTTTCCCGCTCGCTGGCGCCGATGATGGCCACTGAGCGTGGCTCGAAGAGGGGAGTGAGGTAGTGTCGTTCGTTCATGATGAAGGCTCGGTGAGTGCAATATGTTGGGCTGTCGGGGAGTCTGGGGCCCGGCCGCTGCCACGGCATTTCTTATCGTCAGTTTCGCGCAGGATTTTAACCTGCAAGGATGCCGCACGGCATCCGTAAAAGTGCCGATGTATTGCGATGCACAACAAACCCTGTGACTTATATCAAGCCTTTTGAATTCAGGTTGTTGCGTAGCAGCAACGGTTTGGCGACGGCGCAACAGCGCGCAACGCGCTTCAGTGGCTGAGCGTGAAGAAGAAGCTGGCGCCCTGGTCGGGGACGGACTGGGCCCATACCCGGCCTTCATGGCGCTGGATGACCCGCTGCACCGTGGCGAGGCCGATGCCGGTGCCGGCGAACTCGCTGATGCCGTGCAGGCGGTGGAAGGGAAGGAACAACTTGGAGGCGAAGTTCATGTCGAAGCCGGCGCCGTTGTCGGTGACGCAGTAGACGATCTGGCGGTCGCGCATCTCGGCGTGGAAGCGGATCTGCGCGACGTCGCGACGGCTGGTGAATTTCCAGGCGTTGCGCAGCAGGTTTTCCAGTGCCACGCGGATCAGCGCGCGGTCGGCGGCGGCGACGAGGTTGGGCTCGACGTGGATCTCGATCTGGCGCTCGGGGTCTTCCTGGCGGAGTTCGGTGAGGATCTGTTCGACGATCTGGCTCAGGTTCACCGGCTCGCGCTTCATCGACTGGCGGGTGAGGCGGGCCAGATCGATCAGGTCGTCGATCAGGCGCGCCATCTTCTGGGTGGCGATGCGGATGCGGTGGAGGTATTCACGACCGGTTTCGTCGAGGCGCGGGGCGTAGTCCTCGGCGACGATCTGGGCGAAGCCGTCGATGGCCCGCAGCGGCGCCCGCAAGTCGTGGGACACCGAATACGAGAAGGCTTCGAGTTCGCGGTTGGAGGCTTCGAGTTCGGCGGTGCGGACCCGCACGCGGGCTTCGAGCTCGCGGTTGAGGTCGCGCTGGGATTGCTCGGCTTCCTTGCGGGCGGTGATGTCGTCGAGGGTGCCGGAGCTGCCCACCACGTGATCGTAGGTGTCGCGCAGGGGGCGGATCGTGGCCTCGACCCAGCGCAGGCCGTCGGAGTGGGTGCGCAGGCGGAACTCGAACTGGGCGATGTCTTCGTAGCCGCCCCGGATGCCGCGCAGGTGCTGTTCGACGCGGCTGCGATCGTCGTCGGCGACGAAGTCGAGCAGGCTCTGGCCGAGGGACAGGCGGCCGTCGAAGCCGGTGGTGTGGCGCCAGGCGCGGTTGAGGAAGGTGACGCGGCCTTCGCTGTCGGTCTGGAACAGGATTTCATTGACCGACTCGACCACGTCGCGGTACATCGCGCGGCTTTCGCGCAGCACCTGCTCTGCCGACAGCCAGCGCGCCACGTCGCGCAGCACGTAGAGCACCGCCGGGCGGCCGTCGAAGCGGATGCGCACGCCGGTAGCTTCGGCGTTGAGCAGCTCGCCGTCGAGGCGGCGGTAGCGCAGCGGCAGGGGGGCGAGGCTGGACTGCTCGGGGTTGGCCTCGAACTGCTGCAGCCGGGCGGCTTCCATCGCCCGATCGTCGGCGTGGACCAGCGACAGCATCTCGATGCCTTCGAGGGCGTGCTCCGGGTCGGCGCCGAAGAGGCGGCGGCTCGCGGCGTTGGAGAGATGGATGCGCCCGTCGATGCACACCAGCGTGGCTTCGGGCGACAGGTCGAACAGCTGACGGTAGCGCTCCTCGCCGGCGCGGCGGTCGTCGAGGGTGTGGCGCATCTCGGAGATGTCGTCGACCACCACCGCGAAGGACGGCGGCGCCTCGTCGTGACCGGGGATCAGGCGCGCCGATTCGCGGCACCACAGGGTCGTGTCGTCGGGGCCGTGGTAGCGCACCTCGCGGCTGTAGCGGTCGATCTCGCCGGCCAGGCAGCGGGCGCGCAAGGCCTTGCCGGCGGCGGCGTCCTCGGGGCTCATCACGCTGTCGATCGGGGCGCCGGCCAGGGCGTCGGCGGACTGGCCGAGGAAGCCGGCGAAGGCCTCGTTGACCTGCAGCCAGCGTTCGTCGGCCGAGATGCGCCCGAAGTTGGCCGGTGCGCCATCGAACAAGGCGCGGAACAGGGCTTCGTCGCGCTGCAGGCGTTCGCGGGCGATGATCCGATCGGTGATGTTGCGGGTGGTGCCGCAGTAACCGGCGAAGACGCCCCGGTGATCGAACACCGGGATGCCCGATTCGCTCAGCCAAACCGCCCGGCCGCTGCGGTCGCGGCGGCAGAACACGAGGTTCGAGAACGGCTCGATCTGACGGAGCTGGGCGATGTGTTCGGCCCACGGCGCTTCGTCGGGCGATTCGCCGGGCAGCTCCCAGCGACGCGCGCCGATGGCGTCCTCGGCGGCCAGATCGGCGAGGTGCCCGGAGCTGGCGGTGATCGCGGTGTAGCGCAGGTCGGCGTCCTGTTCCCAGTAGCCGTCGGTGCTGTAAGCGATGAGGGCGTGGATGCGCTCCTCGTTGCGTTCGAGGTTGGCGGACAGGCGGGCGCGGTCGGTCACCTCGCGGCCGATGCCGCGGTAGCCCTGGAACGCGCCGGCCGCGTCGAACACCGGGCGGCCGCGCATCTCGAGATAGCGCACTTCGCCGGTGGCGCTGCGGCGGGTCAAAGTGACGGCAATCGGCCCGTGCCGGCCGAGGGTCTCCTGGTGGGCGATCGCGAAGTCGGGCGACAGCTCGGGAATGATGACTTCGTCCCAGCTGCGTCCGAGGGTGTCCGCCGGCGCGATGCTGGGCGGCGTCGGCGCGTCGGGTACGGCGACGAAACGCATCGCCGCGTCGGTTTCCCACGGCCAGTCGCCGGACATCTCGACGAAATCGCGCCACGGCACGCCGGGGGCGGTGGCGCTGGGGGCCGGTCGGGGCGGCGGTGCCGAGATCGAGAGCGGCGGCGGAGCGGTGGTCGGCGTGCCGGCCGGCGGCGGCGTGCGGCGCGCCAGACGCCCGAGGAGCAATCCGGCAGCCAGCGCACCGCCGGCGACCAGCAGATAAGGCAGGGTGGTCTGCAATCCGCCGTCCAGCCCATCGCCCGCGGCCGCGAGGGCAACGGACGAATGCAGGCCGCTGGCGACCAGCAAGAAGGGCAGGGCTGCCATGCGCAGCAGCCGTGGGGCGGGACGGTAAGGCATCGAATACTATTATCTGCGCCCGCCATGCATTTTTTGCACCGGCGAGCATGGCGGACCATGCCCGTTGACACGGACGGGTGAAAATTCTTGAAACGACCTGGCCGATTTCGACGCTGCAAAACTTTTTTCGTTTCAACGTTTGACTGATAGGAAAAGGCTATGTATTATTCGCGCCTCTCGGGGTGTAGCGCAGTCCGGTAGCGCGCTTGCTTTGGGAGCAAGATGTCGGGGGTTCGAATCCCTCCACCCCGACCAAGGCTTGACCCCGGTGCCCGCGGCGATCTGCCCGTAGCTCAACTGGATAGAGCACCGGCCTTCTAAGCCGGGGGTTACAGGTTCGATTCCTGTCGGGCAGGCTCTTAAAATTTGGTTTCAGGTTGGCGACGCAAGTCGATGACCTTCAGTGGCGGCATTAGCTCAGTTGGTAGAGCACTGGATTGTGATTCCAGGTGTCACCGGTTCGATCCCGGTATGTCGCCCCAACGATACGGCAGAAGGCCCCGAGCAATCGGGGCCTTCTGCTTTTCTCGCCCTCTACAACTCTTCGTGCGGCCTTCCTTGGTTACGCTGTCTCGGGTGACAGCAGGGTGACAAGGTTTGCCCCTGTCACATTTGGCGCAGCGTCAAACTTCCGCTTCGAGCTCTTCCCAACCCCGCAATTCGCGGCGAGCGTGCAGCAGTCCGCCGGCCTCTTGTTCCAGTGCCGCCAGTTCATCGTCGGTCAGTTCCTCGAACACTCTCACCAGCGCGTCAGGATCGGCGCACAAGGCTTTCAAGGTCCGCACGAGGTGTGCGCGCTGGCGGGTGTCTTCTTCGTGCCGGGCAAGGGCTGTCACGTTCTCGGCTTCGGTTGCCGCGATCCTCACCCGCGTGCGCGGCGCGGTGGGCAGGTCATCATTGAACGTGGCGGGGGTATGATTGGTGCAGGTCATGTCGGCTTCTCCGGTAAGTCGGTGTGATCCAGGCGGGCCGGTAGTTGGCGCTATCGGCTTCGCCGCGTCTGCCTCGTGTCAGGCATGCAGTCATTATATCACCGCGCTGCATTGTGATGCTTAAATATTCCTTTAAATTCAACAAGCTAACGTGTAAGCACGTTGCCGTGCGCTGCTTCGGTACTGGTCGCCGGTCGGGGTGAGGGGCAGGCCAGCACGAGCCCGGCGTGTCGTGGGGCGCGTCGCTTCGGGGCAGTGGGGGTGGGTAGGCCCCCCGGTGGCTCCAAGGGTGGGGGGTAGGGGTGCCACTACTAGGTGGTGCGCGTGCATTTTGGTCCGATTTTGGAGCCTGTTAACTTGGGTATGGCCAAGAAAAAAAGATCGAAGCCGTTCCAGACACCTCAGTTCTTGCTGGCGCCCTGCTCGTGCCGTGGGGTCAACCCTGCGTGCTTCAAGTGTGGTGGCTGGGGGTATCTCGATAACGTGGGCTCAGGCCGTGCAGTTGCGTCCGACTTGCCAAAGGTGCGTAAGAAGCCGTCCGGGTTCAGATAGCTGAAGGCCGGGTTTCCCCGGCCTCGTTGTCACTTCGTGCGGTACCGCTCCGCCAGCTTGTGGAAGTAGGTGAAGCGCTTTGCCAGCTTCTTGTCGAGGCAGATCATCCCAACAAGGCGGGTTACCCCGTCGAGCGCGTCCGATATCAGCAGCTCGAACAGGGGTACGGCGCTATCCCCGATGCGGCTTTCCTTGCGGCCCAGCGCGTTGTGCGCGTCCAGCATGGTTTGGCAGCGGATCAGGAATTTGTCCGCCCACTCGTGGAAGTCTTGCAGCACTTCCGGATGGCCGTGGCGGGCCAGGATTTCGAACGCGGGGCGCATGCGCCAGCCCATGCCGTATGCGAGGTGGTG
Source organism: Zoogloea sp. (assembly GCF_041911615.1). Lineage (GTDB taxonomy): Bacteria > Pseudomonadota > Gammaproteobacteria > Burkholderiales > Rhodocyclaceae > Zoogloea. Next base: position 6,044 of record NZ_JAYROR010000132.1, on the reverse strand, counting down.
AGGTACCCAGCCAATCCAGCGGAGGCCCTCCAGGATTTTGCCGCGTGGCGGTTTGCTGGTGGCCTTGTGGGCAGCCAAGGCGATCTGACAATGGCCGATGTGCTCGTCAAGCATGTGCTCGAGGTAGGTGACAGCGGCCTCCAGTTTCTCGCGCTCGCCCGGTCGGGCCAGCCGGCGTTGTGCGTGGGAGTAAGCCTCGTGATAGGTGTCGGCGACCGGCTTCGCGTCGCGGCGCATGGTCTCCCGGTCACGTTCGACCCAGGTGGGGAGGTTGGTCATGTTCATTCCTTTCGTGTCGGTCAGTTCGCTTCGCCCAAAACCCAAAATCTTCTGCCGAAGTCCGGGTCGTCCTTGCCCCACACCCGCGCCGATTTCTCGTATCCCATCAGGCGTAGGGCCTTCCCCACTGCACGAAGGCTTGGGTTCTCGCGGTAGCGGCCTTTCAAGGCCGGTAGCAAGGTCGGGGCGTGGATCTTCCGGCGCTGGCTCTCGGGCCAGCCCGCCAATACTTCGCGGATTTGATCCACCAGGGCGGGCGGTGCGGGGCGCTTGGCAGGCTTGGCAGGCTTGGCGTTAACTTGCTGTGGGCGGTTCGCGGGGTTGGATTTCATCGCCAGCAGGCGCGCCATGAAGGTGCTCGCACGGGTCGGGGTTTGGTTCATAGGTGTCGAATCCATGTAGATCGTGGGTTCGGTGGCTTTCTGGGGCTTTCGTTGGGCACGAAGTAGGGGTGTCGGGTACAAACGGGGGCATGTGGGGCGGGTTTCTTATCTGTCTCACTATTTGGCCTCAAAGAAAAACATAGAGAGGAAATAGTCAGACAGCTCTCGAACCCGCCCCACCCGCCCCCGGGTCGATTACATGCCCTCACCTCGCAAGCTCAGGCCGGCATAGAAGCGGGTGCCGTGGCTCTTTGCCTCGCCGTGCCCGCGTTCATTCAGCTTGCGGGAGAAGCTCGCCTTCGAGCCGGCGCGGGTGCCGTTGCCCTCGTTCCAGGCGCGCCACGCCGCGTACAGTTTTGCTTGCTCCACTCGTGCATCCGGGCCGCGCAGGGTCTTGTCCTCGAGGAACTCGCCCAGCAGGTCCGATTCCTTGCGGTAGCCCGCAGATTCACGGCGCACCGTCGCGGAAGGCTTCAGGCCGATGCGTTGCCACTCCAGGCAGCCCGCCACCATCCATGCAAGGATGCCGTCGCGCTCCTCGAGCAGTTTCGATTCCAGCCACGGGTCACGCTCGTGCTCGGCAAACTGGCGGCGGAAGGGAATCAGGTGCAGGCGGCGCCAGATGCCGTCGTCTTCACCGGTCACGATGGGGCGGTGATTCGTCCGAAGCCAGGGTTTGGCGGTCGGCTGGAAGTCGAAGAACTCCTTGTGCAGGAAGCGCGCGCTCAGGGTTTCACGGCCCGCCAGCATCTTCACGACTTGCTCGTCCAGGCGATCGCCTTGCCCCGTCTCGTTGATTCCCAGGTAGCGAGCACCGCACAGGCGGGCGATGTCGTTACGCGGGCCTGCGTCACCCGCTTGGCGGATCGTCAGCAGTGAGGGCGGCGCAGCCTGTGCATAGCTGCCCATGATCGCGGTCACCACGTTGGAAAACACGCTCTTGCCGTTCGCACCGTGGCCGAAGCAGATGGCGAGCACCTCCTCGGTCGTCGTGCCGGTCAGTGTGTAACCCAGCAATCGCTGGATGTACTGCACCGTCTCCGCGTCACCCTCGAACACGTCATCCAGGAATTTCAGCCAGCGCGGGCATTTCGCATCCGGATGATATTCGGCGTTGCATTGCCGGGTAATCAGCATCGCGGGGTCAGGCGCAAGCAGGGTGTCGGTTTTCAGATGTACGGGCCCATTCTTCGTGCCCAGCAGCCAATCGTCAGCATCCAACTCGCCCATGCCTCCGACCGTCATCCCGTCTTCGGACTTGGCAAGCTCGATCATCGCTTCCAGGCGCTTGATACCCTGCAGCCCCGCGGCCCATGCCAGGGCCTTACGGTGGCGCTCCGGATCGGCCTTGTACAAAGTCATCACGCGGTCAAGGATCAGGTCGGCGGTGCGCTTGGCGGCCTGCATCTCCTCGCCCTTGCTGCACCACTCCCAAATGGTGCCATCCCACTTCATCCAACAGCCCCGCGGAGCCACATACAGAAGCTTCCCGCGCATAGCCTTGGCGAACAGTCGGCCGGCCTTGATGTCGCCCAGGGCGCCCCCTTCATCGTTGCTGGCGGTGGCGACTTCGTGCCGTGAAGTGGGGCGCCCGCCCTGGTTGGCCTTGTATCGCACCGTGGCATACGTGATGCCGCCCCCTCCCTTCGGCGCGAATCCGTCCCATTCCCGCTTGAACGATCCATCGCCTGCCCACTTCTTCGCGGTCGCGGCTTCGATCATGCTGCGCCCCCTTTCCACAGCGCGCCCATGCTCCAACGGCGCGCCAGTTCATAGGCGGCCTCGCCAAACTCGTGCTTCAAGCCCGCCAGCACGGCGCGCCATTCGTCGCGGGGTAAGTCGGGGTCGATGTACCGAAGATCCTCTTCGGCCTCTTCCAGGGTGTGCTGGCGGGCCTGCGGTGCGGCCTCGATGATGCTGCCCGCGCCATGAGCCTTCACCCATGCAGGCGCCGTGCCGGCGATGCCTTCCGGGCCAACCGGGGCGTCCTGCCCCTCGTGCGGCTTACCCTCGCCCAAGCGGGCCAGGGCGGCGCACAAGGCCGCGTCAAAGGCTTCCAGGGTCACAGGCTTGCCCTTGTGCAGGATGCGTACCGGCTTCGGGTTGGCGGGGTCTTTGCGGTTCGTCGTGCCCGGCAGGCGCAGCACCGATGCCGCGTCCGTCGTGCGGCTGGGGTCAGCCAGGAAGTTCAGGTTCTGACAAAGTAGCTTGAGCCTCCCAGTAGTGGCCTCCCACGGCTCCCGGATCGTGGATTCCTCGAGGGCCCAATACACGTGCAGGCCGTTGCCGCTATCCACGATCCACGTGGGCGAGGGCAGGCCGGCGGCCTTGCAGAATTCCTTAAGGGCCTGCGCGGCTTCCTTCTTCGTGCGATAGCCCGCCCCCTTGGCGGCCTTGTCCGGACCGCAGTCGAGGTCAAGCCAGAAGGACTTGACCAGCTTCACGTTGATCTGCACTCGGAAGCGGGGCTTTCCATCGGGGCCGATGCACTGGGCCTGCGTGTAGGTCGAGCAGGCGTGATACACCGTCATCCCCATGGCGTCCTGTTCGGCGGCCTTGGCGGGCATCTCCGCGCGGGTCTTGAACTGGATATGCTTTGCCCCAGGCAGCACAAACAGGGCATATGTGCCTTCGTTCGGCAGGATGGAGTCGAGGAACTCGGCGGGGGCGTATGCATCCCCCTTCGTGCTCATGCAGCCTCCTTCCCGCTCACCTTGTGGGCGGCCATCCAGGCATCCAGTTCGCTGCGCACGTACCAGACCATGCGGGTGCCCACCTTGTAGAACGGAACGCCGTGGCGGCCGGTCATGGCGTCCTGCGCCAGGAAGGTCTTGCTAACACCCAGGTACTCCGCCGCTTCCTTGCGGTTCAGGCGGTCGCCCTGCATGCGGGGCGCGGGTTGCGGTGTCGTTACTTCGTGCATCGCGGTTTCCTCTTGGGATACGGGAAAATCCCCGCGATACGTATTCTCTACATGACGATGCGCAGCGCAACTAGCTGATTTTTATCAGAACGCGCGGTGTGTTCTCATGTGGCTGCATGTTAGAGCATGCGCTGAAACTGCCATTTTGTAATTCTTTGTAACAGGCCCCGCGGGGCCTGTTACTCCCACACTTACCCCAACTTACGGGCCAGATCCTCCGCCTTCGGGTGGTAGTACCGGCGCAACATCCGCACGTCTTGATGCCCGCTCACGGCCGCAAGCTCCACGATGTTCGGCAGCTTCTCTGCGAGGGCCGTAACGGCGATGTGGCGCAGGTCGTGGAAGTGGAGGTCAGACAGCATCCGTTCATCCTTGCCGCCTTCCGCCTCGTACCGCTTGCGGGCGCGCTCCACGGCCCGGACGAACCCCAGCTTCACCGCATTGGGCGTGATCGGAAAGACCGGGCCACGAATCGCGCGGGGCAGGGCGCGCAGCACCTCAGCCGCTGCACTGGATAGCGGCACGTCGCGGCTGTGGCCGTTCTTCGTGTCCGTCAGGTGGGCCACGCGGTCAGCTAGGCGGATGTTCTCCCAGCGCAGCGCCAGAAGTTCCCCACGGCGCATGGCCGTTGCCAGGGCAAGCTGCACCAGCGGGCGCAGCAGGGGATTGGCGCACCCGTCCCCAAATCGCCCATCCTCCCCTCGTGCTGCCGGCGCTAGGGCTTGGAGAAGTCGGGCTTCCTCACCGTCGAGGAACAGCCTGTTTCGTGCGTTCTTGGAGGTCGGCAGGCGCATCGCCTCAATGGGGTTCGCCAGCCCTTCAAAGCTCCATTCCTTGCGCGCCACGTTGAACAGGTTGGAGATGATCGCCAGTTCCAGGCGCACTGTTGCCGCTGCAGCACCGTCCTTGAGCCGAGCATCCCGGTAGCCCGCGAAGTCCGAAGCCTTGAGCGTGCCCAGGGCCTTCTGTGCGAGCTTGTGACGCTTCCACTTGGTGATGCGCACCCGCTCGGTGTCGGCACCTTTCTTGCCGCTGGTGACTTCCTTCTCGTACCGCACGAGGGCTTCGGCCAGTGTTGTCTGCATGGCCGCCGATTGGTCGGCCCAGGTGCCCGCGTCCATGGCGCGTTCTTCCTGTCGCGCCCACTTCTCGGCGTCCTTCTTGATGTCGAAGGTCTTGGATTGCTGGGGGTAGCCCTTGCGCTTGATGATCGCTTGCCAGCGGCCGGCGCGTTCTCGGATCGTAGCCATTATCCTGTCTCGGGTGACAGGAAGGTGACGCACGAATGGCAAATTGCCCGGAAAGCCTTGCAGGACGGCGCTTTTCAGCTGACAGACCCTTGGATTGTGATTCCAGGTGTCACCGGTTCGATCCCGGTATGTCGCCCCAACGATACGGCAGAAGGCCCCGAGCAATCGGGGCCTTCTGCTTTTTGTCGTCAGTTTTATCGGGCCTGCGCCGGCTTTGGTACGCTTGGGCTTCGGACTGCAGGAGGAATGACGATGCGTGTGATCGGGCGATGGATCGGGGTGTTGCTGGCGCTGGGCGTTCAGCCGGCGCTGGCGGTGAACAAGTGCGTCGGAGGGGACGGCAGCGTGACCTATACCGATGGCCCCTGCGCCGGCGGCAGCGCCGTGACGCGGATCGAGACGCCGCCTCCGCCCAGTCGCCTCGATCAGGCCGAGGCGCAGCGGCGTGGCGAGCAGATGGTCGACGAGGCGCGGGCGCTGACATCGCGTCAACGGGCCGAGGCGCTGATGCGACAGCGGCGCCGCGAGGCGGATCAGGCGGCGGAAGCGGCCGCCCAGCAGCGTCAGGCGCGCCAGGAGGCGCTGCGTGAAGAGTCGGAACGTCTGATCGTGGTGCGGCCGGTGGTGCCGCGTTACTGGCCCCAGCCCCAGCCGGTGGTTCCGAGGCCCAAGCCGGTGGAGCCGGAGCGGCCGCAGCCGGCGACGATGTATCCGCGCTTTCGCTGAGCGTCGCGTAATCGCCCAATCGCCACGGAGCGATGCGCGGCGCTCAGGCGCGTGCGGGTTCGTGGGTGAGGTCGGCTGCCGCGGGGTCGAGGACCAGCACCCGCACCGGCTGATCGCCGTGGCGGGCGGCGTGGTCGAGGGCGGCGGTGACGCGCTTCGCCTGCCCCACGGCATCGCCTTCCAGCACGATCAGCGTCGGTCGGCGTGGCAGCCAGCGGGCCAGGGCGGCGAGACGGGTGTCATCGAGGGTGACGAGCCAGGCGTCGTCCCAGGGCGTTTCGGCGCGGCGGGGCAGGCACCAGACCAGCGGCCGTAACTGCACGCCGATGCGGTATAGGATGCCGCCGAGGCGGCTGCGTTCGTCGAGCTGGTGATAGCCGGCCAGGCGATAGCCGAAATGGCGCACGGCCGCCGTGGCGCGGGCAGGCACATGGGCCACCGCGACGGGCACCGGCACGGCGGGCCGCGACCAGGGCAGGAGGG
>NZ_JAYROR010000131.1:0-3543 GCF_041911615.1 Zoogloea sp. | reverse complement strand
CGGGCGTTTCGGGGCCGGTAGACTGTCGAGATGACGAGCTATCTGCCCTATTGCCCGCAGCAGCAGATGCTGCTGCCCCAGGCGCTGCAGGAGTGGCTACCCGAAGGCCACTTGGCGTACTTCATCAGCGACGCGGTCGACGGGTTGGATCTGAGCGCGTTCCACGCCCGGTATGCCGGTGGCGGACCGCGCAACCAGCCGTTTCATCCGGCCATGATGGTCAAGGTGCTGCTGTATGCGTACGCCACGGGCGTGTTCAGTTCGCGCAAGATCGCGCGCAAGCTGCACGAGGATGTGGCGTTCCGGGTCCTGGCGGCAGACAACTTCCCGGCCCACCGCACGCTGAGCGACTTTCGCGCGGTCCATTTGAAGGAGCTGAGCGAGTTGTTCGTGCAGGTGGTGCGACTGGCCCGCGAGATGGGGCTGGTCAAGCTCGGGACGGTGGCCATCGACGGCACCAAGGTCAAGGCAAACGCCAGCCGCCACAAGGCGATGAGTTACGGCCATATGGTGAAGGCGGAGGCCGAGTTGAAACGGCAGATCGAGGCGCTGCTCAATCGGGCCAAGGCCGCCGACGACGCCGAGCGGAACGAGCCCGAGCTGGATGTGCCGGCCGAGATCGCGCGGCGCGAGGCGCGGCTGACGGCGATTGCTGAAGCCCGGGCGCGGCTCGAGCAGCGCCAGCGCGAGGCCGATCAGGCGCGCGGGCGCAGCGACGATGACGAGCGTCGCCCGCGCGGCGGTGACGGCAAACCGAAGGGCGGGCGCTACAAGCGCGACTTTGGAGTGCCCGAGGACAAGGCGCAGGAGAACTTCACGGATCCGGACAGCCGCATCATGAAGCGCGCCGGCGGCGGGTTCGATCCGAGCTACAACGCCCAGACGGCGGTCGACGAGACCGCCCACATCATCGTGGCGGCCGAGCTGACCAACAACGCCAGTGACGCCGGGCAACTGGCGGGGGTACTGCAGGCCGTGCGCGACAACGTCGAACACCGACCGCGCCAGGCGCTGGCCGACACCGGCTACCGCTCGGAGCAAACGTTCCGGGAACTCGACGGGTGCGGGACCGAACTGGTGGTGGCGCTGGGCCGGGAAGGTAAGCGCCGACTCGGCTTCGATCGCGAACGCAATCCGCACACCGCGCAGATGGCCGACAAGCTCGAGAGCGAGGCGGGCAAGAGCGCCTACCGAAAACGGAAATGGATCGCCGAACCGCCCAACGGCTGGATCAAGAACGTGTTGGGATTCCGGCAGTTCAGCCTGCGGGGCCTGGAGCGCGTCAAAGCGGAGTGGAAGCTCGTCTGTATGGCGCTGAACCTGCGCAGGATGAGCACATTGAGGACGGCATGACGGGAAAAGGGGGCAAACCTGTCCCCGTTGCCGTCCGGCATGCGCGCCGCGCCGTCGCAAAGCAACTTGACCACGGCCTCAGTCTCGTGCCGCACCTCGCGGTTCGCCAATCGTTCTGCTAAAAAACACGCTCTGGAGTTCTGCCGCGCAGACTCCTAGCCCGCCGGCGGCTGGGTGTCGCGCAGGCTGCTGCGGGCGAACATGCGCTCGGCGAAGGGCACCAGGCCGGGGTGGCGGCTGCGCCAGTCGACATCGGGGAAGCGCAGGTCGAGGTAGCCGAGCGCGACCGCGACCGCGATGTCGCCGAGCTGGATCGGGCCGCCGTTGAAGGCATGGCGGCCGTCGAGGCGGCGTTCGAGTTCGGCGAGGCCGCGGTCGATCTTGTCCTTCTGGCGGGCGATCTCGCGTTCGCTGCGTTCGCCGTCGGGGCGGCGCGATTCGAGCAGGGCGGCGACCGCCGCGTCGGTGACGCCGTCGGCGAGCGCCTCGGTCTGGCGCACGCGCACCGCGTCGAGCCCGGCGGGCGGGAGCAGCGCGGGCGGGGCGCCGAGGGTCTCGAGGTAGCCGGCGATGACCGGCGAGTCGAAGAAGGTCTCGCCTTCGTCGGTGATCAGCACCGGCACCTTGCCGAGCGGGTTGAGCTCGGGGATCCGCGTGTTGGCCTCCCAGGGCGAGTCGACCACGAGCTCGAAGGGCAGCGCCTTCTCGGCGAGGATGACGCGGATCTTGCGCGCGTAGGGGCTGGTGAGCGAGGCGAGCAGTTTCATGATGGCGGGTCTCCGGTGGTGGCCGAGCCAGCGTACGCCGCAGGTGGGCGGGGGGAAATCAGGGAAACCGGAAGGATCGCGGCCCGCGTCGCGAGAAGGCCGGCGGGGTGCGGAGGCGGGCGCGGCGCGGATTCGGGGGAGGCGCGGAGTCCGGTGCTGGAATCGCGACTTGCGTCGCTCCTACGGCAATCTTGTAAGCGCCTGGGTTTCGTAGGTGCGACGCAAGTCGCGATTGCCGGCGGCAGTGTTCAGGCGTGCGCGACGTTGCGCGCGATGAGCTCGCGGATCAGGTGCAGCTTGCCGTGGAAGAAGTGGTCGGCGCCGGGGATCACGATGATCGGCTGTTCCTGCGGCCGCGCCCAAGCGAGCACGTTGGCGAGCGCGACGGTGTCGTCGTTCTCGCCGTGGATGACCAGCGCGGGGATGTTCGTCGGCAGCGCCGGGGTGTCGTAGCTGCGGCCGCTGCCGGTGGTCTCGCCCGCGGCCATGCCCACGAGCACGAGCTGGCGCGGCGGCGCGATGCCTTCGGCCAGGCGCTTGGCGACGCGCACCTGTACGTAGCCGCCGAAGGAGAAGCCGCCGAGCGCCAGCGGCAGCGCGCCCCAGCGCGACTCCGCCCAGCTGATCACCGAGAGCATGTCCTCGGTCTCGCCTTCGCCGTGGTCGTGCGTGCCCTCGCTCTGGCCCACGCCGCGGAAGTTGGGGCGGATCACCGCGTAGCCGAGATCGCGGAAGGCGCGCGCGAGCGTGTGCGCGACCTTGTTGGTGTTGGCGCCGCCGAAGAGCGGGTGGGGATGGCACACGAGCGCGATGCCCTTGACTGTCGCGGGGGCGTCGATCAGCGCCTCGATGTTGCCGGCGGGGCCGCGCAGCAGGGCGGACTCGGTGGGCAGCGGGCGGCTCATGCGGCGTCCTCGGGCAGGCGCAGGCGCTGGACCACGCGGCCCTGCATCAGGTGCGAGTCGATGATCTCGTCGATGTCTTCCTTGTCGACGTAGGTGTACCAGACGTTGTCGGGGTAGACGACGATCACCGGACCGTCGTCGCAGCGGCCGAGGCAGCCCGCCTTGTTGACGCGTACGCTGCCCTTGCCCTTGAGGCCGAGCGCGGCGGTGCGTTCCTTGGCGTAGGTCTGCAGCTCGCTCGCCTTGTGGTCGTTGCAACAGGACTCGCCCGGCTGGCGCTGGTTGCAGCAGAAGAAGACGTGGTGTTTGAAGTAGCTCATGGTGGCTCTCTGGGTATCGGGTCGAACGCCGTGCCGGCGCCGATCCGCGGGAACGTCGCGAGATTATAGGCGGCGCTTGCCGCGTGTGCGGCTTGCGGCGGGGTTGTGGCCGCGGGACCTGGCTGCGGCCGCCGCCCCGATGCCTAGCGGCGGGCTCGGCGGCGCGGAGCCGGCTGCGCGCTCGCGGGGGCGGCCGCG
>NZ_JAYROR010000130.1:0-38272 GCF_041911615.1 Zoogloea sp. | reverse complement strand
CGACCCGGCGCTTGACGGCGCCGGCCTGGCGGGCGAGCACGTCGCGCTGGCGGCGCCACTGGTCGGCGGCGGCTTCTTCGCGCAGCCAGTCGAACCAGCCCGAGAGCAGGGCGCGGCTGGCTTCGTGGAGGGCGTCGCCACGGCCGATGCGGGCGCTGGCGATGCCGGCGGCGCCGAGCTGGCGGTCGAGCTCGCCCTTGCCGGGCAGGCGCACGGCGCGTTCGACGCCCACGTCCCATTCGTTGTAGCGCTCGGCGGGGCTGACGCGGACCCGGCGTTGCTGATCGGTCAAGCGCAGCGTCCATTCGTGGGGGCCGGCGGCGAGGCGCCGGCTGCGGGCTTCCTCGACCTCGATCTGGCTGCCGGCGGCGCGCACCATCGGGCTGGTGGAGAGGGCGTCGAGCACCTGGGCGCGGGGCGGCAGGTCGGGCCCGTCGGCGGCTTCGCCCGCCGGGGCGGCCAGGGGCAGGGCGGCGAGGAGCAGGGCGAGCAGGTGGCGCTTCATGCGAGTCTCCCGCTGGCGATGGCCGGGACCATCCAGAAGAACACCCGGTCGGTGGCGAAGCGTTCGCGCAGGATGGCGAGCAGGCTGTCGGCCTCGCTGCGCCCGACGACGAGTTGCACCCGGGCGTAGGCGGCCCGGCCGCGCACGTGCTCGGCGGTGCCGACGAAGGTGACGCGCTGGCCCTGGCCTTCGACCGGGTGGCTGGTGAAGCCGGGGGCGAGTTCCGGGTGTTCGAGCAGCGTCTCGATGAGCGGGTCGGCGACTTCGATGGGCATCACGAGGGTCAGGACGACGGGAGTGGAGTCGGTCATCATGGGGCGGCGGCGGGCGCGGTGGGGGCAATGCCGAAGCGGCGGTACAGCAGCGGCAGCAGGAGCAGGGTGAGGGCGGTGGCGCTGACCAGCCCGCCGATCACGACGATGGCGAGGGGGCGCTGGACTTCGGAGCCGGGGCCGGTGGCGAACAGCAGCGGCACCAGGCCGAGGGCGGCGATGTTGGCGGTCATGAGGACCGGGCGCAGACGGCGCCGGGCGCCTTCGACGACGACCTCGCCGATGGGCATGCCGCGGGCGTGGAGCTGGTTGAAGTAGCTCACCATCACCACGCCGTTGAGCACCGCGATGCCGAGCAGCGCGATGAAGCCCACCGAGGCCGGCACCGACAGGTATTCGCCGGAGATCGCCAGGGCGAATACCCCGCCGACCATCGCGAAGGGCACCATCGCCAGCACCAGCAGGGCCTGCCGAACCGAGCCGAAGGTGGAGAACAGCAGCACGAAGATCAGCCCCAGGGCCACCGGCACGACGACGCCGAGGCGGGCGGCGGCGCGCTGCTGGTTCTCGAACTGGCCGCCCCAGGCGAGGCGGTAGCCGGTCGGCAGCGGCACTTTGGCGGCGACGGCGGCCTTGGCTTCGTCCACGAAGCCGACCAGATCGCGGTCGCGCACGTTGGACTGGATCACCGCGTAGCGCTGGGCGTTCTCGCGCACCACCTGCACCGGGCCGTCGACCCGCTCGATCTTCGCGACGCTGGCGAGCGGCAGGCTGGCGCCGTCGGGGGTGGTGATGCGCAGCGCGGCGAAGGCGTCCGGGTCGCGCTGCAGCTGGCCGGGGCCACGGATCAGGAGCGGCACGCGGCGGGTGGATTCGATCACCGTGCCGGCGATGCGGCCTTCGAGCAGGCTGCGCAGGCTGTTCTGGACGTCCTCGACATTGAGCCCGAAGCGGCCGGCGGCGAGGCGATCCACCTGCACCTTGAGGTATTGCACGCCCTCGTTGCGGATGGTGATGGTGTCCTCGGCGCCTGGCACGGCCTTCACCACGGCCTCGATCTGGCTGGCCAGGTGGTTGAGGGTGGGCAGATCGGGCCCGTAGAGCTTGATCGCCAGATCGCCGCGCACGCCGGTGAGCATCTCGGAGACGCGCATGTCGATCGGCTGGGTGAAGGTGAGGGCGATGCCGGGGAAGTTCTCCATCACCGCGCGCAGCTGGTCGGCGAGCCAGTCCTTGTCGGGCTGGCGCCATTCGTCGCGGGGCTTGAGGACGAGGAAGGTGTCGGTCTGGTTGAGGCCCATCGGGTCGAGGCCCAGCTCGTCGGAGCCGGAGCGGGCGACGATGGCCTTGACCTCGGGCACGGCCTTCATCACGGCGCGCTGCACGGCGAGGTCGGTGGCAATGGTCTGGGCGAGGCTGATGGAGGGCAGCTTTTCGAGCTGCATGATGATGTCGCCCTCGTCCATGGTCGGCATGAAGGCCTTGCCCAGCGCCAGGTAGGCGACCGCCGCGGCCACCAGCGAGGCACCGGCGAGCCCGGCCACGAGCTTGCCGCGGGCCAGCGCGAAGGCGAGCAGCGGCGCGTAGCCGGCCTGCAGCTTGCGGATCAGCCAGGGCTCGTGGGCGTCGCCGCGCTTGAGCAGGTAGGACGCCAGCACCGGCACGACGGTGAGGGACAGGATCAGCGAGGCGGAGAGTGCGAACACGATGGTCATCGCCACCGGGCTGAACAGCTTGCCCTCGAGCCCTTCGAGGGTGAGCAGCGGCAGGAACACGATGACGATGATGAGGATGCCCGATGCCACCGGCGCGGCCACCTCGCGGGTGGCCCGGAACACCAGATGGAGCAGCGGCTGGCGGGCCGCGGCGCCGCCTTCGGCGAGCTGGGTCTCGATGTTCTCGACCACCACCACCGCCGCATCGACGAGCATCCCGATGGCGATGGCGAGGCCGCCGAGGCTCATCAGGTTGGCCGACAGGCCGACGCTGCGCATCGCGATGAAGGTGGCCAGGGCGGCCAGCGGCAGCATCAGCGCCACCACCAGCGCGGCGCGCAGGTTGCCCAGGAAGGCGAGCAGCAGCACCAGCACCAGCACGATGGCCTCGACGAGGGCCTTGGAGACGGTGTGCACCGCGCGCCCGACGAGTTCGCTGCGGTCGTAGAAGGGCACCACGCTGACGCCCGGCGGCAGTTGGGGGGCGATCTCGGCGAGCCGCGCCTTGACCGCCTCGACCACCTTGCCGGCGTTGGCGCCGCGCAGGCCGAGGACCAGCCCTTCGACCGCCTCGCCGGCGCCGCTGTGGGTCACCGCGCCGTAGCGGGTCAGGGCGCCGACGCGCACGCTCGCCACGTCGCCCACCCGGACGATGCCGCCCTGGTTCTTGAGCACGATCGCACGCACGTCGTCGAGGGTGCGGATGGCGCCCTCGGCGCGCACCAGCAGGGTTTCCTCGCCTTCGGAGAGGCGCCCGGCGCCGTCGTTGCGGTTGTTGGCCTCGAGGGCGCCGGCGAGCTGGGCGAGGGTCAGGCCGCGGGCGGCGAGGGCCGCCGGGTCGGGGCTGATTTCGAAACTGCGCACTTCGCCGCCCAGGCTGTTGACGTCGGCCACGCCGCTGACGGTGCGCAGCGCCGGCCGGATCGTCCAGTCGAGCAGGGTGCGCTTTTCCTCGAGGGAAATCGGCCCTTCGATGGTGAACATGAACATTTCGCCCAGCGGCGTGGTGATCGGGGCGAGGCCGCCGCTGGCGCCGGGCGGGAGGTTGCCCATCACGTTGGCGAGGCGTTCGCCGACCTGCTGGCGGGCCCAGTAGATGTCGGTGCCGTCGTCGAAGTCGAGGGTCACGTCGGCCAGCGCGTACTTGGATGTGGAGCGCAGGATGCGCTGGTGGGGGATGCCCAGCATCTCCTGTTCGATGGGCACGGTGATGCGCGACTCGACTTCCTCGGGGGTCATCCCCGGCGCCTTGATGATGAGCTTGACCTGAGTGGTGGAGACGTCGGGGAAGGCGTCGATGGGCAGGCTGTTCCAGGCCGATACGCCGGCGCCGATCAGCAGCAGGGTGGCGACCAGCACCAGCAGGCGCTGGGTGAGGGAGAACTCGATGAGGCGGGAGAGCATCGCGGCGCTACCTCATTCCTTTCCGATGCCGAGCCAGCTCGCCTTGAGGGCGGCGACCCCGGCGGTGACGACGGTGGCGTCGGGGGGCAGGCCGCCGACCAGGGTGGCGTCGCCGAGGCGGCCCTTGAGTGTCACCGGGATGGCCCGGTAGCCGGTGGCCTGGCCGTCGCGCGCCGCCACGAAGACCCACGGCTTGTTGTCGTGGCGCAGCACCGCGCTGGTCGGCACCTGCACGGCCGTCGGGGCGGCGCCCTGGCCGAGTTCCAGATCGACCGCGGTGGCCTGGCCGGGGCGCAGGCTGTCAGCGCCGCGGGTGACGAGGCCGCGCAGCAGCACGCTCTGGCTGGCGGCGTCCACCGCGCGGCCGATGGCGATCAGCTCGCCCCGGGCGCTGCCGCCGGCCACCACCAGGGGCGTGCCGACCCGTGCCTGGGCGGCGATGGCGAGCGGCGCCTGGATCTCGACCCACAGCGGGTCGAGGCGGGCAATGCGGTACAGCGGCGCCGATTGCTCGACGCGCTGGCCGACGCTGGCCTGTTGTTCGAGCACGCTGCCCGCAATGGGGGCGACGAGGGTCAGCGTCTGCCCGCCGCTGTGCTGGGCGAGCGCCAGCTCCTGGCGCCGCTCGGCGGCCTGGGCGGCGCTCTGGGCGGCGTTGGCGCGGCTGGCTTGCAGGCGCGCTTCGGCGATCAGGCCTTCGCGGTAGAGCTGTTCGTCGCGCTTGAGGGTCTGGCTGGCGAGCGCGGCCTGGGAATCGGCCTGGATGCGGTCGCGCTGCAGTTCCAGCGCCTGCGGGCTGGCGAGGCGGGCCAGCACCTGGCCCTTGCGCACGTTGAGGCCGGGCGCGGTTTCGAGGCTTTCGACCACGCCGGCCAGCGGCGCGGCGATGACCCGCACCTGGCCGTTGGGGATGCTGACGGTGGCCGGCAGCCCGGCCGCCACCGCGGTGGCACCGCTGGCGACGCGCTGGGTGACGACGCCGAGGGCCTGCCCCTGGGCGGCGGTGATGGCGACGAAGGCCGGGTCGGCGGCGTGGACGGGGGCGGAGGCGACGAGCGCGGCGAGCAGGGCCGTGCTGGCGACGGACGACGGGCGGCGGAGGGGCGTCGGCATGGCGGGCAGTCGGGGAACGATCCAAAACCGCGATCATCCTCCCGCTGGCTTAAATTTGTCTTAAGCCCGTGTTCGGGCTCGGCGGATGACGGACGGCTCGAAAACCCATTTCGGGTTGTCGCGGTCTGGAAAAACATGCCGCTGCGGTGGCCGGGCGTGGGGCGACTCTGGCATCCTCTGCGGCCTTGCCGGCGCGCACGGCGCGACCGGAGTTTTTTCCCCTCCACTCACTACCGGAGAAACTTCGATGAGCGTTCGCATCACCCCGAAGCTGCTTGTTCCGCTGCTGCTGGCGGCCTCTTCCACGCTTGCCGGCGCGGCCTGTGTGCCCGTCGTGGGCACCGCCCGGCTGGTGCCGGACGCTTCCTGCGGAATCGTGGGGGCGGCCGATCCGAAGGTGCCGGGCACGGTGTTCACCCGCCAGGAGTGTTTCTCGACGCAGCTCAACCTGGCCGGTTTCCCGGTGGGGACGGGGTTCTCGGGCACCACGGCGGAGGGGGCGGTGAGCCTCGTGCCGGGCGCGCCGGCGACCCTGACGCCGGTGGCGCTGCCGTCGCTCGACCCGCAGCAGTTGCCGCGCGTGGTCCAGACCGCGCGCTCGACGATCACCCTGGGCAACGGCGCGCGCGCCACCAAGATCTACACCAGCGACGTGGTGGTGCTGCAGCCGGTGGCGCTGCCGAACGGCCAGCAGGTTCCCAAGGCGTTCACCGAGCAGATCGTGATCACCGGGACCAACAAGCAGGGCGCCTACGCCAACGTGACGGGTTACCTGCACCTGATGGGCACCCTGGTTGGCGTGCCGGCGGTGGTCGCCGGCCAGATCTGCATGCCCTGATCGTCCGTCGGCACGCTGCAGCGAGACGCCCCGCGAGGGGCGTTCTTGTTTTTGGGCGCCGGATTCTCAGCGGTTGTCGAGGCGGCTGTAGTCGAGGATGGCGGCTTCGCGTGGGGTGCTTTCGCGCCACAGGTCGTGGATGGCGTCGCTGACCACCCAGAAGCGCGAATCGGTGCGGCGGATCGCGAAGCGCTGGGTGAGGTGCAGCAGGTCGGCGTCGCTGCCCAGCGCCTCGACGGCCCGGATGAAGCGCGGCAGTTCGGCGGCGTCGAGCTGGTAGAAGGCGTTGGGGTAGGCGCCGGCGATGCCGTCGATGACGCTGAGGGTGTCCTCGTCGGGCAGGCGCCGGGCGTCTTCGCTGAACAGTTCGGCGACGTTGCTGTGGGCGCTGTTGCGCAGCACCGAGACGATGCGGCGGCGGCCGTCGCGCTGGGTGATGAGCAGGATGCTGTGCTCGGGCAGCAGGGAGGCAGCCCGCCCGGTGATGCCGCCGAGCTTGCGCAGTTCGGCGACGGTGGCGGCGTCGAAGCCGTTGTCGGCCAGATCGAGGCGGCGTTCGCGCACCGGGCGCAGGTACTGGGCGACGGTCTTGTAGAGCTCGCCGAGGGTGTCACTGGCGCGGTAGCGCACGCCGCTCTCGCCAGGAAAGTAGGCGGCGGCGTCGGCGAATTCGCGGATGCGGTCGGGGCGGCCGCGGTACCAGAGGTCGAGGGCCTTCTGGCGGTCCTTGAGCGGCAGCAGGGTGAGGAAGTTCTCCTCGCCTTCCATGCGCAGGAAATCCATGTAAAGCCGGGTGGCGAGCTGGTGGCCGACGTTGCCGAAGACGTCGAAGCCGGCGACCAGCAGGTAGTGCATCCGTTCGAACAGCGGGTAGCCGAGCACCATCGCGGTCTGCGGCCGCTCGCCGACGAGGCCGCGCACCACCGAGGCGCTGTCGAAGTGGCGGAACACGGTGAGGCCGGCGGTGGGGTTGATGCCGTCGCCGGACCACAGGTCGGTCACCCGGGGTGGGGTGCGGACGCGCCCGGCGAGGAATTCGGTCTTGGTCTTGAGGTAGCGTTTTTCGGCGGCGGCGTAGGTGCGCCAGGCGAGGATGCCGACGGTGCTGTCGTCGCCGGCGGGGAGGCCGAGATTGGGGTGGGTGGTGGCGAGCAGGCGGTCGATGTCGATGGCGGCTTCATGCTCGGGGGCGTAGAAGAGCACCCAGAAGTGGTCGGTGATGACGTTGAGGGCGACCTGGCCGCGGCACACCGGGCCCTTCATGAAGCCCATCAGGGTGAACTGGGCGTCGTCGAGCATGAAGCGGTAGCGGCTGTCCACCGGCAGGGCGGCGAAGGTGGCGAAGGGATTGGAGGCGGTGCGCGGGTCGTAGCCGGGCAGTTCGGCGACGGCGAGCGGGGTGTCGAAGAACCACTTGCGCACGCGGGCGAGCCGCGCCGGATCGAGCGCCAGCGGCATGTAGGTCTTGGCGACCGGGGTTTCCTCGGTGCCGCGCAGGCGGTAATAGACCCGTGCCACGCCGGGGTCGTCGTAGGGACGGCGGGTGGCGATCACATCGATGGGCTGGCCGGGCGGGGTGCGGCTGCGCACGAGCTCGAAGCGCTGCTCGGGGTGGATATCGAAGTGCAGTTGCCCGACGTACCAGTGCTCGTAGATGTAGCGGGCGGCGAGGCGGGCCTGCGGGCTGTCGCCGTTGAGGAGGGTTTCCCATTCGGCGATGCGCGCCTGTACCCCGGCCGGCGGCGGTGGCGGCGGGCTGTAGGGGGCACCGGCCTCGATCCAGCGGGCGAGGGTGTCGTGTTCGGCCGCGCTGAGGGGCGGCAGGCCGAAGGGCATACCCCATTCCGGGTGATCGCGGGTGAAGCCGTCCATCGCTTCGATGCGGGTGCAGCTCTGGGCGCGGTCGAGGGAGAAGTCGAACTTCTTGTCGGGCTGCGGGCCGTCGCTCGGGCCGGGGTGGGCCTGCTTGAGGGCGAGGATGCGGTACAGCACGCTGGCCTCGCGGTTGGCGACGGGGGTTGGCGCCCGTTCGTTGAGGATCGGGTGAAAGCCCTTCTGGCGCCATTCGACGTTGCTGGCGGCGTCGAAGCCGAGGCGCGTCGGGGCGGCGGCGGTGAGGCGGGTGCTGGAGTACACCCGATCGGGATTGGCGCCACGGGTGAGCCCGTCGAAGCGGGTGAGCTTGAGCTGGCAGGGGGCGTCGTAGCAGGCGTGGCAGCTCACGCAGCGCCGATCGACGATCGGGCGGACGTGGTTCCAGTAGTCGGGCGCCGGGGCGACCGGGGCCGGCGCCTTGTCGAAGCGGGCCGGGTCGGGCGGGCCCAGGCGGGCGTCGAGGGTGTGCCCGGCGATGACCGAGGTGCAGCCGGCGAGGAGCAGCGGCAGGCATTGCGCCGACAGCCGGATCGGGAGATGGAACGGGAAACGCATGGCCTTCCTTGGTGGGCGCCGCCGCGGCAGGGCCGCCGGGGCATGACAGCCGGCGAGGTTATCAGACTGGCGCCGGGCGCGCTGCGGGGCGTATGGCGCAGGCATGGCCGTCGCCGACGGTCGGGGTGGTCGCGAACTGGCACATGCCTTGCTGATGGCAGGTCATACTATAAAAACAGGGGGGCGACGGTGGACCTTCGCTGGAGACTGTTCGGTTACGTGCTCGGATTTGCGCTGGCGCTGCTGACGGCAGCGGCGGCGTGGGTCGGGCTGGCCCTGCGCGACGACGTGGCCGAGGAAATGGAGGCGTCCACGCGCCTCGTCAATGTCATCCTGGCGCTGAGCGCGGCCGAGACATCGCGCCCCGAGGCGCTGCAGGCGTTGATCGAAAGTGGTCATTTGCGACACATCGCCCTGGCGCTGGAGCGCTCCAGTCTGGAGCAGGCGGCCCCGCCGGCGGCGTCGGGAGGCCTGGCGCGGCTGGCGACCCTGCTGATCGGCGAGCGGCCGATCCACGAGCGCCGGGTGACGCTGGGCGACGCCGTGCTGGTGATCCGCGCCGATGCGTCGGCCGAAATCCGCGAGGTGCTGCGCGATGGCCTGCGCAGCATGGCGACGCTGCTGGTGTTCTCGCTGGCGATGGCGGCGGTGGCCTGGCTGGCCGCCCACCGGGCGCTGCGGCCGGTGCGCGCGCTCGAACAGGGGCTCGACCGGATCGGGCGGGGCGACGGCGCGGTGAGCCTGCCGCCGTTCCGCCTCCGCGAGTTCGCCAGCATCGCACTGGCCATCGAACGCCTGTCGGCCGACCTGGCCGCCGCCCGCGACAACGAACGCGCGCTCTCCCGGCAGCTCCTCGAGCTGCAGGAGCGGGAGCGCCGCGAGCTGGCGCGGGAACTGCACGACGAGTTCGGCCAGGCCCTCACCGCGGTGAATCTGTCCGCCACCTACATCGAGCGTCAGGCCGGCCGGGCGAGCCCCGAGCAGTTGCAGGCCTGCGCCCGCGACATCCGCCAGGAGGCCTCCCGGATGCTCGGTCAGGTGCGCACCCTCCTGGCCCAGCTGCGGCCCCACGGGCTCGACGGCCGCCAGATCGTCGATGCCCTCAACGACCTCGTGCGCGGCTGGCGCGGCCGGGCGCCGCAGATCGGCATCGAGACCGAGTTTCCCCCCACCTTGCCGGCGCTGCCCCCGCAGGCCGGTCTGGCCTTGTATCGCACGCTGCAGGAAGCCCTGACCAACGTGCTGCGGCACAGCGTGGCGAGCCGCGTGCGGCTGTCGTTGCAGACGCGCGGGCCGGCGGTCGAACTGACGGTGTGCGACAACGGCGTGGGCACGGTGGAAGCCGTGCGCCAGCGTGCCCGCGGCGGCATGCTGGGGATGCGCGAACGGGCCGAGCTGGCCGGCGGGCGCTGCTGGCTGGCCGATGCGCCGGGCGGCGGCCTGCAGGTGCGGCTCAGCCTGCCATTGGCGTCGGCCGCCTGAGGCGGCGGCGCGCAGGAGTTTGCACCGGATGGCGCGGTGCCGTCCGGACAATCGGAGTTTTTTTAGCCAAGGAGAAGAAAGATGAATGCCTTACGCAAAGCCGCGCTGCTGGCCGGGCTGGCCGTGATTGCCGGCTCCGCCTCGGCGGCGGCGGACGACGAGATGAAGGCCCTCGCCACCAAGAGCGGCTGCCTGACCTGCCACAGCATCGAATCCGGCACCCCGGGCCCCAACGGCATGGCGCCGATCGGCCCGGCCTGGCAGGACGTGGCCAAGATGTACAAGGGCAAGCCGGGGGCCGACGTGTTCCTGACCCGCGTGGTGCTGGAGGGCTCCAACCCCTACGGCAGCCACTGGAAGGACAAGGTGAGTGGTCTCGCGATGCCGCCCAACAAGGTGGCGATCAAGGAAACCGATGCCAAGAAGCTGGTGAAGTGGATCCTGACCCTGGCGCCCAAGTAAGCCGCGCCGCCTGACCCGGCAACCCCGACAAGCCCCGGACGTCCCCCCGCCGGGGCTTGTCGTTTCTGGCGCCGCGGTCCGCCTTCAGCGGCTGGCGCGCGCGCTCGACCGGGACGATACCGCGATGCCCGCGACGATCAGTCCGAAGGCGACGCCGTGGAAGGGCTGCGGGCCTTCGCCGATCACCACCGCCGACAGCACCGCGGCGAACAGCGGGGTGAGGTTGTAGAAGATCGAGGCCATCGCCGGCCCGGCCTCGGCCACCGCGAGGCCCCACAGGCGGTAGGCGATGATCGACGGGCCGATGGCCACGAACAGGATCGTCGCGATGAGCTGCCATGACCACTGGGTGGGTGCCGACGGCGCAATCAGGTCGCCCACCACGGCGGTCGCCACCGCGCCGCTCACCCCGAAGATCGCCTGGGCGACGAGAAACTGCGCCCAGTTCCAGCCCGGCCGCGCGGCGCCCTGCATGTGGGCGGGCGGCTTGGCGAGCATCCAGCTGTAGAGCGACCAGCCGATGATCGCGATCAGCATCAGCAGGTCGCCCTGCACGAAGCGCACATCGGCCAGCGCCGCCGGGTTGCCGCGCGACATCACCAGCGCCACGCCGCACAGCGACAGCACCGCGCCGATCAGCTGCAGACGGGTCGGATGCACCTTGAAGCCCACCGCGCCGACGACCATCGCCCACACCGGCGAACTCGACGCGATGAGGGTCACGTTGAGCGGCGTGCTGGTGCGCAGCGCCATGTACTGCAGCGCGTTGTAGGCGCCCACGCCGATGATGCCGATCACCGCCAGGTACTTCCAGCGCGCGGCGATCTCGGCCCGGGCGGCAGCCGTGCCGATGGCCGCCCAGCCCAGCGGCAGCAGCAGCGCGAAGGCCACGATCCAGCGCAGGGCGTTGAGCCATAGCGGGTCGATGCTGCCGATGGCCATGCGGCCGACCACCGCGTTGCTCGCCCACATGGCGGGCGGCGTGGCGAGCATCAGGACGAGGCGGGGCGTGAGTTGCATGGGGGCTCCAGGCGGCGTGAGTGATCCGGCCCTGCAGTGTAAGGAGCGGGCGGCGGGGGCGGAAGACGCGATGGCTGGTTTTACTGTTCGAAATATTGAACAATCGCGTCCATGAAAATCAGACAAATCGACGCCCTGTGGGCCCACGTGCATTGGCTCGGCGTGCTCGCCGACTGCGGCAGCTACACCGCGGCGGCGGCCCGGCTGGGCGTCAGCAAGTCGGCGATGAGCCTGCGCATCGGCGAACTGGAAGCGGCCGCCGGTGTGCCGCTGGTGCGGCGTACCACGCGCAGCGTGCGGCTCACCGAGGCCGGCCAGTCGCTGGTGGATTCGACCCGCGGCGCGTTTGCCCAGATCGAGCGCAGCTTTGCCGGTGTGCGCGACCTCGCCGACGCGCCGCGCGGGCTGCTGCGGGTGACGGTGGCGACGGCCTTCGGGCGTCAGTACATCGCGCCGCTGGTGGCGGATTTCCTGCGCTGTCATCCCGAGCTGCGCATCGAGCTGGACCTGTCCGAGCGCCTCAGCTCGCTGGTGCAGGACGGCTTCGACCTGGCGATCCGCCACGTGGCGATGGTGCCCGAGACCCACGTGGCCTGGACCCTGTGCGAGACCCGCTCGCTGCTCGTGGCGAGCCCGGATTATCTGCGCCGCCGCGGCATGCCGACCCATCCCGAGGCGCTGGCTGCCCACGACTGCCTGACCTACCTGCGCGCCGAGGGCACGCCGAGCTGGCACTTCGAGCCCGAAGGCGGCGGGCCGGCGGTCAGCGTGGGCATCCGCGGCAGCTTTTCGGCCAACAACAGCGAGGTGCTGCGCGAAGCGGTGCTGGGCGCGCTGGGGATCGCCCTGATCCCCGATTTCAGCGCCCGCGCCGAGCTTGCCACCGGGCGGCTGGTGCGCGTGCTGCCCGACTGGCGGGCGGTGACGATCTACGGCGACCGCCTGTGCGCGATCCGCCCCTACAGCGCCCACGTACCGAAGGCGGTGCAGGTCTTCGTCGCCTACCTGCGCGAACGGCTCGGCACGCCGGCCTGAGCCGGGCTCAGGGCTGCCAGCCCACGGCGGTGCTGATTTCCTCGAAGTTGCCGTCGACCAGCGTGCTGTCGGCGGCGAACACCAGCTGCAGGATCACGTCGGTGCGCCCGCCGAGCCAGTTCTTCGAGACCGGGATCTTGCCGTAGATGCACGGCCCGCCGCGGGGGCGCAGTTCGGCGGCGAGGGCGCTCTGGCGGGCCATCGTCTCGCACTCGGCGGCGCTCATCACGGAGAAGGTGGTGTTGCGCGCCTTGAGTGCCTTGACGGCCTCGCCGAGGGGGTAGCCGGGCTTGAACTGGGTGCGCAGCTCGGGCACGGCGGGCGACGGCGCCGGGGTGCAGGCGGCGAGGCCGAGGGCGGCGAGGAGGGCGGCAGTGAAGGGGGCGATCGGGCGGAACATGGCGGGCTCGGAACACACGGGGAGGGAACGAAGCCGCGAGTATCCCACGGCCGCCGGGTGCCTTGAAACGCCGGATCAGCCGCGGCGCAGCTTGCGGTACAGCGTGGTGCGGGTGATGCCCAGCTCCCGCGCGGCGGCGGAGATGTTGCCGGCGTGACGGGCGACGGTTTCCTCGACGAGGCGGATCTCGGCGGCGCGCAGGCTCTGGCAGGCCGGGCCGGCGTCGGGCTGGTCGAGGAGTTCGTGAGGAAGATGGTCGGGCGTCAGGGTGGCTTCGTCGGGGCCGAGCATCGCGGTGGCCAGGCGCAGGGCGTTCTTGAGTTGGCGGATGTTGCCGGGCCACGGATGGCGGCGCAGCAGGTCGAGGGTCGCGGCGGCGACGCGCAGCGGTCGGTGGGGGGATTCGGCCTGCAGGATGTGGCGCACCAGCGCGTCGATGTCGCTGCGCTCGCGTAGCGGCGGCAGCGCCAGGCTCATCGCCGACAGGCGGAAATAGAGGTCGGGGCGGAACTCGCCCGATTCGCACAAAGCCTTGAGCGGGCGGTGGCTGGCGCACACCAGGGCGAGGTCGATGCGCTCGTCGGGCCCGCCGCCGAGGGGCGTGACGCGGCGGGTTTCGAGTACCCGCAGGAGCACCGCCTGCAGGCGTAGCGGCATGTCGCCGATCTCGTCGAGGAACAGCGTGCCGCCGTGGGCTTCGCGCAGTTTGCCGCGGGCGCCGTCGGTGCGGGCACCGGTGTAGGCGCCGGCCCGATAGCCGAACAGTTCGGCCTCGATGAGGTTGGCGGGGATCGCCGCGCAGTTGATCGCGACGAAAGGCCCGGCGCGGCGCGGCCCGCTGTGGTGAAAGGCCTGAGCGAAGACTTCCTTGCCGGTGCCGGTCTCGCCCTGGATCAGCAGCGGGATGTCGAGGCCGACGATGCGCTGGGCGCGGCGGATCGCGGTATTCACCGCCTTGTCGCCCAGATCGAGGCTGTCGAGGGTGGGGCCGTGACGGGCTGGCGTCGGCGGCGGTGGCGTCGGGGTGTGGCTGCGCAGGGCCTGCAGGTGCCCGGCCTGGACCCGGGCGGCGAACTCGCGGCCGTCGTGGGCGCGCAGGCGGGTGGTGCGCATGCTGCTGGCCAGCGCGTGGTCGAGGATCGACTTCCAGGGCGTTTCGAAGATGCGCGCGTAGGCAGGCGTGTCGCGGCGCCCGTCGGCGATGGAGAGCAGCTTTTCGGCGCGTCGGTTGCACGCCAGCAGGGTGCCACCCTCGTCGAACACCGCGAGCCCCTCGAGGGGCGAGGACAGTGCCTCGGCGTGGGGATGGAAGCGGATCGTCACGGCGGCTTCGGCGATGCTCTCGATCAGGCGGTTCTCGATGATCTCGGCGGTGGTCTGCAGCAGCGCCTGGGCGTGCACCTGGGTGAAGGGCGCGCTGCTGGAGATGTCGAGGATGCCCAGCACGCCGCCGGTGGGCGCGTGGATCGGGGTGGCGATGCAGGTGAGGAAGCGGTTGCGTTCGAGGTAGTGGTCGGTGCCGACGACGGCCACCGGGCGCTGCTCGGCCAGCGCGGTGCCGATGGCGTTGGTGCCCATCGCGCCCTCGGCCCACGAGTGGCCGGGCTGTAGCGCCACGCGGGCGGCGCGTTCGGCGAAGTCGGCGTCGCCGATGGCGCGCAGGATGGTGCCGGCGTCGTCGGCCAGCAGGATCGTCGACGAGGAGCGGGCGATCTGCTGGTGCAGGTGTTCCATGATCGGCTGCGCGAAGGTCAGCAGCCGGGCGTTGGCTTCGAGGCGCTCGGACAGGCTGGCGCGGGAGCCGGGCGCGTCGGGCAGGTGTTCGTTGCTGCGCAGGCCGCTGGCCATGCAGCGCTCCCAGGAGCGCCGGATGGCCTCTTCGGGGGTGGCGGACGAGTCGGAGGCGGCGTGGGCGGCATTTTTCACGTGATTTTCGCTGCACGAAACATGCCAGCGGGGTCCGGCCGTGAAAATCCCTGCCGCTTCGTGGCCCAGGGGGTTGGACAGGTGCGTCGTTGCGCGGCGGGACGTGCCGGGATGGAGCAATTGTTCCGCACCGGTACAGCGCGGCGCGCCGTCGGTGAACCGGGTGCCGGGCTCAAAGGCTTGTCTGGCAAGGACTTCGCGGGTTTGGGCGGTGCGGCGCCGCGGGTGCATGGATTTTGCTCAGCATCAGGGCCAGGCGGCTTTGCCGCACGAGCCGATCAGACAAATCAAGAACTGGAGGAGCTATGAAATTCGTCCCGATGTTGTGCGCCCTTGCCCTGGGTGCCGCCGCTGCCGCGCCGGCCGTGGCCTCCGAGGAAATCATCAAGAAGGCCCGCTGCGTGGCCTGCCATGCGGTGGATCAGAAGCGCGTCGGTCCGTCGTACAAGGACGTGGCCGCCAAGTACAAGGGCCAGGCCGATGCGGTGGCCGTGCTGTCCGCCAAGGTGCGTCACGGGGGGTCGGGCGTGTGGGGGCAGGTGCCGATGACGCCGAACGGCCCGGACAAGATCAGCGACGCCGACCTGAAGGCCGCGATCGAGTGGATCCTGAAGCTGTAAGGCGGTGCTGCGTTACACCTGCTCCAGTTTGGAGCAGGTGTAACGCAATGATTCAGATGGGTGGTCCGGAAGGACCGAGCCGGGCCGGTTGAATACCGGCCCGGTGGCGTTTCAGGGCTGGATGACGACGCCCCAGGGCAGTTCGCCGACGGGGATCTCGCGGATGGCGGTGAGCCGTTCGGTATCGATTGCGGTCACGCTGTTGGAGCGGCCGTTGGCGACGTAGAGCTTGCGGCCGTCGGGGGTGAGGGCCATGTTCCAGGGGCGCTTGCCCACCGGGATGGTGGCTTCGACCTGGTGGTCGGCGGTGCGGATCACGCTCACCGTGCCGTCCTTGCCGTTGGAGACGTAGACGCGGCGGCCGTCCGGCGCGACCGCGACGCCGTTGGAGAAGCTGCCGACGGGCACCGCGGCGATCACCCTGCGGCTCGCCATGTCGATCGCGTACACCGTGTTGGCGAGCTCGCAGGCCACGTAGGCCCGCTGTCCGTCGGGGGTGAAGCCGATCCCGCGCGGGCGCTTGCCGACCGGGATCTGGGCGACCTGGCGGTGCTGCCGCAGATCGATCAGGTCGACCTGTTCGGCTTCCTCGGCGCTGACCAGCAGCCAGCGGCCATCGGGGCTGAACACCGCGTGTTCGGGGTTCTTGCCGCGCACGCGGATGTCGGCGAGCTTGCGTCCGGTGGCGGCGTCGAGCACCGCCACGCTGTTGGATTCTTCCACCGCGACGGCCACCTTGCGGCGGTCGGCGGAGAGGTTCACCCCCTCCGGCGATTCGCCCAGGTGGATGCGCCGGGCTGGTTCGGTGGCGCTGATGTCGATGATCACCAGTCCGTCGGACGGCGCTTCGCTGATGTAGAGGCGCTGGCCGTCGGTGGCGATGCCGCGCGGCCGGGCGCCGCCGGGCAGGGTCCGCACGACGCTGTCGGTGGCGGTGTCGATCACCGAGACGGTGCCGGATTTTTCGTTGGGGACGTAAGCGAAAGGCGCCGCCAGGGCCACCGCCGGCAGCGCGAGGGCGGCGGCCAGGGTGGCGCACAGGCGGCGCAGGGGCGGGGCGGAACGCATCGTGTTACTGGGTCGGCTGGACATGGGTGACACCGTGGCGGGCGAAGATGGCTGCGACCGTGCCGTTCTTCTGCAGTTCCCGCAGGGCGCCGTCGAGGGCGTCGGCGAGGGCGGTGTCGTCGGCCTTGACGGCCATGCCGATGGGCCAGTTGTTGATCTTCAGTTCGGGCATCTGCACCACTTCGACGACGAAGCGGGCGTCCTTGCCGAGGGCATCCTCGATCTCGGCGCGCGGCCCCATCACGGCGGCGATCTCGCCGGCCTTGAGCTTCTCGACGGCCGCGCCGACAGTGGGGAAGTGCACCACGTTCTCGCGCAGGCGCCCGTTGAGCGCGCCCAGCAGGAAGGCGTCGGCCAGGGTGCGGCCTTCGACGCCGATCTTCTCGCGGGTGAACACTTCGAGCGCGGTCGCGGCCGAGCCGCGGATCGGGTTGATGCGCTGGACCCGTGCCACGGCCACCGTTTCGAGGTGGTAGGGCCCGAAGATCTTGACCTTGTCGTTCTTGCCCTGGAGGTAGGAATCGACCGGCACGTGCATCATCACGTCGGACGGCGCGGTGCCGAGGTAATGGCCCTTCCAGACCATGTTGCGCAGGTCGTCGTCCATGTCGTCGTCGGCGGTGTAGCCGACCACCTGGGTGGCGAGTCCGAGCTGTTTGCCCAGCGCCTGGGCCAGTTCCACGTCGATGCCGCGGCCCTGGTTGGCGTAGGGGGGGAAGGCGTTATAGACGGCGACCTTGAGGCTGCCGCGCTGGCGGATTTCGGCGAGGCCGTCGGCCCGGGCCGGCAGGCTGGCCGCCAGCGCGCAGGCCGCGGCGCCGAGGACGAAGCGGCGGCGTTCAGTCTTCACGGACGGTCTCCAGCCAGGCGCGGATGGTCCACATCGCTTCCTGGGACAGGATGCCTTCGAACGGGGGCATGTACACGCGGCCGTCGCGGGTTGCGCCGTGGCGGATGCGCTGCAGGAAGATTTCGTCGCCTTCCTGACCGGTGGGCAGGTAACGCAGGTCGGGGGCGATGCCGCCGGACACTGCGCCCAGCCCGTGGCAGCGGGCGCAGTTCTGGTTGAAGGCGGATGCGCCGATGCGGATTGCTTCCTTGTCGCCCAGGTAGGGGTTCTTGGCCAGCCAGTCCTTGCCGATCTGCTTGAGCGTGGAGGTGTCGACCGCCTGCGGGGTCACGTCGCCGTGGGCGAAGACGACACCGGCAACCAGCGTAACGGCAGCAGCGGTAAGAACGCGGAGAGGACGGGAAATGAAGTTGCGAGCAGTCACCTGGATCACCTTTGTCTCGATTGGAATTCGTCGAGCGATTCGCCGCGGGGCGCATCGCCGTGGTGGGAGTCAATCAGCAAGGGGCGTGCCAACTTTTTGGCACAGTCGGAGCAAAGGCTGTTTCGTCCGTGGACACTGGAAATTTCAGTTTTTTTTATGGGTCGATAAACTGGCCCGGGATTTGCTGAAAGGGATGCGCGGTGGAGCAGTCACATTGCTGAAATATGTTCCGACTGCTACATTTTGGAGCATCCACTAAAAACCGGGCATGAACCCGGCACACAATCCGTATCAATGCGGAGGAGAGACACGATGCAGGTTCCGTTCAATACCGAGGCACGCGCGGTCAGCCTTCAGGAAGCGCGGTCGCTCTACTTCGGCCTGGGAGAGCTTCCCGAGGCGCTGATTGAAAACAACGTGCTGCGCTCCTGGGAGCGCTGTCGTCAGGCCGGGCTCGACCCGGCCCGCAAAAGCGGTGGCGAGGCCGATCAGCGCGCCGTCGCCGAGGCGCGCGAGCGCAACCGTACCTTGTTGTCCCATGCCCAGCCGGTGCTGGAGCACCTCTTCGAGCAGATCCGCAACTCCCACAGCATGGTCGTGCTGGCGGACGCCCGCGGGATGCTGTTGCAGAGCTACGGCGATCCCGACTTCCTGAGTCGGGCCGAGCAGGTGGCGCTGAGCCCGGGGGCGAGCTGGAACGAGGCTGATCGCGGTACCAACGCGGTCGGGACTGCACTTGCCGAGCGCAATGCCGTAAATGTGTTCGGATCGGAACATTTCTTCGAGAGCAACGCTTTTCTCACCTGCAGCGCGGCGCCCATTCAGGATGCGCAGGGGCGGTTGATCGGTGCGCTGGACATCTCGAGTGACTACCGGGCCTATCAACGCCACTCACTCGGTCTCGTCAAAATGTCCTCCCGCATCATCGAAAAACGCATCTTCGAGGCGGAGTTCGCCCACCAGGGGCTGCTGAGCTTCCACTCCCGTCCCGACCACGTCGGCAGCCTGTGCGAGGCGCTGCTGGCCATCGGGCCGGACGGTGATCTGCTCGGCGCCGATCAGACCGCCCTCGATCTGCTCGGCCTGCGTCGCGAGGATCTGCCGCGTCGCCAGTACTCGATGCTGTTCGACGTGCCGCTGGGCACCCTCATCGACCGTGCCCGCCGCGACCCGTCCTCGCTGATCGCCATCGGTGGGCGGGGCGGCGAGCGCTTCTATGCCCGCCTGCGCGGCAACCTCACTGCGCTCGCCAGCAGCGGCTCCGGGCCGATGCTGCTCGACGCCCGCGGCGAGCGCGTCGCCCGCATCGCCAGACCCGAGAGCGTGCCGGCGAGCAGCCGGCCGGGCCTGACCCTGCGTTCGCTGTCCACCGGCGACGAGCGCCTGCAGGCGGCCATCGACAAGGCCAGCCGGGTGCTCGGCCGCGACATCCCGATCCTCGTCCAGGGCGAATCCGGCGCGGGCAAGGAGATGTTCGCCAAGGCTTTCCACAATAGCGGCCCGCGGGCCCAGGGGCCGTTCGTCGCGCTCAACTGCGCGGCCATCCCCGAGACGCTGATCGAGTCCGAACTGTTCGGCTATTCGGGCGGCGCCTTCACCGGTGCGCGCAAGGAAGGTGCCGTCGGCAAGATCCAGCAGGCTCACGGCGGCACCCTGTTCCTCGACGAGATCGGCGACATGCCGCTGTCGCTGCAGGCCCGCCTGCTGCGCGTGCTGCAGGAGCGCTGCGTGACGCCGCTGGGCACCAACAAGAGCATCCCGGTGGATATCACCCTGGTCTGCGCCACCCACCGCCGCCTGAAGGAAGAAGTGGCCCGCGGCGGTTTCCGCGAGGACTTGTACTACCGCCTCAACGGCCTGTGCATCAACCTGCCGTCGCTGCGCGAACGCAGCGACATCGGCAGCCTGATCGACAAGCTGCTGCGCGACGAGGCCGGCCCCGACCGTCCGGTCAGCGTTTCGCCCAAGGTGATGGATGCCTTCCTGCGCTACCGCTGGCCGGGCAACATCCGTCAGCTCGGCAACGTCATCAAGGTGGCGATCGCGTTGCTCGACGACGACGAGGAGATCATCGAAACCTGGCATCTGCCGGACGATGTGTTCGAGGAGATCGAATCCCTCGCGCCGGCCGCGGCGGGAGCACCGCGTGCGCTGGAAACCGCGGCTGGCGTCGATGCCGCGCCGGCGGCCGGCGGTGCCGCCGCCTTCGGTCGGCTCGAGGAGATCGAGCGCGACATGATCCAGCGCACCCTCGAGGCGGAAAACGGCAACATTTCCGCTGCGGCGCGTCGCCTGGGGATCAGCCGAAACACCCTCTACCGCAAGCTGGGCCGCTTCTGAACCCGGCTTCCTGACCCGAGCGAAAAGCCCTCTCCGGAGGGCTTTTTCGCCATCTGGCGCCGGCGGTCAGTTGGGGGCAAGCATCAGCAGGGTGCCGTTGCGGTCCTCGGTGACCCACAGGCGCCCGAGGGCGTCGGGCTTGATGTCGGTCGGTGCGCCCAGCGGGTGGTCCGCGTCGGCCTGCCAGCCGTCCACCAGAATCCGGAAACGCTTGGCCGGCGTGCCGGCCGCATCGAGGGGCCAGGCGACGATCCGGTGGCCGTGCCGGCGATAGCCGTGAAAGGTGACGACCAGGCTGCGCCGCCAGCCGGCGGGGGCCGTGGGCGCGTCGTAGAAGGCCATGCCGAGCGGTGCCGCGTGGGCCGGCAGCAGGCGTTCGGGGGCCGCGAAGCGACGGCAGTCGCCTTTGCCGAAGGCCGGGTCGAAGGGCTCGGCGCCGCTGCAGTAGGGCCAGCCGTAATGGCTGCCGGCGCGGATTCGGTTGAGTTCGTCGGCGGGGCGGGTGTCGCCGCCGGCGTTGCCGGGTAGCGTGTCGCGACTGTTCTCGCCCTGCCACAGGCTGCCGTCGGGGCCGAAGGCGAGGGCCATCGCGTTGCGCACGCCGCGCGCGAACACCTGCACCTCCCAGCGGCCGTCCCGCAGCCGGTATCGCCAGATCGCGGCGCCGGCGGCCGGGCGTTCGGCCTCGGGGCAGCGCAGGTCGGCGCGGGCTTCGGGTGCGTCCTCGCAGTGGTCGGAGGTCGAGCCGATATTCACGTAGAAGGCACCGTCGGCGCCCACGACGAACTGCTTCAGCGGATGACGCCCGATGGCGGGCAGATTGACGATGACCGGCTCCAGCACCGGCGGTGTGCGGTCGAGGCGCAGGCGCGAGATGCGGCTCGCCTCGGCCAGGTAGATCGCGCCGTCGGGCCCGGTCTGCAGGCCGTGGGGGCGGTCGAGGCCGGTCAGGCGCGGCTGGACGTCGTAGCCGCCGGCGCGGGGGGTGAGTTCGAGCAGGCGGCCGCGGGCGGCATCCCAGCGGCCCAGGTCGGTCACCAGGATGCGCCCGTCGGGCAGCGGCAACACGCCGCGCGGCAGGCCCAGCCGGCGGGCAGCGAGGCCGACGCAGAAGCCTTTGGCCACGTGCAGCCGCACGGCGGGCAGCACCCCGCACTGGCCGTGGGTGCGATACCCGTCATCGCGGGGCGCCGCCCGGGCGGGCCCGACGGTGGCGAGCACCAGGGCGCCGAGCACGGTGGCCAGGAGGCGGCGCACGGCGATCAGGCCGCGATGTCGGCGAGGATTGCCGTGAGCAGTCGCCAGGCCTTGGCGACGGTGTCGATCTCGACCCGCTCGCCGGGGGCGTGGGCGCCGCGGATGGTGGGGCCGAACGAGACCGTGTCCATGCCCGGATATTTTGCGCCGATGATTCCGCACTCCAGTCCGGCATGGACGACCTGCACCGCCGCCTCGCCGCCGAAGTCCCGTGAGAACACCCGCCGGCAGCGGGCGAGCAGCGGCGATGCCGGATCGGGCGCCCAGCCCGGGTAATGGCCGGTGGCCTCGGCCCGGGTGCCGGACAGCGCGAAGAGGCTGACGATCTCCTCGGCCAGCGCCGTGCTGCCGGCATCGAGGAGGGAGCGGACCATGAAGTTGCAGCTTCCCCCGTCCGGCCCCAGCGCGACCATGCCCAGGTTGTTGGAGGTTTCCACCACGCCGGGGACGCTGAGGCTGCGCCGCCGGACGCCGTGGGGCGCGGCGTGCAGCGAGGCCAGCCACACCGCCTGCTCGGTCTCGGCGAGGAGGGCGTCGGCGCGGGCCGGCGCAGCGTCGATGCGGACGCCGTCGTCCACCCCCTTGAGTTCGAGGGCGAGCTGGGTCTGCCAGTCCGCCAGAGCGGCGGTCAGCGCGCCGCCGCTGCCGGCGGGCAGGGCGACGGTGGCGCGGGCCTCGCGGGGCAGGGCGTTGCGGGCGGTGCCGCCTTCCAGCGTCGCCAGGCGCAGCACGAAACGCTTTTCGAGATCGCGCAGTACCCGCACCAGCAGTTTGATGGCGTTTCCGCGCTCCTCGTGAATATTGACCCCGGAATGCCCGCCGCGCAGGCCCGCGAGGCCGATCTGCCACACCTCGACGCCCGCCGGTAGCGGCGCTGGCGTGGCCGGGCGGGCGACATTCACGTCCAGGCCGCCGGCGCAGCCCAGGTAGAACTCGCCCCAGTCCTCGGTGTCGAGGTTGAGCATCAAGCGCCCCGCCAGCACCTCGGGCTCGAGCCCCTGGGCGCCGCCCATGCCCGCCTCTTCGTCGACGGTGAACAGCGCTTCGACGGGGCCATGGGCGAGCGACGCGTCCTCGAGCACCGCCAGGGCGAGGGCGACGCCGATGCCGTTGTCGGCGCCCAGGCTGGTGTCGTCGGCCACCAGCCAGCCGTCGCGGCGTACCGGGCGGATCGGGTCGCGGGTGAAGTCGTGGTCGATGCCGGCATTCTTCTGGCAGACCATGTCCAGGTGGGTCTGCAGCACCACGCCGGGGGCGGTTTCGTGGCCAGGGCTGGCGGGCTTGCGGACGATCAGGTTGCCCGCGGCATCGACCCGGGCGTCCAGGCCCCGGGCCCGCGCCCAGGCGTGAAGGTGGGCCCGGATGGCCGCTTCGCCCTTCGAGGGGCGGGGGATTTCGCACAGGGTGGCGAAGTGGCGCCAGACGGCGGCGGGTTCGAGATCGGCAAAGGCGGCGGGCAGGGCGGACATGGCGAGTAGGTCGAAAGGCAAACGGGAGGCAACGGCGGGGGCTCGGGCTTCGAGCGAAGGTGCCAAGGATCGGAGGGATGCGGCGGTGCGTCAAGGGGCGGACGGCGGGTCCAGCCGATGACATTCGACAGCGGAGCGCCGGCGACGTAAGCTCGACCTCCGCCTCCCGCCCGCATCCACCGGAATCGCCTCATGCACGCTTATCTCGCCGCCAGCCGCTACATCGATCACGACCACCCCGACGTGGCGGCGCAGGCGCGCGCGCTGGCGGTCGGCGCCGCATCAAAGGCCGAGCTGATCGCGCGTTGCTTCACCTTCGTGCGCGACGAGATCCGCCACAGCTCGGATTACCGGCTCAATCCGGTCACCTGCCGGGCCTCCGAGGCGCTGCGGCACCGCACCGGTTACTGCTATGCCAAAAGTCACCTGCTTGCTGCACTGCTGCGGGCCAATGCCGTGCCGACCGGGTTGTGCTACCAGCGTCTGTCGGTGGGCGACGCCGGCGCGCCGTACTGCCTGCACGGGCTCAACGCGGTGTGGCTGGACGACCACGGCTGGTATCGCATCGACGCGCGTGGCAACAAGCCCGGCGTCGATGCGCAGTTCACGCCGCCGGTCGAGCGGCTGGCCTTTCCGATCCGCGAGCCGCAGGAGCGCGATCTGCCCGAAATCTGGGCCGAACCGCTGCCGAGCGTCGTCGCGGTGCTCACCTCGCAGCCCGACTACGCCGCGGTGCTGCGCAATCTGCCCGATGTGCCGCTGATCGGCGTCGGGCTCGCGTAGCCCCTCCGACGCCGTCCGTCGTTCCACATTGCGCGGCGCGTCTCCCGACGCCTGCCGCTGTCGGCGCTCGTCTGCCGTTCGTCACATATTCCGATTGCCAGAGCGGTGCCCCCGCGCCTCCGGCGTACGCGGTGAGGGGCGGCTTGCCGCACTCGTCAGCGCGCGACATCTGTTGACATCAAAAAAAGTAAACGTATGATTAAAACAGTTGTTTGATTCTGCGAATAACCCGTTTTACCGAATCCGACCATGCGCGACGATACGTCCAGACATTCCGCCGATACCCGCATCCGCATCCTCGATGCGGCCGAGGTGTTGTTCATGGAGCATGGCTTCGACGGGACGTCGATGCGCATGATCACCGGCAGCGCCGGCGTGAATCTCGCGGCGGTGAACTACCACTTCGGCACGAAGGAGCTGCTGATTCAGGACGTGTTTCGGCGTCGTCTCACCGATCTGAACAAGGCGCGCTTGGCCGTGCTCGACCGGATGGAGACCGAAGCGGCAGGCGCGCCGCTCAAGCCGAGCCGGATCGTCGATGCGTTTTTCGGCACCGCGCTGCGAATGGCGGCCGACGTGGAGGGCGGCGGGCATACCTTCATGTGCCTGCTCGGGCGCACCTACACCGAGCCCAACGAGTTCGTGCGCAAGTTTCTGGCCGAGGAATACGCCGAGTGCGTCGAGCGCTTCCTGTCGGCGCTGTACCGGGCGCTGCCCGAGGTTGAGCGCAAGGAAATCCTGTGGCGTTTCCATTTCATGATGGGCGCGATGTCGTACGCGATTGCCGGCACCGACGCACTGCAACTCGTCACCGGCAAATTCGACGACGAGGAGCCGGCGCGGCTGGCGCCCCGGCTGATGAGTTTCCTGCTTGGCGGCCTGCGGGCGCCGCTGGCGGATTTCGGGGCCAATCCCTAGACAAAACATGACGCGGGCCGCGAATGACGGCCCCGCACGCGAGGAGACATTTCATGGCTTACTGGTTTCTGGTTTCCCTCCCTCCCCTGGTGGTCGCGCTCGCCTACGGGCGAGCGCCTTTTTTTGCCTGGTACGGGGCAGGGCTGGTGTGGCTGGCGGCGCTGGGCTGGCTGGCGGGGTGGTCGCAGCCGGTGCTGATCGGCGCGCTCGCGACGCTGGCGGTGCTGGGGGGGCTGTTCGTGCTGCGGCCATTGCGCCGCGCGCTGGTGACCGCGGCGATCTTCGGCCCGTTCCGCAAGGCGCTCCCGTCGATGTCGCAGACTGAAAAGGATGCACTGGAAGCGGGTACCGTATGGTGGGAGGGCGAGCTGTTCGCCGGTCGGCCCGACTGGCGCAAGCTGCTGGCTTTTCCCCGGCCGCAACTGACGCCCGAGGAGCAACGCTTTCTCGACGTGGAGACCGCCGAGCTGTGCCGCCTCACCAACGATTGGGAATGCACCCAGCGCCAGGACATGCCGGCGCAGGTCTGGCAATACATCAAGGAGAAGGGCTTCCTCGGGATGATCATTCCCAAGGAATACGGCGGCAAGGGCTTCTCGGCCTACGCCCACTCGCAGGTGGTCACCAAGCTGTCCACCCGCTCGTCGGCGCCTGCCGTGACGGTGATGGTGCCCAACTCCCTCGGCCCGGCCGAGCTGCTGCTGCACTACGGCACGCCGGAGCAGAAGCAGCACTACTTGCCGCGCCTTGCCAGCGGGCAGGACATTCCGGCCTTTGCGCTGACCAGCCCGTGGGCGGGCTCGGATGCGGCCTCGATTCCGGATTCCGGCGTGGTGTGCCGCGGCATCCACCAGGGCCGCGAGGTGCTGGGGATGCGCGTGAGCTTCGACAAGCGCTACATCACCCTGGCGCCGGTGTGCACGGTGTTCGGGCTGGCTTTCCGCCTGTACGACCCGCAGCACCTGCTGGGCGACGTGGAAGACCTGGGCATCACCTGCGCGCTGGTGCCCCACGACCATCCGGGCGTGAGCATCGGCCGTCGCCACTTTCCGCTCAACGCGGTGTGGATGAACGGCCCGATCCGCGGTACCGACGTGTTCATGCCGCTCGAGTTCATCATCGGCGGGCCGGCGATGGCGGGGCAGGGCTGGCGGATGCTGATGGAGTGCCTGGCGGCCGGGCGCTCGATCTCGCTGCCCGGTTCCAACACCGGCATGCTCAAGATGACGGCCCGCGCGGTGGGCGCCTATGCCCGCGTGCGCTACCAGTTCAAGACGGCGGTGGGCAAGTTCGAGGGCGTCGAGGAGGCGCTGACCCGCATCGGCGCCAACGCCTACCTGTGCGACGCCGCGCGGGTCATGACCGCCGGCGCCATCGACCTGGGCGAGAAGCCGTCGGTCGTGTCGGCCATCGTTAAATATCACGTGACCGAACGCGCCCGCCAGTCGGTGAACGACGGCATGGACGTGATCGGCGGCAAGGGCATCTGCCTGGGTCCGCAGAACTTCCTGGGCCGCGCCTACCAGCAGGTGCCGGTGGGCATCACCGTCGAGGGGGCGAACATCCTGACCCGCAGCTTGATCCTCTTCGGCCAGGGCGCGATCCGCTGCCATCCCTACGTGCTCAAGGAGATGGATGCCGCCCGCGGCGGTGATCTCAAAGCTTTCGACGACGCCTTCTGGGGCCACATCGGCTACACCGTCAATAACGCCGCCCGGGCGCTGGTGATGGGCCTGACCGGCTCGCACTTCGTGTCGGTGCCGGACAACATCGCGCCCGAGACGCGCCGCTACTACCAGCAGCTCACGCGCTTCTCGGCCGCCTTCGCGTTCATCGCGGATCTCTCGATGGGCACCCTCGGCGGCGCGCTCAAGCGCAAGGAAAAACTGTCGGCGCGTCTGGGCGACATCCTCTCGTTGATGTATCTGGCCTCGGCCACCCTCAAGCGCTACGAAGACGAAGGCCGTCAGGCCGCCGACCGGCCGCTGCTCGACTGGGCGATCTGGGATTGCATGTTCAAGATTCAGGGCGCTTTCGAGGGCGTGATCGCCAATTTCCCCAACCGCCTGTTCGCCACCGTGCTGCGCCGGATCGTGGTTTTCCCGCTCGGGCGCCCCTACGTGGTGCCGTCCGACAAGTTGGGGCACGAGGTGGCGAGCCTGCTGATCAACCCCTCGTCGGCTCGCGATCGCCTCACCAGCGACGTCTTCCTGCCTACCGATCTGGAGGAGCCGGTGGGCGCCCTCGAGGCCGCGCTCACCGCCACCATCGCCGCCGAGCCCATCGAGGCACGGCTGCGCCAGGCGATCAAGCGCGGGCAGTTCCAGCCCGGCCTGCTGATCGGCGGTGGCGTCGATGCGATCCACGACGCGGCCCTCGCCGCCGGCGTGCTCAGTCAGGACGACTATCGCACCCTCAAGCGCCGCGCCGAGCTGCGCGACAAGGTGATCCGCGTCGACGACTTTCCCTACGATTTCGGCCTGCGCGAGGCGCTCGCCGACGTGACCGAACCGCACAAACAGGCCGCCTGAGTGCCGACCGCCATGAACCAGCCGATCTACATCATCGACGGGGCGCGCACGCCCTTCCTCAAGGCGAGGAACGCGCCGGGGCCGTTCGCCGCGTCCGACCTCGCCACCGCCGCCGGCAGCGCGCTGCTGGCTCGCCAGCGCTTTGCGCCGGACCAGCTGGACGAGGTGATCCTCGGCTGCGCCGCGCCGTCGCCCGACGAGGTGAACATCGGCCGCGTGGTGGCCCTGCGCATGGGCTGCGGGATCGACGTGCCGGGCTGGACGGTGATGCGCAACTGCGCGTCGGGGATGCAGGCCATCGACTCCGCCATCGCCAACATCCAGCGTGGCCGTGCGCAGCTGGTGCTGGCCGGCGGCGTGGATGCGCTCTCGCGGGCGCCGCTGCTGTATTCCGACCCGATGGTGCGCTGGTTCGCCGGCTGGATGGGCGCGCGCAGCCTCGGCGACAAGCTGGCGATGATCCGGCGCTTCAAGCTCGGCTACCTGGCGCCGGTGATCGGCATCATGAAGGGGCTGACCGACCCCATTGTCGGCCAGTTGATGGGGCAGACCGCCGAGAACCTGGCCTTCGAATTCGGCATCACCCGCGACGACATGGATGCCTTTGCGGTGGAGAGCCACCGCCGCGTGGCCGCCGCCCAGGACGCCGGGCATTTTGAGGAGATCGTGCCGCTGGTGGACAAGGATGGCACCGTCTACGCCCAGGACGATGGCTTGCGTCGCGATGCCTCGATGGCCGGCCTCGCCAAGCTCAAGCCCTTCTTCGACAAGAAATACGGTCGCGTCACGCCGGGCAACAGCTCGCAGATCACCGACGGCGCGGCGTGGCTGATCCTCGCCTCCGAAGACGCCGTTCAGCAGCACGGCCTTACGCCCATCGGCCGCATCGTGGATGCCCAATGGGCGGGGCTGGAGCCGGAGCGCATGGGCCTCGGCCCGGTACATGCCGCCTCGCCGATCCTCATGCGCAATGGCCTGGGGCGCGACGACATCGACCTGTGGGAGATCAACGAAGCCTTCGCGGCCCAGGTGATCGCCTGCCTGAAAGCCTGGCAGAGCGATGAATACTGCCGCACGCGCCTCGGCCTGCCCGGCGCGCTGGGCGCCATCGACCCGGCCAAGCTCAACTTGGATGGCGGCGCGGTGGCGCTGGGCCATCCGGTGGGGGCGAGCGGGGCGCGCATCGTGCTGCATCTGCTCCACGCGCTGCGCCGCACCGGCGGCAAGCGGGGGATCGCCAGCATCTGCATCGGCGGTGGTCTGGGTGGCGCAATGCTGGTGGAGGCACTGTGATGAACCTGACGCACTGGAAACTGGAACGGGACGCCGACGGCATCGCCTGGGCGACTCTCGACGTGGCCGATTCGACCACCAACACCCTCGGCGCCGCGGTGATGATCGAGCTGGGGCTGCTCCTCGACGCGCTCGACCGCCAGCCGCCCACCGCGCTGGTGATCCGCTCGGGCAAAGCGGCGGGCTTCATCGCTGGGGCCAACATCGAGGAATTCACCGCCATCGACTCCGCCGCCGCTGCGCGGGTGCTGGTCGAGCGGGGCTGGAACCTCTTCAACCGCCTGGCCGCGGTGGCGTACCCCACGCTGGCGCTGGTGCGCGGCCACTGCATGGGCGGCGGCTTCGAACTGGCGCTGGCCTGCCGCTACCGCATCGCGGTGGACGAGCCCGGCACCCGCATGGCGCTGCCCGAGGTGATGCTGGGCATCTACCCGGCCTGGGGGGGCATGTTGCGCCTGCCTCAGCTGATCGGCCCGGCCGCCGCGCTCGACCTGATGCTCACCGGAAAAGGCGTGGATGCCCGCAAGGCGAAGCGCCTGGGCCTGGCCGACGAAGCCGTGCCCGCCCGGGTGATGGACAACGCCGCGCGGATGCTGGTGCTCTCCGGCCGCGAGCCGCGCCGGCTGCCGTTCATGCAGAAGCTGATGAACGGCCCGCTGTCCGGCATCGTCGCCGGCAAGGCCCGCCAGCAGGTGGCCGCCAAGGCCCGGCCGGAGCACTACCCGGCGCCCTACGCGATCATCGACATCTGGGCCAAGCACGGTGGCAACGCGCTGGCGGTGCCGGCGGATTCGCCTTCGTCGCTGGAGGCGATCTTCCGCTCGCCCACCGCCCGCAACCTGATCCGCGTGTTCTTCCTGCAGGAGCGCCTGAAGGGCTTCGGCAAGGACGCCGACTTCACGCCCCGCCGCGTGCACGTGATCGGCGCCGGCGTGATGGGCGGCGACATCGCCACCGAATGCGCGCTGCGCGGGATGATCGTCACGCTGCAGGACCAGTCCGCCTCCCGCATCGCGCCGGCCATTGCCCGCGCCGGCAAGCGCATCGAGCGCAAGTTCCGCGGCAAGCCGCGGGAGGCGCGCTTTGCGCTGGACCGCCTGATCCCCGACCCGGCCGGCGCCGGCGTGGCCCAGGCCGATGTGATCATCGAGGCGATCTTCGAGAATCTGGACGCCAAGCGCGCGCTCTTCGCCGACATCGAACGACGCGCCCGGCCCGACGCGGTGCTCGCCTCCAACACCTCGAGCCTGCGCATCGCCGACATCGCCACGGCGCTGGCCGACCCGAGCCGGCTGGTGGGCATCCATTTCTTCAACCCGGTGGCGGTGCTGCCGCTCGTCGAGGTGGTGAAGAGCGCGGTGTCGGCCGACGAGCCCTATCGCCGCGCCGCCGCCTTCGTGCGCAAGCTCGACAAGCTGCCGCTGCCGGTGAAGGACGAGCCGGGCTTTCTGGTCAATGCGGTGCTCGGGCCTTACATGTACGAGGCCCTGCGCTGTGTGGATGAGGGCGTCGCCCCCGAGACCATCGACGCCGCCCTGGTGGCCTACGGCATGCCGATGGGGCCGGTCGAGCTGATGGACACCGTCGGCCTCGACATCGCGGTAGCCGCCGGCAAGACCCTCGCCGGCCCTAATGCGGTGCTGCCCCGGGCGCTCGCCGCGCGGGTCGAAGCCGGGCAACTGGGCAAGAAGAGCGGGCAGGGCTTCTACCAATGGCAGGACGGCAAGGCCCGGAAGTCCGCGGCTGGCACGCCGCCCGAGGGCCTTGCCCGGCGCATTGCCGCGCCTTTGCTGGCCGCCGCCGAGGCCTGCGTGGCGAAAGGCGTCGTCGAAGATGCCGATCTGGCCGACGCCGGGGTTATATTCGGGACCGGCTACCCGCCCTTTACCGGCGGGCCGCTCAACCATTCCCGCGCCATGGCCCAGGCCGCCGGCTGATCCGCTTCAAGGAGTCTTCGATGTGTAATCAACCCACCCAGCTACCCGAGGGCAAGATGCCCGTCCTGCGCGTGATGCCGATGCCCGCCGACGTCAATCCGGCCGGCGACGTGTTCGGTGGCTGGATCATGGCCCAGGTGGACATTGCCGGCGCGGTGCCGGCGGTCAAGCGCGCCCGCAGCCGGGTGGCCACCATCGCGGTCAATTCCTTCCTCTTCAAGCAGCCGGTGTCGGTGGGTGACATCCTCAGTTTCTACGCCGACGTGATCAAGGTCGGTAACAGCTCGATCACCGTCGACGTGGCGGTGTACGCCGAACGCAACCCCGAAAACCCGATCGTCGTGAAGGTCACCGAAGCGGTGCTGACCTACGTCGCGGTCGGCAAGGACGGCACCAAGCGGCAGATTCCCCCGGAGCCTGTCGCGTAAATGCCACATCCGTACCCTTATGCTGCGAAGCCGCAGGGCTTCGCGGTTCTAGAATCGCCAGGGATTTCGCGCAGCCCCGGCTCGATCACAACGATAGCGCCCACGTGAGGAGACACCATGAAGATGAAAACGATTGCCCGCCTGATGCCCGCCCTGGCTCTCGGAGTTGCCGCCGGCCAGGCCGGCGCCGCCGGTTTCCAGCTCCTGGAGCAGAACGCCAGCGGCATCGGCAACGCCTACTCGGGCTCGGCGGCGGTGGCCGAGAACGCCAGCACGATCTTCTTCAACCCGGCGGGCATGACGCAGTTGAAGGAGCGCGAGATCTCGGCGGGCGTCGCCGCCGTGCGGCCGACTTTCAAGTTCGATGATCGCGGCTCGGTGCCCGGCGCCCTCAGCGGCACCGGCAACGGCGGCGACGCGGGCAGCTGGGCTTTCCTGCCCAACGCTTACCTGTCGTGGGGCGTGACGAAGGATGTCTATGTCGGCCTCGGTCTCGGCGCGCCGTTCGGCCTCGTCACCGAATACCACAACCCGTGGGTCGGCGGCGCCCACGCCCTCAAGTTCGACATCAAGACCTACAACATCAACCCGAGCATCGCCTGGCGCGTGAACGACAAGGTTTCGCTGGGTGCGGGTGCGAGCTACCAGAAGATGGAGGTCGAGTACGTCCGGCTGTTCTCCGTCTCGTCGCCGGCCCTGGCCGGCACCAGCGTCAAGCTGGGCGCCGAGGACTGGGCGTGGGGCTGGAACGTCGGTGCGCTGTTCACCCTGAGCCCGACGACGAAGGTCGGCGTCTCGTATCGCTCGAAGGTCCGACACGACCTTCAGGGCGACCTGAAGTCCAGCGGCACGGCGGCCGCGTCCATCGGCAATTCGCCCGCCTCGACGCGCGTCGATCTGCCCGACACCTTCATCCTGAGCGTCGCCCAGACACTCAGCGACCGCTGGGAAATGCTCGGCGACATCTCCTGGACGGGGTGGAGCAGCATCCAGAACGTGGACATCATGCGCTACAGCAGCGGCACCGGCAGCCTGGCCCAGCGCCTCGACACCCAGTTCCGCGACACCTGGCGCTTCGCCCTCGGCACCAACTACAAGCTGAACGAAACGGTCAAGCTGAAGTTCGGCATCGCCTACGAACAGACGCCGGTGCGCAGCGACGAGACGCGCCTCGTCTCGCTGCCCGACAGCAACCGCACCTGGCTGTCCACCGGAGCCCAGATCAAGGTCAACAAGGATTCGACCGTCGATCTCGGCGCGGCCTACATCAAGGCCGGCGAGTCCCATATCTACAACGATCAGCGCTCGACCAATCCGCTCGTCAACCGCGGCCTCGTCTCCGGTGTCTACGACGCCCGCGTGTGGTTGCTCGGCGCGCAGTACTCGATGGCCTTCTGACGGCCCAACCCGATCCGGCGCCGGGTTCGCCCCGCGCCGGTTTTTTCTCCGACGCCCTCCGCATGCCGCGCCTCGACAGCCTTCCCGACGCCAAGACCCGAATCCTCGACGCCGCCGAGCGGCTGTTCATGGAGAACGGCTACGCCGCCACCTCGATCCGCATGATCACCGGCGCGGCGGGCGTGCCGGTGGCGCTGGTCAATTACCACTTCGGCTCCAAGCAGGGGTTGATGGAGGCGGTCTACCAGCGCGCGCTGGGCAGCCGGGGCAGCCGGGTCGGCTACCTCGACAAGCTCGAGGCCGAAGCTGCCGGCCAGCCCATCCCCGTCGATGTGCTGGTGGACGCCTTCCTGTCGTCGGCACTGCGGCTGACGCGCAAGGACAGCATTTCCGGCGAGGTCTTCAAGCAGCTCATCGGGCGTGCCTTCTACGAGCCGGGGCCGGGCACCGAGGCCTTCTTTCCGGACGAATACCGGGAGGCGGTCGACCGCTATCGCCAGGCCTTCATGCGCACCCTGCCGCACCTCAGTCAGGACGACGTGGTGTGGCGCATGTATTTCTTCGTTGGCATCGTCGCCTACGCGATGGCCGGAAAGGACGTGATGCGGATGACCGAGACCTATTCCCTCGTCGACGCGAGCCGGCCGGAAGGCGTCATGGCCCGCCTCAAACCCTTTGTCGTGGCGGGATTCCTGGCCCCCGCGGGCGTCCTGCCGAGCGCTGCCGGCGCCTGATTTTTTCTGAGAGTTGCACCTAAATTCATGATTGCGCTAAGATTTGAACAGTTGTTCAAATCGTTTGACCGATCATTGATTCATAAAATCGGCCCGCGCCGCGGCCGAACCTGAAGGAGGAGCATGTGAGCAGACTGATCATTCGCAAGGTGGCCGTGCTGGGTGCCGGGGTGATGGGGGCGCAGATCGCCGCCCATTGCGCCAACGCCCGTGTGCCGGTCGTGCTGTTCGACCTTCCCGCCAAGGAAGGCGACCCCAACGGCATTGCCCGCAAGGCCGTCGAAGGCCTCAAGAAGCTCGAGCCGGCGCCGCTGGCCACCCGCGACCGCGCCCAGTTCATCGACGTGGCCAACTACGGGTCCGACCTGGAAAAGCTGCGCGGTTGCGACCTCATCATCGAGGCCATCGCCGAGAAGATGGAGTGGAAGCTCGACCTCTACGCCAAGGTCGGCCCGTACATCCGGCCCGACGCGATCTTCGCTTCGAACACCTCGGGCCTGTCGATCAACGCGCTCGACCAGGGCTTGCCCGAGTCGATGCGCGACCGCTTCTGCGGCATCCATTTCTTCAACCCGCCGCGTTACATGTCGCTGGTCGAGCTGATCCCGACCACCCGCACCCAGCCGGCGATGCTCGACGAGCTCGAAGCCTGGCTCACCACCCGCCTGGGCAAGAGCATCGTCCGCGCCAAGGACACCCCCAACTTCGTCGCCAACCGCGTCGGCGTGTTCTCGATTCTCGCGGTGATGCACCACACCGCGCGGATGGGCCTCGGCTTCGACGAGGTGGACGCCCTCACCGGTCCGCTGATCGGCCGCCCCAAGAGCGCCACCTATCGCACCGCCGACGTGGTCGGCCTCGACACCATGGCCCACGTCATCGGCACCATGGACGCGACCCTTGCCGACGACCCGTGGCACGCCTACTTCAAGTCGCCCGAATGGCTGGCCGGCCTGATTGCCAAGGGCGCCCTCGGTCAGAAGACCAAGGGCGGCATCTTCCGCAAGGAAGGCAAGGTCATCAACGTGCTCGATCTGGCCAGCGGCGGCTATCGCCCCAGCGCCGGCGAGGTTGCGCCGGAAGTGCTCGCCATCCTCAAGAACCGCAACCCGGCCGAGAAGTTCGCTCAGCTGCGCGCAAGCAGCCACCCGCAGGCCCAGTTCCTGTGGGCGATCTTCCGCGACGTGTTCCATTACTGCGCCTGTCAGCTCGGCGCCATCGCCGACAACGCCCGCGACGTGGATTTCGCGATGCGCTGGGGCTTCGGCTGGCAGCAGGGCCCGTTCGAGACCTGGCAGGCCGCCGGCTGGCAGACCATCGCCGAAGCCGTCAAGGCCGACATCGACGCGGGCAAGGCCATGAGCACCGCGCCGCTGCCCGCCTGGGTGTTCGACGGCCGCACCGGCGTGCACGCGCCGGAAGGCTCGTGGAGCGCCACCGACGCCGCCCTCAAGCCGCGGTCGACGTTGCCGGTCTACCAGCGCCAGCTATTCCCCGAGCGCGTGCTCGGCGAGGCCGCGCCGGACGCCGGCGTCACGCTGTGGGAGAACGACGGCGTGCGCCTGTGGAATCTCCCGGCCAAGGACGCCCGCATCGGCATCCTGTCGTTCAAGTCCAAGATGCACGCCATCGGCGACGAAGTGCTGGAAGGCGTCCTCGAGGCCGTGGCCCGCGCCGAGCGCGATCTGGACGGCCTGGTGATCTGGCACGAGGCGCCGTTCGCCGTGGGCGCCAACCTGGCGCAGGTGGTCGAGGCGTGCAAAGCCGGCCAGTTCGACCGCCTCGAGCAGACGGTTGCCCGGTTCCAGCAGGCCTCGATGGCCCTCAAGCACGCGCTGGTGCCCACCGTGGCGGCGGTGCAGGGCATGGCCCTGGGCGGCGGCTGCGAGTTCGTGATGCACGCCACCCATCGGGTGATGGCGCTGGAGAGCTACGTGGGCCTCGTCGAGGCCGGCGTCGGCCTGATCCCGGCCGGCGGCGGCTGCAAGGAGTTCGCGGTGCGCGCGGCGGGCCTCGCGTCCCGGGCGGCGGGCGGCGACATCTTCCCGTTCATCCAGAACATGTTCCAGACCATCGCCATGGCCACCGTCTCCAAGAGCGCCGTGCAGGCGGTGGAGCTGGGCTTCGCGAAGGAATCCGACGACATCGTCTTCAACGCCAGCGAGCTGCTCCACGTGGCCCTGGCCCGCGCTCGCGGTCTGGCCGAATCCGGCTACCAGCCGCCGCTGATCCAGCGTGCCATTCCGGTGGCCGGCAGGAGCGGCATCGCCACCTGCGAAATGATGCTCATCAACATGAAGGAGGGCGGCTTCATCTCCGAGTGGGATTACCGCGTCGCCCGCGCCGCGGCCACCGCCCTGTGCGGCGGCGAGGTGGACACCAACGCGAAGGTGTCGGAGCAGTGGATCCTCGACGTGGAGCGTGCGCTCTTCGTCGA
The DNA here is from genome assembly GCF_041911615.1 of Zoogloea sp. Taxonomy (GTDB): domain Bacteria; phylum Pseudomonadota; class Gammaproteobacteria; order Burkholderiales; family Rhodocyclaceae; genus Zoogloea. The sequence goes on along the minus strand of NZ_JAYROR010000130.1, from coordinate 3,183 downwards.
TCTGCTCAAGACCGAAAAGACCCAGCAGCGCATCGTGCACATGCTGGAAACCGGCAAGCCGCTGCGCAATTGATTGTGATGCGGTGAGGAGAGAGGAGGAAGGCGTTCGGAGACCTTGTTTGCCCCCCGTGCGCTGGTGATCGTCAGCGCAACCGGGTTGGCATCGGTCTCCTCACGCCTGACGCCTTACTCCTCACTGCCCCAAAGGAGAATTCGATGAAACAGATTCAAGAAGCCTACATCGTTGCCGCCACCCGCACCCCGGTGGCCAAGCGCAACGGGATGTTCCGCACCGTGCGTCCCGACGACATGCTGGCCCACGTGCTGTCGGCCGTCGTGGCCAAGGTGCCGGGGCTCGACGCCACCGAGATCGGCGACGTGGTGGTCGGCTGCGCCATGCCGGAAGCCGAGCAGGGCATGAACGTGGCGCGCATCGGCGTGCTGCTCGCCGGCCTGCCCAACACCGTGCCGGGCATCACCATCAACCGCTTCTGCTCGTCCGGCCTGCAGGCCGTGGCCGACGCCGCCGCGCGCATCCGCCTGGGCGAAGCCGACGTGATGATCGCCGCCGGCACCGAGAGCATGACCGTGATGCCGCAGATCATGGGCAACAAGATTTCGTTGAACCCGGCGATCTTCGCCAAGGACGAAAACCTCGGCATCGCCTTCGGCATGGGCCTCACCGCCGAGAGGGTGGCCCAGCAGTGGGGCATCGACCGCGCCGCGCAGGACGCCTTCGCGGTGCAGTCCAACCAGCGCGCGGCGGCAGCCATCGCCGCCGGCGCGTTCAAGGACGAGATCACCCCCTACACCGTGCGCACCCATGTGCCGGGTGAGGGCGGCACGGTGCGCGTGGTCGAGCGCGTCTGCGACACCGACGAAGGCCCGCGTGCCGACGCGTCGATGGAAAGCCTCGCCAAGCTCAAGCCGGTGTTCGCGGCGCGCGGCTCCGTCACCGCCGGCAACAGCTCCCAGATGTCAGACGGCGCCGGCGCGGTGCTGCTGATGTCCGAGGCGGCGGTGAAGCGCTACGGCGTCCAGCCCATTGCCCGCTTCTGCAGCTACTCGGTGGCCGGTGTTCCGCCCGAGATCATGGGCATCGGCCCCGTCGAGGCGATTCCGCGCGCCCTCAAGGCCGCTGGCATCGCCCAGTCCGATCTCGACTGGATCGAGCTCAACGAAGCCTTCGCCGCCCAGGCGCTGGCCGTGGCCCGCCAGCTCGAGCTCGACCCGGCCAAGGTGAACCCGCAGGGCGGCGCCATCGCCCTCGGCCACCCGCTCGGCGCCACCGGCGCGATCCGTGCCGCCACGCTGATGAGCGCCTTCCAGCGCACCTCGGCGCGCTATGGCATGATCTCGATGTGCATCGGCACCGGCATGGGGGCCGCTGGCATCTTCGAGAAGGTCTGATCGCCGCGCCCGGGCCTGCATATCCGCTGGCCCGGGCGGGTGCCCGGACGATGGCCGGAATGCCCCGCGAAGGGCGCGAGGCGCCGCCCTCGCTGCTCATCCAGACCAAGCTGCGCCCGCCGGCACCGTCGGCGGGCGCCGTCGTGCGTCCACGCCTCGTGGATGTCCTGTGCGACGCCGCCGGGCCGCCGCTGGTGCGCGTCTGCGCCTCGCCCGGCGCGGGCAAGACCACGCTGCTCGCCCAGGCGCGCGCGCGCCTCGCCGACGTCGGCTGGGTGGTCGGCTGGCTGAGCCTAGACCGGGAGGACGACGACCCCGGCCTGTTCTTCTCCTATCTCGTCGTCGCCCTCGGCGGCGAGCAGGGCGTTGCGCGCGAGGCCGCGCGGCTGCTCGCCCGCGACGCGATGGCCTCGCCGCGGGCGGTGCTCACCGCGCTCATCAACGGCCTGGCACGTTCGCCGCTGCCGGTGGCGCTGATTCTCGACGACGCCGACGCGCTCACCGCGCCGCCGCTCCTCGACGCCCTCGAGACCCTCATCCGCTACGCGCCGCCGGCCTTCCGGCTGATCCTCGCCGGGCGTGGCGCGCCCGCCCTGCCTTACGCCACCCTGGCCGCCCGCGGCCAATTGCTGTCCATCGACGAGGCCGACCTGCGCTTTGGCGCCGACGAGGCGCGTCACTACTTCGCCGGCCTCGGTGGCAGCGTGGCCGACCAGGCCCTGGCCGACGCCCTGTGGCGCACCACCGAAGGCTGGGCCGCCGGCATGTACCTGGCGGCCCTGTCGCTGCGCGGCGCAGGCGATCCGGCCAGCCTGATCGACGGCATCCGCCGCCGCGCGGGCGAGGGGGTCGCCGCCTATCTGGCCGAAAACGTCCTGGCCGGGCTGGCGCCGGCGCGGGTCGATTTCCTGCTCGCCGCCGGCCCGCTGGACCGCTTCTGCCCGGCCCTGTGCGAGGCGGTGGGCGCCGGCGCGGATTGCCGGCAGGCCCTCGACGATCTTGCCGGGCAGAACCTCTTCGTGAAGCGCCTCGACGACGGCTGGTTCCGTTTCCACGCGCTGTTTGCCGACTACCTGCGCCTGCGCCTCGAGCGGCACGATCCGGCCCGCCTCGCGCGCATCCAGTGCGCCGCGGCCGACTGGTTTGCCGCCGCGGGCCTGTGGCAGGAGGCGGTGCGCTATGCCCTGGCCGCCGGCGATGCCCGGCGCGCTGCCGGCTGGGCCGAATCCTGCGCGATGGGGCTGGTGGAGGCCGGCGACATCCGCACCGTGACCGGCTGGCTGGCCTTGCTGCCGCCCTCGCTGGTGGCCGGCAGCCTGCGCCTGCGCCTCGCCCACGCCTGGGCGCTGGCCTTCGCGCTGCGCCTGGGTGAGGCGCAGGACGCGGTGAGCGGCGTGGAGGCCGACGTGGCCAGTGGCCGCCTGCCGGCGCAGGTCGAGCCGGGCGAGTGCACGGCGGTCAAGAGCCTCATCGCCGGCCTCTCGGACGAGAGCGAGCGGGCCATCGCCCTGGCCGGCGCGGCGCTCGCCGAAGCCCGCCGCGCCGATTCGTGGGTGGCCCAGATTGCCCGCAGCGTGATGCTGTTCGGGCTCCACACGGCCTCGCGCTTCGACGACGCAGCGGCGCTGGCGGCCCGTTCGGCGCCCCACGAAGGTGGCGCCTGCCCGCTGTTCGGGATGGTCTACCGGCTCTCCATGTCGGGCCTCGGCCACGGCATCGCCGGCCGCCTGGGCGAGGCCGCGGCGCTGCTGCGCGAGGCGCTGGCGCGGGCGG
>NZ_JAYROR010000129.1:0-49403 GCF_041911615.1 Zoogloea sp. | reverse complement strand
CCCATGCCGCCGTGCACCTGGATGCCGAGCGAAGTGACCTCGACCGCCATCTCCGTGCCACCGCCCTTGACCACGGGAATCAGCAGTTCGGCCAGGAACAGGTCGCGCTTCTTCTGCTCCGGGTCGGTGCCGGCGTGCGCACGGTCGAGCAGCCCGGCGGTGAAGTAGGTGACGGCGCGGCAGGCTTCGACGCGCGACTTCATCAGCATCAGCATGCGGCGCACGTCCGGATGCTTGTCGATCGTGACCAGCGCTTCGCCGGTCACGGCGTCCCGCCCCTGCTTGCGTTCACGGGCGTAGCCGAGCGCCTGCTGGTAGGCGCGCTCGCCGAGGGCGACCCCCTGCAGGCCGACGCCCATGCGGGCTTCGTTCATCATGATGAACATGTACTCGAGGCCGCGGTTCGCCTCGCCCAGCAGATAGCCGACGGCGCCGCCGCCGAATTTTTCACCATCACCGAAGGCCATGACGCAGGTCGGGCTGGCGTGGATGCCGAGCTTGTGCTCGATCGACACGCAGTAGGCGTCGTTGCGCTCGCCGAGCGAACCGTCGGCATTGACCAGGAACTTCGGCACCAGGAAGAGCGAGATGCCCTTCACGCCGGCCGGGGCGTCCGGCAGGCGGGCGAGGACGAGATGAACGATGTTGTCCGTCATGTCGTGGTCGCCATAGGTGATGAAGATCTTCTGGCCGAAGACGCGGTAGCTGCCGTCGGCCTGTGGCTCGGCGCGGCTGCGGATCAGGGCCAGATCGGAGCCCGCATTCGGCTCCGTCAGGTTCATCGTGCCGGTCCATTCGCCGGAGATCATCTTCTCCAGGTAGATGGCCTTCAGTTCGTCGCTGGCGCAGGTCAGCAGCGCGGCCGCGGCGCCGCTGGTCAGCAGCGGGCCGAGCGAGAAGGACAGGTTGGCGGACGAGGCCATCTCCTTGACCGCGATGCCGATGGTTTCCGGCAGGCCCTGCCCGCCGTACGCCGTCGGCGAGGCCAGGCCGTTCCAGCCGGCGTCGCAGAAGGCCTTGTAGGCTTCCTTCCATCCGTCGGCGGTGACGACGCCGTCAGGCCCGAGCTTGCAGCCCTGCGTGTCGCCGATCCAGTTGAGCGGGGCCAGCACGCCGCTGGCGAACTTGGCCGCCTCCTCGAGGATGGCGTCCGCCATGTCGGGCGTGGCTTCTTCGTAGCCGGGAAGCGCGGCGATGGCGTCGAGACCGACGATCTCGTCCATCACGAAGCGCATGTCCTTCACGGGGGCGATGTAATCACTCATGGTGTTCTCTCTTTCGATCTGTTCGTTCAGATGCTTTCGAAGATGCCGGCGGCACCCATGCCCGTGCCGATGCACATGCTGACCATCCCGTACTTGCCGCCGGTACGGCGCATGCCGTGCAGCAGCGTCGCCGTGCGGATGGCGCCGGTGGCACCGAGCGGGTGGCCGAGCGCGATCGCGCCGCCCAGCGGGTTGATCTTCGACGGGTCGAGGTCGAGCTCCTTGACTACGGCGAGCGCCTGCGCTGCAAAGGCTTCGTTCAGCTCGATCCAGTCCAGGTCTTCCTTGCGGATGCCGGCTTGCTGCAGCACCTTGGGGATCGCGACGATCGGACCGACGCCCATAATCTCCGGCGCCACCCCGCCGACGGCAAAGCCGGCAAAGCGGGCGAGCGGGGTCAGGTTGTGTTCCTTCAGGACCTTCTCCGAGACCAGCATCACGGCGCCGGCGCCATCGGACATCTGCGAGGCGTTGCCCGCGGTGACCGAGCCCCTGGCGTGGAAGACCGGGCGCAGCCTGGCGAGCTTCTCGACGGAGATGTCCGGGCGTGCGCCCTCGTCGTCGGTCGGCGTGCGGTCGCGCTGGCGGATTTCGCCGCTGGCCAGATCGGGCTTGTAGTCACGCACGGTGAAGGGCGAGGTCTCGGCCTTGAAATGCCCGGCAGCGATCGCGGCGCAGGCCTTGCGGTGGGACGCCTCGGCAAAGGCATCCTGCGCCTCGCGGCCGATGCCCCACTGCTGCGCCACCTTCTCGGCGGTCAGGCCCATGCCGTAGGCAATGCCGATGTTTTCATCGGAGAACCAGGCGGGGTTGGCCGCCACCTTGTTGCCCATGATGTTGGACATCGCGGTCATCGACTCCGTACCGGCGGCGATCATCACGTCGGCCAGGCCGAGACGGATCTGATTGGCGGCGTCGGCGACGGCCTGCAGTCCGGAGGAGCAGAAGCGGTTGATGGTGATGCCCGGGACGGTATTCGGCAGACCGGCGAGCAGCGCACCGATGCGGGCCACGTTCATGCCCTGCTCGGCTTCGGGGATGGCGCAGCCGACGATGACGTCGCCGATGCGGGTCGGGTCGACGCCGGGCGCCTGCGCGACCACGGCGCGGATGGCGTGGGCCAGCATGTCGTCCGGCCGCGCATTCCTGAACATGCCGTTGCGCTTGCCCACCGGCAGGCGGGTTGCGGCGACGATGTAGGCTTCCTGAATCTGTTTGCTCATTATGGTGTTCTCCTGGGCCGGATCAGTTGCGGAGCGGCTTGCCGGTCTCGAGCATGTGCTGGATCCGGGCCTGGGTTTGGGGGTTCTTCAGCAGCTCGACGAACAGGCGGCGCTCGACCGTGAGCAGCCAGGCCTCATCGACCAGACTGCCGCTATCGACTTCACCACCGCACAGCGCAACCGCCGCGGCACGGGCGACCTGGTAGTCGTACGCGGAGATCATGCCGCCGTCACGCATGTTGACCAGCGTCATCTCCAGGGTCGCGATGCCGCCGCGCCCGGCCACCGGCACGGCACGCGCCGTGGCGGGGGGCGCATAGCCGGATTCGGCCAGCGCACGGGCTTCGCGGATCGCCACGTAGAGCAGCTCGTCGGGATGGAACAGCACGGTATCGGTCGCGCGGGCGAAGCCGTAGCCCACCGCCTCCGCGGCGCTCTTCGAGACCTTGGCCGTGGCGATGTTCATGAACACCGGTTGCAGGAAGGCCATCAGCTCGGCCGGGGTCGCGGTCCGCCCCGCCCATTCCGCCGCCTGCAGCGCGAACTCCTTGCAGCCGCCGCCGGCCGGGATCAGGCCGACGCCCGCTTCGACCAGGCCCATGTAGCTCTCCAGCGCCACCACGCGGCGCGTTGCCTGCATGGCGAACTCGCAGCCGCCGCCCAGCGCCATGCCCTGCACCGCCGCCACCACCGGCACCGCCGCATACTTCAGCGCCTGACCGGCCTGCTGGAAGGCGGCGACATAGCGGTCGAGCTGCGCAAAATCGCCGGCCGCGCACCCCTCGGCCACCTGGGCCAGGTTGGCGCCGACGGCGAACGGCGGCTGGTGCCAGATGACCAGGCCGGACAGGCTCTGCTCGGCCTGGCGCACCGCTGCCACCACCCCATCGACCACTTCGCTGCCGATGGCGTGCATCTTGGACTTGAAGGAGAGGATGCCGATGCCGGCGTCGACCGCCGGCAAACGCCACAGACGGACACCGTCGTTCTCGAACAGGGTCTCGCCGGACTGCTCGGGCGCCAACGAACCGTCGCCGAGGACGGCTTCCTGGAAGAGCTGGCGCTGGTACACCGGCAGCGCGGAACGCGGCACATAGGCCTTACGGCGCGGCGACCACGAGCCCTGCGGCGTGTGCACACCCTCACGATCTTCCAGCACCCAGGCGGGCAGCGGCGTATCGCTCATCGTCTCGCCGGCGGCGATGTCGGCGGCGATCGCCCGGGCGATGTCCGCCCAGCCGGCGGATTGCCAGATCTCGAACGGCCCCTGCGTCCAACCAAAACCCCAGCGCATCGCGAGATCCAGATCGCGGGCATTGTCGGCGATGGATTCGAGCTGCACGGCGGCATAGTGGAAAACGTCGCGGAAGATCGCCCACAGGAACTTCGCCTGCGGGTCCTTCGAGGCACGCAGTGCGGCGAAGCGGCTGGCCGGGTTCCTGTCCTTGAGGATGCCCGCCACCTCGGCGCTGAGTTCGCCGCTCGAGGGGCGGAAATCCTGCAGGCCAAGGTCCAGCACGTGGACTTCCTTGCCGACCTTGCGGTAGATGCCGCCCTTGGTCTTCTGACCCAGAGCCCCCTGCGCGATAAGCTGTTCCAGCCAGGCCGGCACATTGAAGTGGCCATGCCATGGATCGTCGGGCAGCGTGCCGTGCATGTTGCGCACGACGTGGGCCAGCGTATCCAGGCCGACGACGTCCGCGGTGCGGTAGGTGGCGCTCTTCGGGCGGCCGATCTTCGGCCCGGTCAGGGCGTCGACCACATCGAAACCAAGCTCGAAGCGCTGGGTGTGATGCATCACCGCCAGGATCGAGAGCACGCCGATACGGTTGGCGACGAAGTTGGGCGTGTCGAGGGCGCGGATCACACCCTTGCCGAGGCGCGAGGTCAGCCAGGTCTCGAGCGCATCGAGCGTGCCCGCATCGGTCGTGCGGGTGGCGATGATCTCGACCAGGCGCATGTAGCGCGGCGGGTTGAAGAAGTGGATGCCGCAGAAGCGCGGACGAACATCGGCCGGCAGCGCCTGCGACAGCGCGTCGATCGACAGTCCGGAGGTGTTGGAGGCGATGATGGCATTGGCCGAAATGTGCGGCACGATCTTGCCGTACAGGTCGTTCTTCCAGTCCATGCGCTCGGCGATCGCCTCGATGATCAGCTCGCAGCCGGCCAACTCGGCCAGATGCTCATCGTAGTTGGCGGCCGAGATCAGCTTCAGCGCCGCCTTGTTCGCCAGCGGCGCCGGTTCGAGCTTCTTCAGCCCGTCGATGGCCTTCCTGACGATGCCGTTCTTGTCGCCTTCCTTCGCGGGCAGGTCGAAGAGGACGACCGGCACGCCGGCATTGGCGAGATGCGCCGCGATCTGCGCACCCATGACCCCGGCGCCGAGTACGGCGGCTTTCTTGATATGCAGTCTGTTCACGCGATTGACTCCTGGTTTGCGATGGCCGTCAGGCCAGATGTTCGCGAATGGCTTTCTTGTTGATCTTGCCGACGCTGGTGCGCGCCAGCTCCTCGACGAATCGGATCTCGTCGGGCACCGCGTAGCGCGAGATGTGGCCCGCCTCGGCCGATTTCGCGACGGTGGCCTTGATCTCGTCGGCCGTGGCCGTCTGCCCCGGCTTGAGGACGACCGTCGCCAGCGGACGCTCGCCCCACTTGTCGTCCTTCACCCCGATGACCGCGACCTCGCTGACCGCCGGGTGCTGGGAGATGATGTTTTCGAGCTCGAGCGAGGACACCCACTCGCCGCCGGTCTTGATCACGTCCTTCAGACGGTCGGTCACCTGCAGGCAGCCGGCCGGGTCGATGGTCCCGATGTCGCCGGTATGGAGGTAGCCGCCGGCCCACAGCTCGTCCGATGCGGACGGGTTGTGCAGGTAGCCCATGGTCAGCCACGGCGCGCGGACGACGATCTCGCCGGTGCTCTTGCCGTCACGGGGGGCGTCGAGGAGGTCGCCGTCGACGGTGTGGAGATCGACCAGCGGCACCGGATAGCCGGTGCGGATGCGCTGGTCGGCCTGGCCGTCCAGATCCTCGGCCGGGAGGTCGCCGGGCACTCGGGCGATGGTCAGGATCGGGCAGGTTTCCGACATGCCGTAACCGGCGAAGACGTCGATACCGCGCTCCAGCGCCGCGGCGGCGAGCCCTTTGGGCAGCGCCGAACCGCCGATGATGACCTTCCAGCCCTTGAGATCGACCGCCTTCGCCTCGGCGTTGGTCAGCAGCATCTGCAGGATGGTCGGCACGCAGTGCGAGAAGGTGACCTTCTCGTCCTGGATGTAGCGGGCCAGGGTCTCGGGCGCATAGCGGCCGGGATAGACCTGCTTGAGGCCGAGCAGCGTCGCGATGTAGGGCACGCCCCACGCGTGGACGTGGAACATCGGGGTGATCGGCATGTACACGTCGCCGCGGTGCAGGCGGCCGTGGTCCTCTGCGGTACCCAGATGGGTGGCGACCGCCAGCGTGTGCAGCACCAGTTGGCGGTGGCTGAAATAGACGCCCTTCGGCAGCCCGGTCGTACCGGTCGTGTAGAAGGTCGTCGCCCGCGTGTTCTCGTCGAAGTCGGGGAAGTCGTACTCGCTCGACGCCTTCGCCAGCAAGGTCTCGTACTCGCCGACAAAGGGAATCCCCCACATGGCCATGTCGTTGCCGGTATCGGAGATCAGCACGAACCGCTTCACCGTCTCCAGCTGTCCCTTGATGCCCGCCAGCACCGGGATGAAATCGGCATTGACCAGCACGATGTCGGCACCGGCGTGATTCAGCGTGTACAGGATCTGTTCGGGCGACAGGCGGACATTCACCGTCTGCAGCACCGCGCCCATCATCGGCACGGCGAAGAAGCATTCCAGATAGCGGTGGCTATCCCAGTCCATCACCGCGACGGTATCGCCGGGGCCGATCCCGGCGGCCTGCAGCGTATTGGCCAGGCGGCGGATCCGGACGGCCAGGTCGCGGTAGGTCTGGCGGTGGCTGTCGCGGTAGACGATCTCCTGATCGGCGGCGGTCGCCAACGGTGTATGCAGGAGTTGCTTGATCAGCAGTGGGTAGGCGTAGGCCGAAGTTGCGGCGTGGATGGGTTCGGTGGGCACGAGCGAGGTCTCCTGAGAATTTTCTCTTTTCTTGCGCGCCGGCTTGGGCCATCAAACACCAGCCGCCATGCGCTTTGCGCCTGAACCCGGCTTCCCGCATAGGCAGAAGACTGCAGGTGCGGCCAGGCGATCTGGCAATAAAATCCATATAAGACATGGATTTCAGACGCGATTCTAAGAACGATCTCTCCCGATGCCGACTACCATTTGCGCCGAAACACTTGCATAATCAGCCATTCTTTCGATGCAAAGCGCAGCACCATGGCCCCGACCGAAATCGCTGCAGGCACGGTCCCGATGTCCTTCGTGCTGAATCTGTTGGGCGGCACGCTGCTCGATCCGGCGGGGCAGGCGGAAGCGCTGGCGCGGGCGGGTATCGCTCAGGTACTCCTGGGTGCGGAAACGGCCAGGGTGACCACCGAACAGTTCGCCACGCTCTACCGGCAACTGGCGCGCCAACTGGATGACGAACTGCCGGGGATGTTTTCGCGGCCCGTGCGCTCGGGCTCGTTGAAGTTTCTCTGCCTCAGTCTGTTGGACTCGGCGACTCTGCAGACTGCCCTGTTCCGACTCAGCCGCTTCTTTCACCTGCTCCTGGAAGACTTCCGCATCGAACTCTCCCGCGAGGGCAACCTCATCCGGATGGCCCTGATTCCGCAGATGGCGCGGGCCGCGGCGAATACCTTCGGACAGGAGATCTTGCTCAAGCTGATCCACGGTGTGGCCTCCTGGCTCACCGGGCACCGCATGACTCTGGCGCGCGTCGATTGCAGTTATCAGCGCCCGAGCCACGCGTCGGAATACGGTTTTCTCTATCCCGGCCCGGTGTTTTTCGAGCAAGCGGTTTCAGCGCTCTACTTCGAGGCCGCCCAGTTGGCGACGCCGATCCGCCAGGATCGGCGCTCGCTCGCCCGTTTCCTCGCCCGAGCCCCCGGCGACTGGCTGTTCGTCGCCTTCGAGCAGCACCCGACCAGGCATAAGGTCCGCGAGCATTTGCGTCCGCGCCTCAGCCTCCCGACCACCGCCGGGCAGACCGCGAGCGCGCTGCACCTGTCCGTGCGCACGCTGACCCGCCGGCTGGCTGCGGAAGGCACCACCTTCCAGGCGATCAAGGATGAACTCCGCCGGGACGCGACGATTCAACTGCTGACGAAAACCAATACCCCGATCGCCGTCATTGGCCAGGAGATCGGCTTCGAGGACCCCAACGCCTTTCATCGCGCGTTCCGGAAATGGACCGGCAGCACACCGGGCGCCTATCGCCCCAAGTGAGGTTCGCCAGCAGGTCACCAAGGGGCCGATCCATGCCTTGCAGGTGGCCGGTCGCGTTAGAGCACGCCATCGTTCGCCCGCAGCACCCGCTGGGCACGGCGCCGATGGAAGCGTTGCGGGTGCTTTGGCGCGGATCGGGAGAGGGTCATTGCACTCAATTGTGATTGCGCGCACGACCCGTGAGCGCGGCGCGCATTACGTGCTGTGCGTGAAGGAGAACCGTTCGGACCTGCATGACTCGATCCTGTTTGCCGCCATCGACCCTTGAGGCCCGCCGACGCCGAGCGCACTGCCCGGGCCGCGCGCGGTCTGAACTCGATGCCGCCACCCTTACTGATTTGACTACGGTTCACCCAAGTGCTTCCGTGCGTGGATTCTGAGTTGATCGCGTCGATCGGATGGCCGGTTTCTGGGCAGAGCGGCCACCCGAACGGCCGTTCTGCCTGCGAGCTGAACGGCGGGTCGTGGCCGACAGTTGCCTGAGGTGCATCTAAATTGCGTTGGAAAAGAACCGGGGGATCGCTCCCCCAGGTTCTCTAGCTTGACGCTTTACTCAGCTGAGCAGTAGGCAATCACCTCTTCCGCGGTCAATTCGAACCGCTCTCCTGCTTCAATGGTGCCCAGAATTGCATCGATGATCCTGAACCCGCCGAGGTTGTCGACTGAACCGACGCCTTTGCGAGCCTTGATCGCTGCGAGCCCAACGCTCTTTGCCTTGCGACGCGCGCGTTGTTCCAGGGCCTTAACTGCACGTTCTTGCTGATTCGACATCATGGTGATCTCCATTTCAAAAGTAGTGAAATGAAGAGCGGACTGGAAGCGTCCAGGGTATCCATCCCTACTTCATACCGATAAGAGCGGAATTGCCCTCACCGGCCATGACTCACCTTGCCACAATCAACGCCGGCGAACCGACGTAGCCCAGACGTTACGCCAAGAATACGCCGCAAGCCGAATACCATCAATCCACGCAACAGCGGCAGAGGGGTAACGCTTGCTATGGGGGTAGAACAGAAAAGTTACTCCCGCTCATCCAGGTCCCAATCGACGTTCTAGCTAGGAATAGCGCTGGAAATCGTAGGGGTACTCGTCCGGAAACAGGAGAAGCCAAGCGGGACGAGCGGGAACTCCTAGCTCAATTTTTTTCCCGCCTATCGCTGGATGGCGACGTGGCCTCAAGGCTCTGAGCGCCGCCGAAACCCTGCGTGATCGCCAGCGGAGTTCCCAATGGAAGTCGAAAAATGACTTTGCCCCGAGCTTGAGTGGCGTAGACCTGAGACCTCGGAATGTTGTCACTTGCCATGAAAGCGAATCGCCGTTTTGATCGTGCAGCATGGTCACAGCCTCATACAAAAGCGGATGAACGAATTTCCCGTTGTCCCGGACTGGAAATGCGACGGATGGCCGGATAGGGCTTTCCTGAGCTGTATCGAAATACCGCCACCGGCAATTCCCTAGTTGGTGAACCGCTTGGTTGAGCACTTCCCAGATCAGCGCTCCGTCTTGGCGATCGGGCTTGCTAATCGTCTTCAGGTAATGGAAAACGACCCCGTGCTGCCGTTCATAGAGGATAAAAAGCCGGCCGCGCCAGGGTTTGGGTGAATCGCCCACGACTTCGAGGATGCGGACTGTAAAAGACAGGCCCATGGTCTTTGTCAGATCAAGACGTCTACGGAGTAGCGCCTGGCTCCAACCGCCGAACTGCCCTCGATAGGCCTTGAGATCCAGACGACTCAGTTTTTCCGGCTTTTTTCCTGGCAGCGCCGTGCCTTTCGTTCCAAAGACCCAAGCCAGCGCTTCCGCCCAACATGCGGTTGTCTCGATCGGGAGCCGGTCGTGTAAGTTCAGAAACTCTCGAAAGGCCCTTGTGCCCAAGGGCCCCAGCGCCGCCCGGCATGCCTTTCGGTATTGACGCACCTCCCGTCGGCGGCGGGTTTGATCCTTGAGAGATTGGTCTTTTTTGGGAGCTGGCATAACTCTCGAATGGTAGCGCCAAGGAAAGCTAGAAGACTAAGCATTTCGCGGGAGTGGCCTGGGGAACTCATCAAGAAAGCCAATTTACCTCCCAAAAAATAAGCTTTTTGGTCGATTTCGTATGGGCGTCGTGACGTACTTGCCGATTTTTCGATGGTGTTTGCGTCATTAGAGTTGAGGCCGTCGGACAACGCAGTGTTGTCCGATGGTTTAGCGGAGCCAATTTCCGCCTCTACAGGAGATTGCCAATGGCAATTTGCATCCTCCGATTCCCGAACGGCAGCGGCTGCCGCACATGGGTTATCGCAAACGTCACCCCCGATGACAACGGGGTGGGTTGTTACGACAGCAACGGAAACCTGCTGGGCCGAGTGGATACCACCGACCCGCTTGCTCAGCAACGTGTTGCCGACGCGATCATGGATTGCTTGGACGCCGGAAAGGGCTTCAAGCAGCCGGATTTCGAAAAGCTGATCCGGGGTGTCACCGCGTAAGCAACGACACTCGCCTCCGATGCTCGGCAGGGCATCGGGGGTCTTCAACCTCCCGGAGATCATCTTGGAATTCATTCGCACCGAATCCCAAACCGACAAGCCTTTCGCGATCGACTATTGCCTGATCGTCGGCGAAGGCAGCCACCCCAAAGCGCTTGATCGTCTCAGCGATGAAGACGCGCTCGACGTTTTGGCCAAGAATCACATTGCGGAAGCTATGGCCCGGATTGGTCGCACCGATCCAAGTCATCCGCTTCTCGGCACGGGCGATCCCTTCTACGTCGGCTATGACGCCGAATGGACTGCCATCACTGACAGTGTACTCGGTGTGGAGTCGTACCAGTTTTACGCCAGCGGCATCGGTGGTGACCTGGCTGTCATCTGCTACCCGAATTCACCCGCCATCGAAGACCGCTTGAGTCTCGCCGAAATGCTCGGCGAAGTAATGCGCCTGGCTCGCGAAACCGGCTGTATTGTCGCGACCCCGGTGGAACAGGAGGTCAGTGGCTTTAGCCTGCGCAGCGATCTGGCGGTCACGGCTGACCTGCCTGTCTACAAACGCCGCCTGACCAACGTCGGAGGCAAGGTCGCGACAGCAGCGGCTGGCATCGACTTCGAGATTGTGCACAAGCTCAAGGATGTAAAGCGGCTGATGACGCCGCCCGCGATCAGCGTGCAGCTAGGCGAGGCGTCCTTCATCATCTCGACCCGCTTTGTCGACATCAGCTTGCATGCACCTCCGCGAACGTCACTGGCCAAGCTTGGGGAGTCCCTGGGTATCAAGAAACTTGAACTCGAAAATGATCTGCCCGGCTACAAGAAATCGCGCATGGACCTCGTCAAGCGAGACCACTTCGACTATTTCCGGCGCTACGGCATCCGGGACGCAGAGATCACCTTGCTGTACTGGCTGCGCGTGCTCGCGTTCGCCCAGGAAGTCGTCGGTGTCGATGATGCGCCGGTATCTGCCGGGGCGCTCGCCGTTCAGCTCTGCCGAAAAACCATGGACGAGGCTGGCCTCGACTATGGTGCGACCTTCGACGTCCACCAGAAGGAAGTCATCGAGTGGGATGTGTCTACCGGCCGACGCCGTACGCGTAAGCAGATGGTCGTCGGTGGCGATCGTGCGTTTCACGAGCCATTCGCCATTGAAGGTTTTCATGGTGGTCGAAATGAATGCTTCCAGTGCGGACCGAGCGACCTCGACCAGTGGATTGATGTCGATCTGGTCGGCGCTTACACCACCGGCATGGTTTCGGTCCGCCGAATTGCATTCAGCAAGTCATACGAGACCCGTCACCTCAAGGATTTCCTCGGTGACGTCCTTGGCGTGGCCTGGATCGACTTTCGTTACACGAAACCGGTCCGCTTTCCAGGGCTGGCCGTGCACTCTGATGAGCGCGGCCTGATCTACCCCCAGGCCGGCCGAACCTACGCCACAGCTCCGGAAATCGCGCTGGCCATCCGTCAGGGCTGCAAAATCAGGATTATCCGTGGGGTCATCTGGCCCTGGTCGGACGATCCCAACGACATCCGCATTTTCGAGGCCTTTGTGCGCAAGATTCGGGCGCTGCGCAAAGCCTATGCGCATGACCCCGTCTTCGACGAATACGCCAAGCTGCTGGGCAATTCGGTTTATGGCAAGACAGCGCAAAGCCTGCGCGACCGAAATGCATTCGAGCTCGCCACCTTGGATAGCCGCAAGATCGGGCCGTCTGCCATCACCAACGCCGCCATCGCCGCCCACGTCACCGGTTTCGTCCGCGCTGTCATTGGTGAAATGTTGCATGGCATTCCCGCGCATCGCCAAGTGGCCTCGGTAACAACCGACGGCTTTCTGACGAATGCCCGCGAGGACGAAATCGAACTCTCGGGACCGCTCTGCCAGCGCTATCTCGACCTCTGCCGGAGGGTGGAAGCATGACCCAAATGCTCAAGGTCAAGCATACGGCCCTTCAGGTCTTGCCCATGCGCACCCGTGCGGTTGCCACCCTCGCCATCGACTACAACGCGCTCATGGAATACGGACCGCTACTGGCCAAGGGTTCGATCTCGCCGCCGGAATCGGTCAAGGACCGCAACCGGTACATGGTGGAGCTCTATACCAACCGCGAAGCTGACCAGAAAACAATGACCATGCCCTTCGTCTCGATCCGGGATCAGATGGTTCATGGCCGGGACGTCGTCCGCCTGGAAAGGCTAACGACGATGAATCTCGAATTCGATTTCAAGCGTCGCCCGGTCAATCCCCGGATGGTGGCATTTTCTGGTGGTGAGCATCTGGCTTTTGACACGGAGCCGTGGCCGAACCTGATGGAAGCGGAACTTGCCCGTGACCTCTTTGATAAGTGGCGTGAAAAGCGCTGCTTGAAGACCCTCGGTGATTGGGCCGACTGGCACGACTTCTATCTGTCGCACCGCACCTTGACCTTGACCCGACGGGCCGGCAAGGCCCACGGGCTGCAGGTTACCAAGGAAGGTAGCCCGGGGATTTTGCAGCGGGTTTTCTTGCGGGCGTATGTCCGGGGGAAATGGGGGCTGCAGCGCGACCTGATGAATGCCGATCTCGCCAAGCAGGTCACCGCCTGTGGTTGTGACACCAGCGAATTCGATGTGAAAAACGCGAGTAAAGGCGCCCTCGTACAGGGTGTCGTTCCCCGCACGTCACAAACCGAGGCCATGTGGAAGAAGCTCACCCGGCGCTTTCCCGGAATTTCGGTCAAGGACTTCTTTTTCGATGGGTAAGGACGCAGTCCGAGGTGCGCGCAGCGCACCTCGGGTTGATGAAAACCCATCGAGCACCGCTTTTGCCAAGCGGGCGGTGCTCGCAGAGCAACGATCGCTTGGCCCTGGTAGGGCTTACGCATCTGCGTAAGTCCGTATTCCAACCCTTCGGAGTATCAAACGGTCGGCATCATGAAGCCCCGTAAATATTCATTCCCAACTCGTATCTCATTTACGGTGACCCGGTTGCGCGAGGAAGCAGCCCGGGTTCGCGCCCTCGGACTCGTGCAAGTCCAATTTACGTGCGAAACCGATCCGGGTCTGCTCGCGCTGATTTATGGCGCCAGCGGGCGGATCGTCTTCTATTCGAGGTACTCGTACCTCCGCCGCCCATACCGCATTAAGTTGGGCGAATTCGGCCTGATCTCCATCGATCAAGCCAAGCAGCAGCACCGCGCCAATCGCGTATTGGCCGCGCAAGGGCAAAACCCCCGCCAGCCCAAAACCGCCCCAATGCTCTACCGGGAGCTATTCTGGGAGCATTACATCGTCCAGTGCCAGAGCCGGCGCAAGAAGACGATCAAAACTGACATCTCCCGACACCACAACTGGATTGGCGAGGCGCTCGATCATCTCGCGGTGACCGAGATCAATAAGTCGCATATCCACCAACTGGTCGTCAAAATGATCGATGCCGGCCTGGCCCCGGCCACGATCCGTACCATCGTCGGCCAGATCCGCACGGTCCTCGAATTGGCCGTCGATCTCGAGATCATCGACCGTAATCCGACCAAGGGCGTGCGCACGCCAAGGGTCAATAACCGTCGCGAACAATGCCTGACGGCCGATCAGGTCAGGGCATTTTTCGAGGCAGCCCAGCGCGACCCGAACGTCATCGGCAGTCACAAGCTGATGCTGTCGGCGCTGACCGGTGCTCGCCAGGGAGAACTGACCCATCAATGCCGATGGGATCAGATCGATCTGGAGGCCGGTATCTGGTACCTGACCGACCAAAAATCGAATCGACCGGGCAAGATCTACCTCTCGTCCCCCGCCAAAGACGTAATTCGTCGCATGGAAGCGTTCCGTTGCAACGATTTCGTCTTCCCCGGCCAGCGCGGCAATGAACGTTCCGGCCGCGCCATCCGGGTCTTCCGCCGCCTGTGCAAGCAGGCAGGTATTTCCGATGGCTTTCGCCCGCACGATCTTCGCCACGGATGGATATCCGCTGGTGTCAATGCCGGCATTCCCATCGAAATCATGAGTCAGGGTGCGCGGCACTCTAGCGTGAATGTCACACGCATATACAGCCATGCGCTGCCTGAGAATTTGGTCGCAGCCAATGAGCTTATTTCCACCCTCTTCATGCCGCCGAAAGCGGCCTGATCGCCCAAGGAGACACCCTTGAAATCCGCTCAACAACTGCCGGCTGGCACTACCGCCGACGTCCCGGAAAAGCTCCTCACGACCGACGAGCTCGCGACCTGGCTGGGTATCCGGCGCTGCACGCTGGAAAAGGCGCGTTCCACCCGCTTGGGTGACTTTCCACCCTTCCTGCGCATTGGACACGCGATCCGTTATCGTCGCTCTGATATTGAAGTGTGGCTGCGTCAGCGCACTTTCAACACTGACGGTAGCCAGGCGTAACTGGCCTGATCAAAATAAAAAAAGCAGAAGCCCGGCGAAAACCGGGCTTTTGCTTATCTGCCGTTCGCCGCTGCGCGCATCAATGAGGATACATGCGAACTGCATTTCCGAAGCCGCTGGTCATTCAAATGGGCGTAGCGCTGCGTTGTGGACGTATTCGCGTGGCCAAGGATGCCGGCGATTTCATGCAGACTCGCCACTTCCACCAGATACGAGGCATGCGTGTGCCGGAGATCATGTCGTCGTAAATTCTGCCAGTCGATACCCGCCCGTTTCAGCACCCTGCGCCAGGCCCGCGTCGTGTTGCCGATGGACTGACCGGCTTTCTTTCCGGCAAAGACGTAAGGATTTCCCTCGATACGCGGCCGGCGCTGCAATATCTCCATCGCCACCTCGTTCAAGATAATCATCCGGCCCTTGCCGGACTTGCCGATCGGCAGGTGCCATTGCTGGCGCTCCATGCTGATGTGGGACCACTGCAATTTTGCCGCCTCGGCCGCTCTACATCCTGTGGCCAGCAGAAACCGGAAATAATCGGCCGCCGTCAGCGAACGTTCCTCTTCCAGCGCTTTCATAAACCGCACCAACTCTTCCTGGGTCAGGTAGCGCTCGCGCTTGTTGTTTTCTTTCCAAAGCTTGATGCCACGGGCGGGATTGCTGCCCGGTGGGATTAAGGCCCACTGCTCGGCCAGGGTGAAGCTATGCCGAACCAACTCGAAGATACGGTTGCTGGTGGCAACGGCAACCTTGCTCTTGCTCTCGTTATGAAAGCGCTGCAATTCGAGAGTTGTGATCTTGCTTAGCTCCTTATCAGCCAGCACCGGAAGGATGTGTCCCCGGTAACGGCTGGCGTCCGAGCGGTGGCTACGTTTCGTGCTCAGGATGTGGGGCCATAGATAGTCGTCGTAGAAGGTCTGGTAGGTCATACCCGTCACCCTCGCCTCGTCCCTGGCCTCCTGCGGGTCTTGCCCCTTGGCAATCATCGCTTTCCATTCGATTGCCTTGTTGCGGGCTTCCTCGATGGTCGTTTCCGGATAGCCACCGATTTTCATGGCCCGCTTGCGGCCGTTGATCTGGTATCGGAAAAGGAAGGACTTGCGGCCAATCCGGTTCACCTGAAGCCGCAATCCGCCGACATCGGTGTCTCCATGCTCTATCTCCTTGCTGCGCGCATCGGCCGGGCATGGCGGCAAGGCGTCGATGCCGCGTTTGTTGAAGCGGAATTGCCGTTTCATGGTCGTAAATTCCTTGAGGTGGGTTTCATTCGGTCAGAGCAAACCTCGCTCGGTGAAGGACAGGGGCGATGCGCCGCCGGCCACGATGAAGTGGTCGAGCACGCGGACGTCGACCAAGGCCAAGGCCTGCTTCAGGGCCTTGGTCAGACCTTCATCGGCTTGGCTGGGCTCGGCGACACCAGAGGGGTGGTTATGGGCGAAGATGACGGCGGCGGCGTTCCAGGATAGGGCCAGCTTGACCACCTCCCGGGGATAGACTGCCGTCTCGGTCAGCGTCCCGCGAAACAGCTCGACACACTCGATCAGCTGGTTCTGGGCATCGAGCAGCATCACGACGAAGACCTCATGCTGGAGGTCGGCAAGACGCATCCGTAATAGCTCGCGGACGGCTTTGGGGTCGGTCATGCAATCCCGCGTACTCAAGGTGCCGTTGAGCATTCGCGCCAATAGCTCACGCGCTGCCGTCAGCGGGCGGAGAGAAACGCAGGTTTCCGCATCTTCCAGCGGGAAATGCGCCTGAAGCAGGCGGAAGACCTCCATCAGCGGCCGGTTGGCAATACGCGCGGCGGACTCTTCGCCAAGGATGATGCGCAGTAACTCAGCATCGGGGAGTTGTTGAATGGCGGACACGAAGGTCATCGAAAATTTCTCCTGTAGAAGTTGGGGCTGAGATGTACAAATCCCTTGCCCGGGGCATTGGCATGCCACGCGGCGTGTCAGGGTTTCTAGATAGGCTTGGAGATCGGCAACGGCACGTAACGACTAGCGTTGGCCGCTACCGACCTCTGGTCCATGTCCGGTTTTACTGGCGGTGGTTAGGGCCTATTGCCGCCGGCATCGCGCTGTTCCAGATAACGCAGCGTGTCTTCCCAGGCGGCTGCCTCGGCTTCAGTTCGCGACATGCCTCCGTCATAATGCCGAATGCCGGCCCGTTCCTGATAAAACTCTTGAGCTGCGTCATCGAGGGCATCTACCTTTATGGCGAGGTTGGGGTCGAGGGGCGGCGAGTATTTCGGCGCATTCATGGCTCAATACTCGTCGGGCTTGAGGAAGGTCGTCACCGACCGATCCCACTCGGTAATGACCCAGATTCGCGTATCGCCACCCAGCGGGTAGCTCGATAGCAAGCGCCCGTCTGATTTCAGGGCCTCATCGTTCAATTGGGCGTCTTCGTTGGGCAGTACTCCCCAATCTGCTGAAAGGTGACGTGCCAAAAGCGTAAGGGGTGAGCACTGGTGTTCCTCCATGGCGGCCAGTGCGCCGGGTGTCGCCACGATCTGGCCGGGGCTGAACTTCGGGCTGGCCAACACCTTGGCGATGTCGCTGTCGGCCGTGGTGGTCTGGATTTGGTACATGCGTATATCTCCAAATAGAAAGGCCAACCGCCGCTGGGCAGTTGGCCTTAAGGTTTTGTGGTGGGCAATCCGAGGTCAGGTACCCGGAGCATAGGAATCAGCCGATGACCGGCACCGGTTCGGCATACTCCCGGCAAAAGCGCAGCAGTTCGGGATCGATGCCCTGTTGATCAGGGATAACGGTGCACACGCCGTAGTCGCCGGCAAGAATGTGGACCATTTCAAAGCAGTGGCTGGTGTGTTCCTCCAGGACCTCGAAGCACGGCGCGAAATCTGGATCGCCGAACTTCGCGTCAGAGAAGATTCCCGTAGTGATCCACACCCCGCCAGCCTTCTCAAGGTCGGCGATGCTGTCGCCGGGCTGAGCCAGCACGAACATGCCCAGATCGTCGTAGCTATAGCCTTCGATGGTGATTTCCTGAAAGCGCTGCGCGATGAGGCCCCGGATATATGCATCCTCAACCTGGTCGAGTTGGGAAGGGTCACGCAGGATCAACATTGCCGTCGCCCTCAGTGCCGACCGGGATTGCAACCTCCTTCTTGGCCTTGGCCTGCTTCTTCTCCTTCTTGTCGCTGGCCTTACTGCTGGCCGGCTCAGCCTTTGCCGGTTTTTCCGCATCCGGGGTGATGTACACCTTGTCGGATTGGGTTTCCAGCATCTTGGCCTTCCAGGCGGCCCAGTCGTCGCCGATGACATGCTGCTGAGGTGATTCCGGCGCTGGCTTGAGCAGACCTTGATGACGAAGGCAGGCGCAGAGGAAGCCGCCGTTATTGACGGAGCGCGATGCCGTAAAGGCCTTGAGGAAGCGCTTGGCCGGGATGGTTTGCTTGAGGTCGACGCCGTTCAGGCAAGCCTCGATATTGGCGAATGGGATGATCTCTCGGCCGAAGTAACCGCTGCCTCCCTGGTTTTCCAGGAGGGTGAAGAAGACTTCGGTGGAGGCCTCGTCCTTGAGGATGGCGTAAACGATTTCGCCCTGCGCGTTCAGGCTGGTCTTGGGCGCGGTCAGCGTGGCGAGATGAAGATAAATGGGTGCGTTGCTCATGGTTTGCATCCTTTCGGTGGCCCAGAAACAGAAAAGCCCGTGATCGCGGAGGATCACGGGCTTCTGGATGGGCTGGGGGTAGGCTGATTAGCGATCGATCTCGATGCGCAATTCGATTTCAATATGGTCGGGCCAGAGAGCGTCGACGACGACGGGAAGCGGGTTATTAAACATTTCGGACCTCATTAGGAAGAGATGGGTGTCGCCGGCCTGGAGCCTGCGATGGAGGGATGCTCCTAAGGAGATGATATGGATATGACATCGCGAGCCATGACGCCCCGTCAGGCCTCACGCCTGACGGGGTTCCTGTTGTCTTGAAGTTAGCGTCGATCCGGCCGCAGGAAATGAACGTCGTCTGGGTGGATGCCGAAGCACGGGCCGACTTTGTTGTAGTCGATGGCCAGCGAGAGCGGATCGCCGGCCGGCAACTGTTTGGCCTGGGTCAACGCCTGGCGGAGGCGATCGAGTATCTCGTCGGCGATCCGTTCCCGACTTGATGCGATGGCACGTTCGATCGCCATCATCTTGTACACCTCGACCACCTGCCCGGCGTAATCGGGATCCAGGGTGATTTCGGTGGCGAGGTCGTCCATCGGTATGGCGGTCATGTCCGTTGCCAGACCCAAGGCCCAAACAGACCAGCCTAGCGAGTCCCTGCACGTGTCGATGGCCTCGTCGGAAAGGCCTTGGTCGGGGGTAGGTACTGCTTTGGTATCAATCATCTTTAAATCCTCGGTGAGCGGGTGGGTATCAACACACTGTTTGCGGCAGTTGATGTTTTTGGCGGGCCTTTGCCGAAACAAATCGGTAGATACCAACTTTGTGACCCCGGAGGACCCCATGACCACCAACACCCTGCAATCCACGTCCTGGCTCGCCAAGCGGCTGGGTTTATCGACGTCCACTATCGAAAGGCTACGTGCCCGGGGTGAGGGCCAGCTGCCGCCGCATCTGGTGATTGGCCGACACACGATCCGCTATGACGTCGCTGTCGTTGAGGAATGGCTGGCGGTGCGCCAGCATGGCCAAGCATCCAAACCGGCTAGCCCTTTGCCAAGTGCGGCGCCCACGGCTGGGAAATCGCTTTTTCGGAAGCGCTTGAGCAGCACGCCGGCCACCGCCAAGGATTGATTAGGCTACTGCTCCAGAATCTCGCTTTCCCCCTTTGGGGGAAGGCGAGATTCTTATGGACGTTGGATTGGATCGGCTGTTCATCGGCCTTGGACTAAACCGCTCTCGCGGTAGCCCTCCGATTCTGCGCAGTGGTTGCTGACAGAAGCGCGCGGTTTCCTACCTTGAGAACTGAGGCACTCCGCCTCGTTCTCAAGGAGCCGCAGCCATGACCGCCTCCCCACACACCATCAGCCCATTGCGCCAGCGCATGATCGAGGACATGCGGATGCGTAAGCTGGGCGACAGAACCCAGGACGGGTACGTGCGCGCCGTGCGCTACTTCGCGAAGTATCTTGGGCACTCCCCCGATACCGCGACCGTCGAGGATCTGCGGAACTACCAGCTGTACCTCGTTGATCACGGGGCGTCCCCCACGTCGCTCAACGCAGCAATTTGCGGCTTGAAGTTCTTCTTCTCCGTCACACTCGACCGTCCCGAACTGATGGCCAAGATGCAGCCGGTGCATCTGCCGCGCAAGTTACCCGTGATCCTGAGCCCGGACGAGGTGAAGCGCCTGATCGCAGCGGCCGGCAATCTGAAGCACCAAACCGCCCTGGCACTGGCCTATGCGACGGGCCTGCGGATCAGCGAAGTCGTGTCCCTGAAGGTCACCGACATCGACAGCCAGCGCATGACGCTGCGGGTTGAACAAGGCAAGGGCCAGAAGGATCGTTATGCGATGCTTTCGCCGTTGCTGCTGGAACGGCTGCGCGTCTGGTGGCGGGTGGCCCGCGCGCAGGGCAGGATGCTCGATGGCGGCTGGCTGTTCCCTGGCCAGGATCCGGTCCGGCATCTCAGCGCCCGGCAACTCGACCGTGCCATCCACGCTGCCGCCGACGAAGCCGGTATCGGGAAGCGGGTCTCGATGCACTCGCTGCGCCATGCCTTTGCCACCCACCTGCTGGAGCAGAAGGTCGACATCCGCCTGATCCAGGTCCTGCTCGGGCACAAGAAGCTGGAAACCACCGCCCTGTATGCCCAGGTCGCCACCGACATCCTGCGCGAGGTCGTCAGTCCGTTGGAGAGGCTGAACGCCCCGTAGCGCCGCCATGGAGCGGCCTGCCCTGGAGGTCGCCGACATCTTCCGCACCCATGGCCCCGCGTGGCGAGCAAAGCAGTCAGGCCACCTGAGCCTCGGCCAGCTCAAGGTCATGTCGGCCATCGAACAGTGCCGTACCGCGGCGCTGGGCGGACACGCATTGCGTTGCCATGCCTGCGGGCATGAGGAGATCAGCTACAACTCCTGCCGCAATCGACATTGCCCGAAGTGCCAGGCGCGTGCCGCCCAGCGCTGGCTCGAGGCCCAACACGCCGATCTGCTGCCCGTCGAGTATTACCACGTCGTCTTCACGCTGCCCGAACCCATCAGTGCCATCGCCTACACCAACAAGGCCGTGATCTACCGGCTGTTGTTCGACGTCGCAGCGGAAACGCTGACGACCCTCGCCGCCGATCCGAAACATCTCGGCGCCCAGATCAGCGCCACCTTGGTCCTGCACACCTGGGGTTCGGCATTGACGCATCATCCCCACGTGCATGGCATCGTCCCCGGCGGTGGCGTTTCTCCAGATAGGCAACGCTGGGTCGCTTGCCGGCGCGGGTTCTTCCTGCCGGTGCGCGTGCTGTCGCGCCTGTTCCGTCGGCGCTTTATCGAGGAACTCGAGAAGCGCTATCGCACCGGCCAGCTGCAATTCTTCGGCGAGTACGCGCCCCTGGTCGATGCCGGCGCGTTCCGCAGGTGGTTGGTGCCGCTGCGCGGGTGCGAGTGGGTGGTGTATGCCAAGCGTCCGTTCGCCGGTCCCGAGGCCGTATTGGCCTACCTTTCCCGCTACACCCACCGGGTGGCCATCTCAAACCGGCGATTGGTGGCGATGGATGAGCATGGCGTGTCCTTCCGCTGGAAGGACTACCGGGCCAAGGGACCTACCCGCCACAAGACGATGACGATCGCCGCTGACGAGTTCATGCGGCGCTTTCTGCTGCATGTGTTGCCAACGGGTTTCCACCGCATCCGTCACTACGGCCTGCTGGCCAATGCCGGGCGACAGCAGAATCTGGCCACGGCGCGTGCCTTGCTCGATGTGCCTCGACCCGAACCGGCCGGCAACGCCAGCGCCGTCACGCCATCGCCGACCTTCGTCTGTCGTTGCTGCGGCGGCACCATGCAGGTCGTCGAGATCATGATGCGTCGACTGCCGATTCGCGCGCCGCCATGAAGCATCGCCTGCAACGCTCTCGTTACACGACCGCATCGGCACTCGCGTTCCCGGCGCCGAGAGCGACCAGCTGTTGCTCGATGCCGTATCGCCAGAATTCCCCGCCTCTGGCACGTGTGACCGTGGCGCCAATGACCGCGGTCAGTGTCGATCTGTACGTTGCCGATGGTTCGATGCGTCAATCATCGATCCTCTCGGGAAGAGCGGCTGGCGTCAAATCACCATAGGCCTCATCCCACCCAAACCGCGCAGCGGCGTTCCGCGGTTTCGTCCCTGGAGGTTTATTCAACGTCTGCCCGCAGGCGCTCTTGCCTCATCCACGCTTCGTCACGTGGAGGGCAGACGTCAAACAAACCTAAACCGAAGCGGCCATTGGCGGGTTCTGTTAGGAGGGTCAGCTTGAGGGCGCACACTGGACCAACAACGCAAAGCGTCAGCCAGCGACCGGTTTACCCCGGATGAACGCGTGCTATCGACCCAATGCGGTCCTCGGCCCCTATGTGAGCGGACAACATGCTCGACGCTTTCGTTGGTGTAATCGAGCGCAATGCCAAACTTGGCGCGTGTATAGTCCACTGCATCTTCGGCATACGCATTCATCATGCCATCATGGATGCCTTTGAAGCTCACCAGACGATGAGCTCGCAGGCGCTCGGCTCAGTGAGGGTTCGAGAAGGGCTGCGCGACATTCTCTAGGGCCCTGCGCAGTTGCATGAGGCGCTGTGGGCCCGAGCTGCGGAATGACCAAGCAGAAAGCACTTTGGTTCGTGCATTGAGAGGGAGGACAGAAATGCGATGGATTACTGCTCTGAATCTGCAGCAGTGGGCGGACACGCTTGCAGCTCGAAATGTTTTCCCAGGAATGGTCGCCGACTTGATTCGGGCGTCCGCAAGAGACATCTCGAACATCAGGTTCCCCAACGGCGACAAGGGGCAGGTGCGCGGATTTGACGGCGTACTGGAAGCCGCTGGTGTTCCCCCATACGTGCCCGATGGCTTGTCAATTTGGGAGTTCGGCGTCAACGCCGGCGCCGCAGCCAAGGCCGAGTCCGATTTCGCGAAGAGAACCAAGGAAGTCGAGAAGGCGAAGCGCATGGAAACATCCTTTGTCTTTGTGTCTCCGCGGACTTGGGACAACCCGAAGGAGAAGCTGGCTGACTGGGTAGACGACAAAAAGAAGCTTGCTGAGTGGAAGGACGTTCTTTACCTCGATGGCACTATGGTCGAGGACTGGCTTTGCAGTGCGCCCGCGGTCGCAGCCAGGTACGCCAAGTATGAGTTGAACTGTTTTCCGGCGGCTGGAGTGCGAAGCACAGACGAGTTCTGGGATGAATACTCCACCAGATTTGGACCGCAACTTGTGGAAGCCGTGCTCTTGGCCGGGCGAGTGCAGCAGGCCGAGGACCTCGTTCGAAAGCTCAGCGAGGGCGTCAGCAAACTGCCTTACGCGGCCGACTCAACCGACGAGGTGGTTGCCTTCGCGATTGCTGCGATTCGCAGCGCCCCGACTGATGTCCGCTTCTTCCTTGAAGCAAGGACTCTTGTCGTAGACACCGAGGAAGCAGCCCGTCAAGTTGCTGCGTCGTCAGGGCTGTCATTCCTCCCTCGGTCGCAGGCACGTCAGTTGGCCGGCCTCCTTGCCCAAAAGGGTCCGACAGTGGTCAGCGCGGGAGCAGACGACAAGAAGCATGGCCATGAGGTGCTACGTCGCCCATCAAGTACCGACCTTGGGCACGCACTCGAAGGGATGGGGTTCAATTCCAAGGATGCCTACGCGATGGCGCGAAGTTGCGGCCGCAGCTTGGCTGTGCTTGCGCGTCTAATTCCGAGCGGTACTGCGCCAAAGCCGGAGTGGATAGACAAAGGCGCGATGCTCTTGCCAGCCTTGCTGGCTGGTGCCTGGCATGTGAGGAATAAATCGGACCAACAGGTCATCTGCGGTCTCGCGTCAGTACGGGACTACGCAGCTTGCGAGGCGCCGCTTCGGCAACTCGCGAAACTGCAGGACCCACCGATTGACTACGTCTCGGACGTCTGGGCGCTTCGGGCCTCTGTTGATGCCTTTGTAAATCTGGGACACCTCATTGGGGCGGAGCACCTTGAAAGGTTTTCGGCAGCTGCACAGGCGGTGTTTGGGAAGGCGATTGAACCTCCAAAGGCGGATGAGGTCTACAGGCCCGCGGAGCAGAGAGGTACCGACACACATAGCCGTTGGGTGCGCGACGGGATGATGAATACCCTGCTCCATATGGCAGTGCTTCATGAGCAGGCTGAGTTTGTAGTTCCGGGAACCACTCCTCAGGACTATGTTAATGGCATTGTTAGAGGGCTTCCAGGCCTTTCACGAGACCACCGGCTCTTGGTCAGCCTGCAAGACCAGATGGCACTGCTCGCGGAGGCCGCTCCCATCCCTTTCCTTGAAGCCCTCGAGCGTCTGCTCGAGGGCGACGCCATGGCTATCCGGCCAATCTTCGAGGAGCAAAAGGGGCTGATTGGTTCCCACGCGTACTACTACGGTGTTCTGTGGGGCCTTGAGGTTGTTGCTTGGGACCCGCAGTTCCTCCTGCGTGCATCAGTATGCCTTGCCAAGCTGGCCAAAATTGACCCCGGTGGTACCGTTTCAAATCGACCCATAAATAGCCTAAGGGCTATCTTCCTGTCTTGGGCTCCGAACACAGGCGCCAACGCCGCGCAGCGCAAGGGTGTCTTGGCGCACGTCTTGAATGCCGTGCAGGAGGTTGCCTGGGACCTACTGGTCAAACTCCTTCCTCGGCCACATGACCATTCAAGCCCGACGCAGGCGCCGGTCTTTCGAGAGTTCGATGAGTCGGAGGTTCTGACATACGCTGTCGTCTGGGACGCTCAAAACTTTGTTGTCGAACAGGCAATCGCGCGTGCGGGAACCGAGCCAGGCAGATGGATGACGCTCATAGATGCGATGAGTCAGTTCCCGAAGGATGGGTTCGACAGGATGGTTGCTGGGTTGGACCTCGTGCTTAGCAGTTCTGCCGGCGAGGCTCGATTCAATGTTTGGGACGCACTTCGGAAGGAAGTGAACAAGCATCGGACGTACGCGGGAACTGACTGGGCAGTTTCGGAGGAGGCATTGACCCGCATTGACCCCTTGCTCGCCCGGTTTGCCCCTCAAACCGCAGTGGAGAAATCCGTCTGGCTGTTCGATGACTGGATGCCGGATGTGCCCGGAAAGGTTGACTCTGACGACCCCACTGAGGCGATTGACGCGGCTCGGCACGAAGCAGTTTTGGATGTGATGAGGGAGTCAGGCAGACAAGGCCTGATTGAGCTGGCCCAGCGGTCAAAGCTTCCGCAGCACGTTGCTATGGCTGCAAGGAGCCTTGAGTTTGGTTTCGATGAGCTTGGG
Source organism: Zoogloea sp. (assembly GCF_041911615.1). GTDB lineage: Bacteria > Pseudomonadota > Gammaproteobacteria > Burkholderiales > Rhodocyclaceae > Zoogloea. The sequence goes on along the minus strand of NZ_JAYROR010000129.1, from coordinate 24,306 downwards.
CAGTTTTTCCTGGAGGTCCTCCGCGCAGCTCCCAACATTGATGTCGTTGCCGGCTCTGTACTGGCGGAGGGCGCCACTCGATTCCAGGGGCAATGGACTCAATTCGCACGTGAGACTTTTGTCCATGAGCAGGTGGTGCCTGAGCGGGTGGCCCGACTCCTCACAGCGTTGGATGACTCGATTCAAACCTGGAACTATGTTCAGGAATACGGTCCAGAGGTGAACGATGCCTATTGGCGTCTGAAACATTCGTACTTTGTACGTGGGGATGCTGATGAGTTGCTCTTTGGAGTTCGGCGCTATCTCGAGTATGGGCGTCCCCTTGCCGCGCTGGATGCTGCAACACGCAGATTGGGTGAGTTGCCAACGACGCTGCTTGTGCAGCTACTTGACGGCGCAGTTCCAGAGCTCAATGCGTCAGCACGGGGCGGCGGGAACCTCAGTATTTACAACATTGAGCGTGCCTTTGATGAACTGCGCAAGCGGGGCGACATCGTCCCTGACGACCTAGCTGCGCTGGAGTTCAGGTACCTGCCGGTCTTTCATTCGCGTCGGCAGCCGCTCGTCCTCCACACTTTGTTGGTGCAGCGGCCTCGTATGTTCATGGATGCGATTTGCGCAGTGTTCAGGCCGGCGAATCGGGAGCCAGAGCCTGTGTCGGAGGGGGCCGAGAAGCTCGCAGTGGCCGCGTACGAGCTTTTGACGGGCTTGCAGGTGCTTCCTGGGCAAAGCGGCGCAGAGGTCGACTACGCCGCACTTTGGGCTTGGTGCCAAGAGGTTCGACGGATTGCGGTTGAAGCCGACCGCGTAAAGATTACAGACCAACGGATTGGCGCCCTGTTCGCACATGCGCCTTCCAGCCAAGCCGACGGAGCCTGGCCCCACGAGGCCGTTCGGGCCGTCATTGAGCACCTCGCGTCTGAAGAGGTAGAGCGGGGGCTTGTCATCGAGCGATTCAATATGCGGGGGGTCTACGGCAAGGCTATTGGTGAAGGGGGGCAGCAGGAGCGGGTGCTCGCAAAACAGTGCCAAGACTGGGCTGCAGCGATGCCGGCCTCACCGCGAACCTCGGCCATGCTGATGCGTGTGGCGGAGAGCTGGCTGCGAGAAGCCGAGCAGGCGGACCAGTCGGCTGCGAAGGAATCGCTCCGCTGGTGAGGGTTGCACTCGGGCGATTGCTCTCTATTAGCTGACCTGCGGCTGTACGCATGATGTTTGCGCAGCGTCCGTTGAAGAGGCGGTCATATACGCGCCTCGGCCTGCCAAGCGTTTGCTCGCGGAGCTGCTTCGTTCTCGACGAGTTCGGCTGGCTCTACGTTAAGCGCCCGCTTTCGGGCAGCCATTCAGGTCAAACTGAAGACCGCTCCGGGTCGGGAGTGGGAGTTCGCTGGCCAGAAAAGCTGCAACTCATCGCGTTTTCCTCGTAAAGGTCGGCTTACCAGGGCATTGCTGACCGACGCCGCCTAGGACCCCAATGACCGTAAAGGCCGACGACCTGCCGATTGGAAAGTGCTGGATGTAGAACGATAGAGCCCTACCCAGCTCAGACCAGATATCGACCAGACAACAAAAAAGCCAACCGTCCTCGGTTGGCTTTTTCTTTTACAGATCAACGACCTGCCGGAATTCGATGTGGAGCGGGCGATGGGAATCGAACCCACGGCATCAGCTTGGGAAGCTGAGGTATTACCATTATACGACGCCCGCTCGGGAACCCGGGATTGTACGCATCGGCAGGGGCGAGGGCAACCGGGAGGGCGTGGTAAACTGCGGCCATGATGACGCCTACGACTTCTTCTTTGCTGTCCCTGACGATCAACGGCGAGCCGCGGGTGCTGGCTGCGCCGGCCACGGTTGCGGCCCTGCTCGACGAGATGGGGCTGACCGGCAAGCGGCTGGCCGTCGAGCGCAACGGTGAGATCGTGCCCAAGGGGCTGCACGCCGGCACGGCGTTGGCCGATGGCGACAAGCTCGAGATCGTCGTGGCGGTGGGCGGCGGTTGATTCGTACCTGCCGGTCGGGCCTGTCGGCCCGTGCGTGCGTTTTTTTCGATCCGATTTTGATGAGGCTGATGCTCCGATGGACGATTTCCTGACGATTGCAGGCAAGCGCTATTCTTCCCGGCTGCTGGTGGGTACCGGCAAGTACAAGGATTTCACCGAGACCCGCGCCGCCATCGACGCGAGTGGCGCGCAGATCGTCACGGTGGCGATTCGCCGTACCAACATCGGCCAGGACCCGAACGCGCCGAGCCTGCTCGACGCCCTGCCGCCCTCGCAGTTCACCTACCTGCCCAACACCGCCGGCTGCTACACCGCCGACGACGCGGTGCGCACCCTTCGCCTGGCGCGGGAACTGCTGGACGACCACCGCCTCGTGAAGCTCGAGGTGCTGGGCGATCCGCACACCTTGTTCCCCAACATGCCCGAAACCCTCAAGGCCGCCGAGGTGCTGGTGAAGGAAGGCTTCGAGGTGATGGTTTACTGCTCCGACGATCCGATCCAGGCGAAGATGCTCGAGGACATTGGCTGTGTGGCGATCATGCCGCTGGCCAGCCTCATTGGCTCCGGCATGGGCGTGCTGAACCCCTGGAACGTCCAGCTGGTGCGCGATGCCGTGAAGGTGCCGGTGCTGCTCGACGCGGGTGTCGGTACGGCTTCCGACGCGGCGATCGCGATGGAGCTGGGTTGCGACGGCGTGCTGATGAACACCGCCATCGCCCTGGCGCAGGACCCGGTCAGGATGGCTGGCGCCATGAAGAAGGGTGTCGAGGCCGGCCGTGAGGCCTTCCTCGCCGGTCGCATGCCCAGGAAGTTCTACACCGCCAGCCCGAGTTCGCCGACCACCGGCCTGATCGGCTCGTGATTCCCCGTATCTGATCGACCCGCGGCGCGCTCAGGCGCGCCGTTTTCCATTCCGGATTCCGCCATGAGCGACGCACAAGAGCACGCCCCGACCGACGAGCAGCCGCAAGCCGGCAGCCGCCTCACTTCCCAGTCCATTCGCAGTTTCGTCCTGCGCCAGGGCCGCATGTCCGACGCCCAGCATCGTTTTCTCGACGAGATGATGCCCAAGGTGGGCGTGCAGTACCGCCCCGCGCCGCTCGATCTGGCGGAGGTTTTCGGCCGCAAGGCGCCGCAGATCGTCGAGATCGGCTTTGGCATGGGCCAATCCACCGCCGCCATCGCCCAGGCACGGCCGGGAGACGACTTCCTCGGCATCGAGGTGCACGCGCCCGGCGTGGGCAGCCTGTGCAAGCTGATCGACGAGGGCGGCATCACCAACCTGCGCATCGTCCAGCACGACGCCGTGGAGGTGCTGCGCGACATGATCCCCGAGGGTTCGCTGGCTGGCGTGCATATCTACTTCCCCGATCCGTGGCCGAAGAAGCGTCACCACAAGCGCCGTCTGGTGCAGGGGCCGTTCGTCAAGCTGATCGCCAGCCGCCTTGCCCCTGGCGGCTACCTGCACTGCGCCACCGACTGGGAGGAATACGCCCAGCAGATGCTCGAAGTGCTCGGCGCCGAGCCGCTGCTCGCCAACACCGCCGACGGCTACGCGCCCAAGCCGGATTACCGCCCGCTCACCAAGTTCGAGAACCGCGGCATCAAGCTCGGCCACGGGGTGTGGGATCTGGTCTTCAAGCGGGTGTGAAGATGGCGCTCAAGCGACTGCCGGCGGGCGCCTGGCTGATGGGCGTTCCGGGTCTGGCCTGCCTCGGCGCCGGCCTGCTGCTGCTCGCCGGCTTCGGCGAGGGGCTGCACCCGTTGCTGCAGGAATCGGGCGCCGGGCTGGTGCTGGTCGTATCCGGCGTGGCGCTGGTGGGCAGCGCGGCGTTTCCGCTAGTGCTGGCCGAGCTGGCGGCCAAGGATCGCCAGGACGGCTGAGGCGCCGTCCCGCTGTTCAGTAGATTTTCGGTTCGCCCGGCGGGCGGGTCTTGAAGCGCCGATGCACCCAGTAGTACTGGGCCGGCATGGTGCGCACCCGGTCCTCGATGCAGGCGTTCATGCGGCGCACGTCGGCTTCCACGTCGGCGGAGGGGAAATCCGTCCACGGCTCCCCCAGCTCCACCACATAGCCCTGGCCGCCCGGGAGCATGCGGGTGACGCACGGCATCACCACCGCGCCACCCAGCTTGCTGAGGCGCGGTAGCGCCGACAGGGTGGCCGCCGGCACGCCGAAGAACGGCACGAAAATCGAATCCTGAGGCCCGTTGTCCATGTCCGGGAGGTAGTAGAACGGCCGGATTTCCTTCATCGCCTTGATCGATGCCCGGACGCTCTCGTCGCGGCGCAGCAGCACCTGACTGCCGAAGCGGCTGCGGCCGTGGTAGAGCCAGCGGTCGATCACCGGGTCCTTCTGGCGGGCGTAGATGCTGACGCAGTCGAAGGACATCGCCATCCGGCTCCCGCCCAGATCGAGCCCGAGGAAGTGGGGCGTGAGCAGGATGACCGGCTGGCGGGCGTCTACCAGCGCGCGAAGGCGCGCCTCGCCGTCGATGCGGATCAGCTTGCGCAGGCGTTCCTCGGGGGCGAACCACGCCAGCCCGCGCTCGATCATGCTGCGCCCGGCGAGCGCGAAATGCTCCTTCGCCAGGGCCTTGCGCTCGGCTTCGGAAAGCTCGGGAAAGCACAGCCGCAGGTTGGTGAGGGTGATCTTGCGGCGCGGCGGAATCAGCCAGTACAACAGGTGGCCCAGGCCGCGGCCGATGGGGGCCTGCACGGATAGCGGCAGCCAGTGGAGCAGCCACAACAGGGCGACGAGGATTCGGCTCATGCTTGGTTTTCCGGAGTCGAAGGGGCGGGGGCTCCGCCCTTGGGGCGCTTGTAGCGGTTGTAGCCCCACAGGTATTGGGCCGGGTTCTCGCGGATCTGGGCTTCCATCTCGCGGTTGATGGCGGCGGCGCGGGTCTCGGTGTCACCTTCGAGCGGGACGAGCGGCGGGCGCAGGCGCAGGTGGAAGCCCTGCCCGTGGGGCAGGCGTTCGGCCCAGGCGAAGATCGTCGTGACCCCGGCGACTTCCGAAAGGCGGGCCGCCAGCGTCATGGTGTAGGCGGGGCGGCCGAAGAAGGGCAGCCAGGCGCCTTCGCCGCTGCCGGGCACCTGGTCGGGCAGCATCCCGACCGCTTCGCGTGCGCGCAGCGCCTTGATGAGCCGCCGCACGCCGCCCACGTCGGCCGGCGCGATGTGCATGTCGCCACGGCTGCGCCCGGCGTTGATGAGCGGTTGCAGCACGGCCTTCTTGGGCGCGCGGTAGAGCACGGTGATCGGCCGGTGGGTCGAAAAATACTGCGCGGTGATCTCGAAGCAGCCCAGGTGCGGCGTGATGAACAGGATGCCGCCGCCCTTGGCCTCGGCCGCCTCGACGTGCTCCCAGCCGCTCACCTTCACCATCTTGGCGACCAGTTCGGCCTGCGGGCGCTTGAGCATCCACGGCAGTTCCAGTGCCTGCTTGCCGGTTTCGCCCACCGCGCTGCGCCACACCCGCGCCGCTTCGGTCGGGCCGAGGGCGTTTTCGAGGTTGGCGCGCAGGCGACGCCGGTAGGTGGGCGACAGGGCGTAGGTCAGCCAGCCGGCAAAGACACCGAATTTCTGGAGCGCGCCGAGGGGCAGGCGGGCGAGGAGCGATAGGATGAACGACGCCATCGGGCCGGGTGCGGGAATGTAGGAAAACGGCCGAATTGACGGCCGGACACGCAAAGTTATAATTGTGATTCCGCCGAGTTAATCCGACAACTTGCAGGGCGGAGGAGGCTAGCGGATTTCGCGCGTGCCGGGCCAAAAAAATACTGCTAAAGCGTCGCCGCTCCCAGAAATCCCCAGAGACGGCAACGGCGCCTGTTCTGGGGATTTTTGTTTGGAGGAGTGCTTCATGGCCAAAGAATACCTGTTTACCTCGGAATCCGTCTCCGAAGGCCATCCCGACAAGGTTGCCGACCAGATTTCCGACGCGGTGCTGGATGCCATCCTGGCCCAGGATCCGCGCGGCCGCGTCGCCTGCGAAACGCTGGTGTCCACCGGTCTGGTGGTGATTTCCGGCGAAATCACCACCAAGGCCGACATCAACTACATGGACATCGCCCGCGAGACGATCAAGCGCATCGGCTACGACGATTCCGACATCGGCTTCGACTACAAGAGCTGCGCGGTGCTCACCGCGATCAACCGCCAGTCTTCCGACATTGCCCAGGGCGTGAACGAAGGCGAAGGGCTCGACCTCGACCAGGGCGCCGGCGACCAGGGCCTGATGTTCGGCTACGCCTGCAACGAGACGCCCAGCCTGATGCCCTTCCCCATCTACTACGCCCACCGCATCATGCAGCGCCAGGGCGAGGTGCGGAAGGATGGCCGTCTGCCGTGGCTGCGTCCGGACGCCAAGAGCCAGCTCACCGTGAAGTACGTGGACGGCAAGCCGGTGGCGATCGACACCGTGGTGGTGTCCACCCAGCATCATCCGGACATCTCCCATGCCGCGCTCACCGAGGCGGTGATCGAGGAAGTCATCAAGCCGGTGCTGCCCAAGGACATGCTCACCGACAGCACCCGCTACCTCATCAACCCGACCGGCCGTTTCGTCATCGGCGGCCCGAACGGCGACTGCGGCCTCACTGGCCGCAAGATCATCGTCGACACCTACGGCGGCGCGGCCCACCACGGGGGCGGCGCGTTCTCGGGCAAGGACCCGTCGAAGGTAGACCGCTCGGCCGCCTACGCCGGCCGCTACGTGGCGAAGAACATCGTCGCCGCCGGTCTCGCCGACCGCTGCGAGGTGCAGGTGGCCTACGCCATCGGCGTCGCCAAGCCGGTTTCGCTGATGGTCGAAACCTTCGGCACCGGCAAGGTGTCGGACGAGCGTATCGTCGAGCTGGTCCAGCAGCACTTCGACCTGCGTCCGAAGGGCATCATCGCCAGTCTCGATCTGCTCCGCCCGATCTACTCGCGCACCGCCGCCTATGGCCACTTCGGCCGCGACGAAGTGGATTTCACCTGGGAAACCACCGACAAGGCCGCCCAGCTTCGCGCCGACGCCGGCCTGTAAGCGGCGGACCCGCCGGCCGGGCCAGCAAAAAGGGCGACCCGCGGGTCGCCCTTTTTGTTGCCGACGCGGCGGCTTATTTGTCCTTGCGGAGCGGGCTGTACTCCACCGGCACCCAGGCAAAGCCCTTGGCTTCGGCGCGGACGTGGCCGAGCCCCGGGAAGGGCAGGTGCATGCCGGAGACCAGCAGCTTGTCCTTGGCGGCCCAGGCGAACAGTTGCTTGCGGGCGGCGATGGCGGCCTTCTTGTCGGCGTCGAATTCGATGGCGACTTCCGGGTGGGCAAACTGCACCGCGTGGCTGTGCACCGCGTCGCCGAGGATCAGCAGGCGCTGCCCCTTCGATTCGACGAGATAGCTGGTGTGGCCGGGCGTGTGGCCGTTGGACGGCACGGCCTTGATGCCGCCGAAATCCGCCTCGCCGCTGAAGGTCTTGAACTTGCCGGCCGCCTGGTAGGGGGCGACGGACTTGCGGGCGAGCTCGAAGAAGGGCTTGAAGTCTTTCGGCGCCTTGGCGGCGTTCTCGTCGGACAGCCAGAAGTCGGCTTCGGTCTGGGCGACGTGGATCTCGGCGTTGGGGAACAGCGGCTTGCCGTCCGGGGTGAGCACGCCGGCCACGTGGTCGGCGTGCAGGTGGGTGAGGAGCACCACGTCCACCTGCTCGGGTGCGTAGCCGGCTGCGCGCAGCTGCTCGCCGACGAAACCGAGGGTCGGGCCGAAGGCCTTGGCGGCGCCGGCATCGACGAGGATCAGCTTGCCGCCGGCGTTGATGAGGTAGGCGTTGACGGCGGTCTGCACCTTTTCGCCGGCAAGGAACTGTCTGGCCAGCAGGCGTTGCACGTCGGCCTTGCTGGCGCCCAGCAGCAGGTTGGCGCCCAGGTCGACGTAGCCATCGTAGAGGGCGGTGATTTCCAGGTCGCCCAGGGCGGCGCGGTAGTAGCCGGGAACCTGGGTGCCGGCGGCGGGGGCCTCGGCGCTGGCGCTGAAGGGGAGGAAGGCGGCGCCGAGGGCGAAGGCCAGGGCGCTGAGACTGCGTCGAATCATGAGGCGGGCTCCGTCTTGGGAAAAAAACCAGCGGGGGCTGATGTCGTAAGGAAGAAAGGATACGACAAACAGAAACGGGTGGCGTTCAGGCCGCGACGTGTACGGCCAGCCACACGGTGTCGGGGCCCGTTTCGGCGACGCGATGGCGGCAGCCGGCGGGGATCAGCAGCCAGTCACCCTGCTGCAGGGCCTGGCGGCGCCCATCGTCGAAGGCAAGTTCGGCGTGGCCTTGTACGAGCATCACCCACTCGTCGTGGGGCTGGTCGTACCAGAAGTCCGGCGGGCTGGCGTGACGGTGGGAGACGATGCGCTCGATGCGCACGTGGGGGTTGGCGAAGAGGGTCTCGAGATGCTCGGCTGCCGCGGGGGGCGGCAGGTCGGCGAGGAGATTGGCGCAGCGCATCGCAGTTGAGGGACGGCGGCGGGGCCGTCGGGCGCAGGGAAAAAAGCTGCGCCGGGATGGTTCTCTGTTGGGTTTTTGGGGGTGCTTTTGGGTATCCCGGCGCGCTCAAGCTCACTTCAATCGCGTCTGCCACACTTGCGGGCGTGAAGCCGTGACGAATGGATCCATCCTACGGGAGCGCAGGAATAGCGCCAATTGTTTGTGCGTATGCTCTGAATAGGCTGTGCCTATCGAGACCCGGCCGCCGGGCTCGACGACGCCGCCGGTTCAGGGGACGACGCGGTCGATGCTGAGCTGGAGCCCCTTCGCCCCGGGCTTGACCGGGCTCAGTTCGCCGGTGAGGTCGCCCGGCTTGGCGATGGCGTCGCCCGACCTGGAGACGCGGGCCTCGATGCGCAGTTCGGTGGCGGAGGAGAGCTTGAGTTCGGGGCTCATGGCCATGCTGTCGTCCAGGGCGAAATCCATTGGCAGGTCAGACACCTTGGCGCGGACGACGGCGAGGGGCATCCGCGGCCCCTGGAGGGCGCGGGCGAAGACGTACACCACGTCGTCCGGCGCGGCCTTGGTCTTGAGGGCTGGCGCCAGTTCGACCCGGCCGGTGATGCTGGTGGCGACGGCCGCGCCGACCTTGGCGGTGGCGGGAGGCGTGGGCTTGGCCGGCGGCGGCGTCTGCCCGGCGGAGGCCATCAGGCTCCGGGCCTTGTCGATGCCGGCGCTGAGGTTCTGGGCATCCTGGGAATCCGGGGCGACCTGGGCGAGGACGGCCTCCCAGTGGCGCACGGCGTCGGCGTATTGCTGGCGGAAGAAGGCATCGGTGCCGGCGAGGGCGAGGGCCTGGGGATTGTCGGGCTGTGACTTGAGCACCCGCTCGAGGTAGTCGTGACCCTTGCCTTCGATCCGGCCGCTGTTGAGCTCGGCGGACAGTTCGGCGACTTCGAGCATCAGCTCGGGGGCGTCCTCGATGACGGGTCCGGCCTTGTCGAAGGCCGCGGCGGCCTCCGCGAAGCGGCCGAGCACTTTGTAGCTGCGTCCGAGCATGACCCAGCCTTCGGGGTTGTCCGGGCTCTTTTCGAGTTTGGCGGCGAGACTGGCGACCATCTTCTCGACTTCGGCGGCGGTGGGCTCGGTACCCTGGCGGGCCGTGGGGTCGAGGGCGGCGGGCGTGCCGAGGACGAAATACAGTGCCACGGCCGCCGCCGGCAAGACGACGCCGAGGGCGAGGGCCGTACGGGGCAGGCGCCGGTGGGTTTCTACGGGCGCGGCGGCGCCGTCGGTGGCGACGTCCTCGAGGACGCGGCGCTCCAGCTCGTCGCGGGCGCTGGCGTAGTCGGCCTCGGACAGGGCGCCGCTGGCGAGATCGCGCTCGAGCTCAGCGAACTGGTCGCGGTAGATCGCGCTGTTGATGGCCTGGCGGGAGGCGTGGGCCGCCGTCTTGCGGCGCAGCAGGGGCCGGCACAGCACGGCCAGGACGAGGGCGGTGAGCAGCCCGGCGGCAATCCAGAATGCGGTCATTGGTGGTTCTTCGGGCGTTGAGGGGCGGCGTCGGCGAGGAGCGCCCGGGCGGCGGCGCGCTGTTCGGCGCTGAGTTCGGCGGGCGCGATGCGGCCGGCACGGCGGCGCAGGTAGGCGACGAGACCGATCGCGCCGCCAGCGAGCAGCGCGAAGGGGCCGAACCACAGCAGCCACGTGGTGGGTTTGACCGGCGGACGGTAGAGCACGAAGTCGCCGTAGCGGGCGACCAGGTAGTCGCGGATCTCGGCGTCGGACTTGCCGTCGCGGATCAGCTTGCGGACTTCCTCGCGCAGGTCGTTGGCGAGCTCGGCGCGGGAGGCGGCGAGGCTTTCGTTCTGGCAGACCAGGCAGCGCAGCTCTTCGGAGATGGTGACCATCCGCGCCTCGACGACGGGATCGTCGGCCATCGGGGTGGCGTCGGCGGCGAGGAGCTGGCAGCTGGCCGTCAGCAGCAGGCCGGCCAGCGTGGCGGCAAGGGGGCGGGCGCGCATGTCAGGATTCCTCGGCGAGCTGCTTGGCCAGCGGCAGGATCTTCTGTTCCAGCGCTTCGGGGGTGATCGGGCCGATCTGCTTGAAGCGGATCACGCCTTTCTTGTCGATCAGGTAGGTTTCGGGCACGCCATACACGCCGTAGTCGATGCCGACTCGGCCGTCCATGTCGAGCACCGACAGGGCGTAGGGGTTGCCGTGGCGTTCCAGCCAGGCGTTGGCGCGCTGGCGGGTGAGGGTGGCCTCCTCGCCGGCGGCGAGCTTCTTCACGTCGGTCTCGCCGTCGCCGCGCACTTCCTTGTAGTTGAGGCCGACCACCGGCAGCTGGCCCTGCTTGGCGAAGACCACCAGCAGCGGGTGCTCGGCCCGGCACGACACGCACCACGAGGCCCACACGTTGAGCAGCCACACCTGGCCGCGCATGTCGGCCGGCGAGAACTGCTTGCCCGGCTCGGCGAGGGTCTCGAGGCGGAACTCGGGCGCCGGCTTGCCGACCAGCGGCGAAGGGACTTCGTGCGGGTCGCGGTTGAGACCGATCGCCAGGAAAACGACCAGCACCAGGAAGATGCCGAGGGGGATCAGGAAACGTTTCACGATGCGGCTCCGGAGGCGAGCGTGGCGGCCCGCGCGGTGGATTTGAGACGATAGCGGCGGTCGCTGGCGGCGAGCAGGCCACCGAGGGCCATCAGCACGGCGCCGGCCCAGATCCAGCTGACGAAGGGCTTGAAGTAGACGCGCACGCTCCAGGCGCCGTCGCCGCCTTCGAGCGGATCGCCCAGCGAGACGTAGATATCGCGGGTCAGGCCGGGATCGATGAAGGCCTCGGTCATCGGCATCGCCGACGAGAGATATTTGCGCTTCTCGGGGTGCAGCGGCATGACCACCGCGCCGTCCTTCAGCAGCTCGAGGTTGCCGCGGGCGGCCGTGTAGTTGGGGCCGGGGGCATCCTCGACGCCCAGGAAGCGGATCGTGTAGCCGCCGGCCGCGACAGTGTCGCCCGGGGCCATGCGCACGTCGCGCTCGGTCTCGAAATGCTTGACCATCACGATGCCGACCACCGTGACGGCGACGCCGATGTGGGCGAGGTGCATCCCCCAGAAGGCGCGCGGCGCGGCGCCGGACTTGCTGCGGGCGAGGATCTGCAGCACCGACGCGCCGACGATCCACATCGCCAGCCCGATGCCCAGCGCGACGCCACCCGCCCATTCACCCGCCGCGAAGGGTACGGCGATGCCGACGATCACCGCCAGCAGGAAGGCGCCCTTCAGCGGGCGGGCGATGTCGGCCAGACTGGCCTGCTTCCAGCGCGCCACCGGCCCGGCGGCCATCAGGAACAGCACCGGCACCATCAGCGGGGTGAACACGGCGTTGAAATACGGGGGGCCGACCGACAGCTTGCCCAGATTGAGCGCGTCGATCACCAGCGGATACAGGGTGCCGAGCAGCACCGCGCCGGCCGCGCACAGCAGCAGCAGGTTGTTGATGAGCAGGAAAGTCTCGCGGGACACCAGCGCGAAGGCGCCGCCGAGGCTGACCTTGGGCGCCCGCCAGGCGAACAGGGTGAGCGACGAGCCGACCACCACCGCGAGGAACAGCAGGATGAAGATGCCGCGCTTGGGGTCGGACGCGAAGGCGTGCACCGAGCTCAGCACGCCCGAGCGGACCAGGAAGGTGCCCAGCAGCGACAGGGAGAAGGCGCCGATGGCGAGCAGCACCGTCCAGTTCTTGAAGCTGCCGCGCTTCTCGGTGACGGCCAGCGAGTGGATCAGCGCGGTGCCTACGAGCCACGGCATGAAGGACGCGTTCTCGACCGGGTCCCAGAACCACCAGCCGCCCCAGCCCAGCTCGTAGTAGGCCCAGATGGAGCCGAGGCCGATGCCGAGGGTAAGGAAGATCCACGCCGCGGTGGTCCACGGCCGTGACCAGCGCGCCCAGGCGGCGTCGAGGCGACCGGACAGCAGCGCCGCGATGGCGAAGGCGAAGGCCACCGAGAAGCCCACGTAGCCCATGTAGAGCATCGGCGGATGGAAGATCAGGCCCGGGTCCTGCAGCAGCGGGTTGAGGTCGCGGCCGTCCTCGGCGCCGGGGAGCAGGCGTGCGAAGGGGCTGGAGGTGGTCAGGATGAACAGGATGAAGCCGGCGGCGACGAGGCCGAGCACCCCCTGCACCCGCGCCACCATGTCGTCCGGCAGACTGCGCGAGAAGGCCGCCACCGCCAGCGCCCACAGCGACAGCATCATCACCCACAGCAGCAGCGAGCCTTCGTGGCCGCCCCACACGCCGGCGATGCGGTACTCGATCGGCAGGCGGGAGTTGGAGTGCTGGGCGACGTAGAGCACCGAGAAATCGTTGTCGATGAAGCTGGCGGTGAGGCAGCCGAAGGCGATGGCCACCAGCAGGAACAGCGTCGCCGAAGCCGGCCGGGCGAGCTGCACCCACGCCGCCACGCCGCGCTGGGCGCCGATCAGCGGTAGCGTGCCCTGGACGATGGCGACCAGCAGGGCCAGAACGAGGGCGAAGGTACCGATTTCGGGGATCATGGTTTTTCTAGTGAGGAGATAGGAGTATGGGCTGAGGCGTGGCGTGGTGATCAGACGAGTCGGGAGCGCACAAGGCTGAAGGAAAGGGCTCCTGACGCCTCGCTCCTCACGGTTCTTGTCACTGCTTCAAGGTCCGTGATGCCTCGTGGGCCTGATCGACGGCAGCCTTCGCTTCCGGCGGCATGTAGTTTTCGTCGTGCTTGGCCAGCACCTCGGTGGCGGTGAATTGGCCGTCGGCCGCGAGCGTGCCCTGGGCGACCACGCCTTTGCCCTCCGAGAACAGGTCCGGCAGGATGCCGGTGTAGCTCACCGGGATTTCCTTGGCGGTGTCGGTCACGACGAAACGGGCGGTGATGTCGGTGCGCTGCAGGCTGCCTTCCTTCACCAGTCCGCCGATGCGGAAGGCGCGGCCTTTGGGCGCTTCGCCCGCCGCCACCTGGGTTGGCGTGAAGAAGAACACCAGGTTGCTCTGGAAGGCGTTGAGGACCAGGGCGGCGGCGATCCCGAGGGCCGCCAGGCCGCCGACGATGATGGCGAGGCGTTTGTGACGTGGTTTCATGGCGTGGTCCTGGAAAGGTTCAGTCTTGACTGCCCCGGTCGGCCGCCAGTTCCCGGCGCAAGGCCCGGCGGGTGTCGGAAAAACGCTTGCGGGCAAGCAGGGCCTCGACCAGCAGGGCCGCGGCGGTGACGCCGAAGCTGCCCCACACGTAGAGGCCGTAGCCCCCCATCGCGAAGAATTCGCTGGTGCTGCCCCAGTTCATCGTTGCATCTCCGGCAGTTCGGCGACCCACGTGGTGTGGCGTTCCCGTTCGAGGATGATCGCCCGCACCCGGTAGAGCGCGATGGCGATGCTGTACATCCAGAAGGCCAGTGCCATCAGCAGCATGCCCCACAGCATGGTGGTGGCCATGGTCGGGGCCTTGGTCATCGACACCGACGCGCCCTGGTGCAGGGTGTTCCACCACTTCACCGAGAAATAGATGATCGGCACATTGACCACGCCCACCAGCGCCACGATGGCACCTGCCTTGTCGGCCCGGCGCGGATCGTCGATGGCGGCGGTGAGGGCGATGTAGCCCAGGTAGAGGAAGAACAGGATCAGCTCGGAGGTGAGCCGCGCGTCCCACACCCACCAGGCGCCCCACATGGGCTTGCCCCACAGGGCGCCGGTCCACAGCGACAGGAAGGCGAACAGCGCGCCGGTGGGGGCCAGGGCCGAGCTCATCATGCCCGACAGGCGGGTGTTGAAGGTGATGCCGATGGCGGCCCAGAAGGCCATCACGCAGTAGATGAACATCGACATCCACGAGGCCGGAACGTGGATGAAGATGATCCGGTAGCCCTCGCCCTGCTGGAAATCGGTGGGGGCGACGAAGAAGCCGATCCACAGCCCGGCCGCGCAAAAGGCCGTGGCGAGTGCGGCGAACCAGGGCCAGGCCTTGCCCGCGAGGGGGTAGAAGCTGGCCGGCGAGGCGAACTTGAACCAGTTGATGAGACGCTGACTCATGGCGTGAATCCGAAAGGGTGGCGACGCTATTCGAGCGCGATCCGCAGCGCCGCGGTGGCGGCCCACGGGGCGAAGAAGGCGCCCAGCGCCAGCAGGGCGCCGAGCAGGGACAGGTGCCCGGCGGCGCCGAGCCCGGCCATGTCGGCCTCGACGGCGCCGGCGCCGAAGATCAGGGCGGGAATATACAGCGGCAGCACCAGCAGCGACAGCAGCACGCCGCCGCCGCGCAGGCCCAGGGTGAGCGCCGCGCCGATCGCGCCGATCAGCGACAGCAGCGGGGTGCCCAGCAGCAGCGACAGCATCAGGATGCCCAGCGCCCGCGCCGAGAGGTCGAACTGCAAGCCCAGCACCGGCGCCAGCAGCACCAGCGGCAGCCCGGCGGTGAGCCAGTGGGCGAGCACCTTGCCGCCCACCAGCAGGGCCAGCGGGGTGGGCGACAGGGCCATCTGCTCGAGCGTGCCGTCGGCGTGGTCGGCGGCGAACAGGCGGTTGAGGGACAGCATCGCCGCCAGCAGTGCCGCCACCCATAGCACGCCGGGGGCGATGCGCCGCAGCAGCGCCGTCTCGGGCCCGATGCCGAGGGGGAACATGCTCACCACGATCATGAAGAAGAACAGCGCGGTGAGCACCTCGCTCTTGCGCCGGGCGGCGAGCAGCAGGTCGCGGCGGACGATGGCGACGAAGGCGTTCATCGGGCAGCTCCGGCCAGTTGCAGGCTGCTGCCGTCGCCGCCGAGGTGGACCGCCTGGTGGCTGGTGAAGATCAGCAGCCCGCCGCGGGCCAGGTGTTCGTCGAGGATCTCGCACAGCTGGGCGACGGCGGCCACGTCCAGCGCCACGAAAGGCTCGTCGAGGATCCACAGGCGGGCCTGGCTGCACAGCAGGCGGGCCAGGGCGACGCGGCGCTTCTGGCCCTGCGAGAGCACCCGGGTCGGCAGGTCTTCACGACCCTTCAGGCCGATGCGGCGCAGCGCCGCGAGGGCGGTGGATTCGTCGAGCGGGCGGCCGGCGATGGCGGCGGCGCCCTGCAGGTTCTCGAGGGCCGAGAGGTCGTCCTTGATGGTCGGCGCGTGGCCGAGGTAAAGCAGGCGGGCGTTGAAGTCGTCGCGCACCTCGGCCACCGGGCGGCCTTCCCATGCGATGTGCCCGGCTGCCGCGGGGGCGAGCCCGGCGAGGATGCGCAGCAGGCTGGTCTTGCCCACGCCGTTGGGGCCTTCGACCTGCAGCCATTGGCCGGGGGCCAGGGACAGATCCACGGCGGAGAAGAGTCGGCGGTCGCCGCGGTCGCAGGCTAGGCCGTGGGCAGTGAGCATCGGCGGGGCAGAAAGTCGGAGTCGCGCGCATTCTGCCCGACCGCCCGGGGTGGGTAAACGCCTGCGTGGCCGATGTCCGGCCGTCAGGCGTGGAACTGCGCTGCCAGGGCGTTGAGCTTTTCGGCGAGGCGGCCGATCTCGCGGGCTTCGTCGGCGGAGTGGCGGGCGATCTCGGCGTCGCTGCGGGCGTCGTTGGCCACCTCTTCCATGCGTCGGGCGATGTCGCGGGTGGCGCTGCTGCTTTCCGCGAGGGCGGCGTTGATGCGTTCGACGGCGAGCCCGGCGGCGACCGCTTCGGTTTCGACCGAGGCCGCCACGTCGCCGGCGTGCAGGGCGTTGCGTGCGCCGTCGCCCACTTCGCGGCTGCTGGTGGCCATGTCGCCGGCCACCGCGCCGCTGATCGCCTGGATGCGCTGGATCACGGTGGAGATTTCCTGGGTGGACTGGCCGGTGCGTTCGGCCAGCTTGCGCACCTCGTCGGCCACCACCGCGAAGCCGCGGCCCTGCTCGCCGGCCCGGGCGGCTTCGATGGCGGCGTTGAGGGCGAGCAGGTTGGTCTGGTCGGCGATCTCGCGGATGACCTGGGTGACGCGGCCGATCTCGCCGGACATTTGCGACAGCTCGGCGATGCGCCCCTCGGTGTTGGCCACCAGGGTGGCGGCGCTGCCAATGCGTTCGGCGGCGCCGCGGCTGATCGCGGCGCTGTCGCGGGTGGTGCTCACGGAGCGCTGGGTGGCTTCCATCGCGGCGTGGGCGTCGTCGCTCATCGTGGCGGCGCCGGCGGAGAGCTGCTCGACGGTGGCCGCGACGCTGACCAGGGTAGCCGATTGCTGGGCGGTGGCCCGCACGGTGGCGTCGCTGGCCTGGGCGAGCCGGCCGCTGCAGTCGGCGAGGGTGCGGGCGCTTTGCTGGATCAGGCTGATCGCCTCGTGCAGGCGGTTGCGCAGCATGGCGACGTGGGTGAGGATTTCGCCGATCTCGTCGCTGCTGCCGGGCTGGATCGCGAGGGTCAGGTTGCCGCCGGCGACGGCCGCCACGGTGGTCTTGGCGTGTTCGGCCTGATGGGCGGTGCGGGCGAGCAGCCCGGCGCCGAGGGCCAGCCCGAGCACGATGGCGCCGAGCCCGAAGGCCAGGCTGCGCTGGCGGGCGGCGTCGGATTCGGCGCTGAGCGCTTCGAGCAGGCGTGGCGAGGCGTCGTCGAGGCGCTGGATCTCGGCCAGCAGCAGGTCGCGCATGGCCCGCCACTTGGGTGTTTCGTCCTTGTTGAGGGCCGCGCGGGCGTCGTCGGCCTGGCCGGCCTTGACCAGGGCGAACAGCGTGTCGTGGATGGCTTTCTGCTCGTTGCGCAGTTGCTGGATGCGGTCGGGCAGGCCGGACTTGAAGGCTTGCTCGTCGAGGCCGCGGGCCTTGCCGACGATGTCGTCGAAGCTGCGGGCGGCTCTCTGGTAGTTTTCGTAGGCCTTCGGGTTGGTCGGGTCGAGCATCGCGTTGCGCAGTGCCTGCCCCATCTGCAGCCCCTGGGCGTAGAGGCCGTAGAAATCCACCCGGCGCGCCACGTCGCGGCTGATGTGGGCGTGGTAGCGGGCCTCGATCTGGCTGGCCGAGCGCTGACTGTCCACCAGCGTGCCGGCCAGCAGGATCATCACGATCAGCATCACGCCGAGCAGGCGGCGGCCGATCGGCATGTCGTCGATCAGCGCCAGGGCGCGGTCGGCCAGTCCGGCGGGGCCGCTGCGCCGCAGCCGGCCTTCGCGCAGGCGAAGCGTGGGGTCGGCCTTCATGCGCCGGTACAGGGCGTCGGCGGCCCGCACTTCGGCGGCGCCGGGCTTGACCCGTACCGACATGAAGCCACCGTCGGGCTTGGGCGTGACCGAGGCGCGCACCCAGTAGAAGTCGCCGTTCTTGCAGCGGTTCTTGACCAGCCCCGACCAGGGCCGGCCGCGCCGCAGGGTGGCCCACAGGTCGCGGAAGGCGCCTTCGGGCATGTCCGGGTGGCGGACGATGTTGTGGTGTTCGCCGATCAGTTCGTCCACGTCGAAGCCGCTGACGGCGACGAAGTCGTCATTGACGAAGGTGATCCGTCCCTCGGCGTCGGTGTGGGAGATGATCGCGACGTCGTCGCCGAAAACGTGTTCGTTGCTGGTGATCGGTTGATTGGTTCGCATCGAAAATCCCCCCGGCCGGCTCGAATTGGCGGCTCGATGGATTGTTTTCGGCGTGGCGGGGGGAATTCTCCAGGGGTGAGTAGGGTTTTTTTTGCGGTCGTCGGCGCCCGGTGGCCGTGCTGTCAGGGGTGGGCTGCCGCTTCGTAGCCGGTCGGGCCGGACGCACGCACGGGGGCGTCGGTGCCGGATACGGCGTGCGCGCCGTCGGTGTCGCCGATCTCGACCACCTCCATCACCTGCCGCGCGAGCGCCCGGCAGGCGTTGGCGAGGTTGGATGGAAGGCCGTCCGGGATGTGCTTCTGCAGCAGCAGCTTGGATGCGGAGAGGCTGACGACCGGGTTGAGCAGGCGATCGCGGTAGTCGCCGAGCAGCTGCGCCACGTTGCGGTCGGCCGCGTCGCGCTGCCAGGCGTTGGTGGGCCATTGGGACGGCAGGGCGTAGGCGTGGGGAAACTGCTGCAGGTCGCCCAGCACGGTGCGCAGGTCTTCGTGGGAGTCGCGGAAGGGCAGGATGACCACGTCGGCGAGGCCGTCGAGGGTGCGATCCACCTCGGCGCGGTTGCCGCCGCCATCGACGACGCCGACCCAGCCCTGCATCGTGCGCAGCTTGCCGACGATCTTGGTCAGCGCCTCGGGGGTGCGGGCGTCGGCGGTCACGTAGCGGCGGCCGTCGGGCGACAGGGGCTCCCGGTGGGTGTCGGTGAGCACGCAGGCGGAGCGCTGGCCGAGCAGGCCGAGCCCCTGGCACAGCATGTGGGACAGGGTCGTCTTGCCGGTGCCGCCCTTGTTGCCGATGATGCAGATGATCCGGGACATGGTCGAATTCCTCTCGCTGAACGCACGGCGCGATGACGCCATTATTGCCGCACTAACGGCACGGGGAGCGATGGAATTGAGGGCGGAAAAGGCCGCTTATCGGTTGCCAATTCCTTTTTTCGCCAAAGGCTTGGGGCCGGCCGGCAGGTAGCAGTAGAGTCGCGTGCCGCGCCGGTCGTCGAGGGTGACGATGCGTTCCGGCTCGACATCCTCGACCGGAAAACTGTTGCTCACCAGCACGGCGCCGGGGCGCAGCTCGGCGCAGGCCTTGCGCCACACCGCGGGCATCGGCACCGGCGAGAGGAAGGCGTACACTAGGTCGTAGTCCGACCAGTCGATCTTCCAGAAATCGCCCCGCGCCAGGGCGATGTTGGGTTGGCGGCGAGCCAGCAGGCGCGACAGCAGGTAGGGCGCGGGGGCCGACTCGACCCCTTCGCAGCGGCAGTCGGGGCGCAGGCGCGCCAGCGGGCGCAGCAGCGAGCCGGTGCCGCTGCCCAGGTCGATGACCCGTGGCGGCAGCTCCCGCGGCAGCAGCCCGGCGACGGCCTCGGCGACCTGCGGGTTGGACAGGAACAGGGGCACCTGGGTGCGGAAGCTGCTCCAGTAGATCAGCGCAAACACCACGAAGGCCGCCAGATACCAGCCCGGCGCGATCCCCAGCAGCAGCGCCCCGGCCACCAGGGGCGTGAAACCCAGGTGAATCCAGCGCCACCAGCGGGCGCTTTTGAGCAGCGTGGCGGCCCCGGCGGCGGCCAGCGCCTGCACCGCCACCAGCGGCCAGATGCCCGCCGGCAGCACGCCGCTGCGCCCGACGCCGAAGGCCACGGCGAGGCCGGCCAGCTGGGCGAGCAAGGCCTTGAGGGCGGGCGGCAGGACGAAGGGGAGCGGGCGGCGCATGGGGCGCCAGTTTAGCGTGTCGCGTCGGACGGGGGCGGACACCGTCGCGCCGCCAGCCGACACCCCCACGACCACCGGCGAGCTGCCCGCGCCAGTCGGCGAGCCCCTCGCGAGCGTCTCCGGATAGGGCGGCGCACTCCCGGAGTGGCTCGCGAGCGTCAAAAAGAGGCAAGCCGTCCCTCTCCCGGATAGACCAAGCCTGTCTGCGAGAGGCACGCGAGCATCTTTCCGATAGGGCTGCACACTCCCGGAGTGGCTCGCGAGCGTCAAAAAGAGGCAACCCGTCCCTCTCGCGGATAGACCAAGCCTGTCCACGAGAGGCACGCGAGCATCTTTCCGATAGGACAGCGCACTCCCGGAGAGGCTCGCGAGCGTCAAAAAGAGGCAACCCGTGCCTCTCCCGGATAGACCAGGCCTGTCCGCGAGAGGCACGCGAGAGTCTTTCCGATAGGGCAGCACACTCCAGGAGAGGCTCGCGAGCATCTCCCGGATAGGGCGCTCACGCCCGGAGACGCGCGTGAGCGTCGCGCGGGGTGAAGCGAGGGGCGGATTCTAACTGCGTAGCCCGACGGCGAAGGCCCCGCCCGGCTTGCCGTCAGACCGCAAGCTGTCGCCGACGGGCTCCGATGGCTTCGAGCGGAGTCGGAGGGGATGACCGGCGGCCCTGACCTACGGGAGACCCACCGGCGCCGTCCGCCGCCCCCTCTCACGCCACGTGGGCCGGCCGCTTGCCCGCTTCGCGCCACTTCGTCAGCAGCGCCTCACGCTTTTCCGCGGCCCGCTTCATCGCGCCGGCCTTGACGTGGCCGTAGCCGCGGATGTCTTCGGGCAGGCGGGCGAGCTCGGTGGCGAGGCCGATCCGGCCGGCGTCGAGTTCGCCGATGAGCTTGCCGATGTCGGCCTCGTACTGGGCGGTGAGGGCCCGTTCGGCGCGGCGTTCCGGGTGGTAGCCGAACACGTCGAGGGGCGTGCCGCGCAGGCGGCGCAGCTTGGCGAGCCAGCGGAACGCGGTCTTCATCCACGGCCCGAACTTCAGCTTGCGGATGCGCCCGGAGGCCGGGTCGGGCCGCGCCAGGAAGGTCGGCGCGAGGTGGAAGTTCACCGTGAAATCGCCCTCGAAGCGCGCGTCGATCTGCGCCCAGAAGGCCGGGTCGGCGAACAGGCGGGCCACTTCGTACTCGTCCTTGCAGGCGAGCAGCTTGAAGTGGTTGTCGGCCACCGCCTCGGTGAGGCGCTGGCCGCCGAAGGGCGCCTCGGCAGCGCGTACGCGGGCGACGAAATCGGTGTAGCGCTTTGCGTAGGCGGCGTCCTGGTAGTCGGTGAGGAAGGCTGCGCGGCGGGCGATGCGGGCGTCCAGGGCGTCCGCGCCAGTGGCCGGGCGGATCGGGATGACCGGCGCCGGGTTGACCAGGCGCTGCACGCCGGTCAGGTCCACCGCCGCGCGGCGGCCCCACAGGAAGGCCTGGCGGTTCATCTCCACCGCGGCCCCGTTGAGGTCGATCGCCTTGTCGAGGCTGGCTTCGCTCACCGGCACCCAGCCCTTCTGCCAGGCAAAACCGAGCAGGAACAGGTTGGTGGCGATGGCGTCGCCCATGAGCGCGGTGGCCAGCGCGTGGGCGTCGAGGAAGCGGCAGGCGTCGCTGCCGACCGCCTCGACGATGGCGGCCTGCATCTTGTCGAGGGGAAACTGCCAGTCGGGGTTGCGGGTGAATTCCGAGGTGGGCGTTTCGCTGCAATTGACGACCCCGTGGGTGGTGCCCACCGCCATCCGCGACAGGGCGTCGGTGCTGGCGGTGACGACCACGTCGCCGCCGATCACCGCGTTGGCCTCGCCCACCGCGATGCGCACCGCGTGGAGATGTTCGGGCCGGTCGGCGATGCGGATGTGGCTGAACACCGAGCCGCCCTTCTGGGCCAGGCCGGTCATGTCGAGCACGGTGACGCCCTTGCCGTCCAGGTGGGCGGCCATGCCGATCAGCGCACCGATGGTGACGACACCCGTGCCGCCGACGCCGGTGACGAGGATGTTCCAGGGGTCGGCGGTGGCGGGCAGGGTCGGGGGCGGCGGCGCCTTGATGCGGCTGGCGTCCACCTCGGCGCTCTTGCCGCGTCGCACCCGCCCGCCCTCGATGGTCACGAAGCTCGGGCAGAAGCCGTTCATGCACGAGAAATCCTTGTTGCAGGCCGACTGGTCGATCTGCCGCTTGCGGCCGAACTCGGTCTCGACCGGCAGGATCGCCATGCAGTTGGATTCGCGCCCGCAGTCGCCGCAGCCCTCGCACACCGCCTCGTTGATGAAGACGCGGGTCTGCGGGTCGGGGTAGGTGCCGCGTTTGCGGCGGCGGCGCTTTTCGGCGGCGCAGGTCTGGTCGAACACCAGCGCCGACACGCCGGGCAGGGTGCGCAGTTCGCGCTGGATCACGTCCAGTTCGTCCCGGTGGCGGATGGACACGCCGTGGGGGATGTCGGCCACGTGCCACGGGCGGTCGGTGCCGTCGGTGACGAGGACGATGCTGCCCACGCCTTCGGCCTGGAGCTGGCGGATCAGCCTGGGCACGGTGAGCTCGCCATCCACCGGCTGGCCGCCGGTCATCGCCACCGCGTCGTTGAAGAGAATCTTGTAGGTGATGCCGCGGGTGGGCTGACGGCCGTGGGGCGCGCGGTTGAAGGCCGCCACCGCCTGGCGGATCGCCAGGATGCCGGAGTGGAAATAGGTGCCGTCGCCCAGGTTGGCGAAGATGTGCGGCTCGTCGGTGAAGGGCGCCTGGCCGACCCACGGCACGCCTTCGCCGCCCATGTGGGTGAAGGCGCCGGTGCGCCGGTCGGGCATGAAGCTGGCCATGTAGTGGCAGCCGATGCCGGCGGTGGCGCGGCTGCCGTCGGGCACCTGGGTGGAGGTGTTGTGGGGGCAGCCGGGACAGAAGGTGGGCACCCGGTCGATGGCGAACACCCGGTGAGCGAGGGTGTGGTCCTTGGCGGTGAGGAAGGCCAGCCGCGTCTCGATGCGGGCCGAGGTGAAGAAGCGCCCGATGCGCGCTGCGATCACCCGCGCGATCAGCGCCGGCGAGAGCTCGCCGGCGGCCGGCAGCAGCCAGTCGCCGTGGTCCACGGTGCGCCGTCCGTCCGGTCCGGCGGCAGCGATCAGCGCCCATTCGCCCTTTTCGTCAAACTTGCCGATCACCCGCGGGCGCACGTCCTCGCGCCAGTTGTAGAGCTCTTCCTTGAGCTGGTACTCGATGAGCTGGCGCTTTTCCTCGACGACTAGGATCTCGTCCAGCCCCTCGGCGAAGCGGCGCACGCCTTCGGCTTCGAGCGGCCACACCATGCCCACCTTGTAGAGCCGGATGCCGATCTCGGCGGCGAGCGCCTCGTCGATGCCCAGGTCGTCGAAGGCCTGGCGAACGTCGAGGTAGCTCTTGCCGCTGGTGATGATGCCGAGCCGGGGCGTCGGCGAATCGATGACCACGCGGTTCAGGCCGTTGGCCCGGCAGTAGGCCAGGGCGGCGTAGAGCTTGAAGTGGAGCAGGCGTTTTTCCTGCACCAGGGGTGGGTCGGGCCAACGGATGTTGAGCCCGTCCGGCGGCAGGGCGAAGTCGGTGGGCATCACCGTCACGACCCGCTGCGGGTCCACGTCCACCGAGGCCGAGGTTTCCACCGTGTCGGCCAGCGCCTTGAAGGCCACCCAGCAGCCCGAATAGCGCGACAGGGCCCAGCCATGCACGCCGAAGTCGAGGTATTCCTGCACCCCGGCGGGGGCCAGCACCGGCATCATCATCGACTTGAAGAAGTGGTCGGTCTGGTGGGGCAGGGTGGACGACTTGGCCGCGTGGTCGTCGCCGGCGATCGCCAGCACACCGCCGAAGCGCCCGCTGCCGGCGGCGTTGGCGTGGCGGAAGACGTCGCCGCAGCGATCGACGCCCGGCCCCTTGCCGTACCACATCGCGAACACGCCCTGCACCCGCGCCCGCGGCGACAAGGCCACCTGCTGGCTGCCCCACACGGCGGTGGCGGCCATGTCCTCGTTGATGCCGGGCTGAAAGACGATGTCGTGGTTTTCGAGGTGCTGGCGGGCCTTCCAGAGGCTCAGGTCGAGCCCGCCCAGCGGCGAGCCGCGATAGCCCGAAATGAAGCCGGCGGTGTTGAGCCCGGCGGCCCGGTCGCGTTCGCGCTGGATCAGCAGCAGGCGCACCAGCGCCTGGTAGCCGGTGAGGTAGACGCGTCCGGCGGCAGTGTATTTGTCGTCGAGGCTGGCGCCGACGGGGGCGCGCAACGGGTCCTGCTCGGCCATGGTGGAATCCTCGCAAAATCGGGGTGCGACTGCGGGAGGTGCGCGGCTTCGTGGGCCACGCCCGGTTCCGGGGCGGATCTTAACGATTGGATACGAAACGGCGGTGTCGGTTCCGGGCGTCTGCAAGCCCGCTGCAAACCGCGCGGGCTATCATCCGCCGCGATGCGATGCCTGGAGGATGACGATGGCGCAACTGAAAACCGGCCGCCGTTCCGCGCCGCCGGCCGAAACGGTGTCCGACGCGCTGGTGCTGGGGCGCCTCGCCTTCGGGCCCGGCCGCGACGACGAGCGCGCCCACCTG
>NZ_JAYROR010000128.1:0-1669 GCF_041911615.1 Zoogloea sp. | reverse complement strand
GGTGGATTACAACGTTAAGGTCCGGGTGAAGTCTGACGGGTCGGGCGTGGAGCTGGCCAACGTCAAGATGTCCATGAACCCGTTCGACGAGATCGCGGTGGAAGAGGCGCTGCGCCTCAAGGAAGCCGGCAAGGCGACCGAAGTGATTGCGGTGTCCATCGGACCGGCCCAGGCCTCCGAGACGCTGCGCACGGCGCTGGCCATGGGTGCCGACCGCGGCATCCTGGTGAAGACCGACGGCGTGGTCGAGCCGCTCGCCGTCGCCAAGATTCTCAAGGGCGTGGTGGGCGAGGAAGCCCCCGGCCTCGTGATCCTCGGCAAGCAGGCCATCGACGACGACTGCAACCAGACCGGCCAGATGCTGGCGGCGCTTCTGGGCTGGCCTCAGGCCACCTTCGCCTCCAAGGTCGTGGTGGAGGACGGCGGCGCTCTCGTCACCCGCGAGATCGACGGCGGCCTGCAGACCCTCAAGCTCAACGGCCCGGCCATCGTCACGACGGACCTGCGCCTCAACGAGCCGCGCTACGCCTCGCTCCCCAACATCATGAAGGCGAAGAAGAAGCCCATCGCCGAGAAGACGCCGGCCGATTACGGCGTCGACGTCGCCCCCCGGCTCGAGGTGCTGAAGACCGCCGAGCCGGCCGGCCGCAAGGCGGGCGTGAAGGTGGGCTCGGTGGCCGAGCTGGTGGCGAAGCTCAAGGATGAGGCGGGGGTGATCTGATGGCCGTTCTGCTCATTGCCGAACACGACAATTCGGCCCTCAACGGCGTCACCGCCAAGGCCCTCACCGCCGCCGCCGCCATGGGCGCGCCGGTGCATGTGCTGGTCGCCGGCCAGAATGCCAAGGGCGTGGCCGAGGCCGCCGCGAAGCTCTCGGGCGTCGAGAAGGTGCTGCTCGCCGACGATGCGCTCTATGCGCACCGCCTCGCCGAGCCGCTGGCGGCGCTGCTCGTTTCGCTGGCCGGGTCCTACGACGCCATCGTCGGCCCCTCCACCGCCAGCGCCAAGAACGTGCTGCCGCGCGTCGCCGCGCTCTTGGACGTGATGCAGGTGTCCGACATCATCAAGGTGGTGGCGCCCGACACGTTCGAGCGGCCCATCTATGCCGGCAACGCCATCCAGACGGTGAAGTCCAACGACGCCAAGAAGGTGGTGACGGTGCGCACCGCCTCCTTCGCCGCCACGCCCGAAGGCGGCTCGGCCGCCATCGAGACTGTGGGCGCGGCGTCCGACCCGGCGCTCTCCACCTTCGTGGAAGAGAGCATCGCCGCCTCCGACCGTCCCGAGCTGACCGCCGCGAAGATCATCGTGTCGGGTGGCCGCGCGGTGGGCTCGCGGGAGAAGTTCGCCGAGCTGATCGAGCCTCTGGCCGACGCGCTGGGCGCGGCGGTGGGCGCCTCGCGCGCCGCGGTGGATGCGGGCTATGCCCCGAACGACTGGCAGGTGGGCCAGACCGGCAAGGTCGTCGCCCCCGAGCTGTACGTCGCCCTCGGCATCTCCGGCGCCATCCAGCATCTCGCCGGCATGAAGGACTCCAAGGTCATCGTCGCCGTCAACAAGGACGAGGAGGCCCCCATCTTCCAGGTGGCGGACTACGGCCTCGTCGGCGATATCAACACCGTCATCCCTGAACTCAAGGCGGAAATCGCCAAGGTTAAGGGATAGGATC